>CAZRBG010000019.1:0-84179 GCA_964598225.1 uncultured Pirellulales bacterium
TTATTACGCCAGACCATATACAAATCGGGAAGTTATTTCATGCACGATCCTAAGATCTTCGAAGTCGACTTTGCAGTCGCCGTTTATGTCGCCGGCGATTATGGTTTCGCAGACCGGGCCGCCGAAATATGATTTACTTGCCTCGCCAGTGCCGCCGTATGCGCCCATGTTGATAACACCGCCGTTCGGGAACGGCTCGTGACCGATCGGACTATCCGGATCGCCCGCATCGATGCACGGACTGGTCACGTCATCCTGTACCCAGCTTTGACTCTCCGGGTCCCATCGCCCGGCCTGAGATTTCAAATGATAGTCACCATTCACCCAGATTGCATCGGGATGATTTGGTTCGACAATTAGGTTTGGATCATTGATGTTAGCCCAATAGCCTGGATCAACAAAAAGCGGATTCTCATCAATATTTGCCATGCCCCACACTACAGCATTGCATGGATCATAAATTGAAACTGCCCCTCCAAATAAATTCGTATAGTTGATTGTAATTTCTGAGCCATCCGGATTATATATTTCATTGCCGCCATCCCAGAGAATGCAGTTTATCAGTTTAATATTGTTAACTTTGTTGCCCGAATCACTGCTCAAAGCCCTTCCATTTTCTCCCAAATTATCAGCGAACGTACAATTAACTAATGTCGGATTGCTATCTAGATAGGCATATATACCCCCGCCGTCTCTGGTCGAGTTTCCAGCGAACACACAATGTTGTATCGCTGGATTGCTTTGCTTATTGTAAATACCACCGCCGAAAACAGATGACTGGTTTGCGACAAACCTGCAACCAACCAAAACAGACTCGCTGTCATAGTTCGCCAATCCGCCACCTGACTGCTCAGCTACGTTACCATTGAATATGCATTCGACCAGCATTGGACTACTTTGACTATTTTGTATTCCAGCTCCGGAATGTGCATTGTTAGAAAGGAAGACACAATTCTTCAATGCCGGCTCGCTTTTGAAATGATTGGACATCCCACCACCTGAATTCTCTGCGCGGTTTCCTTCAAATATGCAACTATCTAGTGTGGGAGAACTACCATAATTGAACACACCGCCACCACGATAAGCCGAGTTTTCGATAAATTTGCAGTCAATAATTTCTGAGGTGCATCCAGTGCTGTTAAATAATGCTCCGCCAAGCCCGTTCTCAACTACAATAATATCATAATTCTTTGAAGTTATCTCGCGCGCCACATTCTTGTAAAAGGTACAGTTAAGAAATCTGGGATTGCCACCTGCGTTATGTATTCCACCGCCGTTACCAGCCAGGTTTCCTCTGAATGTACAGTTTAGAACGTTCGGATTTCCATGAAGATTATACATACCGCCACCGGCAGGCTGATGTTGAGTTGGCTCAATAGGAAGATATGGCTCTGCATTCCCCCCTGTAACAATGAAACCGTCAATGACTGCATTTGGATCTGTCCCGCTTCCTGTTACAACATGATGACTATTGTCGCCATAGTTATGTTCATTTAACAGGGCCGTCATGTCGGAATCGTCAATGTGAGAGTCGCCGTCGAAATCGAAAGTCTCACATCCATTTTCGAGACGCACCATGCGACCGGTGAAGCACTCCAAAAAACTTTCCAAAGGTAGAGGAATGTCATCACTTTGGAGGTCGCCGCTTAGGATAGTCTCGTAAAGTTCGATATTCCGTTCATTCGGATCGGATTCTCTTATACCAGCATATCCGCCGACGATTCTACCTCCGTTGATTAGTTGGAATGTTGCCTCTCTATGGCCGGCTGTTCGGTCAGCTCCTTTGTCGGGTGTATACGTTCCCTGTGCAACTAGAATCTCGACAGGCTTATCGGCGGAATTTGCATCCGCAAGGGCGTCCTGCAGGAAAGCGTACGCATCGCTCCAGCTTGTGCCGTCGTTGGCGCCGGCGGCGTCGTCGTCGACGTAGATGGTTTTTGCCGGGGCGATGGTGCATATTGCCGAGAGCAGGAGTGCTGACGCTGTGAAGAACGCCGGGCGGTTCGGTCTGCTCGACATATCGGTGGCCTCCTATATGCGAATCCTCATTAATGCTAATATAGCAGATTGTTGCAGGGCAGGCAAGGGAATTTGTGGCTGAAACCAACACGCCGCGCTGTCATTCCCGCCCATTCCTGTCATTCCCGCGAAGGCGGGAATCCATAATCGTGAGCAACTGGATTCCTGCCTCCGCAGGAATGACAATCTTTCGCAGGAATGACAATCTTTCGCAGGAATGACAATCTTTCGCAGCAATGACAAAAAGGATCAGATACAGTGGAAATGGTTCGATGGATCGCACCCGACATGTTGAGAAGGACGGTTGTCCAGCGTGTGCAAAATGAATTTTGCATATCCTACGCAATACTCGGAATGAAGGTCGGGAGAGGAGAGACCCATCTCTACGCAATACGCCGTTCGTAGTGTGCCCGTGAGGGCATTCTTAAACAACGCCTTACGGCGTCACTACGACCTAATGTGCAATAACGCTTGAGATTCTGAAGACCGGCAGGAGCAGGGCGATTGCGATTGTTCCGATTATGATGCCCATGATCGTAATCATCACCGGCTCTATCAGTGCCATGACGTTTTTGATCGAGTTTTCGAGCTTCTTCTCGTAGAAGACCGAAACCTTGTCGCAGACCTCGCCGAGCTTGCCGCTTTTTTCGCCGGCCCGGAGCATCTGGAGGATGCCCGGCGCGATCAGCTCGTTGCCGGGCGAGATCTGTATTGACTCGGACAACTGGTAGCCGTCACGGATTTTCTTGTCGACGTTCATCCAGAGCCGCTGGAAGTAGTAATTGCGGCACGATCCCTGCATGACCTCTATCGAATCGAGCAGGCTAACGCCGGTGTTGACCATCGTCGCCATTATTCGCATGCTGCGCGTCACAACGGTGTCCACGAACATAGTTCCGATCACGGGCGTGTTGATCTTGATGTAGTCTATCACCCGCCGGCCCGTCAGCGTCCCGGCCCAATAATACAGGCCGAAGGAGGCGAGGATTATCGTGGTGACCGCTCCGGTCATGAACTCGAAATTGCCCAGCAGCTTGCTGAAGCCGACCAGCACTTGCGTGAGCTTCGGCAGGGCGGCGCCCCTTGCTTCGTAGATTCCCATGAACCGCGGCAATACGAAGAACATCAGCGTCCCGGTCGCCGCGACCGCCATAAGCGCCATGATAAAGGGATACGTCAGCGCGCCTTTTATTCGCTTGCGGGTCTCGGACTCGAAGTTCAGATACCCGGCAAGAATGTTGAGCATCTCGCCCATTCTCCCGGATGCTTCGGAAGCCCTGACCATGCTGATGAACATAACGCTGAAGATATTCGGATAAGCGGCCAGGGCCTTCGAGAAACTCTCGCCGCTCTTGACCTTTTCGGCGACTGCCGAAATCACCGACTTGAACGTTGCATGTTTGCTTACTGCGGAAGATTCGGCTATGGCGTCGAGAGCATCGCTGAGCACCACGCCGCTGTCGAGCATTACCGAAAGTTGCGTGGTAAATAATATGAGTTCGGCGGATTTTACCCTGCTCCTTTGCAGCTCCGGTTCGGTCGCGCTGTGAACTTGTTGTTGCCAGGCTTTTCCGAAGTCTTTGTTTATCCGGGTATTCAGGTCTGCATCGAACCCTGGCGGCTCGGCCATTGCCGGCGCCTTATTCGTCTGCGTTGCCTGAGACTTTTGTTCAGTTTTTGTCGCTGAAGCACTCATAATTCGTTTTGCGTATCGCGTTTTGCGTATTGCGTGCACGAACTCCCTATGGGACGCCTTTCGGCGGACACAATACGAATCACGCAATACGAGTTATACCTCCGCTTGTGTTGTTCTTAGAACTTCCTCGATCGATACGATTCCCGCTCGGACCTTTTCTATACCGTCTGTTTTGAGCGGGACCATTCCGTTTTCGAGCGCCTTAGCACGGAGCTTTTTGAGGCTTGATCCTTCGTTTATCATCTCCATAATCTGGTCGTTCGGCACAAACAGTTCGTGAATGGCGATTCTGCCCGAATAACCGGTGTTGCGGCATTTCTTACAACCGACGCCGCGACAGAATTCATCGAACTCGCCGCCGACTTTTTCGACTATTTTCCGTATGCTCGATGGCGGCTCGTATTCCGTCTTGCACTTGGGGCATATCTTTCGCACGAGTCGCTGGGCCAGGATCGCGATCAGTGAAGCGCTCACCAGGTACGGTGCGATGTTCAGGTCCAGCAGCCGCGTCACCGCTCCGGGGGCGTCGTTCGTGTGCAGCGTCGAGAGTACGAGGTGCCCCGTCAGCGCCGCCTGCACCGCGATGTTGGCGGTTGCCTGGTCGCGGATTTCACCGACCATTATTATATCCGGGTCCTGTCGGAGCAGGCTTCGCAGGGCGGTTGAGAATTCAAAACCCGCGGCCTGATTCACCTGGAACTGATTTATGCCGGCGATATTACACTCGACAGGGTCTTCGACCGTGCAAATATTGACGTCTTCGGTGTTCAGCTCGCTCAGTGCGGCGTAGAGCGTGGTGTTCTTGCCCGAACCGGTCGGACCGGTCACCAGAACTATGCCGTTCGGCGCTTGAATGACTCTGCGGAACAGCTTTAGATTCTCTAAGGTGAATCCGAGCGATTCGAGGTTGAACAGAACCTTCTGCGGATCGATTACTCTTATAACGACCTTTTCGCCGAAGTTGCCCGGCATGACGGAGACTCGCAGGTCGATCGGCCTGCCTTCGACCAGCACGTGAATGCCGCCGTCCTGCGGCAGACGCCGCTGGGCGATGTCCAGTTCCGACATGATCTTAACACGAGAGACAATCGCCGCGTGCATTTGATATGGCAGGTCTATCTTTTCGTATAACCTTCCGTCCACCCGATAGCGGACCCGCAGTTGCTTGTCGTCCGGTTCTATGTGGATGTCGCTGGCGTTCTCGCGCACGGCGTTGTAGAGCAGGTAGTTGACCAGCTTGACAACGGGCGACTGGCCCGCTATCTCTTCGAGATTGCTTATATCCTGCGTGATATTCTCGATGAGCGAGAAGTCCTCGAGTCCGTCGTCGTCGATAATATCGTCGATAACAAAGACGTTCGCGGCGGGCAGGTAAGTTTGCAGCGTGGCCTTGATGTCCTTGCTCGTCGAGCAGACTATCTGCACCTGGCAGCCGCTTATGCGTTCTATTTCATCCATCAAAAAGACGTTTGCCGGTTCGCAGACCGCCGCTGTGAGCACGCCGTGAACCTCGAACAGCGGCAGAACGATGTGCTCTTCGAGAAAATCCCTCGGCAGCTTCTCCAGCACCTTGGGATCGCAGATCTTGGGTCCCACCTGCGCGTACGGCACGCCGTAAGCCCTGGCCAGCGCCGCGGCTATCTGGTTTTCCGTGCAGTAGCCCATCTCGACCAGAAGCTCGCCGAGCAGCTTGCGATGGCCTTTTTCTTTCTGTTCGGCCAGAGCCCTCTCGATCTGCTCGTCGGTTACGACGCCTCGTTCGAGCAACAATTGTCCGAGCTGGGTTTTGTTTTCAACCGCTATCTGGCTCATTTTTCCATTTCTCTGATTCGACGCTCTTATGCGAAGCTCTTCACCGCCTCGGTGAGTTCGTTATAATGAGCGAATTCGCTTGCCAGCCGAGTTATTTCAAGGATTCTCAGGCAGTTCTCATCGAGTCCGGCCAGCCTCAGCTCGCGCATGTTCTCGTTGCAGTAGTCACGGGCCCAGAGCAACTGTTCGAGTCCCTCGCTGTCGATGAATCCAACGTTGCTCATGTCGAGCACGATACCGACTCTGTCTTTGGATACGATGTCGATTATCGCGTCCTGAAACATTTCAACTACGTCACTGTCGAGATCGCCGTGAAGCTCCACGACTGTAACGTCGTTATAGTCTTGTACCTTCAGTTTCATATCAAAAGTGTTCCTATGGCCGCAGTTCCATAATCTCCGGGACTCTTGCCATCGTGTGTTTTATTGAAACCGTCCTGCATCGTGCTCCAGAGAATGCCGATGTCACCGGCGAGAAATATTGTTCCGATTCTCTCGTCAAACTGCGTTCCCAACCCTTTTTCTATTTCAGCAAGCGCTTTGTCGATATTCATAGCATTTCTATAGGTTCTCTTCGAAGTCATCGCGTCGAAACTGTCGGCAAGCCCGACGATCTTCCCCATCAGAGGTATCTTGTCGCCGGCCAGGCCCTCCGGATATCCCCTTCCATCAATTCTTTCATGGTGAGAAAGCACGCCCGGAACAATGTCACGCATTTGTTTTATTTCGCGTAGAATACCCGCTCCTATCGAAGGATGCCTTCTTATGCTGGCGAACTCTTCATCGTTCAGCTTTCCGTTTTTGCGCAGGACTGCTTCGTCTATTCCTATTTTTCCGATGTCGTGCAGCAGTCCGGCCAGATATATCCTGTGGATCTGCTCTTCCTCCAGGGGTTCCTGCTCTGCGAGCCGCTCGGCGATCCAACGGGATATAAACGCCACTCTTTCCGAATGGCCGTGCGTATAATTATCCTTGGCGTCGATGCTGCTGGTCAGTGCCTTCAGAGAGCCGATGAACAGCTCCTTGAGGTCCTTGAAAAGTCTGCCGTTCTGGATAAATACGGCACAACCGCCGGCTACCGAGTTGAACAGTTTTATGTCGGTGCTGTCGAAATCCTGCTTGCCGACCCTATTGACTGCGACCATCAGTCCCATCATCCGGTTGCCGTCCTGGCTAATCCCGCCAAAATGGGATTCCGCCTGTTCCTTACTGAACAGCGGCACGGCGATGATATTCTTGACCTTGCCCGGCCATTCGTGCTTGAAAGCCGAATCCACCTCGCTGTCGAGAAGCGCTTCCCTGCCGGCGTTCAACTCCTCGGCCAGCCGGTAATGGAGAATCGCAGCCGCCTGGTCGTCTATGTCGATTAAGCCCGAACCGGCCGCGATTACCAGCTTTCGCACTCCATTCACGTCCTTTTCGAGCAGGATGGCTATGCCTTCAACAAAGACAATTTCCGTAAGGCTGTCGCAGGCCATTTGCAGGAAGTTCGAGTCCGCCTCGGTGACCTTCATGTTGGTGCTGAGCCTGTGGAGCAGCACCAGTTCTTCGTAAGTTTGCGCCAGTTCCGTGCTGACCTTTACGATCTGCTCTTCCGCTTTTGTCTCTGCCTGAAATTTCTCCGCCAGAAACCTCAACATCTCGGCGAAATGTTCTCCGTCCGCCGGCGCCGACTCTTTCTCCCCGAGATCGAGCAGCGCCACCGCGACCGATTCAGGAGACTTGCCGCCGATGTGAGTGGACTTGAGCGTAACGGCCAGAATGCTTTCGGTATCCCCCAGACGCCAAACTGCGATGCCCGGCTCATTAACTGAATCTTCCAGATTGTCCTTGTCGAGCACCTGCCTGCTCAATTCCATCAGCAGTTTTGAATCGCTTGTGAATCTGTCGCTCTCTCGAAGCAGAGCAAGTTCGCCATCGGTGTCACAAACCGCGAAAGTGACGCCGAAACCTTCCATCGCCGCTCCGAACCGCTCCAGCTCCCGCACCCGCAATGAGCTTATACTTTTTCCAATCGTTGTCGCCATATCGTCTGTACGGTCCTCCTTTGCCCGGCGATACTAATTGTCGCCCACCAGCTCTTTTTGATAGAGAATGTCCTCTATGTTGCCTAACAATTCCTTCGGGCTGAACGGTTTGCTGAGACACCCCTGTATCTTTAATTCATCCTTCTGCTCCTGCGAAATGGCAAAACTCCTTGCGGTAAGCATTATTATCGGCGTATTCTTAGTCTCTTCGTGCTCGCGCAGCTTGCCCACAAGCTCGAGACCCGTCATGGCCGGCATCTGATAATCGGTCACGATTATGTCGGGCTTATCTCTTAGCGCCGTCTCGAGAGCCTCGACGCCGTTGTCGGCCGAGATTACCTCATAGCCGTTGTTGCGAAGTTTTATCGCCACCACGTGAACAATATGTATCTCATCATCCACAACCAGCACTGTTTTGTCCGCCATTATCCTTCCTCCAGTAAGTTGATAAAACCTGTTTTTTTCGTTGACAGCACCTATTTCGCAGCGGCGACATTCTCCGTCGCCAGAGGCAATTCGAATCCGAAAGTGCTGCCTTCACCGACCCGGCTCGTAACAAAGACCCGGCCGTTGTGAACTTTTTCAACTATTTGCTTGACCAGATTAAGACCCAACCCTGTGCCCTTGGCCTGCTTCTTGTTGACGCCGACCCTGTAAAACTTGTCGAAGACGTGTTCGATCTCATCGGCGGGAATACCGACCCCGGTGTCCGTGATGGTGACCCGCGCCAATGACGCGGCGTCGTCGACTTGAGTATCCACCTTTACCGATCCGCCTGCGGGTGTGTACTTTACCGCGTTGCTGAGCAGATTGACGACAACCTGAGAAATCATATCTCGATCGACCTCCACCTGGTCGAAAACGATCGGCTTCTGTCCGGCGACGGTAATGTTCTTCTCCTCAGCGTAGCTTTTTATCATCTGCAACTGTTCTTCGATCAGTATCGTCAAACTGATCGGCTCTTTATTTACCTTTATGAGGCCCGATTCTATGCGCGAGGTGTTCAGGATGTCTTCTATCAAACGTCTCAGCCTTTCGGCCTGTTTTTGTATAATCGAGTAGAATTCCCTTCTCGTTTCTTCATCTTCGGCTTCGCCGTCCACCAGCATCTCTGAGTACGCGGTGATGGAGGCAAGCGGCGTTTTCAACTCGTGCGAGACGTGCCCCACGAAATCGTTCTTCATCTGCGAGATTTCCTTTTCCCGCGTTATGTCGTGCATGACCGCCACTGCTCCGCAGAGTTTCCGGTCCTGATCGTAAACACATGAGACAATACAATCGAAAATTCTTCGTGCCGACTCGTCCGCGAACGCGATTTCCTG
Source organism: uncultured Pirellulales bacterium (assembly GCA_964598225.1). Classification (GTDB taxonomy): domain Bacteria; phylum Planctomycetota; class Phycisphaerae; order Sedimentisphaerales; family Anaerobacaceae; genus SG8-4. Next base: position 8,876 of record CAZRBG010000019.1, read on the forward strand.
CCTGGTCGCCTGGCCCTTGCTTTGTTTGCTTTGACTCAGAAAGTCCGCAAATTGCTGCTTGTCATCTTTTATAAGCTCGCCGAGATGCTTGTGCTGCGACTGCCTGAAATCGAAACCAAACAATTTTCCGGCCGCCTCGTTCGCCATTAACAGTTTATCGAATTCATCGACAACGATTACGGCGTCGCGAAGGCTGTAAATAATCGCTTCGGTGTTTTGTTTGCGTTTTTGCGACAGTTGAACCTGCAGTTGTAGTTCCGTGGTCTGCTTTGCGTACTGGCCGATTCGAGTAGTAAGCTCGTCGAAACGCTCGGCGATTGCTGTTTGCAATTCGTCCGCCTTTGACACCGCCGACAGTGTGGAGATTTTATGCGCGCCGGCATCGGTTATCGTGTCATCGGCGAGAAGTTCGGCTATGGACGTGATTGCTCGGGCCAGTCTAAGCCAGTACCACCCGAGTAGAATCACGCCCAAAGCCAAAGCAATACAACACACCGGCAAGACGGGCGCCTGTTGCATAAACCCGCCTGCGTGCGCACCGGTTTGATCTCCGGAGAGCCGCAGCGTAATAAGGCCCGCCGTCAACAGGCTGCACACCACCACCAGTGTGACTATCACATATAGAGTTGTAATTTTCAAAACAATCGTTCCGATTATTCTCTTACTTCAAATTGCGGTTAAGCCTGTGAGGCCGGAGCTATTTCTTCGACCATGTTGGCGCGTCTTTGGATTCGGCGCTCTCGATAACCGCGCCTTCATCCTTAGCCATGCCTTCATTCTTAACCACGCTTTCATCCTCAACCGCGCCCTCGTACTCAACCATTCCTTCATCATTGGCCGCTGCGGCAGGAGGATTCTCGGCGTCGATCTTTTCCTTCAGCTTTAGCGCTTCGGTGTATCCCGGACGCAGGTGCAGCGCAATGTTCAACTGTTGCCTGGCGTCTGCGATGTTGCCCTCTATGTAGAATTTTGCGGCTTTCTCGTAAGCGTTTTCAGCCATGTTAGTTCTGCTGATGCTTTGCAGAGCGTCCTTGGCGCCTTCCGTTCTGCGACGTACGTCCTCGGCAGCTTCTTCTCCGCCGCTTTCGACAGGACGGTCTATAATGCGAGTTGTCAGCAGAACGATCACTTCCTCACGCTGGTTACTGTCCGTAGTGCCCCTGAACAGGCCGCCGACGTAAGGGATGTCGCCCAGGATCGGAACCTGGCTTCGCGAAGTCGTAACGACGTTTCTGAAAAGACCGCCGATGACGATAGTCTCTCCGTCCCTGACGATGACGTTGGATTTCATCTCGACCGTGCTTTCGGTCGGGACGCCGTCTTCATTGAGTGTGGCTGAACTATCCTTAGGATAGATTTCCATCCGGATATAGCCGTCGTTGCCAATGTAAGGTCTGAAGACCAGTTGCGTACCTGTCTCTAAAAACTTGACTTCGCCTTCACTGGCGACGCCGCCGGTAAGGATGGTCGTGCTGCTTCGATAACCGAGCTTTGTGCCGATCCATACGCGACCTTCCTGCTTGTTCACGGTCATGATCTTGGGAGTGGCAAGCACGGTGGTGTCGGTAATCGATTCCAGCGCGGTTATGAACACTCTGATATCCCCAGTGGTTATTCCGACCTTCAGGCCTGAACCGCTCTCGGTGCCCGCAAATCCTGTAGTCTCGGCTGGAGTACCTGTGGTAAGGCCCTGACCAATTTTGATACCGCCTACGCCGGTAAGGCTTGAGCCGGCGGCCAGGTTCCAGTCTACACCAAGCTCCATTCCTTCGGTCAGCAGAGCGCTTAGGATCGTTGCCTCGACGAGGACCTGCTTGGGTCTGACGTCAACGGTCTCGAGCATCTTTGCGATTGCCTCGATGTTCTCGGGATAATCATAGATCACGAGTGTGTCGTTCAAAGCCAGATCATCTCCTCCGCCTTGACTGGAGCTTCCTCCGGACCCTCCGCTTGATCCGCTGCCGCCGCCGCTGTCACCACCTCCGGTACTGGTGGAAATCTGCGTCTCGGCCGGAGAGGTAACCTGAATCTTGGCTGATTGGCTTAGCAGCGGGCTAATGAGATTCTGTGCCTCTGCCGCGGTGATGAAGTACAATGTGAAGACTTTGTCCACCATTCGTTCGGGATCTGACATTAGCTTCTTGTATTCGTCTCTGGTGTAGACCTTGATCAGATTGCCCGCTTTTTCGTACTTGAAGTCATCTCCCAGAATCGCATCCATTGCGTCTTCGAAGGTCACGTCGGAGAGTCCCCTGAAGGCCAACTGACCGTCGACCTGTGGTGTGGGCACGATGTTCTTGTCGTAGGCGCTGCCCAGCATTGCAAGAGCTTTGCGAATGCTGAAATCTTCCTCGAATTTGAAAGACTGAATCGGCTTACCGGCCGAATCAGCAGCCGCCACTGTGCATGCCATTACTGCTGTTAATACAAAGCTGCTTAAGAGCACCTTTATTACGATTGAGGTTTTGCTTCTTGAAATCTTATCGCGATACATAACTTAGCTCCTTTTTCAATTTCTTTACTCGTTCTCAAAGTTTTATTGACAACCTTATTTCTGCTTCTTCACACTTTATCACTACAACTTTGTCTTCAATTTCAATAACTTCACATTCATACTTGTTCGGTCCGTCGCCGATGGGTATTTTGTCCCCGACCTTTCGCAGTTCACCGTTGATCCAAGCCCGGTGGGTTCCGCCCATCTCGATTGTTGCCTCCAGCTTAAGTTTACCGGCAATCCTTCTGATCACTTCTTCATTACCATTTTTTGAAACGACACTCACTTCTTCAATACCATCCGGTTTCTGTCCTTTTTTATCGACAAAATGCTGCCAGTCGTCGGGAGCAAAAAAATCTCTGCCTATAACATCGTTGCGGCCCGCGACTTTCGGCAATTCTACAAAGGAAATTCTATATTCTTCACGCGACTCATCCTCGGTATCCGTCTGTTCCGTCTCCGTTGTCTCCGCTTCAGCGCTCTGCGGCGCCTTTTTCGTAAGCACCCTGATCCACATGAATATCATCACGGCAATCAAACACAGCGCCGTTACGCTCTTCTTTTTCTCTTCCGCCAGTCGATCCAACATCTTTCTGGCGCCTGTGTTTTTATTTCCGGTATTTCTCATCTTTGAGGCTTTCACCTATTGAGTGATCAAACCTCTCCCTTTTCGTCTTTTGCCTTGTAATAAACAACAGCTTCCGTTTCCATGGTCACCTGCCCGCTGTAGTTTTTATCGTTATTTAGTTTCACTTGCTCGATACGCACCAGCCGGTCCAGACTTTGAAGCCGGTTATAGAATTCGGATATCTGAGCAAGCTCACCTTTGCACTGCATAACCACGGGTATGCAGTAGAATTTATCGGCCTCGATTTCATCGCCGGGCGTGACCGTGTCGTCTTTCAGATTGTGCTCTTTCATCAAATCGGCGATCTCGCTCATGAACTCGCCGAGGTCTCTTTGCTCGGGAATGCTCGATTCGGAGTCTCCGAACCGTCTTTGGAGGTCGCTCAGTTTTTCCTCGACTAAAGGCAAACGCTTGGCGTCGGCAGTGCCTTTGGCGATTACCAGCGCCCGTTCGGCTCTGGCCTGTTCTATCGCATTCATTTCCCTGCGCAGGGGCAGATACCAGAACGCCACAAACACGCATACAATAGTCGCGCCAATGGCTAATATCATTATCTGTTGTCTTGACCGCCAAAACATTTTTATTTTCGCTTTTTCCTATATTTTACGATAATTCGCCAGGTAGCAGATGATCTCAAATTCGCTTGCTTCGAGACTCCTGCTCTGACCCGAAGTTGTTTTTCTCGTCTCCGGAGTCCTTCCACCGACGTCCGTCGCCGCATCGGCCGAAGCGATATTGTCAATTTGCAGCTCTGTGCTCCGAGAAAACGAGGGCTTGACCTGGAAGAAATACGGTGATTTTTCAAGCTCCCGTGTCAAATCCGCCGCCGCCCGGCCGTTTACCGCAATGCCTGCTATAACAACCTTAAATCTCACGTTGCCGAGCGGAAGCTTCTGTTTCTGTTGGTTTCTGACTCGAACCGCTCTGACAATAGCGCTGGTCCGTTTCGAGTCTTTGTCTTTCTTCTCGTTCTTGAATTTCTCGGCGACAAGCTCGACTTTGCTCAAAACTATGCTCTTTTCTATCAGGCAACTCAATTCCCCCAGAACGGCGGTAATGTCGACTTTGGAATCGATTTCCTCGACGGAGCCGATTTTCTTTCGCAGGCTGCTTAAACGATTTTCGAGTTCGTCCAGATCTTTTGAGACACTTCGCGCACGCGATTCCATTGCGGCCATATCGGAGTACTCGGCCCGTGCCTTCGAGATCGAGCTCGAGGTGGTGAGACTCCATACGGCCATCAAAAGGAATATGCCGCCCAGCGCAATGTACTGGGTGCGATAGCTGACCTCGCGCCGTATGCCGCTCTTATACCATTCTGGAAGAAAATCAATATCTTTCATGACTGTTTTGCGAAATGATTCTTCACCCGTTTCTCGTTAGTCCTGGCGTTTTCCCACCCCTTAAGGCTGACGCCGACCGCGATTGCCCACTTGCAGAGAAGACCTCGCCTGTTGTTTCCAAAGCCGATGCTCGCGCCCTCGCTCGACAGGTCGATGCCTTTCAGAGGTTCGGCTACTGCGATATCGACTGTCACTTCACGCCGTAATACGTCGAGCAGAATGTCTTCGTATGCTCCACCACCGGCAAATACCGCCCGCTGGACGCGTTTTCCTCTGAACGTGACCGTATAATACCTGAGACATAAGGATATCTCTTTTGTCAGCTCCTCGGCAACGGAGCTGATTGCATCGACCATTTCCTGTTTCGTAGATGCATCCAGTTGTTGTTCGCCGTCCTTCGAGCCGGTTTTCGTCGTGGCGGCCCTCGAGGCCGGTTTGCCGTCTCTGACACGCAGCGTATTGCGCAGCATCTCTGCCTCGCCGGCGCTGATACCGAGCTTTTTTGCGACCTCTTCGGTAAAGTTTTCGCCGCCGATCGGTATCTCCTTGACGAAGCTGATTTCTCCTCCCCGGCCGAAAACAACAGTCGTACACCGGCATCCAACGTCAACAAAAACGGACGTGCAGTCCCAGTCTTCCTGACGCCTCAGCGACCTCTCGAAGCTTCTGAACAGGGCGCACGGAATTGTGTCGATGGCAACAGGTCTCAGCCCCGCTTCTTCGAGCATCTGAATATGGTTTTTGACGGTTTCATGATCTATGGCAAACAGTATAAGCTCGTTCTTGACGTCGTTGCCCTGGCGAACACTTCCGGCGACTAAATAATCCATGGCGTCCCGCCCCGGATCCAGCCCGAAGCGCTGGGCAACTTCCTTCTTCAGAGCTTGCTCTATGCCGTTCTCTTCGGTTTCTCCGAGGCGCAAACTCGTAATCCTCAGCTTGCCGCTGGGCAGACAGGAGATGGCTTTCCTGCCCTGGAAGTGGCCCCTGGCGAGCATTTGCCTTATTGCTGAGACGATAAACTGTCGTCCCGCCTGCTCGTTCGGATCGATGCCGGGCTCGATACGAGTCTCATCCGCAGCTACAACCGATACCTGTCCTCCGTCGATCGCCAACTGGAGCATTTTGATAGAATTGTGGCCTAAGTCCAGTCCTATCGGTTGCAGACCTCGAGTTCTTATACTCCAGTTTATCATCTACTTCTTTCCCTTACCTTTTAGTCTTCTGTCAATCCGACAAAGCCCTTCGCATTATCCCATTTCTGGTTGCCAAAGGGCTGCGTGTTTTCCTCGACCCCTACTGAATCGATATATATCCGGTAATCGGCTCGACCGTGATCGTGACTGTCGTGCCGGACGCCTGCAAAGTTACTGTTCCTCCGCTTTGGGGGCTTCCCAGGCTGTCAAATTCGACATCAGGATTTCCGTTGAAACTCGCGCCGGTGATGTCGACCCGGTTCAGCCTGGTATCGGTTCCAAAGTCCACAAGATAATCGAATCCCTTTTTTACCGGGTGCGGTATTACGTTATAGTTCCGATCCACTATCCTGTAGCTGTCTGCGTTCTGGTCGAACACCACCGAGTATTCCTGCCCTCTGCTGATCGCCATACTCTTGGCGTATTCCAGATCGGCGGCGATCATGTTGGAGGCTGCGCGAAGTTGAATCGTGCCGGCGGAACTCAGCATCGGCACGGTCGTGAGAGCAACGATCCCCAGCAGCACTGCCAGAATCAAAATCTCAATCAGTGTGAAGCCGCTGCGCGAGTCCGGTGCATCTTTGCCGTTTCCCTCCACTGCAACCCCCCGGCCGGGCCGGCTCGAGAGATACGTAAAATACGGCATTTCGATCAACCTCCTCATATTGTCAAACCTCTTCATCACCCTCCTCCGCTTTCTTTTTCGTCTTAATAAACGGGCGGCTTTACTGCCGACCGATCTGCAAGACCAGTCCAATCTGCCCAAAGTAGTTATTCGACCTTTCCAGACTTAAAAGGTCGGCGGCCTTGAGCCGTGAAACATCGTCTCGCCGAGTGAAAATAAGTCTCATAAATGGTATTTTCCACACCTTCTACAGTTGCCGCCGACAGAACCGGCACAACCGTCAAGTTGGCACGACCCTTAAAGCCGGCGTATCCGGCGTTAAATCTGCCGGCAGTCTTGAATGTGTCTTTGCTGACATATTCTTAAAATTTCCCAATTCTCCAGCCGAGGGCCGATAACCTTTCATCATCGGGACTCTGCAATAGCCTATCAAGAACGCTCTTATCTCCTTTTGATGCTTTTGAAAAAGGCTCCGGCCGCCTGGCTCCATTTCTCCACGTCCCCGTCCGCCGACCAGGTCAGAATGGCCGTTTTCGCCGGGGCGGCGGTTACCGTAATATTGCTGCCTCCCTCGTCAAGTTTCCAGTGCCCGACAAGCCCCGGCAAACCGTCGGTCGGCGGATAGACGTCATTGGGATCAAGCGCGCGATCATAGATACGGACGTCGTCGATAAGGCCGTCAAAGGGACGATCAAAAATGCCCGAGGGGTTGCCCCCGATCCACGTCGGTACACCGGAATGGCTATCGATCACGCCGGTCTTAGACGTGCTTCCCACCTCAAGGCCGTCCTTATACAACTTCATGTCATTGCCGTCATATACTGCAGCAACGTGTATCCATGTACCTGTAGTCAGGTCTCCCGTATCGGCAGTGAGCCTGGTAGTGGATCCCCCGGCCTTGAGACGGAAACGCAGGCGAGTTTGTCCGCTTGCGGCAATGGTAGAGAGCATCCAATAGTGGTCCTCGTTCGCCAATCCCACTGCCTTGGAGATTATGCGAGCGTCCCGGCTGGCCAGGTGATCGAAACGGTCCGCGTTAATCCAGGCGCTCATGGTTAGCGCCGTGCTTGAGACGCCGAAATCGTTTATCTCTATGGCGGTGTCATAACCGTTGAATTCGACAGCGCCGCCGACCTGACCGCTGCCTGGGTGCCAGAGAGGTCCGTTAAGCAGAACGCCGGTGTTATTACCGGTCTCGTCCGTTACTGTTTGGATGAATTTGCCTCCGACAAAAAATCCACCTTCTATGTCGATATTTGCTGCATATTCATTGATCCGGACATCGCCGTTAACGACAACCAGGCCGTTTGCTTCCAGATTGCTGTTTCGTTCAACTTCCAGGTCGCCGGCCACCAGGAGTGCCGGCAGATTCTTGGCCGCTGTGATTCTGTTTCCGCTTCCCCAGACAACCAGGTCACCGTCGACGATCAACATGCTCTCGAATTGAACATTTCCGACCAGCGAGAGATTGCCGTCGCGATAGCACACTCGTGGAGGATCATAAGGCCCGAACGTCTGGTCGCTCAGAACGTCCGTGCTTATTAATTGCGTGGTGTAATTGGAAGTGAAATCTGCTGCTGTAACCCGGGGCCAGGTGAGCGAAAGCTCGGCGATGGTACTGTGCCTGCCGGTGATAGTTCCGCTTAGAGCGTTTGCAAAAACGTCCCCGTCGATTGTACCTGCGTTTTCCAGGTTGCCGTTACAGCAGACGTCGCCGTGGATTGTAACGCCGCTCCAGAGCAAAGCATCGCTCTTCGTCCAGAGCGCTACGCACGGATCGAGCCGCAAGGTCGCTCTCAGGTCGCTCCGGCTGGTTTTCTCGCCCCCTTCGAGCCGGTACGAGTTGGAATCTATGATATAATTGCATCTATCGTTCGGATCCGTGTCGTCACGAGCTACCGCCACATCGTAGTAATCCGAACTGTTTGCGACTAATTGCTGCTGGCTGTCTCCCGTCCAATATTCCGAAGCGACATCCTGCGGGTTCAGGATCAGTCCTCTGGCGTGTTCCAGGCCGGACTCGGCCAGGTAGTCCGTCTGTGCGCGCATTTCCATATTCCGGCCGCAGGCCAGTTCCACGTTGCTGCGCGACAGGTAGCCGAGCGACAGAACGGTGATGAACATAACGATCATCAGCACCGCAAGCAGGGCGAATCCGGATCTATCAACTTTGTTTCTTTTTACGCTCATTTCAATCGTCGTCGCTGTCAATCTCATTGCTTCCGTCGAGCAAATTTCCCGCCCAGCCGCGAAGAGCTGCGTTTGTCTGATAGGTGCGGACGGCGTTGTTTTCCAATACGTCGAACGAGATCGTCATGAATTTACTCTCCGGCGGCATCGCCGGAAGAAAGCCGAAATCAACGTTGCTGCACTCGGGCACCAGAACGGTGTACCTTTCGGTACAGTCCGACATCAGCGAAGATTTCAGACCTTCGAGCTGATTCAGTGCGAGCGGAATCGTTTCGAGAGAAGCGGGAACTTCGGAAAAATCCATAAGCTGGATTTTGCCGCCGCTCGTCTCGATGTATACCAACTCGCCCGCGTTAATCCGGTCCTCTCCGCCGAGGACGTCGTCGTCCCGCCAGATCGCCATCTCCTCGCTGTTGGCGTAGCATATAAGCCTGCAGTGCCGAATCAGCTCGGAGATCCTCATCGTAGCGTAACGGACCTGAGCCTGCTTCCGGCTCGTATCGTCCGTTGCCCTGGTCGCCGTACTCATGGCATAAGCCAAAGTTGCCACGGCGCCCATTACGATGCTCGTAACGACCAGGGCAACCATCAGCTCGACAAGCGTGAGACCCTTCTTGTTTCTTCTCTCTCGCATGTCGCAATCCCACTCTGTCATTTCCACAAACATTGTTATTCCCGCGAACATTGTCATTCCCGCGAACATTGTCATTCCCGCGAACATTGTCATTCCCGCGAACATTGTCATTCCCGCGAAGGCGGGAATCCATATTTATCGCAATAATCCTGGATTCCCGCTTTCGCGGGAATGACAAAGAATAATATATTTACCTTCTTCATTCCGATATAAGTCTGTTAACGGTCGCTATTGTCCTGCCGCTGTAATAAACCCGAACCGTAGCGCGAATGAATGTCGGATCTGCGGCGTCGCTCTCCTGCGGCACGTATACATATTGGCAGCCGGCGTCTCTGCTGAAGTTGTGGTAATGAGCATCGGCGAAAACAACGCCGTCGGCGTCCGTGACCTGCCCCTGAGATTCCGAATAGCCGTCGTAAGTCGAAATAATCTGATCGAACGGCGTATTCACTATCCGCTCGGTCAAATCGCTCGCCAGTTTGACCGCCAGTGTCCGTCGAACGCCCTCGGCCCGTACCCGCGCTCCGCCGGAAAACGGAAGCAGCACACCGGCCGCGGCGATGCCCAGCACCGCCACGGCCATTAACGACTCGGCAAGCGTAAAGCCCCGCCGTCCTGTGCTAAAGTTAGTAATCATAGTACAGTTTTCCGGCATCGTTTGAACCGCCACAATCGGCTCGAATTTCCGCTGTGTCGGCTTTATATATCCAGCCGTGGCTGTCGTCGGCGTTGGCCGGGAAAGCGGCCCCGTTGGCAAGCGGCTCGAGGGTATCCTTGTTATTCAGCGGATTCACCGGCATCCTCATCAGGTACGGACCTCTTGGAAAGCCGGCCGTGCCCACTGCGGCTGTATTGCCGTCCGAATCGCTCGACAGCATCATCTGATCCAGAAAAGCCTGTTGGGTTGGCGCCTGCGTAGTGTCTCCGTTCGGATAGCCCGGCGCGACCTCTTTGTGCTGGGCCTTGTAGATCAGCACGTACCTGCGCAGCATCTGCAGGTCGCTGGCCAGTGCGCTTTCCCGGGCCGATATGGCCCCGTTGGCTATATGCGGAAGAACCACTCCGGCGAGAATGCCGAGCAGAACCACCACAACCAGAATCTCTATAAGTGTGAAACCTCTTGGCTTTTTCATCACATCTCACCAGTCCTCTCTCTTTTTTCTATGTTAAAGGACTGCGTGCTTCTTGCTGTTATCGGCCTGGAACAGGCCCGATACAGTATCGAATCGCCAGCCGGCGCGGTTGGCCCCGGCCGGTTTGCCGTCAAAGCGTACCGTGTCAAGACTGTTATATGGATTGACGGGAATCTCCTGCACGTATGGTTCCCGCCGTCCGTCAGTGTCCGTCAGAGCGGCCTCGAAACTCTCGAACGAGTCGCTCGGAGGCTGAGGATTTTCGTTGTGGACACTGTACAGTTTCAGCGCGTTGCGCATTTGTTGCAGTCCCTGGATTAATTCATCGGTTCTCGATGCCTCGGTCGCCTGTGTAAACTTGGGAACAACCTGCATCGAAACTACACTCAGTGCGACCAGCACGGTCGCCAGCTCTACATACGATAAACGACTCTTCTCTTTCATAACCTCCCTCTCCCATATTTTCAAAAAGGCTGGCCCGCTATCGGCATTTACCTCAGCATGGCCAGCCTGTTTTTGTTTTCTTTCCGTGATTCTCACGAAGCTTCGTCTTGAACTGTCGCGGAGATATTCACGGCGTACTTAGTGTTCGATCGTATTCTTACAGAGCCCAGTGATCCGCATCTCCGGCTCTCCACTCACCTGTCGTAGTGTTGAAGAACCAACCGGTATCCGGTGCAGCCTCCGGTGTGGTATTGGCTTCAGTAATATCCTTCTTGTCATTGAACTGGTTCGTTGGAATCTGCTGTACGTAAGGTCCGTAACTCCCACTTGCTGTTCCGTGGATGTCTGTTGTGCCCGTCATAGCTTCAATAAACGAGGCACTACCTGAACCCGGCAGATCGTCATTATGCTGGATCTTGTACAGCTCGATCTGCGACCTCATTGTCTGCAGGTCGGTCATCAGGCTCGATGTTTTGGCTTCGGTGCTGGCATCCGTGAACTGAGGAATCACGATTGCAGCCAGGATTCCGAGGATAACCACGACGATAAGAATTTCAACTAATGTAAATCCGCTTCTCGCTTTCATTTTTTGCTCCTTTTCTCTTTGAAAAATTACATTCACCCTTTTGTTTGCTAATACTAATAAAACTTGACAATATCCTCCGTGGTGATCTTCTCCGCAGTCAGAGTATCGACTTATTCGATACGTGACTTAAACGCACTACTGCTATTTTGTGAACTTGAAACCCTCCCAATAAATTACCTCAATACTGTTCTGACGATTACGTCACCGATATGCTTAATTTACTGACCATACACTCAAAATATAGAAAACAAATTTTTCCGTGCCAAACTGGAGAATATGGAAATTTCCACAAAAATAAAGATACGTTAGATGCGGAATTATGCGAATACAATCTGATTATAACGATTGAATCGTTTATGGTGGCGAGGGCGTCCCGCCCTTGTACGGCAGCGAGCTTATCAGCGTGCTTCTCATACCGTGGACAGGATTGTCATTCCTGCGAAGGCAGGAATCCAATCTTTTATTATCGTCCCAAAGGTTACGGGCAAAAGAGATTCCATGGATTTATCGCTTTGAGGCAACAGCATGTTGCGGTATTCTGACCAGAGCCCTGCTGGAGGATAGGGCAACGCTGGGAAGCGACCCGAGCGTCACCAAGGCGGCATACAGCATGTGGACGGTAACTTCTTTGTTGCCGCCCATTTATGATTATGCTGGAGCCTGTAATGCGATAAATCCAAAAATACGTTAAAGCCCGTTGACACATTGACCGGATTAATCTTTTGCCCATCTGCTGCCACCCGGGCGCAGCGAGTCTCTCAGCCTACTTGTCATACGGCGGATAAGATTGTCATTCCCGCCTTGGCGACAATGACAGATACGGGTGCGGGAGGGGAGGATGGGTTTTTTATACGTAACCCGGTGCGTTCTCGATTTGTATCGTTCTTTTTGTCTCGCTTGCGTGTTCGAGCGATATTCTGATATAATCGATACCCTTTAAGGCTGACTCGATCTTATCGGCCCACTCGATAAGAACCACGGAATCCGGACGGCAGTAATCGTCGAATCCCAGCATCTCGAACTCCGCTATAGAATCCAGCCGGTAGGCGTCTATATGAAAAATATCCAGCCGACCCGAATATTCGTTGACTATTACAAAAGTAGGACTATTGACATTGGTCGGGTTCTCGGCACCGGCGCCGGCGGCTATACCTTTAATCAGGTGCGTCTTGCCGCTGCCCAACGGCCCGCAGACGGCGATAACCTCCCCGCCCCGGAGTTTCGCCCCGAGTTTTTGGCCGAACTCTAAGGTTTCCTGCGGTGAATTTAGAATATCGGAAAAATCTGCATTCACGAGTTCAATTGTCCCGTTTTTAATGACGCCGTTCGTAGTGTGCCCGTAAGGGCATTGAAACGCCTCACGGCGTCACTACGAACCAGTGTTATCATTCATCATTTCCCAAGTTGTGCCGGGTAATAATAGCCCATCGTCTGAGCTACTACTCCCATTCGATACTGGTGGTCCTGCATCAGGCAGACTCGCCGGTCCGAAGCGGGTATAGTGGTGCTATAAATACGCAGCTCACCCTTCAAAGCTGTTATCGCTTCTTCACGGTAATCGCCCAGGCAGTCAACAACGGCGATCAGTTTGCCTTCGAGGCGCCGGGTCGGCTCGCCGCCCCAGTCGCGAATCGCGCCGGAGATGATAACCTCCTTCTGAGGATCGTCGTCCCACCATAGAGCGCGTGGACTGAGCGTGCCGGTCTCGTGGAATTCGAGCAGTTTTCCCTTGGCGCTGTAGAGCCATCTTTTCTTATAGTCCCTTTCGCCGGCGTAGACCTCCATGCCCGGCGGATCGGCCAGCACGTCTGCGGCCATCCCCTGGCTGTGAACATGCCGCGTCGGCTCCTTGTGCGCCCAGAGCTTGCGGCCGGTCTTTGCGTCCACTACGCAGATTGCATCGGTCTTCTGCCGGGGCTCGATCCCGTAGAACATCTCCAGTCCCGGATTATCCGGGTCGATATCGGCGACGTACATGGCGTCGGGATGCCCCATTTCGAGTGACCAAAGGCCTGTGCCGTTATCGTCGATTACCGCCGCTCCCATGACCAGCTCGTCCCTGCCGTCGGCGTCCACGTCGGCTGTGGTCAATCCGTGCCCGCTTTGGCCGCTGTACCTGTCCTTCTCCTGTGTCGATTCCCAGTACCAAATCTGATTGAAATCCTTGTCCAGCGCCTGCATCTTGATGAGATTGTAAGTGCCCCGCTGGATTATCAGAGACGGCTTCTTGCCGTCGAGATATGCCACGGTCAGGAAGTTTCGGCAGTAATAGTTGTACTTTCTGAAACCTTCCCGGCTGGGCCAGTCGGTTTTGGTGAGAACTTTGCCGGTCTCCCCGTCGAGCTTTATCAGATACTCCGGGCCCGTCTGGACCAGCCCTTTCTCGTCGCGCGGGTCGCCCTCACCGGCCTTGCAGTAGACCTCGGCCTTGCCGTCGCCGTCAACGTCGTAAACGATCCACGGCGAATACCATATCCCCGCCTCGATAGACCAGCCCATGTCGTGCCGCCACATCATCGTGCCGTCCAGACGATACGCCTCGATCTTGTATGTCGTAGTGCTCTTTTTCCAATACCCCGGGTGCTGATAAGGGTCGGTATTGAAATTCGGCTGCTTGATAACGTACTCATACGTGCCGTCGCCATCCAGATCGCCGATGCCAACCTTCTGAAAATCGTAATCGCCATCCAGCGGAATGCTGACGTAAGGCTTGGGTTTGCCGGAGAGATTGACCGCGACATTTCCGATCGCAGGATACACGCCCGGCACATCACCGGCCCGGCGCACGTAAAGGTTGTAGGCAAATTTTTCGTCAGGCGGATTTTCATCCACGAAGTTGGTGCTGTTTGCTATCAGTTCGGTATCAAGGTCGCCCGGCTGGGTGCCTGCACGTCTGAGCCAGAACACGCTGTCCGCCGGGTCGCTTTCGAGCAAACGCCAACTGACAAAGACCGAGCCGTCCTCCCGTTCCCGAGCCACCAATCCCCGACCAAGCTTCTCTCCGGCGTTTGCAGCCGCTAAAAAGCCGAGAAGCATCATTCCCGCGACATAAAATCTCATTCTCATAGTCCAGACCTCCAAAATAGCATACTGTCATAATAAATATTGTGAGAATGTCGCTGCGAGGAGCGCAGCGACGAAGCATTCTCAACCCCAGGAGTGTGAGATTGCTTCGCTCCGCCTGCAATGACAATTTCCCAAATTTATCTTTGACGTAACAATAGTTCAATTCCTTAAATGCTCGTAACCCCCGGGTTCCAAATCTTCAAGCTTGCCGTCTGTCGTTCTTATCTGCATCTTTCCGGTATCCGTAATGTTGCCGATCCGCGTAACAGGAGCCGGCCCATTCCAGTTGTCCCACAGTACCTCATAATTTCCTTGCGATACAGTGAAAAGCAGTTCAAAATCTTCGCCGTCGTTCAATGCCGCTTGCAGCGGTTCGGCACTTTTTCCGGCCGCGTCTGAAATCGGAATCTTTTCTGCATTTATTATAGCTCCCGTGCCGCTTGCTTTGCAGATGCGATTCAAATCCGTGCTGAGCCCATCGCTTATGTCGATCATAGCGTTGATTTTGACCATATCGGCGAGTTTCAGCGCCTCGGCTATTCTTGGCTCGAATTCCAGGTGTTTTCCCAAACCCGATCCGCCCAGTGATCCCGTTACGCAGATACAGTCGCCGATCTTTGCGCCCGATCTGGCTACAGGCTCGTTTTCCGTCGTTTTGCTGAGCATTGCGACGCTGATTGCAAACGCATTGTCGCTTTTCCAGGTCGTAATGTCGCCGCCAATCAGAGCGCAGTCGTACTTTTCCCCTGCCCGGCTAATCCCGGCGTGAAGCTGTTTCAATTGTTTTTGTCCGAAACCTGCCGGCAGGGCGACGGAAACCACCGAGGCAACGGGAATCGTGGCCATCGCGGCACAATCGCTGAGGCTGGCGGCCATTGCCTTGTAGCCAACCTGTTCGAGAGTGGCTTGTTTCAGGTCGAAATGAACGCCGTCCAGGAGCATATCGGTGGTGATTAGCACCGATTTGTCGCCGATTCGGACCTGCGCCATGTCGTCGCCGATGCCGATCGGGAAATCGGCGTTCGACAATTTGCTCTGCCGGGCGAACCATGCCGTTATTTCGTCTTCGCCGGCGCTCATCGCTGGCCCAACTGCTCTTTCCAGGCTTCAACCTGAGCCTTTGTCTGCTTGGGGCCGGCGGAACCTTCGGTGAGATACTTGCCTGCGACGTTCGAGGCCCCCAGATGCTTGTAGACGTCTTTCTTGATCGAAGCACATTGGTTGCGAAATTCCTTCAAATCAAGGTCGGCCGGCTTCTTTCCCTGCTTTTCACAGTCGGTCACGAGTGCCCCGACGATGCCGTGTGCTTCGCGGAAGGGGATGCCTTTGCCCACGAGATACTCGGCCAGGGCTGTCGCGTCGAGAAAACCTTCGTCGAGGCCGGCGGCGATTCTTTTCGTATTGAATTCCGTGTGTGAAACCACAGCACGCGCCACATCCAGGCAGGCACCCACAGTATCGTCGGCTGAGAATACGTGTACCTTGTCCTCCTGCATGTCGCGGTTATATCCCGAGGGCTGGCCCTTCAGGACCGTCAACATACCCATCAGCGAGCCGTAAACCCGGCCGGTCTTGCCGCGAATCAGCTCCAGCACGTCGGGATTTCGCTTCTGCGGCATCATGCTCGACGAAGTGCAATATGCATCGTCGATCCTGATGAATCCGAATTCATTGGAAGAGTAAAGTATCCAGTCCTCCGCCAGTCGCGACAGATGCGTTGCGATCATCGCGCAGTTGAAAATAAACTCGGCACAGAAATCCCTGTCGCTGACCGCGTCGATGCTGTTTTGGCTGATAGCGAAGAATCCCAACTGACCGGCGGTGCTTTCTCTGTCCAGAGGCAGGGTGGAGCCCGCTATGGCGCCGCTGCCCAGGGGCGATACATTGAGCAGCTCGCGGCAATTCCCCAGCCGCACAAAGTCGCGCTCGAATTGATCGACAAAACTCAAAAGATAGGCCGCTATAACAATCGGCTGGGCACGCTGAAGATGGGTATAGGCGGGCATAATGTCTTTCGTATGCTTGCCCGCCAGCTTTACCAGGGCCTTCTGGAGCAGCGTGATCTTGGCCTGGACGATTTCTATCCGATCCCGCATCCAGAGTCTGACGTCGGTTGCCACCTGGTCGTTGCGGCTTCTGCCGGTATGGAGCTTTTTGCCCGCATCGCCGATTTTAGCCACAAGTGCGGCCTCGACGGCCATGTGAATGTCTTCGTATTCATTCTTAAACTCGAATCGTCCGCTCGCGATCTCTTCGCCGATCTCGATCAGGCCGCTTTTTATCTGCTTCAGCTCGTTCTTGGTGATCAGCCTGCGTTCGGCCAGCATCTGCGCGTGAGCGATCGAGCCGACGATATCGTACTTATACAGACGTTTGTCTATCGACAGCGACTCGACGAAATCTACCATTATTTCGTCGGGTTCGCCGGCTAAGCGCTTTTCCCAGCTTTTTTCTGCTTTTGCCATTGCTGATGCTCCGTGAACAGGCGGCTTTTTGCGAAATATTACGATTGTCAGCGTCCAATGTCAAGCGCACACGATTCTAAAGCAGGGCTATCGCATGAAAAAAATAACCGTACTTCTAAGCCTGGGAAGCCACATTCTTCAACTCTAAAATAAACGATGAAAATGTCCTTGTTAGTGTTTCTGGCCAAATAATGCATATTAGCCGAATTTCATGCGATAGCCCTGGATTCTAAAGCAGAGTGAAATTGGTCGATTTTCTGCAAAACCTTGACGGCAAAGGTTCGTATAGGAACGAATGGGTTTGATGAAGAAGTGCTATCTCATTAGTAGTCCGAAAAAGGGCGATAATGGGGGCGATCAACCTGTGTAACATGACCGATCCGACTTTTCGAAAGGAGAAGGACATGGCACTTGTGGATACTAAGAAAGTACTTGGAAATTTCGATGCGGACCTCGATATGATCATGAGCCCGCTTGATGTATACGAGAAAATGCGAAATAACGAGGATATCAACGTGATTGACGTTCGCGAGCCTTTTGATTTTTTCGTCGGGCACTTGCCGGGAGCGCTGAGTCTGCCCAAAAGGGCATGGACTTCGACCTTCGGTCTGACTGAAGACAACTTGAACGTGATTTATTCGCACTCGGCTGATTGCCATCTTGCGAAGCGTGCGGCAAACTACTTTGCCGAAAATGACTTCTGTGTAACGGTGCTGGAGGGCGGATTCGAACAGTGGAAGAGGCACGGCTTGCCCGTAGTTAAATAAACAGCAGAGCATCTGAAGATGCTCCTTTCCTGCCGCGAGTTGCATTTCGCAACTCGCGGTTTTTTTGTTGAGACCGCTCTTTATCTTGCAATCCAGCCGGCAGTCAATTATTGTTGTCCGCTTATGACCGATACGACGAAGAAACTGCTAATAACGAACTGCAAATCTTTCGATGCACCGCCGGCGGATGCCGCAACCGCAATCCTCGTCGAAGACGGAGTAATCGCACAGATCGGTTCAACCGAGCCGTGCGACAATACGCTCGATGCCGAGGGCATGATAATCGCTCCCGGTTTCATTGACGTTCACATCCAGGGCGCGGGCAACGCAGACGTGCTGGACGGGAGCGTCGAGGCCTTAAGCGCCATATCTCAAACCTGCGCCCGCTTCGGAGTAACGGGTTTTCTCGCTACAACTGTTTTCAAGCCGGAAGACGAGAACGAGCATCTTGCCGTTGCCGCCGATTGTGTCGGGCGCGACCTTGGCGGAGCTGCCCTGCTGGGGATCCATCTGGAGGGTCCGTTCATCTCGCCCGTCAAGAGGGGTATGATCCAGCCTGATTGCATCTGTCCGCCGTCGAGAAAAGTGCTCGACGAGGTTATGGACGGCACTAAAGGGCGTCTCGATCTCATGACGATTGCGCCCGAGCTGCCCGACTGCCTGCCGATTATTCGCTCGTTGGTGGACTCGGGAACAGTTGCAGCTTTTGCCCATTCTAACGCTACTTACGAGCAGACCGTGGCGGGTTTCGACGCTGGCATTTCTCACGTGACCCATCTGTTCAACGCCATGGCGCCATGCCACCACCGCGCTCCCGGCCCGCTGGTTGCGATCTTTGAAAGCGACCGCATAACCGCCCAGATAATTCCCGACGGGGTTCACATACACCCGGCGGTTCTCAAGTTCGCCTTCGACATTCTCGGCCCGGAACGGGTCATACCCATCACTGATGGAATGCAGGCCATCGGCCTCGGCGACGGCAAGTTCGTCTACAATGGCGTCGAATACGAATCCAAAGACGGAACCGCCAGATACGCCGACGGCACCCTGATCGGCACAGCCCTGGGTATCAGCCAACTGCTAAAGAGATTCGTGACCTTCACGAATTGCCCGCTCGACGCGGCGATCCGGACGGTCACACAAAACCCGGCAAAATTGTTGGGCCTCGAGGACAACAAAGGCGCAATTGCTGTCGGAAAAGACGCCGATCTGGTTCTGCTTGACGCCAACCTTAACGTCTGCGCGACTATCGTAGCGGGTAATGTTGTGTACAGGAAACAAATGTGAAAGCTCTTGGAATCTCAACCAGCCCGAGGATCAGGGGCAACAGCGATTTGCTTTTGCGCGAAGCCTTGCTCGGCGCCGAATCAGCCGGGGCACGGGCCGAATACGTCAATCTGCGCTCTTACAATATCGGCCCGTGCGTAGAGTGCAACGCCTGTCTCAAGACGGGGCAGTGCCGCGTCCGGGATGATTATCAGGCGTTGCTCGAGAAGATACTCGACGCCGACCGTCTTATCTTCGCTACGCCGGTGTTTTTCATGAGCGTCTGCGCACAGGCGAAGAATCTGATAGATCGCGGCCAATGTCTTTGGGCGCACAAGTACGTGCTCAAGAGAGAATCTCTCACAGCCGGGCGCGATCGTCGGGCGATGGTGATCGCGGTGGGCGGCTCGAAGAGTAAAAAGCAGTTCGAGAGCATCCGTCTGACGATGATGACGTATTTCGATGCGATCGATATTAACTGTACGATTAATCTTTTTGTCGGCCAGATCGATGACGCGGGCGAGATAGCGAGGCATCCTTCGGCGCTTGAGAAGGCGTACGAACTCGGCAATAAGTTAGTGGGCATGGAGAAACCGCCCGAGAAGGCAATAAGCGTGGAACTGATCTGACAGATCCAGTCAGATTCTTAGCCGATCCTTATCTTCCAGTTCACCAGGTTCATCCCCGTGCGCTGCGATATGTCTCTATAGTGGCGGAGATCATATCGCCTACTCTATAATTCTCAGCCAGATGTTGTTGGGCGCTCCGCGCGATTTGACGTGCGAACTCTCTTCGGTTCAGCAGTTTTTGCAGGGCATGCATTATGCTCAGTTCGTCGTCGGGTTTGAAAAGTACGGCCGTCTTGTCCTCTACGATAAGGTCATCCACTCCACCTCTGCACCCGGCGACAGCGGTTCCTACGCTCATCGCCTCAAGCACTGAAGTATCGAAAAGAAACCGCGGTTGTGGCCGGATGAAAATGTCGCCGGCGGCGAGAACAGACCGCCAGGGTTTCAATCTTGAAACCATAGTAACCGTATGCAACAAGTCCAAGGCGCCCAGAAGTCGCCAGATTTGTCCCTCCTCCCGCCCGTCACCGGCAATCACCATCACAAACTCATAGCCATCCACACGAAGGTGTCTTAGCGCTGCGAAAAGGTTCTCGAAATCTTCGACCTTGTCCAGCGGATGAGCCGTCACAATGGTTGGGATTCTATCGGGATGAGAGAAGCATCCGTCACTGTCCGTGACAAAAGTGCCGATTTTTATCCGCTCGATTCGGTCGGCGTGCCCGGAATGCACCTTGGCAAGATTGGCGGCAATGGTCTCGCCGGGGACGATGATCTTTCTGCATCGCTTGGATGAAATGGAAAGCTGGCTCCATCTGCCCTGCATCGAGTTGACCATCAACACATACGGCAGTTCCAGTCGATGAGCCAGCAGTCGAGTGAACGAGGCTTTGCTCTCGCAAAGGCAGTGCAGCACCGTTGGCTCGAATCTCGCGACCTGCTGAGCGAGCAGACGTGCGGCCAGACGCTCCGTGAACGGCAGGTCCAGGGCCGGCTGGTTTATGAGGGCGGCTGTGCCCGTCACTATCGAATCCGAATCGAATACCGGCGGGCAGATCAACAGAGACGGTATCGACTCATCCGCGAGGCCAACCAGCAGTAACTCGAGGAAGTCGGAAAACTCGCGGACCGTGTGTTCGGACGCTATCAGAGCAACGCGAGGCTGCTTCTTGCTGACGTTTTCCTTCGCCAAGTGTTTCTGCTCCTTACATACCCAGATACAAGAACCGGCAATATCTTATCGCAACAACACCTCTGTCGGCAACTCATATCCTTTCTGAGACCGAATAATCGTTCTTTTCCGGTAGTGTAAGCGGGACAGGTGCCTCTTTGCCGGTGATACTCCGACAAAAAGGAGCCAGCCCCCGGGGTCTGCGCTCAGACCTGAGAGGGGTGTGTGATCTGTTTTGTCAGATCTTCGAGCAGTGCACTCATCTTGGAGTCGGTGTCCTTGACCTGGGTGATTTTGTTGCACGCGTGCATTACGGTTGTGTGGTCGCGCCCGCCGAGGTGGCCGCCGATTTCCTCGAGACTGTGCCTTGTCAAATTGCGCGCCAGATACATGCAAATCTGCCGCGGCTCGGTGATGCTCTGACTGCGCCTTTTGCTCTGCAAGTCCGCCAGGCGGACGTCGAAATAACCCGTAACGACCTCGATGATGTCGGTAATGCTGATATGACGGGTGGTCGCCTCGATTTGACCTTCTAAAGCCATCTGAGCCAGCTCCATATCGACCGGCTGCTGCGTCGTGGTCGCAACTGCATAAATCGTGGTTAACGCCCCCTCCAGCTCCCGAATGTTGGCGTGTACCTTGCGAGCGATATACCCGGCGATTTCTTCTGAGATATCGAGGCCTCTGAGATGAGCCTTTTTCTGAACTATAGCGACTCTGGTCTCGTAACTCGGAGGATCGATCCTGGCCACCAGCCCCCAGTTGAACCTGCTGATCAGACGCTCTTCGAGCGACGGTATCTTTCCCGGCGGACTGTCGGCACTGAGAATGATTTGCCTGCCGTTGTTGTAGAGGGCGTTGAACGTATGAAAGAACTCCTCCTGACTGTGCTCTCGCTCACGCAGGAACTGAACGTCGTCTATCACAAGGGCGTCCACAGTGCGGAATTGCTTTTGAAAGCCCGCCAGGTTTCCTTCCTCGATCGCCCGGATAAATTTGTTAACGAAATCTTCGCAGCTCAAAAGCTGGATCGCGGCGTTTTCAAACACTCGCTGTATCTCGAAGCAGACTGCATGCAGGAGGTGGGTCTTTCCCAGCCCGGAGTTGCCGTAGACAAAGAGCGGATTGTATGTATTTCCCGGAGACTGACTTACTGCGATACAACTGGCATGCGCCAGGCGATTGCTGGGCCCGACGACGAAGCTCTCGAAGGTGTAGTCCGGATGGAGCTTGAGATTTCCTGTTTCAGGTTTTTCCTGAGCGCCGATGTGGTTCAGATTGGCTCGCGGGTATGTCGGAGGCTCATTCAGCTCAAATACCTCGGTGCTGAAGTCCACAGTGATCAGGTGCCCGGTAACGTGCTGTGCGGCTCGTGTAAAACTGTTCCTGCAGTTATCGCGGAGAAATTGAACGGTCGCATTGTCGGGACAGTTCACCACTAATTTGCCGCCGTCCAGATGCCGGACGCTCAACTTTTCAAACCACTTGCGTGTGTTTGCCGGGTCGAGTGCCTTTGCACGCTCAAGTATATCGGCGAAAATGTCCTCAATTTCGGGGGTCGCCACACTACCGTCCTTCGTGAACCGCCGGCCGACTGCGAAGAGCGGCAGCCGCCGGAACTTCCATGTTAGAGGGTTTTAACCTGGTCTCGAACTCAATCGGATCAAAGCCGAACGCAAAGAGCACGGTAACCGTTCACGGGAAAAAGAGCCGTTATTCGCTTAGAAATAGGA
Organism: uncultured Pirellulales bacterium; assembly: GCA_964598225.1. Lineage (GTDB taxonomy): Bacteria > Planctomycetota > Phycisphaerae > Sedimentisphaerales > Anaerobacaceae > SG8-4. The sequence goes on from CAZRBG010000019.1 coordinate 31,186, forward strand.
TTTTGATCTAATGTCACCAACTTTTTCCAAGTGACAACTTGATAAAAGCTGTATTCTTGCCTGATTAACAGCGTTTTTTACCTGTGAACGGTTACAGAGCACGAAACAACTCCAGAAATCTAATCGGTATCTCCCGATCTGTCAAAGAAAAATCTCCGGGTTCAGATAAAAGCCTGCAATTGCCGTCATGTGGGTCAACCAGACGTTGGGAAAATTTAGATTGGTAGGGTATGCACCGTCTCTTATATGCTATGAGTGAGAAATGAACACTTGAAGGAGCAGCCGCGAAAATTAATTCCACACATGCTTGAAATTCCCGTAAATCTCATTACCATCAGGGGCAATTACTGGTTTTGATGAAAGGCAACCACTTATGGGAATATTCACCAAGACGGCCGGTTTCTTCAAAGATCGACTGGGCAAGACCAGAGCAAAGATAAGCTCCTCGCTCTCGTCAGTGCTCAGCCTGGGCCGCAAGATCGACGAAGAGCTGCTCGACGAGCTGGAAGAGACGCTGATCGGAGACGACATAGGAGTCGAAACGACGGACAAGCTCGTCTCGGAGCTGCGCGAAGCCTATCACGCGCGACAAATCGCGACCAGCGACGATATTATCCCGTTTCTAAAAGAGCACATCAAAGGCTATTGGCCCGACCGCGATAGAGAGCTGCACACCGCCGCCACAGGTCCGACCGTCATTCTCGTCGCCGGAGTCAACGGCACCGGCAAAACCACCAGTATCGCCAAGCTCGCCCACATATTCAACCAACACGGCAAGAAGGTCATCGTCGCCGCCTGCGACACCTTTCGTGCCGCCGCCGTCGAGCAGTTGAGCATCTGGGCCGAACGCATCGGCGTGCAGATAATCAAGCACAAAAGCGGCAGCGATCCTGCAGCAGTCGCCTTCGATGCCTGCGAGGCTGCCACCGCCAGAGACGCAGACATTCTCGTGCTCGATACGGCGGGGCGGCTGCACACGAAAAAAGACCTTATGCTGCAACTGACCAAAATCCGTGACGTGGTAAAACGCAAGATCCCCGGCGCCCCCCATGAAGTGCTCCTGGTCCTCGACGCCACCACAGGTCAGAACGCGATCTCCCAGGCCAAGCTGTTCACCGAGGCGATAAACGTAACCGGCATATTCCTGGCCAAGCTCGACGGCACCGCACGCGGCGGCATCGTAATCGCAATAAAGGACCAGCTTGACCTGCCGGTCAAATTCGTCGGCCTCGGCGAAAAACCCGAAGACATAGCCGAATTCGACCCCGATACTTTTGTGGAAGCTCTATTCAGCACTTAAGGAGAATTACGGTTATCTGAGCCGTGGGTATGCACCCCGTCAGGGGTCCATAGGACCGCACACCGCAATTTGATTGGTGTGCGGTACATCCCGTACCGATACGGAGAGACTGAGAGATGCATATTGTGAGACCACAATGACCATTAACAATGCCAGGCCGGCAAACAACGTTTTTTCCCGCTTTATCATCTATAGCCTTACAGTATTCGGGGTTACAGTCTCACTTCCAATCATAATCGACTATGGTGATATCGTCGTATTCTCTGAAAATGGACCTGTCGAATGGCTCCAGTTTCTCTTGTTAACAATCGCGGCGTCGATACTGCTGATTTCTTCAAGACACAGTACATGTAGTTTCAGGGAACTTTTATCCATTCTCTCGTTTACGGCTATGTTCGCGGCAATACGTGAGCTGGACATGATACTGGACAGATATATTCCAGTAGCAGGTTGGTCATTGCCGGCATTTTTTTGTATAATGGCCGCAGGTTTTATCTATTGGAGACAACGAGATGCCGTTACCGCCCAGATGACGGCTTTTATAGATACGCGTGCGTTTTCTCTGCTATGGAGCGGATTTATAGTTGCGGTACCTTTTGCGCAGTTGGTGGGGCACGGAGCTTTTCTCCAATTACTCATGGGAGATGATTATGTGCGTGACTACAAACGAGTCATAGAAGAGTTGGGCGAGTTGATGGGCTACTTGTTCATCTTGGCCGGCAGTGTAGAGGCCGCGCTACAGCAAAAGGAAGAGGGCAATTGGGATGTGGTTAAAAAAATGGCGTAAGAGACAGGCGTCCATGAGGAAATCTCTACGGAATACTTATCTCTTCCGTATTTGGGGACATAGGCTTTTTTCAGGGTGGCTTTGGAGAACGGATAAAAGATCCATCTCCGGCGGATTGGCTCTTGGCCTTTTTGTCGCCTTTACACCCACAATTCCCTTCCAGATGATCCTGGCGGTCTGTGGCGGGCTGTATTTCAGAGTCAACCTGCCCATTGCACTGGCGGCGTGCTGGGTGACCAATCCTCTCACTGCCGTGCCAATCTATACCGCCGCCTGGAGGCTCGGCAAGTATATCCTGGAGAATGCCGTTCCGATCAGAGATATTTTTGATGCATATAATATCGAAGGAAGAATTGCAAGTGTCTTTCTGCAGGGATTTTATCTTTGGACCGGTTCGTTAATTTTCTCCTTGGTCTCGGCGCTGAGTGCAAAGGTGGCGATAAGTTTGCTGTGGAAATTAACGCATAAATCCGTACACTCGAAAGAGAAGAACGTGCAGTAGCCGTAGGGTATGCATCGCACACCGCAATTTAATTTGGTGTGCGGTGCCCACCTTACTGAGCTGTGGACATTGACGATGAGCCGAACCGGGGATATGTGCCGCGTTTGAGAGATCGCGCGACTTCAATGAAGTTGTCAAGTTAATTGGAGACTATTATGTTTGCTTTATTTCGATTTACCATCGTTATCGCGCTGCTGACTATGGTGAGCAGAGGCAACGCGGCAAGTGAAATCCAGCCGAAACCGAAGCCCGTGCCGCGGATGCAGATTGTGCCGCAACCGTACAACCAGGCTTCGTTTCAGAGCGACGGCGCGGAACTGACTCGGTATCACTTCGGGCCGGCGCTTCACCGGCCGTTCTTATTTCCTGTGATCGGTCCTTCCGGCCGTTCGCTCACTCGCATGGGCCATCCGCACGATCCCGAATCGCACAGCCATCACAACTCGGTCTGGATTTCACATCATGAGGTCAACGGCACAAATTTCTGGAGCGATCGCGGCAAGGGGAAGATTCGCCACAAACGCATCGTCAAATATGACGATAACGATGAATATGCATCTCTGACAGCCGAGAATGAATGGGTGAACACTGACAATGGCACGGTTCTCCTTCTCGAAACTCGCACAATAACGGTGCTGCCGTTGAATGACGTCGAATGGCTAATGACGATTGATATGCAATTCAAGCCGAAAGGCAAGACAGTGGCGCTGGGCAAGACTCCCTTCGGTATGATCGGCGTGCGCATGGCCAAGACCATCGGCGTCCACGACGGCGGCGGGACAATCCGTAACTCCGAGGGAGCCGTCGACGAGAAAGAGGTCTTCTGGAAACCCGCAAAGTGGGTCGACTACAGCGGCGCGGTCGTAAACGGCAAAATCGAAGGCGTCACGCTTTTCGATCATCCCGACAACCCTAACTTTCCCGCTCACTTCCACGTCCGCAACGACGGCTGGATGGGCGCCTCGCTGACGTTCGACGGGCCGAGAGAAATTCCCCCGGACCAGGTCCTCCACTTGCGCTACGGCCTGTACATCCACAGCGATATGGAACCTGTCGAGGCCATCGACAAAATCTGGCAGCGGTTCACCAAGGTCAACGCTGATTAGCCCTGCTCCTCTGTCATTCCCGCGAAAGCGGGAATCCAGATTTCGGATGTCCTGGATTCGGCATCGAGTATAGCGTGAACGAAACCGAGCAGGGCCAGGTTGCACCCGTTCTCCGTGGCGAGGCGCCTCGCCCTCGCCACGATAAGGAGGCTATTCACACACACTATCAGGTTCTCGGATAGCCGCCCAGGTATTCCGTTTTCGGCAGGTCGCCTACCAACGGCATCGCGTATTCGATGAAAGCCTGCGTCACGTCGTTGCCTGCTTCGTTGATGAAATCGTCCGGCATGGATTTCGTGTGTTCGGCGACGTTTTTCAGCTCCGTGCGGAACAGCTCGGCCGCGTAGTCCCTGCCCTTGCCTGTCCGCCTGATCGCCACCGATCCGTTGTCGGCTTCCATCGCGTACTTAACCGCCTGCCTGCCGCAGCGACGGGCCTCCTCAACGTCAACCGGTGATTGTATCCCCGGAAAGCTCCTCTGCAAATAGCCGAAAGTATCGGCCCGTACGCGGCCGACCTTCAGGTTGTTCTTGACCTTGGCCGCCAGATAATCGGCCAGAGCGCCGGTGCCGGAGAGCTGTATATTGCCGTGGGCGTCAACTTCCGCCTGAGCGGCCAGTTTCTTGGCCCAGGTCTCGCCGTCGCCGTCGCAGATTCCCTCGCTGACCGCCACAACGCACCGGCCCAGCTTTGTGCAGACGGCATCTACATCGGCCAGGAACGTCTCCATCGACACCACTCGCTCGGGAACGTATATCAGGTGCGGCCCGTCGTCGTCTCGCTGCCTGCCCAGCGCCGCCGCGGCTGTCAAAAAGCCGGCGTCCCGGCCCATGATAACGTCGATCTTCACTCCCGGCAGGGCCCGGTTGTCCAGATCGTCGCCCATCAGGGCACAGGCCTCGAACCTTGCCGCCGTGCCGTAGCCCGGGCAATGGTCGGTAACCAACAAGTCGTTGTCCACGGTCTTGGGGATGTGGAACGAGCAGATATCGTAGTTGGCATCGTCGGCCATCGTATTGAGGATGTGGGCCGTGTTGGCCGAGTCGTTGCCGCCTATGTAGAAGAAATAGCGGATGTCTCGCTTCTTGAAGACCTCGATGATCTTGGCGCAATATTCCTCATCCGGCTTGTCCCGGCTGGTGCCGATTGCCGAGGAGGGGGATGCCGCGACCGTCTCCAGCGTATCGGGCGAGAGCTTGCCCAGATCGATAAGATCGTCCTTGACCATGCCCGCTACGGCGTGCATCGAGCCGTAGATATTCGTGATTTCCGGATGTTTCAGAGCCTCTTCGATCACGCCGACCAGCGTGGCGTTAATAACCCCCGTCGGCCCGCCCGACTGCCCGACAACCGCGTTGCCTTTTGGTCCTTTTGCCATTCTTACACAATCTCCATCAAAATAATCATATTGATTTCACGGACAGCAGATTATACACACCCGGCCCGAAGACACAAGAAGAATTGTGAATGTAAACCACGAATTGACCCAGCGCGGTCTCGGGCTTGGCTCGTTGGCCGCAACCGAAGAATTGAAGGTCGGCTCATGCGAATCCGGCGAATTGTCTTTCGCCTGCGCCTTTCTTTTCGCCGCCTCATCTTCTTGCGAAGGCGGCGAAAAGCGGACTACGGCGAAAAACAAACGGCCAAAAGTTCCTTTCGGTCAAAAGCTTCAAAAGATATTAACAACAAATAGCTTACGGAAGACCACTTAAAAAATGACGCACGAAAAACAACATTTTGATGGATTGTATTACCGATGGGCACGGATTAGGAATTCACAGGAGCAGCTCCATGTACCTATCCAGAATCGTAGAGTGCGATATTTCGCACCATTAGCATGAAGATCGGCCTATTCTATCGATTCGATAGTAGTGACGATCTCCATCGAAATCCCGATTGTTCTTCCCTGGGGGCTGCGCTCAGTGGCTGGTGTCTTGATCTCTCCCGAGTAATTCACGGTCACATTCTTATGAAGCAACCAACCGGTACTCGAATCTGTCTCCAAAGATCCTTGACAGGAACCCGTCAGAGTCACTCTTGCCGAGCCGGGACCTTCCCCGCCAGGGACGGGTTCATCATCCAGTTCAATCTTTGAGCCTATGTCCACCAATAAGGATTCCTGCTTGGCCTCTCTCAGAGTATAAGTGCAATCATACAGGCCAATGGTTATGCCTCCTCCCATAGACAGAGTTGTCCTTGCTTGCCAGGAACCTCCTAACGCCACAGGTTCACGCGGGAACGGCACTATTACGCTACCTAGCATCTCTCTGATAGCCCTTTTCCCAGTGCGGCTGTGCATCTCAAGGTACTTCTTTCTCGATTCAATTCTTTCTTCTATCGGCCCGAAGGTTCCTCTTAAGCCCCTTTCTTTTGCCCTTCGCTTGCGATCCTCCTCATGCCGCTTCACTATCGGTTCAGCCATTCGCTGATACATCTCATCGAGGCCAGCCAGTTCGACTATCTCTCCTTGGGTCGTGACTTTCGCGATGAAGCTCTGTCCAATCATGGCCGAGAATAGGATTCCGCCACGGTTATTCGTAGCCACATCAGGCTTCGTGGAGTCGTATTCCCGCCGCCCGCGTTCCGTTTTTGTCACATCATGAATCGTCACATAGGTAACCTTCAACCGGATAACACCATTGGGATCGACTTCTTCGGCCTCGAAATCCAAGCCCATGGTATTTGTCCAATCCACATCGCTTTGCCGGCCGTCAATTGTCTCCGAACTATTGGTTTCTCTGACTATTCGCAGGTGATGCTTCTGGCCGGGCTTGAGGCGGAGTTTCAGATCGAATTCTCCGGCGTCGTTGCTCGCCTCAGCCGTAGAAAGTTCCGATGCTTTTGGAGCAGTGTCTTCTTTCGATGCCTGCGGCGTGGACGTCCCTGTCTGCCGAGTGTCGGGAAAAACCGGATCGGATTGTGGACCTGTATCCGCTATTTCTTGTTGCGGCAAGGAGCCCGGTGCTTCTGGCGGTTCCGATCCGGAAGGAAGAATAACCGTAACAAGAATGATGATTCCTACCACCACGACCGCGGCGGCTCCGCAGATGGCGAATATGATCTTGCGATCTACACCTTTACTTTCCTCCGGCAGATCGGATTCTTCTTCGTACGACTCTTCATCTTCATACGAGTACTCGTCTATGCCCGATGGAATTGAAGGGCCGGACGCAGCCGAGTCAGCCTGCTCTCGATCGTCAGAGGTTACAACGATGGGAGTCTTACATTTGGGGCATTTGCCTTTCTTGCCGGCATATATCCGAGGAACGCTGATGCTCTGGCCGCAACTGTCGCAGTGGAACTTTATCTTGTCTGAGCTGTCGGGTACAACGCCGACGCTACCACACTTGGGGCACTTGACTCGCTTGCCGGCGTGTTTTTCATCAACGCTGAGCTTCTGACCACAGCTTTTACAGGGAAACCTTATCATAGCTATTGCCTCCGAATTTCGCCGGGATTTCCAATGTAAGCATCACTTTAAACTGCCATTTACGTGGTTTTCAAGAGTACATTTTCTCTTTTCGGCGGAATCGCGCCCGACACTACATTTGAGAGGGTAAAAATGCACATTTGTTACAAGAATTTTCCAGAAAAAAAGCCAAATCGAGGCGTTTCTCAACGAAATTCTCTAATCAGTACGCGATTACTGCACCGAATTGGTAGTAGGTGGAGTCTCCGTCGAATTCTCGGCCTATGCCGGCTGAGGCTAAGAGGTTGTCGTTGAGCCACCGTAGTCGTAACGCAAATAGGACAGCCAGGTGTAGTTCTGTCCGAACAGGACCTTTGCGTGCGAAACATTGGGCGCTGCCAAAACAGCCGCCAACAATACAAAACACATTCTAACTTTCATTGTCTCTGTACCTCCTAAAACCGACCAATGGTAGAATCGATGGCTCCCTGCCTGCTTAACCCGACGATAGAACTCCTTTTACATCTCGTGCTGCAATCTCCCGACAGATGCCTCAGAACTGCCTCGCCCGGCATCTGTAACGATCAGACTACCACGTGCGAATCTGTCTGTCACCTACAAAATTATAATTGTTATACCTGCTTAGAGTATCATTTCATCGCGATATGAGGGAATGGAAAATGGTGGGGCAAGCCCCACCCTACATTTTCGTTCGGCATTTTTTATACTTGCGAGAGGGGGCTTACGACCGCCGCACTGCGGTTGTTTATTTGATCTCGATTGTGCAGTAGCCGGTGGGGCGCCATTTTTTCTCTAATGTTTCCCGGCTGTATTTCTTGTGAGGTTCGTATCCGTCGTGGGTGATGATCGTCGAGAGGTCGCTTCCTTCGTAACCCACGATGACTACGTAGTGCAGCGAATCGGCGCTTTCGGAGAGCATCAGGATAAGAGGTGTTTCGCTGTCTACTGCGTCCTTTATTTTCTCGAACGAGCCGGAGTACATTGTTGCCGTAAGTCCCTGCTCGCGGGCGTCTATGAGCAGTTGGAGGTTCAGGCTGCCTTTCTGCTCGCGGCTGTAGATCCGTTTCGAGATTTCTTCAGTACTCTGCCGCACACCGTAGAAATTGTAGACGCACGCAAGGGCCGCCGGGCCGCAGTGATATTTGTTCTGCTTGAAGAAAGGAACGTTCGGGATGGTCGTTTCGGGCTTGATTTCTTCCACCTTTGCGGCCCACTTCTCGGCTTCTTCTTTGTCGCCGGTGTGCCTGTACAGAGAAGCGAAGCTGAGATAAATGGCTTGTTTTTCGTCTTTTGTCTCGGCCGATTCGAGTGCCTTGTGAAGGTTTTCGGTTGCGGCGTCGTAGTCCTGTGTCTCTATCTGCGCGTTGGCGAGATTATTCAGGGCGGGCACGTAGCCGGGACGAATTGCCAGGGCTTTGCGGTACCACAGAAAAGCTGTTTCATAGTCGCCGTTTTGGTAGTAAATATTGCCCAGATTCGATGCGGCTACGTGATTGGCGGGGTCTTTCACCATCGCCTTATGGTAAACGCGCTTTGCTTCGGCCAGGTTTCCCGCTTTTTCGTACACGACACCGAAGTCGTTAAGCTCTTCGGACGTATACCCGGAGTAATCCAGTCGCGGCGGAGACAACGCGCAGCCGTTCATGATGAACAATGCGGCAATTAACAGTGCTTTGTGACTGACTCGCAATAACAGATTCATATTCGGTATGTCACAATCGACCTTCCGCCAGATAATAGACCAGTGCAATAAGAACGACAACAAGGAACACAACTGCGACTGCGCCGCCTGCGATGATTGCGGCGATGCCGAGAATGATGATCACCAGCAACAGCAGGCCCTCATCCGATGAGAAATCAATGCCCGCAGAATACCCGATTCGAAGGTTTCCTTTGAATATTTTATCGATATCGCTGTCTTTAAGCTTTGCTAACGTTTCGGCCGCATCTTTCTTTGCCATGCCGAGAGAAACCAGCATCTCAGCGGTGAGTGCGCGCTGCGCCCGGGCGAGGACTTTCCGAGCGTCAACTGTGCCGCTTGTCGTACTCAGGCGCGAAGCAATCAGCCTTTGCTTATTTGGGATCCTTTCCGCTCGATTGGAAAGCTCTTGTTTGAGATCGGCTCTCACGTGCTTCTCGACGGAGGATTCCAGCGCCGTCAACAATCTGTTCGTTGCATTGCGTTCGATAGTAATCCTCGAGTTTTCGGCGACCTTGTTTTCAAGCTGAACTATTTCGCTAACAACTCGTTCGTCCGAAAAAGCAGCCAATATCTGTCGGGTTTCCTGCGGCGAAAGGCCGAAACGCCGTATCTGCTGCTGCATTATTTCCGAGCCTAACTGCTGCCGCACCATCGCGAACGCTTTGCCGGACTGCATTTTCGAAGCGATCATCCGCGCTTTTGCCTCGGGCGGTATAATCAGTAGACTCGACGCAACCGATGCCATCAGCAGGATGATATTCCACGTTGTCTTGTACTTGTTCATGTGTCGATCTCCCGAACAGTAGAATTCTATGCCGCCACAAATAATACAAAATCAGTGGGATGATGACAAATAATAATGTAAACGATATGGATGTGCGTTCAGTGGGCCCTCTCGCTCCGGCTTTCGACGTTCAACTGCCGTCGTGAGCGAGTTTGACTTCCATCGGTAAGGGCGATGTTTCCGCCGCCGAGCATCAGGATGACCGGGCCTGCCGAAAGGGCAATGGCCAGATCGTCCATCAACCGGCCGATGCCGGATGTTGCCGTGATTTTTTGACCGAATTTTGAAATTCGCATTATTTTCTATGCCTCTACCGGGCAACGGGGCGTCAGGAAATACAACCGGCGTTTGACCGAATCGACGTTAAGAATCGTGCGGGCCGCCTTGCCGTAAAGCTCCAACTGCCTGCGATAAAGCTCGGCGCGCTCGGCCGTTTGCCCGGGGGTGACGCGGTCGATTTTGAAGTCTACGACCACCAGGCCGTCCGGTGTGCGTATCAGCATGTCGATTATCCCCTGAACCACCACCGACTCATCACTTGTCCGGTCTGCGGGCATCGCAAACGTAAAAGGCCATTCGCGCCAGACTTTGTTCGCTTCATCAAGGGCCATTTGGCCGAGCTCGCTCGAAAAGAATGACAGTATCGCGTCGATGTCGATGTGCTCTGCTACGGCGGGGACAATCGCATCGGCGGCAACGAGTCTTTCTCTGGTCTTCTCGACTGTTTCTTTCGTTATGGATTTACTCAGATCGAGTTCGGAGATCACCAGGTGTGTCGCAGTGCCGATCAGCCGTGCTTCGGGAGCCCCGACCTGGTTCGGCTCGACGGCCGCAAGGGCCCGGGGCCGGCGCTCCAGTGCGCGGGAGTAATCGAGCTTGAAGTACTCATCGTTGTCGTGAGTCAGTTGAGTGACCGAACTCTTGGCCTGCTGTTGCGGCGCATCGCCGAATGGATACCGCCAGCTTAGCGATTTTTTGACCTGAGAAAGGAGTTGTGATTCCGTTCGAGCTGAACCTGTTTTTTTTCTCTTCGAGCCGGACCGCTCCGATTTGCGATCCCTGAGTTGAGTGACGAACTGATTGAGTTTCCCGAGGTCCGGCTGTTCGTGCAGGCTGAAACTGAAAAGGCCGTCGCTAAGGGCATCCTTCGGGAGACCGGTATCGAAGGCATCGTGCAGCACCTTCCTGTCGGAAAGCCCGCAGAGGATCCATTCGAGCGGGCTGTCGCATTCGCGAAGCTTCCAGTCCGGAATCGGATCGCTGCCGAAGAAAAAGCCTCCGGCCACAATGTCGCGGCACTTATTGCGATTTTGCGAAGCGGTAAGAATCAGTCTGTTTTTGGCCCGTGTTGTCGCGACGTAAAGAACGCGCATCTCCTCGGCCAGGACTGTCGCTTTCTTCCGCTCGGCGATCACCTCGTGTTCGAGCGAGCTCAACCTGCTGTTCGAGTCGCGGTCGATTATTTGCAGGCCGAGCATGTCGTCGGCGTCGGCCAGGCACTCGGCCTGGGAGTCGCTTCTGTTGAATTGGCTTTGAAGATCGGCCAAAAAGACCACGGGGAATTCGAGCCCCTTGCTCTTGTGGATGCTCAGAATCCTGACGGCGTTGCCGGCCGATGCGGCAGGCTCGGCGGGCGCCCAGTCCTGCCCGACGGCCTGGAGTTTCTCGACGAATTCGACGAAACGGGTGAGCGACGGGACGCCGGCGCTGCTGGCGAAGCCCTCGAACTGGATCGCCCGGTCGTGAAGCTTGAGCAGGTTGGCGCCGCGCGCCCGGCCGCTCGGCAGGGCGGTGACGAATGAGAGATAGCCGGTCTCGCGATAGATTTGCCAGATCAAATCAGCCAGATTTCCCCGCCGGGCGATAGTACGCCACTGAGCGATTCGCGCGAGCATATCTTCGAGTCTTGAGGCAAGTCCCGGTTCGTCTCCGGTTTCAGTGTATTCGAGCACGCTATCGCAGTAGTCGCTGTTCTCTTTGCCGTTCGATCTTATCTTTGCAAGGTCGGTGTCGCTTATGTTGAAAAAGGGGCTTCTCAGGACCGCGGCCAGCTCTATGTCTCGCTTGGGATTGTCGAGAACCTTGAGCAAACACAGCATATCGCTGATCTCGGTTGCCTCGAAGTAACCTGCGGTGGACTGGCAACTGACCGGCACGCCCGCAAGCCGAAATATTTCGACGTACTCGTTGGCTTTCTTTGCGAGCGAGCGCATCAGCACCACAATGTCGCTGTATCGAACATCTCTCAGCCCATCGGCCTGCTTGTCGTAGATTTGGAACTCCGCTTCGCCCGTGTCGGCGCCGACCATCTGTTTTATGCGACGGGCGATTAACGCCGCCTGTCGCTGGCGGGCACTTACCGGAGTTGATTTGTCCTGTGTATTTGATGTTTTGCTCTTCTTTTCGGTGGAATCTGCTTTTTCTTCGTCGAGGATGTGGAACTCGATGATTTTCTCGCCGCTGTTGTGGGCCGGGCCGGCCTGCTCTGCGAGGCCGGGCATTAATTTTGCCGTCTCATCGTAATCTATCTTTGTGAAAGATTTCGTCATGATGCGCGAGAATATGGCATTGACAAAGTCCAGTATCCGGGCGGTAGAGCGGAAATTGACGTTTAGATCGACTCGCACTCCAGCTTTGGCGGCGGCCGGTTCGTGCGAAGCAAGCTCAATCCTTTCGAGAAAGATGTCCGGCTGCGCGCCGCGAAAGGCGTAAATGCTCTGCTTGCCGTCGCCGACGCCGAGGATATTGTCGCCGGCGCTTAACAACCTGAGTATCTGCTGCTGGACGGGATTGATGTCCTGATATTCATCGACGAATATGTGCCTGTATTGCCGTCTTAGCGCCAGAGCAGTCTCGGACGGCATCGGCTCACTATCGCCACAGGCTTCGGCCGTCAGGAGCCGCAGAGCCTGATGTTCGAGATCGGCGAAATCTAGGGAGTTGAGCGTTCGCTTAGCCTGGGTGTAAAGCCGGTCGAAAACATCGACCAGTTTGATCAGAACGCTCGTTTGCAACCGGCTCGCTTCTCCGAGCCTGTCGAGATAGTCCGGGTTTATGACAGCGAACTGGGAAAGCTCTGCGAATGAATCCAGAGCGTCTTTGGCTGTTTTCTGAACCAGGGTGGCTAACGGTTCAGCCAAGTCCTTCGGCTTATAGGTCTTGGGTTTGGTTAAGTTTCTTATCGCTTCGGCGCACTTTTGCCAATCGCCGGCTTTCAACATCTCGGTACATTGGGCTATAGGCTTGATATGCGTTTCCCGCATCTTCCCGGCCCAGCTTATATCGCCGCCTTCGTTTTGGCACAGCTTACAGGCATGCTCGAGCCGGCTGAGAATCCTCTGCAACCGCTGTTCGACGATTTGTCTCTGCTTCTGGCCTGTCTCGGAAGTGATGGAGTTTGCGGCATCAGCAAGCTTTGCGGCTCTGCGGCGCCAATTCTCGCGCGAGATTACGCCGTCCAGAAAGTCGCTGATCTGTATTATTTTCGAGATGAAGCCGTCGTTTGCGCGCAGGTCCCGCCCATACAGAAGCCGTTCGAGACCGGCTCGGATGTCCTCCTGCTGCCAGGCCTTGTCGAGGGTTTTGTCGAGCACCTCCGATTTGATCAGCTTCTGCTCGTCCCCGTCGATTACGCCGAAGGTCGGGTCCAGGTCGAGCTTGTAAAAATGCTCGGTGATGAGTCTCTTGCAGAACGAATGTATCGTGCTGATATCGGCGCCCTGGAGCAGCACGAGCTGCCTGCGGAGATGGCTGTCGCGCTTTTCGAGATACGCCTGCCGCAATTGCTCTGCGATCCGCGAGCGCATCTGTTCTGCAGCGGCCTCGGTAAAGGTCAACACCAGCAGGCACCCGACGTCGGGACAGATCGACTTGTCCGAAATGATCCCGGCGCACCTTCTGGACAGAACGGCCGTCTTTCCGGTCCCGGCAGAGGCGGTTACCAGCACGTCGCTTCCGCGAGCGTCAATCGCCCGTATCTGCTGTTCGGTCCATTCGATCCTCTTGTCAGCCATCGTCCACCTCCAGCTTTTGAAGGGTCTCGCTCTTGCCCAGCGAACTCAGCGGATTATAATTGTTGATCTGCCAGTCGAACCTGCAGACGGACTTGTACTCGCAATAACTGCACGGCGAGTTGTTGTTCAGACGATACGGCGTGATGTCTATCTTGCCTGAGGAAATTTCCGAAGCCAAACCGGTGATTTTGTCTTCGGCAAACTGAAGCATGTTGTCGAAATCATCGGGTTTCAATGCGCCTCTGTTGCCGTAGCTTCCGTATGGTTGGCCGTCTTTAGTGACGTAGAAGTTGTAGTACCTGCTGTCTTTTGAGGCGTTGAGATCGAGGTGCGAAGCGTATCTTCCATCGAATATGCCCTTTGCCTTGTAATCGAAGCTTTCGGTTCTCTGCGACAGCTTGTCGAGCGTGGCTTTTGCCGGGCTGACTTCGATCGGCATGAAGAATGCGCCGGCGACGTTTGTTTTTTGCACACCTGCGGCTTTGCGAACGGCCAGCATGTAAACAGGTAGCTGCATATCCAGGCCATGATAGAATTTGGGCCAGGAGAAGGGCGTATCTCTGCGCTTGTAGTCGAAGACGACGGCGGTTTGCCGCCCGTCGATGTCGGCAACGTCCAGCCGGTCGATCTTGCCGTCCAGAGACAGCAGGCGGCCGTCGGGCAGCTTAAACTCGCATTCACCGAGCGTTTCTTGTCCATCCCTGACCCGGCCGAACGATACTTCCGACAGCTTCGGCCTGAAACTCCCCGCCCGCACCATTTCAGAGATTGCAGGGACGCAGTCTTCGAGAACTTCGCCGGCGGATTTGATGATAAACTCATTGTAGCCCCTGCGATTCACGAAGTTCGATATAAAGGAATCTTCCGTGATGAGTTTTTCGATTTCTTCTCTCAAGAGTCTTATAAGCTCGTCATCGTCAATCGCGGCGAAGTCCTTGTCTTCAGAAGTGAGCCGTTTGGTCAGAGCGTCGAGAATACGATGATAAAATCTGCCAAGGTCGAGAGGCTCGAATTTAAATTCCCCGCGTTCTTTCAGTTGCAGCACGTACCTTGCGAAATGCCGGTAGGGGCAGGCCGCGAATGTGCTCAGCCGGGTAGCCGAGCTCCTTATCCGCCGGTCGAAAAAGTTCTCGATCACCTTATTGTCCAGACGGGCTTCGTTGTCATAATCCAAAGCGGCACGAACTCTCGTGCCTGTTTCTGCAAGCTCTCGGTCTTTGGAAATCTCATCGAGCAACCGGTTGAGTTGATCTTCTTTCGCCGCTTCCGTCAGGGAATCCCTTCCGAGACCGGCGCAAAGGAGGTCGGTTAGTTCGGATTCAGTGGTTATGTGCTCAACGTCGCTTAGCTCGCCTGTGATCGTTTCTTCGTTCAGATTTTCGAAAAGCGATTCGAGGTCATCGATAAACTGGGATCGTGGAACGCCAGCGCCTCTTTCGTCGGCAGCCGGGTAAGTGACGCACAGGAATTCCGACGGCCTGGTGAATGCAATATAGGCGAGATACTGGCGCTCGGTGAGGCTCTGGCTCGAAGCCGGCGCCAGCGAGAAATCCGCGGATTCGGCGGCAAGACGGTCGTTGTCGGTCAGGATGCTGTCGCTCGAGATCAGCACCGGGAACTGCCTCTGCGTGGCGCCGATCAAAAAGACTGCTTTCAAGTCGGGATGCCGGCTTCGCTCGATGGAGCCGACGAGGACCTGATCCAGAGTAGGGGGGATAAAAGCCAATGTCAATTGCGAGAAAGCCGAGTTGACAATCGCGAAATAATCTTCAGCCGTCATCATCCGGCCTTCGAAGACTTCCACAAGCTCGTCGAAGATATCCACAAACTTGTTGTAGAACTGCCGGTGCTCGTTGGCGACGGCGGAGTTTTTTCTCTCATTGGCCTGTTTTATCCAGCGGCCGATAGTTTTTCTCACGTCGAGGGCATCCAGAAATGCGAAGGCGGCCTGAGTGAATTGCCCGGGCGTGAGTTTATTTGGATCGTCATCGTCGGCGTAGAGTTTCCGCCGAAGATCGAGCAGCGGCTCGCTTATCTTAGAGCGGATTCGATTAATCTGTGTTTCGTCAAAGCCGCCGTTTTCTTTGCCTGCAAAACGCCAGTCATTATCGCTTTGCCAGTCCCGATCCGAGATGCCGAAAGCGAGGCAGTAGTTCTCCAGAATATCAACTTCGCCTCGCGGCAGAGGGACGAGGTCGGTTTTAAGATAGGCGAATACGTCGCCGTGAGAGAATCCGCCCGTTACGACCTGCAGCGCCGAGCAGACAAGCTGGACGACCGGATGGTGATTCAGAGGCATTCTCTTGTCGATGAAGAACGGAATGTCGAAGTCATCGAAGTACGCGCGGATGTAATGCTGATAACTTTCGATGTCCGATGCAATAACGGCGATGTCGCGGTACCGGCAATCCTTTTCTCTGACTAATTCGAGTATCTGCTTTGCGACGAAGCGGACCTCCGTCCTTAAATCAGGGGCCGAGATGATGCGCATATTGTCACCGGCGTCGATCTTGGGCGGATCGAATTCGAATATGTTTCTCTCCACGTGAGCAAGAGAAGGGCATTCGAAAAATCTGGGCCTCTTATCGAGAATTACCGCATCGGCTAACGGCAGTTTGCTGCTTCTTACTATGTCCACAAGGTCGATGCAGGTTCTTTCGGTTGGGGTGAAGAGGCTGATTCCTGCGGTACGGGACCTGCTCGGATCGGCCCAATCGATCCGCTCCGGATCCAGGCAAAGAGCAACTTTTGCATCGGCGGCTACTGTGAGAAGCTCGGAGAGAATCGCAAGCTCGGCGGTCGTAAAGCCCGCGAAGCCGTCCACCCAAAGCCTTGCGCCTTTGACAAGATCGGACTCGGCAATCGCCCGGCGGGCTCGGAGCAGTTGGATATCCGGGTCGACAAAATTGCCCTCGACAAACGCCAGATACTCTCTGAGAATCAAACCGATGTCGGCGAATTTCAGTGCCGACAGGCGCTTGCCGTCGTTTTGCTGCAATTCGCTCAACAGTTGCTCGATGTCTTCGGGAGTTTTGGCGTACTGGTGCATCTCGGCCACGGTATTCGCCATCTGCCGCGACAGGCCCGGCCAGGTCGAGGACGATCCGAAGATTTGCAGTTTGTCGCTGTTGTCGCGGAGGATTCGATGGACGATCATTTGTCGGCCGATACGCGAAAGGACGGGTCGGGCCGTGTTCTTGCCGGACAGCATGAATTGCAGGCGGTCGAAAGATAGAACGCTCAGCCTGTTGTAGCCTCCGATTCGGTTATCGGCCAGGATCGCCCGCTCGGCCTGATACGTGGCCTGCTCGGGAACCAGCAGAAGCAACCGCCGCTCCGAGGACTCAGCGAGCGCCTCAACTATCGCTTCTATGCAATAGCTGGTCTTGCCCGAACCGCTTCTGCCGAGAATAAACTGGACCGCCATCTTGTATTATCCCTGTTTCGAGATTATTCCTTTTCACTCTTTCTACCATACGGTAGGGCTGATTTCAATTGCCGTCTGTAGTGTGCTCGTGTGAAGATTTACCCGCTCGTAGTGTGCTCGTCAGAGCATTTAGCCATTTGTATTATGCTCGTAAAGACCCGCCCTGAGCCTGCCGAAGGGGTATTTTTAAGGTTCATCCGGTTAATGCGTAGGTAACATGGCGATCCCCAAAGACCGAGAAAAATCGTTCGGGGCCCCAGATGTCCAAATTACCCCCCTGGCTGCCCTAATTTGGCCATCTGCCCAAACGATTTTTCTCTCGATCTAATCCCAGGGTCCCGATCTATGCAGTGACCTACTCATTAACCGGATGAAGCATTTTTAAAACGCCTTACGGCGTCACTACGAACTATAGGTTATCGGGTTATCAGGAGATCAGGTTGTGGATACCAGGTAATCAGAATATCAGGATGGGCAGTTCTGTCACGATTCTCTGATCCCCTGAATCCTGATAAGCTCTTGCGTTTATCGCTTTTCGGCTGCCGGCAGCCAAGAGGCTATGCCTGCTCTCTGCAAGGAATCCTCATATCTGCTGGCAGCGTCAAAGCGCAAAACACAGACTTGCAATAGACTTAGCTCCAATGATACTTGAATTGACAACTGGTAATGCTGGTGCCGAAAGGGAGTAAGTCCGAGGGGGCCGATGCCGGAATCTGTCATTCTGAAACTTGTGTTTCTCAGCCAATTCTGTTATTAAGGCATAGCCTGTATGTTAAAGATGGGGTTGCGGCTTCGGCAATTTTCGAGATTGCGATTTATGCAGAATGGACATTATGACAGATAAAACCAGTTTTTTGTCTCCAAAAAGAGGGATCTTGACATTTTTAACTCTTTTGGCGCTGGCTGTTACTCCCGTATACGGCAGGACCTTTTCATTCGCGGTCATAGCCGACCCGCACATAGCGGGCGATCTGGACAACAAGCCCATGCTGAAGACTGCGGTTGACTGGATAATCGGCAACAAAGATGCCGAAGATATAGAACTGGTGTTTGTCGTGGGCGACATCGCGTGGGGCGGAAATATTGAACTTGCCAAAGAGATGCTCGATCGGCTGGATAACGTCGGCGTCTCTTATGTTCCCATCATCGGAGATAATGAAGTCCAGTGCGGCAGCGAAAGAGAATTTGCACGGGTTTTTGATTCACATTACAAAAAACTTTCCGAAACTCTGTCGGGCTGGACGAAGGCGCCGACTCCCGTCAAGGGAAAGTATCTTCAGAATTTCTCGTTCGATTATAAGGGCTGCCACTTTGTGTGCTGTGATTTTATTTCGAGGCAGCACGGCAACGAAGGCGGTGAGCTTCATGATTTCGCCGGCGGCAGTTGGCCCTGGTTCAAAAACGACATCCGAACTTGCTCGAAGAAAAAGAAAGAGAGCATCGTAATCTTCTCGCACATAGGCATGTTTCGCACGGGTTTCGGAACGGCCGACGAGTTTCTCTTCTCGAAGGACGAAATGAGCAGGATCAAAGACTTTTTGTGGGATTACAGAGACTACGTCGATTCGAACTACGCCGGTCACATCCACCAGAACTGGCACGCATCGGTATGGAAAGGCCTGTTCACGACTATCTATCACGTCAGAGTAACGGACGAAACATGGTTCGGCCAGCAATGGCCTGAAAGCGAGGACCAAACGGTAACCGTCAGACTGGTAGAAGTAGACAGCAACGGCCGCAAAGTCAACTATAAGCAGCACATCATAAACGCGATAGATCCATAGCGACCCGCCGAGCTATCCTATAATTGATGGTGTGACCAATCTTGCTTTGGCAGGATGGGCTTTAGCCCATGCGGACATTATGATGTTTACTATCAGGATGGACTACGAAAAGTCTTTGCGGTAAAGAGGAGCAAAAGGTAAAATACAGCAACGGAAACCATGGTGCGAACTGAAAAGTCGCCGGAGGATACATAGAATGAATGAACACATGCCGAAACGGAAATTTCAGGCCGACTCGACACGCAGGCAATTCCTCAAGAGAATCGGGGCCGGTGCCGTAGCGACAACGGTCGCATCGCCGCTGCCGGAGGATGGCCGCTCGGAGACATCGGAGCACAAGGTAAACTATCGCACGCTGGGCAAGACGGGTGTTCGCATCTCCGAGATCGGAATCGGCGGCCATAGTTGGGCTTATAAGCGCGTCCCGGACGGCAAGGGCGGGCTCCGCAGGCCGACCGTTGAAGAAGCGGTTGAGATGATCGGCAAGTCGATTGACTTCGGCGTCAATTTCCTCGATTCCTGTACGGCGCTGGAAGAATCGCGCACGCCCGGCGAAGCGCTCAGGCGACTCGGCATGAGAGACAAAGTCCTTGTTTCGATCCGCGTCTCTCACAAGATGAAGGGCATCAAAGCCGACAAACAGGAAATCTACAAGTGGACCGAGGACCGTCTGAAGCTGTGGCAGACCGACTACGTCGATTTCTGCCTGCTCTGCAATACAGAAAACGATACGCCGCAATCGGGCTACTGGGATATGTCATACTCGATAGAAGCTCTCGATGAGCTGAAAGAGCAGGGCAAGATCCGCTACACTGGTTTCGGCTGTCATTTCACGCCGGAGTTGTTCTTAGAGGCATTCGACAAGTTCGGCGACTATTTCGACACCTGCTCGATGCCCTACAACATCCGCCACCGTGCCGCCGAGACAATCCTGCCCGCCGCGAAGAAAAAGGGCCTGGGAGTAATCACCATCAAGCCCTTCTCCCGTGGCCTTCTGCTCAAAGACCGCGACCTCAAAGGCGCCTATGCCGGCCTGCCCCGCGACATGATCTCATTCGTGCTGGAGAACAAGCACGTAGACATCTGCACCTGCGGCGTCCACACAATAGACCAAACCGTAGAAAACCTAAGCGCCTCGTGGACAAAGCTCTCGCCCGCCGGCCGCAAACGCCTCAAAGAAATCGCCGGCACCCGAATCACAGACCGCCAATACGCCTGGCTAGAACAAGACTGGCGATACGCATAGAACACCGAAAACCGTAGGGTGGGGCAAGCCCCACCCTACCGGATTTTGTAGCTTATGGACATGCCGTCTCTTTTCTCCATCGAGGCTCGGATTATGACGGTGTCGTAGTCGTCGCTGGTCTGGATGTAATCCAGGAAATCCTTCATCGCTCTGGCCGAACGGATGACGTTGTCCCCTACGACGACGGCGCCGGGCTCTAGATGCGGCTCGATTATCTTGAAGTATTTCATGTAGTCGCGCTTGACGGCGTCGATAAAGACAAAGTCAAATTCTCCTTCCAGCTTCGGCAGCGTCTTCAGAGCGTCGCCTTCGATGCAGGTGACTGTATCTTCGAGCCCCATCTTCTCTATATTATCGCGGCAAACCTTAACCGTATCCGGGTCGATCTCGAGCGTGTACAGATGCCCGCCGGTTCGCTCGAAGGCTATTCCCATATTAATCGCGCCGTAGCCTGTGGCCGAGCCTACTTCCACGCCGCGTTTGCAGCCGGCGCTCTCGACGAGAATTCTCAGCATCATGGCGTCGCCCGGAGTGGTGTTCAGAGGCGTGCGTTTGAAGTTCTTGATGAATTCTCTGCGAAACTCGTCGCTGACTTTCTTTCCCTGACCCGAACAAACCATGCCCGCACTCACACCGATCGCTAAAACACAACCGACAAGGATCAACTGCTCACAGCGTTTCATAATGACCTCCATACTATAGGAGCAATAATGTTATAGTTCCAGCATACTTTACCAATATTCAACAGTCAATATTAAATAGTCAATCACATTAAGGCCGGGCCTGTGCCGGTTAGTTCTCCCTTGCGATGCCTTAGGTGGGTGCGGGCCCGTTTTCTGTCGAAATTGTTCTTTAAGCTCTTGTTACCGAAGCGATTCTCGGCTAAAATCCCGATAATGAAATTTTTGAGTAATACAAATTTAATTGGTGGGCATTGCCCATTCTACTCTTGAAAAGGAGGTAGTTCATGAGGCGAACAAAGGCAGGAAAATTGAACCGTCGGCAGTTTATGCACGGGGCCGCAGCGGCGGCCGGAGCGTTTGTAGCCGCTCCTACGATTATTTCTCCGACGGCGTTGGGCCGCGGCGGCAAAGTCGCGCCCAGTGACCGCATCATTATGGGCGGCATCGGCATCGGGCGTCGCGGCACACACGATCTTAGGTGGATGCTGCCGGAATCTGACGTGCAGTTTGTCGCGGATTGCGATCCGCAGAAGTCGCGAGCCGAGGCCGTCAAAAAAGTCGTGGACAAGCATTACGGCAACAATGACTTCGAGATCTATCACAATACGCCGGAGTATCTGGCCGAGCGCACCGACATCGATGCGATGCTGGTGACCACGGGCGACCGATGGCACGCACTGGCATCCATAATGGCGATGCGGGCGGGCAAGGACGTCTACTCCGAAAAGCCCTCGTGCATGACCATCGAGGAAGGCCAGGCGGTGGTGGAAACGGCAAAGCGATACCGCCGCATCTATCAGACCGGCACGCAACGACTCAGCGAGGGCAACTTCACGTTCTGCAACGAAATGCTCCGCACGGGCCGGCTCGGGGAGGTTCACACGGTTCGCGCTCATATCGCTCCGTGGGATGCCGCTGAGATGAGGCACGACTGGCGGCCCGCTGAGCCGCAGCCGCCCAAGGAGGAAGTGGACTGGGATGCATGGCTGGGACCATGTCCCTGGAGACCCTACAATTCCGCTTACACTCGGGGAGGCTGGCGCGGCTTCTATGATTTCCACACCAGTTGCATCGGCGAATGGGGTGCCCACACCTTTGCCCAGTGCCAGGTTGGAATGGGCGCCGGCGATACCTCGGCGGTCGAGTACGGCTACGTGAAGAACGAGTCCGGCGACGGGATGGTCACGAAATTTGACAACGGCATAAAGATGATCCTCGAGCGCGACCTCGAAAGGAAATACTGGCGGGGCTCCTGCGGCGTCCGCTACGAAGGGGCCGAGGGCTGGGTCGCGGCGGCGGACGGTTATTCCAAGCCGGACGTCTCCGATCCCGCCATGCTGGAAGATTTCCGAAAGCTTGTTTATGACTATCAGGCTCGGACACAAAGACCCATGAGCCACGTCCGCAATTTCCTCGACTGCGTCAAGTCGCGGCGCCAGACAGTGGCTAATCCGGTCGTAATGCACCGTTCGATGACCACAGTCCACGCCGCCAACATCTGCATGTGGCTCAAACGCGACCTGAAGTTCGATCCGGTCAAAGAAGAGTTCGTCAACGACCCGCAAGCCAACCGGTTCCGCTCGCGTGCGATGCGAGAGCCGTGGATTATCTGAAGAAAGCTTAACCGTAGGGTGGGGCTCGCCCCACCGACAGAAGAAAGCGATGGTGGGGCAAGCCCCACCCTACATTGGAAAGGAAAACGAGTCATGTTTAAGTCAGGAATTCACATTACTTTGATGCTAACATTGCTGCTTGCCGGTATTGTTGCCGTTTCGGCGCAAACGGTTCCGCCGAAGTCCGATGAGGACAAGCTGATTGCGGTAATCAAGTCTGAAGATGCTTCTCGTAAGGATAAAGTCGACGCCTGCCGCGGACTGGCGCTGATCGGCACAAAAAAGGCAGTCGCGCCTCTGGCCGAGCTATTAGGCGACGAGAAGTTCTCTCACATGGCGAGGTATGCACTGGAGCCGATCCATGATCCGGCTGTTGACGCGGCTTTTCGCGATGCGCTGGATACAGTCAAGGGTAAGCCCCTGGTTGGGGTGATAGGCAGCATAGGCGTTCGGCGAGACGTTAAGGCCGTGAAGCCGTTATCTAATCTCCTTCTGCACATGGTCCAACACGACGCCGGTTCTGACGTGGCCAGCGCGGCGGCCCGAGCTTTGGGCAGCATCGGCAACGAAGCTGCGGCCGAAACGCTCCGGGAGGCTCTGGGACACACTACAAAAGAGAACCAACTCCCGGTTGCGGAAGGTCTGTTCCGCTGTGCCGAGGTGCTGGCCGAGCAAGGCAAACGAAACGTGGCGATTGACATATACGACGAATTGCTCGAAGAAGGCGGGTCGCATCAGGTTCGTGCCGGAGCATTGCGGGGTGCCATCCTGGCCAGAGGGATCAAAAAAGGAGTTCGAAGACGGGTCGGCGAGTCTACAAGGCAATATGCTCAACGCCGGGACGATGGCCTTACCTTGCTGTTGAAATATCTGCGAGGCGATGACTATATAATGTTCTCTGCCGCGGCTCAGACCTCTCTGGAATTGCCGGATCGCGAAGTGACCAGCGTGCTGGTTTCCGGGCTAAACAAGTTGCCTGCGGACAATCAGATACTCCTGCTCTGGATACTCGGCAAGCGAGGTGACGCCCGCGCTTTATCGGCCGTTTTTCCTTTGGCCAAGAGCGGTCCGAAGGAAGTTCGTTTGGAGGCCATACGAGTTCTGCCGCAGTTCCAGGATGGAGCGGCTGTTCCGCAGCTTGTCGGATTGATGGAAGATGACGACAAAGACATTGCCGAAGCGGCGCAGGAAAGTCTTGCAGCTATACCGGGCAGTAGAGCCGACTCGGCGGTGGTAGCGATGCTCGGGAGCGACCAGACCGGCAAACGACTGACCGCGCTGGAGTTGATGGGACGAAGACGCATGACGGAAAACATCCCGGAATTGCTCGATGCCGCTTCCGATCCCGACGCTGAAGTCCGACCTGCGGCGCTTAGAAAAGTAGGCGAGTTGGGCGGCCCGGAGCAGGTGCCTGCGCTGCTCGATCTGCTCGTGGATCTGAAGAGCCCGCGAGACCTCGCTGCCGCCGAGCGTGCACTGATTACCGTATGCGGCAAGGCCGGCGACTCACAGTCCTATGCAGACAGACTCGTCGCGCTGCTCGATAGAGCCGGCACCGCACAGAAGGCTTCGCTGCTGCGGGTGCTCGGTGCAATAGGTGGCCCTAAGGCTCTTGACGCGGTTCGAGAAGCCGCAGCAGGTTCGAATCCCGACGTCCGGAGAGCGGCTGTTCGCGTGCTTTGCAATTGGAGCACCGCCGATGCGGCTCCGGACCTTCTCAGGCTTGCAAAGGCTCCCGGCGGCGACCACAAGACCGCGGCTCTGAGGGGCTATATCAACCTCATTCGTGATGAGAGTCTCTCGACCGAGAAGAAACTGGCGATGTGCAAACAGGCCGACGCCCTGATCGAGCGTACGCAGGAGAAGAAACTTCTGCTCGGTGCGCTGAGTACAGTGCCGTCGATCGAGGCTCTTTCAATGGCGACGGCAAACCTGGATAGCCGCTCGACGAAAACCGAGGCGGGATTCGCAGCCGCAGCGATTGGAAAGAGCATTGCCGAGCAGCATCCTCGCGAAGTGGCCGAGGCGATGAAGAAGGTCCTTGACTCGACGAATAACAAGAACATCACTCGCACGGCCAGGCAGGCACTGAACAAAGCCAAACAGCAGTAAGACGAGGGACGAGAGACGATTCGTTTAGCGTTTCTTGTCCATTGTTGATCGTCTCTTTCATGAATAGGATGGGCAATTTGTGCCTTAGGCACAAGTTGCCCATCCTACCACGACCGGAAATCATATTTTCTTTGCGACACCGGTTGCGTAGCGGCCCAGCGGCTTGGAATGACAACAAACAGTAAGTTGCAGCTCGCCCATCGTTCCGGCTTGCCGTTACGGTGGAGCGATCTTTCCTTCGAGCCAGCCGATACGAAACGGCCCTCCCGGCTCAAAATCCGGGACATAGGGCTTTATATCCAGCAGGGGAGTGCCGTCGAGGACGTCGACGCCTTCGACAACAAGGAGATGGGCTTGCCGCCTGAGCAGCTTGACCACCGACAGGCCGATGTGATTTGGTCGTGCCGGATACCTCGTCGCGAACAGGCCTCGCGGCTGGTCGTCGAGGAAGGGCTTGACCTTCAGTTGATACTCGCCAGCCTTGTGGAAGAGGTATAACAGGATAAGGTGAGAGAAGCCCTCCGTATCCGCCAGAGCCTCTGAGTAGTCCTGGAAAATCTCTACCTTGCCAACGGCCTCGGACTTGACGGGCTGGATGGGCGTGTCGCCGCTGCTCTGAAAGGGCGTGTGAATCCTTCCTATCGGGACGATTTCCACGGTTTTGTCTCCTAATGATGGCAGGCATGGCGGCCGCCGTGTCGGGCGCAGGCGGTCTCGGCGGTGACCTCTTCGAGGTCGCCGGTGCGATACCGGCTGACAATCTCCTCCACTGTTGCTTCTGAGGCCCTGTAGACGCGAATGCCGCCTTCGTTGAGCTTATCGATGGCCCGCCCGCCCACGGCCGAGCAGACCACGGCGTTGATTCTCTTGCCGTCCAGAACGCCGAGCGGATGGCAGGCGCCGTGTGCGTGGTGCCGGTCGGAATTGTCGACGATCTCACAGATGTCCTGATCCACGTCGTAGATCGTGAAGTAGGGGGCGCTGCCGAAGTGATCCTGGACCTGTGCCTGTTTACCGATGTTGGATTGTGTTGGAACACATATTCTCATGATTAAGATCTCCTGCATTTTCCTTTGCCTGATTTTGCTGTTCTTCTTTTTGCACGGCCAGCGGAGCACCCATCGCTATAGATTTCTGCACATTTGCAGTGAGGGCATCCGGTCGGACGTGCGGTTCCGTGGGCCGCTTCCCACACGTGATTACAGCGATTACATTTGAAGCTTTTCCTTTCGGTTCTCTCGTACGTGCCGCCGTCTATCTTCAGCGCCTTGGCGTTCAGCAGGGCGTCGGCTATCTTCCGGTGAGCGGCGGCTACGATATTCCCGAAGGTCTGTCGCGATACATTCATTCTCGCAGCGGCCTGCTGCTGGTACATCCCTTCGAGATCGGCAAGGCGAACCGCTTCAAGCTCGTCCAGGGTGAGGATCACCTCTCGGAGCCTGTGAACAGGCACCCCGCCGGGCTTGAAGTAGCTTGCCCCCGGATCGCAGCCTATCCTTCTGCATTTGCACGGTCGAGCCATAGATACTTCCTATTTATTAGCATATGCCAATAATATACCCGGTCGCATTTGGGCTGTCAACAGGGAATCTCAGAAAAAAATGAGAAATTTTGTACCGGCTCTGACCCTCCAGCTCCATCCCATTCGACTTCGCTCAGAGCTGGCCCTGAGCGAAGTCGAACGGGGCAGGTTCCAAAGCGATGTCGGGGTGAGGCTGCCGCCCGGCGCGATCCTGGGCCTGGTTCTCTATGTTTGTTGCCGGCAATCACCGTAGGGCTAAGATTGCAAGATCACCAACTTTCGGCAAGCAGGGCAAAGTCGACAAGATTCACGATGCCGTCTCGGTTGGCGTCGGCTCGTTCGTAATAGTCATTTTCGATTCCTGCCTCTGTTGAAAGCCAATAGTGGCTGAATTCCACCAGATCGGCCAGATCCACAATGCCGTCAACTGCGAGATCACCGGGGAGCGGCTCAGTGTTGAAAACGATGGTAAATGGCTCCGAAGGTTCGTACATGTCTCCATCTTCCAATCCGTCGGTAAGACGGAACGTGATCCAGTGTAAATTCTCGCCATCCACTGCTTGATACGACATGTGCATATGGCCATCGTTCCGTTGGTGATGGATGGTGCTATGGCTGAAGCTCTGGCCGATGGTATCGATAGTAAACTGTGGATATTCTTTATGAACGGCGCGAACGCCCTCTGACATATTGACACATTCGATTAGAATATTGTAATCCACTTCGGGCTCGCCAGCCAGGGCGCGGTTGGGATCGTAGGTATAAGACGCGTTCGGATTCGTAGTCTGGAATGCATCGAAGCCGGGCTCGCCAACACGATATGAATAGCTCTGAAAGATACTCCTATGCAAGGGATAGAACCAGTTGGCATATTCGGTCTCTCCGCTATCCCGGTATTTCTGCCGGCAATCGACAAACAATACACTATCATCGTCGGTACCTATTATGCCGTCGCGATTGCAGCCGATGATAAAATGGTCCAGTGGACATTCCGCCTGCACACAGGCGGATACGATCAGGATGATTAGTAGTGTCATTATGTTAGTTCTTGATATCATTTTCTATTCTCTCATTACTTTATGGTGTTTCAGGCCATTTCGGTGCCGCCTCAGGATACCAAAAACATGCATCAGGCCATTTATACGTTTGTTCAAAGGCCAATCCATCGGCGTGACCGTCGGCGAACAGATAGTTGGAGGTTTTTTTATGCCGGTCCCACGCGACGAATTGCTTTGCATATTCTATTGATCCTTCCCATGTCTCCGGGTGGATGTGATCGGCTAAGTTAAAGCTCTCTGTATTTGGTGCCTCGCTGATCCAAATGCAGTACATAGGACGTCGGATGTTGTTCGTGTTGTTGTACCGGTTGAGACGCGCTCCGTAGCGATAGTGAACCGGATCCAGCAGGGAATTAACGGCATAGCTGGAGTATCGCATATCTTTTTGATCGGTGAGGGGCTTGTTCCAATCCACAAAATCCTGTCCCTTATCACTGGGACATCGAAACAACAATTGCTCGCGAGTGTAATCTGTGAGTATGTATAGCCAGTGGTCATTCGGATCTTCGCAATGACATGAACTCGGAGGTAGCCGATAGTCTGAATCGAGCAGATAGGCTGAAACTGCGACACCCATCTGGCGCATGTTGCTCAGACATGCAATCTCTCGGGCCTGTTCGCGAACTCGGCTCAGAGAGGGCAGTAGAATGCCCAACAACAGGGCGACAATTGCGATGACAACCAATAATTCGATTAGCGTGAAGCCTGACGCTCGTCTATGCACACGAGGATGATATCCGGGGCGTGAAAACACGCCCCGGATACATCGTACTGTCGATCTTAATAGAGACAAATCCTTTTTCATGATCGATTCTCTTTCTTCAACGTTTACCCGTCATGATTGTGAGCGTGGTCGTGCTCGTGAGTTTCATGGTCCTCGCCGCTGTAAATACCGGATAGGCCCCAATGATCGAGAAGGACTTCGAAATCGTGGACATCCACTATACTGTCGCCGTTGAGGTCGCCGGGTATCGGTTGATAGACTGTTTTAGCGAAACGAAAAACAACATCTGCCGAGCGTTGATACATTCCCCCGGCGTCATGTGCGGAGAATACTACAGAGACTTCCTGATCATCTTCGTCGAGCCAGAAATAGAAACCCATGTGCTCGTGCATACCCCAGGAATTCTTTTCCGGCAGCCATCTTTTCTCTAAAAAGAAGATGTCGCCGTCTTTTTCCAATGCGGCAGTATCATCGTGAAGAAGTGTGAAGAAGTCATCTTCAGCCAGGTTATCACTAATTCGCTCGCGTCGTATGTAGATATCCCATGTTGGTACGGTATTTACATCGATGCTATCGAGATTCCATGCTCCCTGTGGTCCGTGAGCCGAATGCCATCCGTCCAGGTGCTGGAAGCCGTTGGGATCACCGTAACCATCGGCCTTGCTGTACGTGAAGCTACATGTGAAAAGTTCCTTGGTCGGATCATCGGGCTTTGTGATGTGCTCGTCGCCTTCTTTCACCGGTGTCAACACAAGAAACGGTGTGCCGTTCGTCTGCTCCCAGTTCGGCCAACCCGGTGTCGCACAAGCATGAACGGGGGGAAGTGAGAAGAACCAGAGTTTGTTGTCGTCAGTAGGATCGAGGTCTACGGCCCCGTCGCCGGGGTGGCTCCAGTCAGCCGGACGCCAAGTCGGATTCCGACCAATATGAGTATGGGCAACAGGACATTGTGCAAGCATTATATTCGAAAGACCAAGTACCAATACAAGTATGATTATACTTACTCGTTTTCCAAGCATAGGTAATAACTCCTTTCAGTCGATAAGGAAAAGTTCATTTCTTGCCTTGGTTTGTTGGAACAACTTCCAAGGCTGATTTACGATTTAACCGTGCATCGGCAGCGGCAAAATACGTCTTTTGTAAATGTGTACAACTTAATTGTAGAGAATCTGAGGTGGCGGACGAGGAGCGAAAGGTTCAAATTGAAGTGAAAGAACAAAAGACTGAGAACGAAAAACGACGTTATTTACAAGTGGATCCGAATAGTGAACGTCGATCTCAGGCTCCACGATGAATTTGCCTGGAACGGTGAATAACTGCTGACAGATCGAGCATTTTCCGGAATCGTGCTCGTGTTGATGGTTGTGGCTCGATAAGTGCAGTTGAAGCGATATGCCTGTGACCATCGCCACAAAGCTGAGGGCCATAAGCATAAGAACACTTTTGCGAGCCGGAAAACGCATTTTTTTCCTCTTAATCCTCAGGGTATTCTTACATTTATCAAGCACATTTCGGACATAGACCTTCAAGTCGGACCTGCTGGCGACGAATGATAAATCCTTCATATGGGCTTTTTGCCATCGGCAGCGAGATTTCCATCAGGCAGTGGGTGTCGCCGCAGTTCGTACACGTGAAATGGGGATGGCATTGGTGCTCAGTACAGTTATTTGCCAGTTCGTAATGCTGTGCTCGTGTGTCCAACATGGCCTTATGAACAAGCCCAACGCGCAACAGGCTCTCGAGAGTCCTGTAAATCGTGACCTTATCGAAATGCTCTTTGCCGGAGAGCCTGGCTATTTGTTCCTGGCTCAAAGGCCTGTGGGCCTTGATGAGGACTTCTAGTATAGCTACTCTGCCGGCCGTGCAGTAAAGCCCGGCTGACTTGAGCATCCCCCGTGCATGCGATTCTAAACCTGTCTTGTTCATTGTCTTTTCCAGCCAAATATGCCACTTGTCCGAGTCGCGGCAGCAACGTTCCTCTCAATGATGGTGTTTCGGCACCTCGACCCCTGCCTTGACAAACAGCAGCGGAAAAATGATATCGCTGACGCAGCAGGGAAGCCAAACAGCAATGAATAACACGATAAACATGCCGATCAGCATTATCGTGGTAAACTCACCGCCTGTATTCATCAGGACGTGAAAAGACGATGCCCACGTACTGATCAGGACGTGTCCTGTATGTGGGAATTTGGTCAGGGGCAGGAACAACGCGATAGCAATTCCGAGAAAAGCGGCCGGATTTACCAGATACCAGTCCTCTATAAAACCAAAGTGCAGTCGCTGACGAATACTGAGGTCCGGGCCTGCCGGTTCAGCTTCGCCATCGTGCTGGTGAGCATGATCGTTATGTTCTGTTTCATGCTCGCGGCCGTGTTCGTTGGCGTCTTCTTCAGAGTTCGCGTGGGAATGCAGAGGAATAGCCACTCCGAGGATGCTCTCGCCCAAGAAAGGAAGTATGCAATCGCTCAAAGTAGCTATGCCGATAGCGCCCAGATAGCCGACCAACACGATTTTCAATAGACTGGCGCGTTTTTCGTGCAGCCTGAATAAGGAAACAGTTACAATCGCCGAAAGCACCACATGGGTCGGATGGAAGAGCTGGAACAAGCGATGATTAACCTCATGTCCGAAGTTCTTGAACAAAACCATGCAGATTATACCCGTTGCGGCCCCGAACAAGGTGAATGGCACATGGCCCCTCAGTTCTTCCCAGATTGTCATCAACTTCTGGTGCATCGTTGTTCCTATATTTGCAAAGCTTTGCTCAACAAGAGGCCTTTAAGCCAAATTAGATCACCGACTCTACAGTAACCTAAATGCAACTAAGTTGCAAGTCTGTTTCATTTTTTAATACGTTTGGCTGCCGGGGATGTTCGGTCGATAGTCCCAACAAACTGCCAATTTTCGCTTGACAAAGTCGCTGTGTTTCACTATTTAAGGCGTTTTTGGTATAAAAGCTGTTGGTATATGTACAGACATTTTGTCGCATCCGTAGAGGCGGTTACAACGCCAGAATCATGGAGTAGTTTAAGATGTTACCAGTTAAAAAGACAAGCAAGAGCAAGACCCGAACCCGCCGGAGCCATCATCGTCTCACGGCTGCGAACTATTCGATTTGCAAAAAGTGCGATCAAGCCAAGCTGCCGCACGCAGCCTGTTCGAATTGCGGTTACGTTAATCCGAGAATTACGTTGAAGCTCGGTAAAGAATCGTAATTTGGAGGGCTGATCGAGTATGCGAATAGCATTAGATGCAATGGGAGGCGACGAAGCGCCGGAACAGATTATCGCAGGCGCCCTTGAATCGATCGATTCTCTATCCGAAGACGATGCGTTGATACTTGTCGGCCCGGAGGACGAGGTAAAGGCTCGTCTGCCGTCTTCGGGACCGCATAGAGGTTCGATCAGCGTCGTTCACGCTCCCGATGTTATCGGTATGGACGCGGTGCCCATTGAGACTTTGCGAAAAAAGCCCAAAAGTTCCATAGCCGTGCTGGCTAAACTGGCCAAACTCGGCCATGCCGACGCGGTGATCTCCGCAGGCAATACGGGTGCGTGTGTCGCGGCGTTTCAGATGCGGATGAGGAATCTGCCCGGAGTAAACCGTCCGGGAATTGCCGTAGTCTTTCCGACGCCCGAGGGACCGGTCACTATATGCGATGTCGGCGCCAATATCGCGTGCAAGCCGATAAACCTGCATCAGTACGCACTGATGGCCAACGCATACTCGAAACACCTGCTCGGCATGGAGCATCCAAGAGTGGGGCTTATGAGCATCGGCTCGGAAGATGCCAAGGGCAACGAGGTCGTCAAAAAGACGCTGGAACTGCTCAAATCCGACAACAGGTTGAATTTCGTCGGCAACGTGGAGGGCAAAGACATATTCAGCGGAGCTTGCGAAGTTGTTGTTACCGAGGGTTTCGTCGGAAACGTGATTCTAAAACTTACCGAAAGCCTCGTCGACGGGCTCTTCAGAGCTATAAAAGACGAGCTGATGGAAGAGAAGATCCGGCTTGCGATGAAGTTCAAGCCCGTTATGAAGAGGATTTATGAAAAATACGACTACAGCGAATACGGCGGCGCGCTTCTGTTAGGTGTCAACGGGACGGCGGTGATCTGTCACGGATCGAGTAAGAGTAAGATGATTAAGAACGCCATCCTTGCATCGAAGAAATTCTATACCGAAAAGATAAACGACAGAATCGTGGAGTATCTTTCGGGAACTTGCGTAAGGACTGCTGATGAATAATACCCCCGACGGACGCCTCCCCGCCTTTCGCGCAGTTATAACAGGTTACGGTTCTTTTGCGCCGGCCAGGACACTGTCAAACGACGAACTCGGCGAGATGGTCGATACTTCCGACAAATGGATTACTACGCGTACCGGGATCAAGAAACGCCACATTACCACCGATGAGCAAAGCACCGCCCTTCTCGCTACCGAGGCCGCAAGGAGTGCTTTGGCCGAGGCCGATCTCGATGGATCGGATCTCGACATTATTATCGTCGCGACCGTAACGCCCGAAATGGTCTTTCCCTCTACCGCATCTTTCGTTCAGCGGGCTCTCGGTGCGGATAAAGCATGGGTGTTCGATCTTGCCGCAGCCTGCAGCGGTTTTATCTATAGCCTTTCTATCGTCCAACAGTTCATAGAAAGCGGCCGGTACAAAAATGCACTGGTGATAGGCGCCGAG
The DNA here is from genome assembly GCA_964598225.1 of uncultured Pirellulales bacterium. Taxonomy (GTDB): domain Bacteria; phylum Planctomycetota; class Phycisphaerae; order Sedimentisphaerales; family Anaerobacaceae; genus SG8-4. The sequence continues at coordinate 63,675 of CAZRBG010000019.1, forward strand.
ACCCTGAGCAAGATTGTCGACTGGACCGACCGGACCAGTTGTATCCTGTTCGGCGACGGCGCCGGAGCGTTTGTGCTCGAACGAAGCGAGGACGGGCGCAAAGGATTGATCTACAGCACTCTGCATTCGGATGGCGACCGCTGGGAAGCGCTGCACTGCAAGGCGTACGGATCGCGATATCCGGTGAGCAAAGAGCTGGAAGATCCGAATATGGTCTACATGCAGATCAAGGGCCGCGAAGTATATCAGCAGGCGATTCGCCGTATAATAGAGACTATCGAACATTCTCTCAAAGCCTGCGATCTTACCCTCGGTGACGTTGGAATGATAATTTCGCATCAGATGAATGCGAGAATCATAGAATCCGTTGCCAAGCGGCTGGAATTGCCGGACGAGAAGGTATTCATCAATATCGCCGAGTATGGCAACACATCCGCCGCCTCCGTGCCGATCGCCTTCAATGAATGTGCCAGGACGGGCAGGATCAAACGGGGCGATATTGTGATTCTTGTTGTTTTCGGGGCAGGATTAACGTGGGGAGCAAACGTACTTGAATTTTAACGGGAGTATCGCAAAGCAGCCGGCTCCATGTGGCGAGGGCACCTTGCCCTTGTTCGCTGGTCGTGAATGCAGAGTCTGGCTAAAACATACACCCGCCAAGCTGAAATTGACTTTACTATGCAATCGATATAAGAGATGCTATCATGAAAACCGCTTTTCTATTTCCCGGGCAGGGCGCACAAGTTATTGGAATGGGCGCCGATATCGCCCAGGCTTATCCCGCCGCGATGAGAATCTTCGAAAAGGCTGATGATATCACCGGTCTCAATTTGAGCGGCATCTGCTTCGAGGGGCCGGCCGAGCAGTTGAACAGCACCACGATCTCACAGCCGGCGATTTTTGCCACCTCGGCGGCGATACTGGAGGTTCTCAAAACCGAGCCGGCGACTTCCGGCATCAGCGCTGACGTTACCGCGGGACTCAGCCTCGGCGAGTACTCCGCGCTTTATGCCGCAGGGGTAATCAGTTTCGCCGATGCGCTCGTGCTCGTTCAAAAGCGAGGGGCGGCAATGCAGGCCGCCGCCGACGCTACAGAAGGTGGCATGGTGAGTATCATCGGCCTGGACGAGGGCAAGGTCCGCAGCCTCTGCGCCGAGGCGAGTGAAGGCGAACTGCTCGTGCCGGTCAATTTCAACTGCCCCGGTCAGATAGCAATAAGCGGCACAAAAGCCGCCTGCGAGCGGGCCGAGTCGCTGGCGGAAAACTACGGAGCTATAAAGGCCATCCGACTGGAGGTGGCCGGAGCGTTTCATACGGAAATGATGTCCGGTGCCGCAGAGGCACTCAGGCGGGCATTGTCCAAATGCGATATTGCAGAGCCTTCGGACACCCGCACGACCGCCAATATAACATCCGAGTACTACAACAGCAGCGCAGAAATCGCCGACGGCCTGGCGAAGCAGTTAACATCCCCGATTCTCTGGCAGAAATGCATGGAACGCCTCCTGGCCGACGGCGTTGAGAAATTCTATGAAATCGGTCCCGGCAGAGTCCTCACAGGACTAATGCGCCGTATCCACAGAAAGACCAAAGTCACCAACCTCAGCAACCTGCAGGCGCTAGAAGAACTATCCCATTGAATTCCTGTCAAAACATCATTGCATTTTCCAATTTCCCACCGTCCAGTCGTTGTCTGCCGTGACGCTTGAGAAGACGACTATTGCATAAGTGATTCTATTTTACGAATGGGTCGGCCTTGATTGCACCGTTGTCATTGACGGTGACCACGACGGCCCCATCTCTTGACGTGTAGAAATTTTCTGCTCGATCCGCGAGCCTGCAGCCTCGGCCCGTTCCTGCGGCAGACCTTTCGTATTGCGTGCGGTCACAACTGCATATCAAAATCCCGGCGTTCAAACTTTCCAGAAATGTCGGGTCCAGCGTATTGGTCGATCCGTGATGGGGGACAACGATAACGTCGGCGTGGAGGCTCGGGTACATTCGGAGTAGTTGCTTCTGCGCGAACTGCTCGATGTCCGAGCACAGGAGAACTTTGACTCCGGCGTATTCGATGAGCGAAACGAGCGATCTGTCGTTGTCGCTCAGATCACCTGCGTTCACCAACTCTTCCGGGGGCCAGAGCTTTTTGATTACGGCATCGCCGGAACGTATGTCGCTTCCCAGCGGAGCAATTTCCAAATCGTGGTCGGCAAGACATTCTTTCAGGCACGCCGCAGTGCCCCACGGATCGGCTTTGTCGAAGAAGGGGTCGTTGGCATCATATACGCAGCCGACTTTGCGGGACTCCATGATCTCCGGTATGCCGTTGATGTGATCCGTGTCGTTATGGCTGACGACAATCGCGTCGATTTTGCCTATCCCTTTGTAATCGAGGAATGGAGCGACTATTCGCGCGCCGATATCGCTGTTGTGCAGAGAGCCTGCATCGAAGAGGATATTCTTCCCGCCCGGCAGTTGAGTCAGAATCGCCTGCCCGTGGCCCACGTCGAGACACGTCACGATCAGATTCTCCGGATATGTCCTTTTATATTTCAGGACGCCCGGATAAGCGACCAGCGGGAGCAGTATCGCCGTGCAGATGAGTCTCTTTGGCAGCGGCCGGCGAAAACGAGCGTAACCGACAAAGACAACTACGCAATAGTACCCGAGCACAGGCACAAACGAGACCTGCCCGATCAGAATCTCAGAAATATCCAGTTTGGCAATGATCCCAACCACCCACACCAGCGCGTCCGAAAGCAATCCCACGGCAACTCCCAAAAGGCCGCTCAGCGTCGGCAGCAGGAAGAACAGCAGCATTTTGAGAAATCCCAACACGAGAATAGCAAAGACCAAAGGAAAAACCAGCACGGTCCAGATGCTCGTGAAGGGATTGATCGTGTGGAAATGGTACAACAAAACGCCGGCTCCACCGACCCAGGCCGCCAGACCGATCGCAAAAAGTGATCGAGGATCAGGTATAACGCGGAGAATTCCGGTGGGTTGCCGTACAACCTGGTCCTCTCCGAATATCAGAATCTCAATTTGCTCTGTAAGAAGTATAATGCCAAGCACCGAGGCGAAAGACAACTGCCAGCCTGCTTCGAATAGTTGCGTGGGTCTGATGAGCAGGAGGATTATCGCTGCCAATGACAATGTGTTGAGCGAATTTGGGTGTCGGCGAAAGAAAATCGAAGCGCAGAAGACCCAGGCTATGACCGCAGCCCTTACAGTCGGCGCCCTTGGCGGCACGACCAACAGAAAAAGGACTACTGCTATCGCGCAGATTATCCCCCTTGCAGGCTTCATCAAACCTGCCGTCCCGGAGACCCGCCAGACCAGCCAGATCAGTATTCCCAAGTGCATTCCTGAGAGGCTGATGAAGTGGAGCAGGCCGGTCTTGCGAAATGCAAGGTACGTGTTGCGGTCGATCTTTCGTCTCTCACCGAGCAGAAGGGCTTGCAGCAAACCGTGTCCCGGCTCTTGGGTATCCGCATCTCCAAGCAAAGCTCTGGCTGCGACGTTTCTGATCTTTGCTCGCAATTTTGCCAAAATCCCGGCGGATCGACTTGAAATGACTTCTATCGCGGCTCTCGATTTGATAGACGCACCGACGTACACGTTTCTTCTTGCCAGATAGGCCGCCGTATCGAACTGGCCCGGGTTCGTGGGAGGTCCGAATCTGTCCAGCCAGCAATAGGCCTGAATTTTGTCGCCGCACTGTAAATCCAGGACAGGCTCATCGACGTAAGCGCGGATTATACCCTGTGCGGGCCTCCAGCCTTCTGCGGTCTTGGCTTGATCGAGCTTGAGATAGAAGCCGGTAGACGGATCGGCGTGCCTGAATTTCGCGAACCGCCAATCGGGATATCGGTTGATACGCGGTTCGGTGGCGACTAATCCGCGAATCGTACCCAGCGTTCGTTGATCGCCGACATAATTGCGTATATCGTTCGGCTTAGGTCTGCCGTAATCGGCGAGCCGAATTGCACCGAGGCAAGCAAAGCAGATCAACGCCAAATATGCCGTGACGTATTTAATGTTTGTGTGGTAAAGTTGCGCGACAGTGAAGAATAACACGGCTGCGACTGCGCACAACCCTATCAACGCGAGCCACCCCGAGACAGGCACGCCCAGAGTGCTCTGAAGGATAATCCCCGCGCAGAGACCGATGGCGACAAATGCGAGAGGGCACGTACTGACGGCTCGCTCGTGAAAACGGCGGCGCGTCACTTGCCTGTCAATCAGCTCAAGTTTCCGCTTGATCTCGTCCATGACGGGACAGAATACCCGCTCAGGTCCTTGCAGGCAAGTGAGAAACCGGCTTGTCAATACCCCTACATGCGCTCCACAGGATGGCCAAGCCATTACGAGCACACTACAAACGAATTTTGCCGGTACCACATCGGGAGAGCCAGTCCTATCTCGATAAAGGCCATCGAGATGAGGCTGCCACCCATCGTATGAGGACATCAGGAGATCAGAGTACCAGGAAGCAGCAAATCAGATTAACGGGATATCAGGGACTGTCGCGCCTGATAGCCTGATTCCCTGATAACCACTTCCTGACCTCCTGATAATCTGATATCCGTGGGGCCGGCGTTTTCCACTCATTTGTTCCATCCCGGACCGCGTACGAAGCGGCCCGGCTTGGCGCCTGTGTGTTGGCCGTTCTCGAGAACCTGTTTGCCGTTTACGAAGACGTGTTCGACGCCCGTTGAGTATTGATGGGGTTTCTCATAGGTTGCATGATCGATGATTGTCTCAGGGTTGAAAACAACCACGTCGGCGTAGTATCCCTTTACGAGTCTTCCCCGGCGCTTGAGTTTAAGATTTTCAGCCGGAAGTGACGTCAGCCGTCTGACCGCCTCGGCCAGGGGGATGACCTTTTCCTGCCGAACGTATTTACCCAGCAGACGGGCGAAGCTCCCGTAAGCGCGGGGGTGGGGATTGGACTTGAGGAAAACTCCCTCCGGCGCAATGGAAGCGGCGTCCGAGCAGAAGCTGACCCAGGGCAATTTGATCTGTCTTTCAACATTCTCCTCCGACATAAGGAAGTAGACAGTGCCCACCCGACTGTCATCTTCGATGACGAGGTCCATTGCGGTCTCTTCCGGTGACTTGCCCCTTATCCTCGCGACTTCGCCGAGCGTTTTGCCGGTAAGGTGTCTGAGTCTCGGATTCTTGAACTCAACCAGCAGAACCTTTTCGGGCGAGCCGGCAAGAAGATACAGATTCTCCCACTCGTCGGTCGGCGTGGTCATCTCTTTAACCAGTCGCCGCCTGATCCGCGGGTTCTTAAGCCGGGCCACCCAGGCATTGTGCCCGCCGGCCTGTACCCAGGGCGGCATAGCGGCGTCGAGGCCGGTTGCGCCGGCAGTGTAGTTATACATATCCGCTGTAATCTTCAATTCTTCGGCGCGAGCCTTCTCTACTTTTGCGATCATGTCGTCGAGCTTGCCCCAGTTCGATTTGCCCGCAGCTTTCATGTGATAGAACTCAGCGGCGACGTTTGCTTTCCGAGCGATGGTTATCAGTTCGTCCAGTGCCGAAAGCACGCTGTTGCCTTCGCTTCGCAGGTGCGAAATATACATACCGCCGTATTGCCCGGCGACCTCAGCAAGCGCGATCAGCTCATCCGTCTCGGCGTAGACACCGGGGGCGTAAATCAGCGCTGAGCTGACGCCCACGGCGCCCTCGGTCATCGCCTCGGCCACGAGTTTTCGCATCTGTTCGAGTTCGGCTGGTGTGGGCGAGGTGTCTGCGTACCCGATAGTGTGAATGCGAGCCGTGGCGGCTCCCACGAACGATGCGACATTGGTCGAGACGCCCCTCTGCTCGAGATATTCCAGGTACTCACCCAGCGTCGTCCACTCCACTTCGTACTTGATGTCGCCCTGGCTTTGGCGCATGTCACGTTTCATCGCCGCATTTAACGGCCCCATCGACGTGCCTTCGCCAAGTATCTCGAGGGTGACGCCCTGGCGGATATCGCTCTGCGACCTGCCGTCGTATATGAGGGATTCATTGGCCCAACTGAGCATGTTGATGAATCCCGGCGCAACCGCAAGCCCCCGGGCATCTATAACGGCATCCGCATCGGCATCGAGCTGTCCCACGGCCGCAATTCGATCTTCCTCGATTCCGACGTCACCGGTGTACGGCGCGCCGCCTGACCCGTCGTAAATCGTTCCCGATTCTATCAGCACGTCGAAGCCGCCGAAGCAGTACGTGGCAGCCGCATTGAGCACGAAGAAGGCTATGCAAACAAATGAGGTGGTTTTTCGCATGATATACTCCTTTTTCAAAATAGGACACGAGGATGTGCCTCGCATCCTGATAACCTGATTCCCTGATAACCACTACCAGACCTTCTGATCTATTGATAGGCTCCTGCTCGACCCCTCGTCGGCCCGCGGCTCCCACGGCTTGGATGGTCAGACGTTAAAAAGGTAGATCAGATATGCGACGTACGCGCAAAACAGGACGGCTCCGACGGGGCGGCTTATCTTGCGCCGGCCGAGTATTGTCGCCAGCGCGAAAGCAGCGCTGACAGTGACAACAATCCAGTAGTCAATGCCGACAGCCAGCCTGGGTTCGGTGATCGTGAACGGCTTGAGCAGGCCGGCCGCTCCTGTGACCAGCAGGGTGTTGAAAACGTTCGAGCCGACGAGGTTGCCTACGGAGATATCGTGATGGCCCTTCAAAGTTGCTACGACACAGGTCACAAGTTCCGGCAGCGAGGTGCCGAATGCGATAATAGTCAGAGCGATGACCGCTTCGCTCAGGCCGATCGCTTTGCCGATGTGAACTGCGCCGCGGACCGCCATATCGGCTCCGGCGGCAAGGCCGATCAATCCTATGACGATGAGGATCAAATTCTTTTTAACGTCTTTGGTATCCACTTCTATGCCCAGATCGCCTTCACTTGTGCGGCTGCGAGATTCTCGGCGGGCCAGAAATACTGTCAAAGAGATTAGTCCGGCGAAGACGGCCAGCAGTATCGCCGCTTCCGGCCTGGTTATCTGCGAGTCGTGCAGGAAAGGCGCCAGCAGCAGGATGACTGCGAGCATGGCCGGGATTTCCCAACGGACAGTCCGTTTCTGGACCAGCAGCGGGCTTATGATGGAGATCAAGCCGCCCACTAGCGCGAGGTTGGCGATGTTGGAGCCGAAAACGTTTCCGAGCGCCAGATCGCCGCCGTTTTCGCGAAAAGCCCCGGCGATACTCGCGGCCATCTCCGGCGCTGAAGTACCCATTGCCACGATAGTAAGGCCGACGACCAGAGGCGTAACGCCGAAAAGCATGGCCAGGCCGACTGCGCCGGCGACCAGCAAATCGGCGCTCTTCCAGAGTATTACCAGCCCGCCGACCAGCAGTATGATAGCTAACGGAATGTCCATGTTTTCACCGAATCAAGATCTCAGCCGCGACTCATTCGTCGGCCCATTTACGGCAAAAAATAACCGAAGATCGAGAAGATAGCAAGCAAGAGATAATGATGACGGGGCAATACAACTTTTTTTAAAAATTCCAAATTCGAAGTCTATATTCGACCTTTGGGAAACGCCTTTATATATAGAGGTACAGTGTACGCCTTATCAGAACGAGATATCGGCGAATACTTGGGGATATAAAGCCGTGCCTTTGCGAGATTCACAACTGCCGCACGAGCAGAGCCTGTCCCGAGCTTGCCGGGGGGATGCCGAACTGATACAGAGGGCGGCTTATGGTGATACCGAAGCGTTCGTACGTCTATACATCATGTTCGTTCCGGCGCTGAGGCGTTTCTTCACCAAACACGGAGCCGACCGAGAGCTATGCACCGAGTTGGTCCAGAGAACCCTGGTTCACTTATGGACAGAACGGGCAGACTTTCACGCGGATACGTCGTTCGATCGCGCCCTCAGAAAACTGCGAAGAAACTTAGGGGACTTTGTCGACGAATAAAGTGATTCAGACAAGGTTGATACAACACGCCCAGCGTCAAAAAAAATTCGCCGATTCTGGCCCGTGAGGGCGACTATTGAAAAAATTCTTAAAAAATCTCAAGAATGCGAGTCCATTTTCGGCCACTTATGGTACTTATATATAGAAGGACGTAGTTTTTTTGACAGCGCCGTTTGACGAAAACATCTTTGACAGAGCCGGCAGCGAGAACAACACACGGCGAGGAACAACGCTTAGGATAAGCAGCAAGGTTAGTGTGCGCCGGCGATTTAACAATACATTGACAACCAAGACCATGAGAATCCGCAAAGTGAAAATATATTGTCATCCCTGCGAAGGCAGGGACAATAGTAAGCTTGTCCTGAATGAGCCTTTAGCCCTGAGCACGATCGAAGGCCAAGTCAAGGGATCGTCAATTTATACCCCAGGTATAGTAAATCCAAAGGGATTTACGCTTATTGAGCTTCTGGTCGTGATCGCTGTAATTTCACTGCTCATAGCCCTGCTGATTCCGGCATTGCGCGCCGCCAAAGAGCAGGGCCAGCGGGCAGTTTGTATGAGCAATCACAGGCAGCTCACCTTAGCGTGGTTGGCCTATGCGAGCGAATACGATGGCAAGCTCGTTCGTGGTGACGCTGGCAGGACCTATATAAAAGGTAAGAATATTACGAAAGGTTGGGCCGGCAATTACTTCCTCCCTTATGAACCAAAACCACAGGGACGAGCGGCGCAGCTTTTTGAACCTGGCGATAAAGGCGCTTTGTGGCCGTGGATTCAGGATCTCGGTGTCTACCGCTGTCCTCGCGGTCGCGCGGGTCACCGGCTGACATACGCCGTAGTTTCCTCAGCAAACGGCGGCAATGGTGTGGAAGGAACTTACATAGAGAATACCGGAGGCAGCGAGTGGACGCGTATGGGCAAACGCGTCGGCTCTACAGTATTGCTATTAAGGAGATTGGAAGATATTGTTAGTCTGGGACCCGGCCGGAGAGCAGTCTTCGTCGATACCGGCCAAATAATGACTTCTTTCTACTTAGCTTATGTTTACCCCAAGTGGGATCTTGTGCCGCCGAAGCAACATTGCGAAGGATGTACTCTCTCAATGGCTGACGGCCATGCCGAGTACTGGAAATGGAAGGGCCGTGAGACTATGAACGTGCCTGGAAAAATGATGCCTTTGGGCAACTTATTCCAAGAATGGTTGGATGGACCAGACTATGAACCTCAAACTGAGGACGGCATGTATGACCTGCAGAGAATGCAGAAGGTGATTTGGGGCAGGTTAGGATATACGGCGGAGGCTAAACCGTAGCATAGAAAATGTTGCGGCAGGTGGGATATTAACCCGCCAAAGCTAGTGAGTGAGGAACAGTAACTGAATTCCCGGCACTGAATGACTGCGCATGCAAAAATGAAAGGAGTCTCGACATGCCTGATAAGTATCACGCCCTGCGAATCCTGCTGATTTTGACACTTTTGCCAGGAATTGTTGTAGGGAAGGGGGAATTGCGTCCGGTACATTTTTTTAGCGTTTATCGCGTTAGGGCTGACAGCAGGCTTTTAACATTTACTATAGCTAAGCCATAAATTGACGATTGTCCCCATTCGACTGCGCTCAGGGCAGGCTCTGCTCCCTCGGCGCTGCTCTCCCTGGGGGGGACGCCTTTCGGCGGGGACAAGCTCGGCAGGGATGACAATAATATTGTTAAAGACGGCGTTCGTTAAATCACCGTCAAAACTTCCTTGACAGGATAGCAGGGTTTACATGTATTTTTTTACCACGAAGGAAGACTGAGAAATAAGGGTGGACTTTCCTGTTCCAATTAAGTCTAATATTGACATGGAAACGGTGTACGTTGAAACATCTGTTATAAGTTATCTCTCAGCTTATCCCAGCCGTGATCTGGTTGTGGCTGCCCATCAACAAATCACCCGTGACTGGTGGCAAACTGTCCGCGAACGGTTCGAGCTATATATCTCTGAGCTGGTGCTGGCCGAGATACGTGCAGGAGACCCGGAAGCGGGGACGAAAAGGCTGGAGTTGATCCAGGATATATCCGTCCTCGAACAGACCGAAGACGTGGGCGTTTTGGTCAGACATTACGACAAGACACTCGGCTTGACCGGCAGAGCGCGTGCAGATATCCCTCACTTTGCATTCGCCGTATCTTATGAGATGGACTATCTCGTTACCTGGAACTGTTCTCACATCGCCAACGGCCAAATGATCAAGAGACTTATCACGGTAAATAACGAATTGAAGCGCAGGACTCCATTAATCGTTACGCCGGAAGAGATCATGGAAACGCCGGAGGGCCACTAACATGAATAATGATCCAATCGTTGAAGAGGTCCGAGACGCACGCGCGAAATTGTTCGAAGAATGCGGCGAGGATTTGGAGAAACTGCTGCGATACCTCAAAGAGCAGGAGAGCCAAGACCGGGACCGGCTGGTCTCAAAACTGCGCACAAACTAAGAGAAGGATGGGGTCAAATCTTCTTTTACAACTTATTCTTAGGGGGAGAATTAAAGATCTCCGGTACATTGTTTAAGCGTTTATCGCGTTAGGGCTGACAGCAGGCCGTATATATGTAAAAGACGTCGTTTTTTAAATCTGAGTTAATCAGTGAAATCAGTGTCTAAAATTTCTTGACGGGATAACAGGACGTTTTAATTGACTATTTACTATTGTTAAGGACGAAAGCGTGAAATCCGTGAAATCTGTGGCGTTTTCAAGACACGTTTTCGAGGCGGTCGGCGATCCAGACTTTTATGATTGACTGTCGCGGCACGCCGAGTCTTCTTGCTTCCTTGTCAAGCAGGTGTATCATCCACAGGGGAAAATCGACGTTGACCCTTTTGTGCTGCTGTTCGGCTCTTTTTGCCTTCGTCATATCAAGATACTTCGAGATATCTTCACCGGCATCGAACCGTTTATCGAACTCACACGCTTTCATAGATATCGACCTCTTCTTTTCTTGAACGCCGTACTGATATAGTTCTTATTTTGTCATCTCTGTATGTGACCACCCCAGACCAGCATTTACCGGAGATTCGTGCAATGACGAGGAATCTCGGTTCATCACTGGTCCTAACAGGAATTTCAATCAGATCGGGATTGTCCCAAAGCTCCTGAGCGTGTTCAAAATCGAACTAAATGAATAAGGAGCCGCTTCGCGGGGCTGTTCTAATAGGTTCCTCGGCAAGCTCGGAATGACACATTGAGTTTTGTTAGAGTGCCTAAATTATTCTGCCCGGAACAAAACGCATTTAATTCGTGCTAATTAGTGTATCTACAGCTTTCCGACGACGAGGCATGCGTTGTGGCCGCCGAAGCCGAAGGAATTGCTAAGGGCGGTGTTGACCTTTGTTTGGCGAGCTTTCAGCGGGACGAAGTCCATCTGCTGGCCGCACTTCGGGTCGGGCTTCTCCAGGTTTCGGGTAGGGGGGACGACGGATTCATTTATTACCTTTACGCAGACGATCAACTCGACCGCGGCGCTGGCGCCGAGAAGATGGCCGAGGCAACTCTTGGTTGAGCTGACTGGTATCTTCGGTGCATGCTCGCCGAACACGCGTCCGATCGCGGCGCTTTCGGCGATGTCGTTAAGTTCGGTGCCGGTACCGTGAGCGTTGATGTAGTCAATTTTCTCCGGTGTCAGACCCGCATCGGCAAGCGCCACTTCTATCGTCACTGCCGCGCCGTCGCCGTCCGGCAGAGGGGCGGTAATATGGTAGCCGTCGTCCGTTGCTCCGTAGCCAAGCAGCTCGGCGTAGATGTCGGCGCCTCGCTTTTTGGCGTGATCAAGCTCTTCGAGGACCAGAATGCCGGCGCCTTCGGAGAGGACGAATCCGTCTCTGTCGCTATCGAAAGGTCTGGACGCTGCCGGCGGATCTTCGTTGCGAACGCTCAGCGAGCGAGCGGCGCAGAAAGACGCCAGTCCGACAGGAGTGAGTGCAGCTTCGGCGCCGCCGGTGATCATGACGTCACTTCGTCCGGCGAGAATATTGCAGTAGGCTTCTCCGATGGCGTGATTGCCGGATGCACAGGCGCTCAGCACGCAGAAATTAGGCCCGCGCAACCCGTATTGTATAGCTACATTGCCGCTGCCGGCATTGGCCATGAGTCTGGGAACGCAGAAGGGCGATACCTTGCCCGGCCCTTTGTCGAGAAGCCTTTTGTGTTGATCTTCGATTTCCTTGATGCCGCCTATGCCGGTGCCAATAACAACGCCTGCGCGGAAGACGTCCTCTTTGGAGAAATCAATGCCGCTGTCTTCAACGGCCTGGCTCGCCGCGGCGATAGCGAACTGTGTGAACCGGTCCATCCGCTTGCTCTCACGTCGGTCGATGTATTTCGTGACGTCGAAGTTCTTGATTTCACCGCCGAAACGAACGGGATACTCGCTCGTGTCAAAGGATTCAATGGTGGAGACGCCGCTTCTGCCTTCGCACAGAGCGGCAAATAGGTCGTGGGTGGACTCGGCTAATGCAGTCACACAACCAAGGCCCGTAATAACAACTCGCCTCTTACTCATATCAAAACTATTCGCTACTCTTGGCCCTTGGATTTTGCTATGGCGGCTATGTAATCGATGGCGGCGCCGACCGTCTGTATCTTCTCGGCTTCTTCATCCGGAATGCTCATGTCGAATTCGTCTTCGAATTCCATTACCAGCTCGACGGTATCCAGAGAATCGGCGTTCAAGTCGTTGATAAACGAAGTCTCTCGAGTAATTTCCGACTTGTCGGCGCCCATTTGCTCACTTATTATTTCAACTACCCTCTTTTCAATAGCCTGAATATCTACGCCTTCAGCACTCACTTGTCGATCCTCCCTAATAACATCAGGAATCTATTTTTAATTGTTGATTGCTTTTTTCAGTAAAGCCGGCCATACGAGCAGCCTTTACAGTATATTTCGGCGGGCTATATTACCGGCAAAAATCGCCATCTACAATCATTTTTTAATTTTTTTTACATGGCCATGCCGCCGTCTACGCAGAGCACCTGGCCCGTTATGTAGCCCGCTTGGTCGCTCGTGAGGAATCCGACTGCTTTGGCGACGTCCTCGACCTGACCGAATCTGCGCACCGGGATAATATCTTTGGCCGCTTTTTTCACGGCATCCGGCAGGACCGCCGTCATCTCGGTCAGGATGAATCCCGGAGCGATGCAGTTGGCGGTAACGTTCTTCTTGCCGACTTCGCGGGCGACGGACTTGGTCATTCCGATAAGACCGGCCTTGCTGGCTGCGTAATTGCTCGATCCGGCCTGGCCCATGACGCCGGCCACCGAACTCATATTGACGATACGTCCGAATTTATTCCTTATCATCGAACGCAGCGACACAGTAGTGGCCATAAAAGCGGCCCGGAGGTTTACGCTGATAACGCTGTCAAAATCTTCATCCTTCATCTGCATCATCAGCTTGTCCCGCGTGATCCCCGCATTGTTCACAAGTATGCCGATGCCGCCGTGCTCGGACGCCAGTGATTCCAGCACCTCGGCAAAATCATCGGTCTTTGTTATATCCACGCATTTTGTAATGACCGTATGCCCGGCTTCTTTAGCCACTTTCTCCAACTCGGCAAGCTGCTCGCTGTTAATATCGATCCCCGCAACGAGCCGCCCCTGTTCGAGCAGGTCCAGCACGATAGCCCGCCCGATCCCCCGGGCGGCCCCGGTAACCACAGCCAGTCTTTTTTCCGCCATCCTTGACATCTCCATAATAAAACCATCGAATATCCGATTAGCAAATTTACAAACGAGAGCATTAAAACCTCGTTATCTTGAAAATGCAAGCCTTTCGTTTTTCAGTTTTCCTGCCTGTAAGAAATCGCCTATCATCGAGGCGTGACAGCTTGTGCAGCATTGGGCGACTATTACAGAAGCGCTCTGTATCTGGTGCCGGGCATCTTGGCGCACGTCCGGTTGTGATTGCGGGGGCGAAAAGGGGGCTGAAAACGCATGCGCCGCGAGCAGAAAGCGTTGCGCTTGGGGGGCGGGATGGCACTATTAATGTAGACGCATATGCTGATAAATGGAGTGCTCCAAAGCTTCTGTGGTTCACCGGTGATCGATGTAAGGTCCGTCGGGGCCATAGGCTGATGAAAGTTGACAGACTCTTATTTTGAAGGATCGAATCATGAAACGACTCAAATCACAACTAATCCCGGCGTGTATTCTGCTGTTGCTTCTTGCTACGGCGGATGCCGCAACGGAGATCGACGCGGACGGCGCCGCCACCGACATCAAGGCCAAGGCGGTAACGTTTCCGCCGAACGATTTGTGCACGGAAGCAACCCAGCTTGGCGATGTGACGGACCTGCCGTTCAATACGACGGGCGCCAGGTTCGGTGGTCGCGGCCTGTGTATGGTCAGCCCGAACATCTGGTATCTCTACACCGCCCCGTGCACCGGCGACGTCACGGTGAGCCTGGCCGGAAGCAGCTTCGATACTATGCTGGCCGTGTATAAGGGAAGCGAATGTTTCCCGACGCAAAGCGATTTTATCGCGTGTAACGACGACTTCGGCGGCACGTTCCAGTCGCAGCTCACGTTCGCCGCAACCGCCGGCGAGCGGTACCTGATCGAGGTCGGGGGCTACGGTTCCGAGCAAGGCCGAGGCATGATTAGCATAAGGTGCGAAGGCGACGAGCCGCCGGCGTCCAAAGACGACTGCGCGAACGCCCGGCCGATTGGCGACGTGACGGATCAGCCTTTCGACACGACGAATGCCGCGTTCGACGGGCCGGGCCTGTGCATGGTCAGTCCCAACATCTGGTTCTGCTACACCGCCACCTGCACGGGTGAAGTTACCGTGAGCCTGCTGGGCAGCTCTTACGATACGATGCTCGCGGCATACCGGGACTGCGACTGTCCGCCGACCTCGAGCGACCTGATAGCGTGCAACGACGATTTCGGCGGCACATTCCAGTCGGAGATAACTTTCGCTGCAATCGCCGGGGAGCAGTACTTGATCGAGGTCGGGGGGTACGCCAGCGAAGTCGGCGCAGGGCAGATCACTATCAAGTGTGAAGGAGACGAGCCGCCGGCGTCCAAGGACGACTGCGCGAGCGCCCGTGCCGTGGGCGACGTAAAAGACCTGCCTTTCGACACAACCAACACCACATTCGACGGCCCGGGTCTGTGCATGAGAAGCCCGAACATCTGGTTCACATACGCCGCTTCGTGCACCGGCGACGCCACCGTCAGTCTCCTGGGCAGCGCTTACGACACCATGCTCGCTGTGTATGACGGCGCCGACTGCAACCCGAAGACCGAGGACCTGATCGCGTGCAACGACGACTTCGGTTCGAGCTTTCAGTCGCAGATTACGTTCGCCGCGGTTGCCGGTAATCAGTACCTGATCGAGGTCGGCGGTTACGCCTCCGAGACCGGCCAGGGCGTGCTGAACATCAAATGCGAGGGGACGGTTGTACAGGAAAAGCCGGACCTCGGCGACGCCCCGGACAGGACCAACAACGCCGGCGCAAACATGCGTGCGTACCGCCAGCCGTGGGTGGGCGCCCGTTTTCCGACGGTATTCGATGACGGCAGCGGCACAGGGCCTTTCGGGCCGCTCCACGTGAACGAGCAGTTGGTTGCATATCTCGGTCAGACGATAACGGCCGAGGACGAAGCCGACATCGGCCCGGACGAGGACGGCGTCAACAATATCGACCCCGCGGCCAACAGGGCCAATCACGACGGAGGCGACGACGGGGTCGCGATGCCGCTGGTTCTTACCGACTGCGGCTGGAACACGATCGATTACGAGGTCACGGTCGTCAAGCCAAACACGGATCTCTGGGTCAACATCTGGCTCGATTTTAACCGCGACGGCGACTGGGACGATACCGTGGATTGCCCGGCCGGTCCGGCACGGGAATGGGCCGTCCAGAATCAGTACCTGTTCGGTCTGCCCGAGGGCCGGACGACCGTCACCTCCCCGGCGTTTCTGTCGGTACATCCGGAGGGCGCTCACGAGGAAATATGGATGAGAATCACTCTCTCCGAGCAGCCCTGGACGGGCGGCAGCAATCCCGGCCAGCGCGGCAACGGCGGCTCCGGCCCGCAGAGCAAGTATGAGGTCGGCGAGACCGAAGATTACCTCTTCACGCCGGAGATCGTCGAGGACTGCCCGTTGTGCAAGGACGAAAACGAGGACGGCGTGATCGACATCAACGATCTGATCGTCCACATAACCGAGTGGTTGGCAACCTGTCAGCAGTAGTCCCTTTCGACAGGACACCTTAGCTGTTACTGCTGATACTTAAACCGAGCTGCGAGCGCTGTTGTGCTCGCAGCTCTTCTTTTGCGCCTGAATAAAAAGATGATGAGAAAATGGCTGTTGCACTAATCGACCGATGAACTAACTCTCTTATTCGAAAACGTGCTCTCAGAAGGCAGGTATCGGGCAAGTTTTTCCACCAGCGCCGCCCGGTCGAGCGGTTTGACCAAATAGTCATCACAACCGGCTTCGACGCATTTTTGATCGTCTCCCTTCATCGCATGAGCAGTCAGAGCGATTATTGGTGTGGCTGTGCCTTTTTTACGAAGTGCCCTCGTGGCCTCATAGCCGTTCATGTGAGGCATTTGAATGTCCATAAGTATCAGGTCAAATTCCCCGGCGACTGCCTTCTGCACGGCTTCTTTTCCGTCCGAGGCGATCGTTACTTCCAGGCCCATCTGCTTCAATATGGACTTCACGAGTATCTGATTAGTTTCAACATCTTCGGCAACAAGGACATGGCCGACAAACTTATGTTTCTTTGTTTGCCCTTTGACAATGGCTGTGTGAGATGTGGTAGTGTTCTTGTCCAGGAGAGGCTCTCTTGCTATCTCGAGACCCGCCGGCATTACGATCGAGAAAATCGAGCCCTCGCCTTCCTGACTGGTTAGTGTAATCTCTCCTCCGAGAAGCCTGACTAATTCTCTGGTGATCGTTAAGCCCAGACCCGTTCCGCCATGTTTGCGCGAATTGGTTCCATCGGCTTGAGTGAAAGACTCAAATATCTTTTCTTGCTTCTCCGGAGGAATGCCAATTCCCGTATCTTCAACCTCAAAACGTATATATGGTTGATTGGTTTTATCTTCCAGAGAGACATTTATGTATACGTGTCCCTTTTGAGTGAATTTAATAGCATTATTGGCAAGGTTTAGTAAACACTGCCGTAAGCGGTCCATGTCAGTGTAGATATTGGCGGGCAGATTCGCATCTTTTCGTATCTCAAATTGAAGGCCCTTCTCTAAGGCCCTGGGTTTCATCATAGACTCAATTATTGCAAACAGATGTTCAAGAGAGCACCTGGTCATTTCGATATCAAGCTTGCCCGCCTCAATTTTCGAAATATTGAGGATATCATCTATGACGTTTAACAGGTGCTTGCTGCTTCTGGTGATGACATCAACATACTCTATTTGCTTATTCGAAAGTTCACCTTCAGCCAGGAGCTCACTGAAGCCCATAATAGCGTTCATCGGCGTACGGCTTTCGTGACTCATGTTAGCGAGAAACTCACTCTTGGTCTGGCTGGCTTCTTCGGCCTTTTGTTTGGCCGCCTGCATTTCATTTTCGGCCAGTTTTCGATCTGTGATGTCCCGCCCAATGCCCTGGAATAATCTTATTTGTCCGTTTGAATCCTCTACCACTGAGCCGTTTGTGATATGCCATCTCCAGGTTCCGTTCTTATGTTTTACACGGTACTCCACGCCGGCTTGCTTTTCGCCCGTTTCGAGAGTCTTCTTTAAAATCGACAAGCATCTTTCAGCATCATCTGGGTGTATAAAAGGCGCAAAGGATTTGCCGACGACTTCTGAAATATCATGACCGAGAATACTCTTCCAATTGGGAGATACGTAGCTAAAGATTCCTTCAGGCGTCAATGAATAGACTATATCGTTTGCATTTTCTACAAAACTACGGAACTTCGCCTCACTCTCTCTAAGCTTCTCATCGGCCTGCTTTCTTTCTATTGTCTGTCCCAGCCTTTCGGCTACGGCGTCTATTAACTGCCTCTCTTCTTTAAGAAACGGTCCTTCACAGCTTTCAGGCCGCTCTTGAAAATAACAGACCTGAACGCAGCCGGATATTTTATTATGGACAATAATATTGCTTGAGATTTGCCATTGAGTCGGCTTAAAGTTAGCTGTTGCAAACTCTCGGTCGTTTAGTGAAATGCGGGCACATGTAATTTCAGGGTATTGCCAGGCAGGCGGTATTACACCTACTACCTGTTGCAGGATTCCATCTAAAGAAATGCCCGGCATTTCAACAATTTCTGCGATGCTGTAAAGGCAGCTTAATTCCTTCACCCGTTCATTGAGTTTTGTACCAAGATGGTCAAGCTGCTCTTTCTGCTCTCTCAATTGCTGATTTAGTGCATTAAATTCTTGACTCTCCATATCGTGCATAGTGGTTCCTGTCTCACCTTATAATCATCAATTGGTATTTCGGCATGAATCCAATCGGAGTTAATCAATATACAGGCGGATCAAGCAAGAACAGGGAGATGACCCGTTCAAAACAGGGGAATTGCCGGGGCTGTTTCACAACGCGGCGACAATTAAAGAGGGCCGGTATTTCACCCAATTTTATCCACTTTTACCAAACCAATCGCCAAGGGAGTGTAACCAAAAAACTCAAACAACTTCGCAACCCTCCCGAATCTCCTCTCACTGTTTGTCAAAATGTGACGAACCTGGTATAATCTTTCACAGCATGGTTCACGCTTTTCGGTATTTGCATGTAAGGACTAAATCATGGCAAGGCAAAGCAGGGTGGGGCTTGCCCCACCAAAACGAGGTTCATTATGTCCTTTGGCGGGGCAACCCATTCGACTTCGCTCAGAGCCCGCCCTGAGCTTGTCGAAGGGGCAGGTCCCACCCTACAAGGTTTTTTCACTCCTGGCGGCCTTTATATTTGGTTTGGCGACAGCCGCAGAGAGCGTCGAGGCGTTGCCGCTCGCTTCGCAGAAAACTGCTCTGAACAAGCAGGGCTCGCAGCGCCTCGGTGATCTCGGCATAGACAGGGTGCTTTTTACTACGAGGCTCAAATATGACGATCCGCACTGGTATGCCAACATTGGCTACTATTGTGACGACGAGAACAAGAAGGCCTATTCCGGCAACGGCAAACCCGACCAGAGCAATCTGTACTTGCTCGATGTTGCCGAAGGTAAAGTAAGAGTTCTATTCGACGGCAAGGGCGGCAGCATACGCGACCCGCGAGTTCATTACGATGGCGGAACCGTCCTGTTTTCCTATCGTAAGCCGGATTCCGATTACTACAATATGTATGAGATCCAAACGGACGGCACGGGCCTCAGACGCATCACAGATGCGCCGTTCGATGATTACGAGGCGACGTACCTGCCCAACGATGACATCGTTTTTGTTTCGACGCGGAGCAAACGCTGGGTGGGGTGCTGGATGACACAGGTCGGCACGCTTTTTCGATGCGACAGAAACGGGCGCAACATTCGCCCGTTGTCGGTCAATCTCGAACACGACAATACCCCTGTAGTTCTGCCGGATGGACGCATACTCTACACTCGATGGGAGTATGTTGATCGCTCACAGGTGGGTTACCATCAGCTATGGACGATGAACCCCGACGGGACCAACGTCGCCGCCTATTTTGGCAACCAGTCGCATTACCCGCTTTACATCGAGCCAGAGCCTATCCCGGGAACCGATAGGCTGCTCCTGATCGATTCGCCGGGACACGGGCGGTCCGACCATCGCGGGCACGTTTGCACCATCGAGGCCGGCTACGGCCCGGACGACATGCGAGGTTATCACCGCATAACTGAAGGGCCTGTGTGGAAGGCTCCGTACAACGATCCCGCGCCGATCGGCACGGATCATTTTATAGTCGCATCCTATAAAAAGATGTTGCTCGGAACACATTCGGGCGAGCTCACCCCGGTCCTGACCTATCAGGGCGAGGCGAACATTCACGAGCCGCGTCCGGTAATGAAGCGCCGGCGGGAAAAACTGATTGTCGACCGCACAGATCAGAACGAGCCAACGGGGCGAATTGTCCTGACCGATGTCTACAAAGGACGCAACATGGAAGGTGTTAAGCCGGGTGAGATTAAGAAACTGCTGGTCCTCGAAGCTCTCCCAAAACCGGTTAATTTCAGCGGCGGAATGGACCTCACTTCGTGGCTCGGCACGTTCATGCTCGAACGCGTTCTCGGCACGGTTCCGGTCGAGACCGACGGCTCAGCGTATTTTGAGGTGCCTGCGGGAAGGCCCGTCCTGTTCGTCGCTTTGGATGCCGACGACATGTCCGTTCAGCGGATGCAGAGTTTCACGAACGTCATGCCGGGCGAAACACTCAGTTGCATCGGCTGCCATGAGCAGCGCGCACAATCGCCCGTTTCCTCTGCCGAAAGCAACGCTCTAAAGGCGCTCAAGCGAGCGCCGAGCAGGATCGAGACATTTGAGGGGCTTCCGGACGTGATAGATTTCCGCAGGCACATCCAGCCTATACTGGACGAGCATTGCGTTTCCTGCCACAATTTTGGGGATCGCCAGGGACA
>CAZRBG010000020.1:0-84073 GCA_964598225.1 uncultured Pirellulales bacterium
CGTGCGAGTGCTTATATTATGCGCCGACGACAAGAAAAACACAACAGTGCCATTGCTCTCTGTGCCATATTGATCTTCATCCGCACAATCTACTATTCACCGAGAGTCGTATTTCTGCTATCCTTGATTTCGAGTCATTCAGAATGGCATCGCGTCCCGTGATGGTGTCGTTCAGTGCCTACAAACTTTTGCGACAAGCTGTTGCGCTTGCACGGTCTAACGGGAACCATGTCTGCCCGCTTGCCTTGGTGGACAAGTACCACTCCAGCCTCTCAAATCCGAAGTTTCTGCCTGTTCGCGCAGGAGCATTCGCAAAGGGGGAGATTTTACGACGTTTGTTTTTAGTTCTGGACGGTATTATTATCAAAAAAGATCAAGAGGCGAAGAAGTGGCTTGGAGATGTTCCTATGCACCTGGATGCGTTACACGAGGTACAGCTTTTATTTCCCGCAGGCAATTGAAGTGGATACAGTATTTAACTGTGGGGGATAAGGTATACGGTGCCTTTTCCAGATGTAGACAGATTTTGTCGACACCACAAGAACGATACTTTCTAATTGTGGCTGATTGCTGCGATCTTGCACTCATGGTACAATAGAGGCGATGTTGGAATCGTCTCTATGCCTGCTGTTGAGCACGCGCGGAGGTGGAATATTCATTTTTCAGGAGACTTTTGTGAAAATATTTGATTTGTCCAAAACTTTGATTCTGTGTTGCTTGATTCTGGTCTGTCTGGTCCCCACGGTCCGGGCTGAATTCTGGCCGTGCTGGCGTGGTCCGCGAGGGGACGGCACGTGTATCGAGAAAAATGTTCCAACTAACTGGGACCCGGCGGGGGCGCTTTGGAAGAGGGAGCTTCCCGGTAAGGGACATGCCTCTGCTATAGTATGGGGAGATCGCGTATTTACCGTGACAGGTCTGCCTGAAACGAAGGAACGCGTGCTGATTTCCCTTGACCGTAATACAGGAAGGATTGTCTGGCAAAAAACCGTCGTGCAAGGACCGCTTGAGAAACTCCACAAGGAAAACAGCTATGCATCCGGCACGCCGGCAACGGATGGAGAACGGATTTATGTAACTTTCCGAGTGGATGATGAGATCGTTGTGGCCGCACATGATTTCACGAACGGCGAGCAGCTCTGGCTCGTTCGACCGGGAACTCACAAAGGCGGGTGGGGGTTCAGCAACGAGCCCATATTGTACAAAGACATGGTTATCCTCGACGGCGACAGTAAAGGCAAATCCTTTTTGATAGCTCTGAATCGAGCCAATGGTAAAACGATCTGGCGAGTCGATCGCACCCACAAGGGAATCAGCTACAGCGCTCCTCTGATCCGCGAGATTGCCGGCCGTACTCAATTGATCCAGTGCGGCGACCGATGCGTGACAGGTTTCGATCCCGATACCGGCCGCGAGATATGGAAAGTTGACGGCCCCTCAGAGGAATTCGTCGCAACGCCGGTTTACAGCGAAAAGGCCGGACTGATCTTTATCAGCAGCAGTTGGCCCAAGCGGTATCTATACGCGATCCGGCCTGACGGGAGGGGGAACGTTACACAAACCCACATCGCATGGCAGGACACGGAGGGGGCGCCTTACGTTCCCTCAATGATCGTGGCGGAAGATTTCCTGCTCAGCGTCAACAGAAAAGGCGTGGCGTTCTGCTATGAAGCGGCCACTGGTAAGATACTCTGGCAACAAAAACTCGGGCGACATCATTCATCCCCCGTCCTGATTGATGGGCTGGTTTTCATGATTAATGACAACGGCGAGATAAGCGTGATCAAGCCGGGACCGGAGTTCAATCGTATCGCAAAGTACGAACTGGGTGAAATGTGCTATGCCTCACCGGCTATCAGCGACGGTCAGGTTTTTCTGCGCGGTTTCAAACATCTCTTCTGCATAGGCAAAAGAGCGGATTAGAAGCCTCAGTTATCTGTGGGCTATCCTTTAACCACTTCGTGCTTTTTGATGAAACCAGGGTCCATTTCTATTCCTGAGCCGGGGCCGGTGGGGACTTTGATTTTGCCGTTTTCTACTTTGAGGGGTGATGTTTTGCATTCGAATTTTACGTGGGTTCCCAGGCCTTTGAATTCGTGGTGACCTGCAGCGTTGGGCAGGGCGGATACGAAGTGGATTGCGTAAAGGTAGCCAAGTCCCCCGCCGGACATGTGGGGCGTGCAGGTCTTGCCGAACGCCTCCGCCATGCGAGCGACTTTCATCGAGCGGATCATCCCGCCGAAGTAGTAGTTGTCGGGCGTGACAACCTGGAGGCCGTCGTTGGCAATCAGCCAGCGGAATCCGTGCAGGCCGTATTCCTGCTCGCCGCCGGCCACCGGCATTGTCAGCGCATCGGCGACCTGTTTGGTCTCTTCGTACCAGTCGAACATAACGGGCTCTTCGAAGAAGCGATAGTTGTATTCTTCCAGCAGCCTGCCGACCCGTATCGCTTCGTCCACCGAATAGAAGCCGTTGGCATCGGCATACAAAGCCATATCGTCGCCGAACGTTTCGCGGATCAGCGGGATCATTCGTTCGGTCCGTCCTTTGGGGCCTACGGCGTTGATATCGGCGGTCATGAACATCAGCCCGCCGACTTTGATCTTGACCGCATGGGCGTTATATTCGGCGACGTCACGTTTTATCAACGCCAAAGATTCCTCGACCGGTTTCTCGCGATATTCGGTCGCCTGATACACAGCAACGCGCGGGTGGTGAATTTCTCCGATCAGCTCGCCCATCGACTTGCCGGCGATGCGTCCCAGCATGTCGAGAATCGCGAATTCTATCGTCGCCAGAGGTATACCGAGTGCCAGGCCGCTAAGCCTGAAATTGAGCTTGTAAATGTAGACCTTGTCGAGCAGCAGATCGAGATCGCAGGCATCTTTGCCGATGAAAAACGGCTGCAAGCGATGGAGAAATATCGGATACAGCGAACGCATCGTGCCGTGCGCGACAGAAATGCCTTCGGCGCCGTCCGAAGAACGCACGCGGCACAGGAATTTGCCGTTATAGCGCAGCAGTTCGAGGCTTTTGATAATCACCGGCGCTGCGAAAAACTCCTTTTTCAATACAGGTTTCTCGAGTATTTCATCGAGGCGGGCATAATCATCCCTTTTGTCTGCCGAAGCATCGCAAGAACGCGGCAACCCGGCGGCAAGCCCGCCGGCGAGCGCGCCGCCCATGAATTTTCGACGATTTGTTCTTATGCCGTGATGCATCGTACAGTCTCCTAACGTGGCCGTGAATTTGCGTTGCTTCACCATGATACGAGAACGATGGTCCGATGCAAAGCGAAAATGCCGACGACCTGCCCTTAATTTTGGGAGCAACTCGACTTACCCTATTGTCATTCCGAGGCAATCCGAGGAATCCGGCCGGCGATCGTACAGCCTTTTCTCCTCGAAACCGGATTCCTCCGCTTCGGTCGGAATGACAAAATATCCCTTCCCATAGAACCTGGGCGCAACGCAGGCTGTACCAAGTAGGCAAGTTGACAAAGCTCTCGCCCCGCCGTATACTCGCCGCCTTACAGTTGACGATAATCGAGCATCGGGTATCGAGGAACGAGTAGTTATGAGCAGGGAAGTAGTCGCCATACTGGATTTTGGCAGTCAGTACGGCCAGTTGATCGCGCGGCGGGTGCGCGAGCAGAAAGTGCTGTCGCGAATTTGCCGGGCTGATATTTCCGCCGAAGAACTGGCGAAGATGCCGCTAAAGGGTCTGATCCTCTCCGGCGGGCCGGCGAGCGTGTATGACAAGAACGCGATCAAATGCGATGAGAGAATATTCGAGCTGGACGTGCCGATGCTCGGCATCTGCTACGGCATGCAATTGGCCTGCCAGGTCCTCGGCGCCAAGATCGTCCCGGCAGAGAGACGCGAGTACGGCAGGACGAACCTGTCGGTCCTCGACAAAAGCGATCTGCTGGCAAACCTGGCCGATTCGATAACGACGTGGGCCAGCCACGGCGACCAGATAGAGGACCCGGGCCACGATTTCGTCAAGCTGGCGAGCACTGAGACGTGCCCGTTCGCCGCTATCCGGCACAAGAACAAAAAGTTCTTCGGCGTCCAGTTCCATCCGGAAGTCTCGCACACGCCCAAAGGCTCGCAGATTCTGGAGAATTTTCTCTACGACATCTGCGGCTGCGCGGGCGACTGGAAGATGAGCGATTTCGCGAGCGAGACAATTGAAGCCGTCCGTAAGCAGGTGGGCGATAATACCGTTATCTGCGGCCTCAGCGGGGGCGTCGATTCGTCTGTCGTCGCGTCGCTTATCCACAAGGCGATAGGCGATCAGCTCGTCTGCATCTTCGTCGATAACGGCCTGCTGCGAAAAAACGAGCGCGACCAGGTCGTCTCGACCTTCCGCAACCATTTTCACATGGACCTCAGAGTTGTCGATTGGTCGGAGCAATTCCTGGCGAAACTTGCCGGCGTGACCGATCCGCAGGAGAAGCGCAAGATAATCGGCGGCGAATTCATCGAGGCTTTCAAGTCGCAAGCCTTAAAAATCCCGAACGCCAAATACCTGGCTCAGGGCACGCTCTATCCCGACGTCATCGAATCCGGTGCTCCTCGTGGCGAGGGCGTCTCGCCCTTGTCTGAGTCGTTCAAAGGAAAGATTCAAGGGCAGGATGCCCTCGCCACGTACTCCCCAGCAGCTAACATCAAACTACACCATAACGTCGGCGGGCTGCCGGAAGAGCTCGGCTTCGAGCTTATCGAGCCGCTGCGGGACCTATTCAAGGATGAGGTCCGCGTGGTCGGCGAGTATCTGGGACTGCCCGAGGACATGGTCTGGCGCCATCCCTTTCCGGGGCCGGGTCTGGCAGTACGTGTGATCGGCGATGTAACCAAAGAAAGGCTCGAAGTCCTGCGTGCCGCCGACGAGATATTGATAGATGAGATCAAAGCCGCCGGACTGTACAGAAGAATATCACAGGCCCTGGCGGTCCTGCTCCCGATCTCAACGGTCGGCGTCATGGGCGACGAACGCAGCTACGAGAACGTTATTGCGATTCGAGCAGTAGAGACGGTCGATTTCATGACGGCGGATTTCTCACGAATCCCTTATGAAGTCTTAGGCGTAATCTCGAACCGCATAATCAACGAAGTCCGCGGCGTAAACAGAGTAGTCTACGACGTCTCCAGCAAGCCCCCGGCAACAATCGAATGGGAGTGACTCCCGGCGTCGCACCCGGAAATGGTCTGCTGTCATGCCGAGCGAAGCCGAGGCATCTGGCCAGGAACCAAGCTTCTTTTTGTTCGCAACCCGATTTCCCTTCGGGGCTCTCCGCTACGCTCCGTGTCTCCACTTCGGCCTGCCTTTGGCAGTCCTTCGGTCGGAATGACAGAACGGATTTTGCACAGAATCACCCTGCGCAAACGAACTGTCCATCCTACTTTCGGATCTTTATCTTTCGCTGTGCGGTTACTTTGCCGTAGAGTTTCTGGGTTTCATACGTTACTGTTACGGTCAACTCTTCTTCGTCACCGTTGATTTTCAAATCCTTCGGCACACGCCACGTGTACCCACAGGTGCCGGCTCAGCCGAAGGGCATGACGCCCTCGGCCACTGTCTCGCCGTCGGCCCGTGTGATCACCACCTTCGGATCGAGCGATTTGGGCCTCTTGGCGGTACGAACGACCTTGCCGCTTGCATCCTTGTATTCTTTCTCAACTGTTACGGAAGTATCGTCCAGCCCGCGTATCATTATGTCCAGTTCCGGGTCGATCAACACGGCGGCGAACTTGATTTCCTCGCCGCGAGTAAAGGACGTTTTGCTCTTTGGCGGCTGATCGAACACAACCATCGGCTCGTTCGAGAAATCCAGCACATACGGCTTATCTTTGCGTACCTTCATGCCGTAGGCTACTTCCCTTTTCGCTCTGGGCCGGCCCCTGGCATCGGTGTGGTAGTTGTTGGATATGTCGATGGCCAGTTTATCGTATGTCACTTTCATCAGACAGGGCGTGTAATCGCCAACGGGAATCCTGCACTCGGACACTTCTCCGGTCCAGTATTCCTCGATTTCCCCGATCGGAGCACCCACGTTTGCCGCTCCATGCACAGAGCCATTGAACTCGATCTTTTCCAGGTCGCGGCCGCCTTTGCCGACCTTGATCGTACCTAATTCGCCCTTGTACGGGCGGCCGGCGATCTTCTTGCCGTCCTCTACGAGCATAAATTCGTAGAATCGGTCATCAATCTTGTGATAGGAATACAGGCTCCAGGAGCCCCACCAATAGGGACCTATCCCATTTTCCACATCGAACAGATAGAATTCTCGCTCCGGCCTTTCGCCGAGAAGAATTTTGAACCTGCAACCGTCAACGGTGATCTCGGCTCGCTTCACATCCTGCTTGTTCGCACGCTGCATCTTGCGCACGAACGAAGGCGGTCGACGCTTGATGAAATCAAGAGAGTCGATGGTCGTCGTCTCAAGCTCACCGACAGCGGCGTTTGGATCGGAGAGAAATTCCTTCTCCTTCTTTGCCTGATCCTGATCGGACGGCGTCGTCGCGGCGTCTGTATATCCTGCAAGGACAACTCCCAGTCCGCTAAGAATGAATAGTACAGTACGGCCTGCTGTAATGCGTGATCTCTTCATGGCGCTGCCTCGCTTTCTCTCAAGAATGTTGGCAAAAACACTCAACTACTCACATCTGAAGCAACCCGCACGGCTTGCTCAGATCGGCTGTGGTCCACGCTGCATTTCCAACCTCATCGTCATCGAGCACGGACCCGCGAGGCCGCGCTCTGTTGCCCGCCGAATGCGAACATGGAGGCTATCTGCCGAAAAGTCAAGAAAAAAGTTGCGATTTAAGTGGGGAACTTGCGCATCAATGCCAACAACTCGCACTGCAGGTTCTACGCGGATACTTTCGAAATGATTTTGATAGCGATTCGCCGAATTTGCTCAGGAATGCCCCTTGGAAACGTGCCTTTGCGTCTCGATCTTGTTCTCCCAACGGTGTGAGTCAATCCCGTTCGAACGGTCACATTGCAGCTCACCGCCCGAATGATACAGCATGCGCAAGCATTTCCACAAGAATCTCAGAACTCTCATAACCATACCCTGCCTCAAATGTCGTTAGATCCTCAGCCGTTGTCGGGTAGCCACTCCTTCCGTGGAATGCAAATAACTGAACACTCACACTATAGTGCCGGCGGCAACGCCGACTGTAACGCTTCTTTCGCGATAACAACAATCGCCGGTTATATCCTCCCGATCGGCCGAGTGATCGTTCTTGTTTTAGCCGGAACCGGCTCCAACTGGTTTCTGCCCATAACGTCGTCCCTCAGCGCCCTTACCGCCGTCGAAGCATGCCTTTGGAAGTCATCGGGCGCAAGGGTAATCACCGATCCTATGATCGCTCCGGTTTCGCTGTCGACTATCCGAATACGGAGCTTCTTGCCCGTCCCGCCGTTGTCCGCATCATAGTAGGTGCACATTATGAGGGCTTCGACTCCGAGAATTCTCTTAATTTCCGCTCGCGTGCTGTCGTTCAATCTGCCCTTGAGCAGGTCCTGCTCGCCGAGAATGTCCTGCAGTCGATTCCTCTCGACGAAGGTAATTATTTGCCCGTTAAAGATTTTCGTGTAGCAGGCCATCAATATCTGCTCCTGCTCGGGAGTCAGCCCGAGCACGGCCAGACGTCCGCGTGAGAGAAGCTCCGGCCTGGTAAACAGCGCTTGTGTGCCGTATCTGCGAGGGCCGCATCCCGGCGCAAAAACCAGCACAACCAAAAGAAACAACAAGGAAATGCTGCAAAGAGGTTTGAATCGCTCTCTCATTAGGTCACTCCGTTAGTGTCTTCTCAAGACAATCCATTGCAACATCAGTATGGATATAATTGCCGATAAGAATAGACGTTTGTGCCGACCGCTGCAAGCAAAATCTCGATGTCAACCATGGATTACTGGCGGGACAAGGCCGGATTTGCACCGGGCCAATTATTTCATAGGCTTTATTTACGATGCAGGATCAATGCGCATAATGCCGGAGGAGGTCAATTATGAAATTCAAAAACGTCGCTGCATTCATCGTTACATCAGTCTGTGCATTAGTAGTTACCACTTCATGCTCGTCTACACGTGTTTACTATCCTGCGGGCAGGCGGGTAGGCAACGGGCCGCCCCCGCACGCTCCTGCGCACGGACATCGCCGCAAGCAGGTTCACGACGTTGAAGTGGTTTTCGACACACAACTGGGTGTGTACGTGGTCGTCGGACATCCGGATTATTATTACTATGACGGCTACTTCTATCGCCTGACTGACGGCGTATGGCAAGTGAGTCTGAAGATCGACGGCGGCTGGGGGCCGAAATCCTCAAAGCCGCTGCCGCCCGGCCTCCGCAACAGAGCCAAAGGCAAGTCCCGCAACAACGGCAAGGCCGTAGCCAGAGGCAAACACAAAGGCAAATAGCAGCACTTTACGGTGATAAACTCAAAATCCCGAACAAAAAAGGCCGATGAATCAGTCCGACGGGGGCTCACGATTCACCGGCCTTTTCGGCATATTCCAACCGAGTCTCTTAACCAAAAACTGATACGTCTCGTACCGCCTGTTGTTCACGGCCTTTCCGCAGCAAAAAGTACATAAAACATTGGGTATCGTCCCACAGTTTGGGGCAAAAGACACTATTTTTTATGGAAAACGCGTTTATCGCAATAGAGCTAACAGCAGATAAGGAAAACGGCCCGTTCGTAGTGACGCCGTCAGAGCCTGCCCCGAGCTTGACGAAGGGCGTTCGTAGCGAGGGCGTCTCGCCCTTGTTCCATACATGGCGAGGCGGGGACTCACCTCGCGACACAAGGGCGAGCCTGTCCGCGCCGTGAGGCGTCCCCAAGGGAAAGCCGCAGTCGAGGGGACGCCCTTGCCACGGCGGTCAGCACTGCTGTTAGCAAATAAAGCGATAAACGCAATCCGCCTTTGGCGGACTTAAAAAGTGAACAATCAAAATCCCCAAACTCTGGGACGATAATAAAAGATTGTGATAAACTGCTCATACTTGATAACATGCGGCCTGTGGACGGCTTTAGAGCCACCGGCCGGGGACGGCATAAGTTGAAGCGCCGTCCGTAAAGCAAATGAAGAATTTCCTGGAAAAGGAGACAGGTATGAGCGTCGAAATTACACGGCGAAACATATTGCAGGCCGTCGGTGCCGCTGCGGCGTCGTTAGCGCTCCCAGAGGCGCTCGGGGGCGCCCGGAAAGAATCGAAACAACCGGCGGCAGAACCGCTGACGTTTTTCGGCTGGTCGGATACCCATATCCCCGCCGGGGGCGATGCGAGCAAACTTTTGCCGGCCGTAGATGCGATGAATCGCCTGCCGGGCACGGCATACCCGAAAGGGATCGGCGGCGCAGTGGATACGCCCGCGTTCGTGTTCAATTGCGGCGACATCACCGAATGGCCCACGCATCAGGCGAAGAAGAGCTACGAGGACCTGATCGCGAAGCGATTGAAGTATCCCAGCTTCGAGATTCTTGGCAATCACGACGACGCCGGGGCCGCGGGCTTCGAGAACGCGCCGCCGATCATGAAGGAATGGTTCAAGAGACGCTACGGCGACCTGAGCTACACCTTCGACCGGGGCGGCGTGCATTTCGTATGCCCCTTCTCGGCCTACGACGAGAGTCTGGGCAATCCCGCTCAGGACATAACAGACGAAGCGCTGGATTTCATCCGCAAGAACCTCCACCGCCACTACTCCCCCGCCCTCCTGCCCGATAAGTGGGCGTTGGTGCCGAAAGGCACGCCTACGGTGGTGGCGACGCACCTGTGCTTCGACGCAATCACCAACCGCGACAAATTCGTCGACGCCCTCGAAGGCGCCAACGTAATAATGGTCCTCGGCGGCCACTACCACAAAGCAAAAGTAACCAAGTACCGAGACATAAACTTCGTCCAGCTCCCATCAGTCAATTCCAACTGGCCCGAAGTAACAGTAATCCGAATAACCCCCACCCGCCTGACAGCAATCCCATACGACTACAACAAAAACCAATGGACAACCACCCCAACCAAAACCCTCGACGTCAAGATTGGGAACTGAAACGACAGCAACCGCTATGTTCTTGCAGCAGACAATATCAAGCACAACTCATTGAAAGATGCGCGGTTCACCCGGAACACCTAAGTACATAAACGTCCGTAATTGCACGCCCATATCCCTTGTATCTCTAACTTTTTTTGTTATCTTGCGCCACTCGAAATGGTATAATGTAATATGGAACTGTAACAAAGTAGCCGATGTAGAGAAAAGAATTGGGGTTTGGCTGCTCTCTATTTCGACTGAGCAACAGCAGACCCGGATAAGTTGGGCTTGTTGAGCAAGAAGAACAATCCAAAACAGGATTAATAATGCCGAAAGTAAACCACATAATACTACAGTGGGCCAGAGAAACGGCAGGGATGAGCGTGGAGGAAGCGGCCGCAAAGCTCGGCATTCGTCAGGCACGAGGCGTATCCCCCGTTGATCGGCTTGCTGCTCTCGAGGCAGGTGGCGAAATCCCAACTCGGGCACTTCTTGCAAAAATGGCAAAAAAGTATCGGCGACCGCTGTTGACATTCTATATGTCAGCACCGCCACGAAAAGGAGATCGAGGTCAGGATTTCCGGACACTTCCGGAAGATTACCCAGATACCGATGAGGCATTATTGGATGCGCTTATTCGCGATGTAAAGGCTCGACAGAGTATGGTCCGAGCGCTTCTCGAAGATGAAGAGGAGGCCCAACATCTTTCATTCGTCGGCTCGATGAGAATGAACCGGGGGGTATCCGCAGTCCTGTCATCCATACGGGAAACAATCCAATTGGATGTGGCCGAATTTCGCGCTGAACGTTCCGCTTCCGATGCGTTCGCACTATTGCGCAGTCGAGTTGAAGCAGCGGGAATTTTTGTTCTCCTCATCGGCGATCTCGGAAGCTATCATACTGCGATAGATTTGGAGGTATTTCGTGGATTCGCTCTGGCAGACGACATAGCTCCGTTTGTTATAATCAATGATCGAGACGCGCGCTCAGCGTGGTCATTCACTTTGATTCACGAACTCGCTCACATCTGGCTTGGACAGACAGGAGTCAGCGGCTTGAGGGCAGAGATCTCAATCGAGCGATTCTGTAACGACATTGCGAGTGAATTCCTATTGCCTAACTCCGAGCTTGAGCAGCTTGAGATTGACAGCGCCATGGATCTCAAGTCAGCTCAAAACCAAATAAGTGAATTTGCATTGAATCGGAACCTTAGTGCCTCAATGGTTGCGTACAAACTTTATCGCACGGGCGCCGTTGATTTTGAGAGATGGAAACTTCTAAGTGAAACCTTCCGAAAAATGTGGATCGCCCAACGAAACGAAAGGCGTGCTAAAGCACGTGAACAGAAAACCGGCGGTCCAACCTATTATCCTGTTCGTCGCCATCGTATCGGAAAAGCGTTGCTGGAACTAATCAGTTCTATGATGCGCGCCGGTGCTATAACGACATCCAAAGCGGGAAAGGTGCTCGGCGTTAAGGCCAAAAACGTACAAACTCTTATCGATACTGGTGGATTGCCTTAGGAAACTCGGTTGCTTTACTTGCTTGATGCAAATGTTCTAATTGATGCCAACAGGGATTACTATCCGCTTGAGCGAGTACCCGAGTTTTGGGAATGGCTTGAGAACGCCGCCGGGAATGGGCATGTAAAGATACCACTTGAAGTTTATGAAGAAATAAAAGAAGGTGACGATGAACTTGCGATTTGGGCAAAGCAAGAACGAATAAAGACAGCGCTCCGCTTTCAAGAAGAAGTCGAAGTCTCTTTGGTTTCACGCGCAATCGACCAAGGGTACGCAACTGATTTGACCGATGACGAGGTCGAGAAAATAGGTCGTGATCCATTCTTGATAGCGTATGCCTTGAAAGATGCCGGTAACAGATGTGTGGTAACTACTGAAGTATCAAAGTCCAGTAGAAGCCGGGCAAATCGTCATCTCCCTGATGTATGCCGTGATCTTGGGATAGCTTGTTACCACACTTTTGAGTTTTTAAGGGCTCTAAATTTCAGCACCAGATGGAATTCCACTTGAGACATACTTGAGTGACCCATCTCGCCTTCTGCATCTATTATCGAATTATAATTTAGTAGGGATGTAACCTATTTTCTCGTTTCTCTTTTTCTAATTTCCTGTCACCTCGTCTGCCAATAATAAGGTGCGTCCCTACCCTATTTTCACCTCGTACCGACGAAATATAAGCCATCACAGCGCTTCGGCGTGCAGCTTCAAGCCAAGAGCTGAAATAACTTTCAGGATCGTATCGAATGCCGGGACTCTATCGCCGGAAAGAGCTTTGTAGAGGCTTTCGCGTGACAAACCGGCTTCGCGCGCAACCTGCGACATGCCTTTGGCGCGTGCAATATCTCCGAGAGCTTTGGCAATGAAAGCGGCGTCGCCGTTTGCTTCCTCGATGCAGGCCTCCAGGTAAGCAGCCATCTCCTCCGGAGTCCTCAGATGTTCGGCAACGTCGTATCGTGTAGTTTTGGTTTTAGCCATAATTAATGTCACGCAAGCCGTCGATCCATTTAGCAAACGTATCCGTCTTACGAATTTCAATCATCCAATTGTTGTAGCCCATTGGCTACATACAGTCAATAATTTTTTTGAGGGTTCGGTATAGTGTCCGACGATTTGCATTAATGCTTCTGGAAATGAGTAAGATGTCCCCGGATTTCCTCAGGGAGGCTAAAGGAATCATGCCGTTATTCTTCGCATGTCCCCAACTTTCTGCATTGCAGCAATGTAATCATAACTCATCTTTGCTAATAATCACGGCATGCGCCTTTAGCTTCCCCTTTCGGCTACTACTTGTTCTTTTTCTCAGTTTTTTCAGACCTCGTGAGGTCTAACACAACCACAGCGATGGACAACAATCCTATTAAGAAAGTTGACACAACGAACCGCTCTCTATTGCGGGAGTCAATAATCCAATTTGTCAAGTCACCAAGATTCCCAATCGGTTCTACATTATCCTCATCAATTGTCCCGATGGGCATACTTGGCCTTTGGTAGTTGTACAAAACGGCAACTGGAGATGACGCGGGAGCAAATTTGGGATTCGGCCACTCTGTCGGCAGATTATCACCAACATCTGGCCTCAATGTGCCTCCGATTCGCACTATGGTTGTTGGAGAGGTACCACGTTTGGAAAGGTCGATGACTTTCTGGTTATTGGTATTATGCAATATTAGTCTCAATAAGTCGTTAAATATAGGTTCATCATCAGGAATCACTATATCTGGAAATCCCTTGGGGCTTGATAGTCGTTGTATTCCCTCAGCCACTATTGTTCTTCCCCTAAAACGGTCCCACCAACCGCAATGATCTCCACATGCATAGAGCAGCGACAGAACAGGTATTAAAAGTGGCAATATTATTCGTACGTTTTTCATTTAAAATCAATCTCGTACATGACTATGTTCCATTATTATATACGCATGAGAGCCTTATAAAATCACACACAGAAAACTGCCTATCTCACAAAATCAACCCCCTTGCGGGTGTTTTTTACTCATCTATACATAAAGGTGTTTCTCAACAGACAAATATAGACTTCGGACTAATTAAAGTTAATCGATATATTTTCTCACACACTGCCCGATTTCGGCTATTTTGGACTCCATTGTGCTGATCTGTTAAAGGTGTAAGGTTCATGGTTCTTTCGCCACGGGTTTTTCCTTCTCTTTACTTTAACTCCCTGAGCGTATTGTGTATTTTACCTATTGTCCCAGACAACGGCAAGCAAATTCGGAAAAATTTATAGACGGGATTACAGGATAAAGCAGGATTTATATTTTGAAAAGACTTTTGAAACCACATATGTTGACCAAAATCCTTGTCAATCCTGTTATCCTGTCTAAATTAGCATTTTTTGTTTGATATTTACTCAATAATATGGTATAATGTGTAGAAATAGAATACAGAATGCAGGAGACAGAAGGGTAGGGAATCGGGGAAAAACAGAATATCCAATAATCAAGAAGGAATATCGATGTCGAAACTGGATTCCCGCCTCCGCGGGAATGACACTGGGCAGCCATAATTCTTAATAGAACACTGTAAATCTGTGAAACTTGTGCCATAGGTATCTGTGTCTATGAGTAATATTGTAAAACAAAGCCAATCTATTCGTGCTGCGTGCTGCGGTGTGCGTACTGCGATAACGAAATATACAAAACGAACCCAATTTATTCGTATTGTGTACTGCATGATGCGTATTGCGGAAAAGGAATTTGTAAAACAAAGCCAATGTTGGAAGTCCGAACTGGACGTAAATGTTTTTATTGGAAAGGATTATGGATATATGCTCCGGCTTGGCGGGCGGAAAAACAAAGCCAATTCAAAGCCGAAATACTGCATTCCTGCCTTCGCAGGAATGACAGTCCTTTTTCTGTGTTCTCTGTGGCTTGCATAAAAAATGTAAAACAAAGCCAACTTATGCCAAAAGGGGTAGACGCGGGTGCATTGACGGGACAGGAAGGAGATGCTGATGGGAGACAGCGGCTGAAGGGAATCGAACCCTCATAGCTGGCTTGGGAAGCCAGTGCATTACCACTATGCTACAGCCGCATCAGGTAATCCGCCTACGGCGGACCCAATCAAGAGAAGTATACACAACGCCGGGAAGGATTGCCAGAATTTTTTCGCACAATCCGAAGTGTTCCGGTGGCCTGTCAGCAGGCTCACGATACACATTATCGGAGTGCTGGAGAAAGCTGCTTTTTGCCGGAGACTGGATGGCCTATCTGCCGATATCTGGTAGGTATGTACCGGCAATCTCGGGTAATAATCAAGCTCTGCGTGTTGAGCCTTTTGCCGCTCTCGGCAGAGGCGTCGGCAGGCAGCCGTTCGGCCGGCTCGCTGCGCTCGATGGCGCGGATTTACATGGCCGCGGGCGGCTACGAAAAGGCCCGGCCGCTGCTGGAAAACGCGCTGGACATGACCAGAGACGCTCAGGCGCCGGATTCGGAGATGTGCGGTTGCGTGCTCGATCTGGCGTTCGTATACAAGAGCCAGGGCAGGTTCGCCGAGGCGGAAGAGATGTGCCGCAGGGGGCTGGATCTGCAGGAAAAGATCAACGGCCGGAACCATCCTCATGTGGCGCATACGCTGAGGATCCTGAGCAAGATTTATCAGGGGCAGGTCCGATACAGCCGGGCGGCCGAAGCGCTCGAGCGGGCAACCTCCTTCATGGAAAAGGTTGCCGACGATGACGGCGTGGAAATGGCGCCGTTGCGGGTGGACATGGCTCGCCTGCTCGTCACGCAGGGCCGTTACGCACGGGCCGAGGCGCTGTTTAACGAGGCGCTGAATGCGATCGAGAACAGCTACGGCCCCGAACACGCATACACGGCGAAGGTGCTCACGAGCATGGCAAGGTTGTACGTCCGGCAGCAGCGGCACACGCGGGCGGAGGAACTGGCTTCCAGAGCTCTGACGGTGCTGGAAAAGGTCTACGGCGAGAACCATCATTTCCTCGTGCCGGCGTGGCTGGTGTTGTCACAAACCCGGCAGGCTGATGGCGAACCGGACGAAGCGAAGGCGTTGCTGGACAGGGCGCTGGCGGTGACATCACAGCGTGTTGACCGCAGTCGATTTGCCGCCAGTGACGTTCTGAACAGGCTGGGAGAGTTTCACATCTCTTGCGAAGATTACCGCCGAGCCGCGTCGGTTTTGCGAAAAGCTCTGGAGACAACCGAAAGCTCGCAGGAAGAAGCGAGCGAGCGGACTGCAACAGCGCTCAACAATCTGGCTAAAGTGCACATAAGTCGCGACAATCACCGCCGAGCACAGGAACTGTGCCTCGAGGCATTGGATATTCTCGAGCGGATCCTTGACGAGCATCACCCGTACGTTGCCGACGTGCTCGAGACACTGGCCGAGTCGTACCGCCTAAGCGGTAACGCGCCGGAGGCCGGACGCCTGGAGGAACGGGTCGAGCAAATACGCGGACAAGAACGGCTCGCTTACGCCCAGGAGGCCGCCGCCCTCAGGTAAGGGGGTGTGTGAGAAGTAGCACGGGCGTCTCGCCCGTGGAAGACGACGATTGCAGCGCCAAGCCTGTCCCGAACGGAGTCGAAGGGATGGCCCTGCGACTCATGGGCAAGATGCCCATGCCACGACAAACCGGCTTCTCGCACACGCTCTTACCACTTGATCATTGCGCTGGCGTTGACTCTGCCTTTACCTTTGCGGGTATCGTCGGTCTCCTGGAGTGGGTGGCCGTAGTAGATGGCGGCACTGAAATTGTCCCCGACCTCGAATAGCGTGCCGACGCCTATGGACAGAAGCGTCTCGTGCTCTTCCTCGCCCGCAACGGGATCCTTTATGTCAGACCGGCCAAAATCCACGAATGCCAGAGGCGCCAGCTTTCTGAGATCTTCGTGGATCAGGGTCTCGCCTCCGCCGGCGCGGCGATGCCGGACCAGATCGTACTCGTATTGGATCGAAGCAAGCACGCCGCCGTCTGCAACGATTTCATATTCGTCGTAGCCTCGGACCGTGTACATGCCGCCGAAGGAGGTCATTTTCGCAGGAACCAGTCTTTCGGTCGGATGAATGTAACGACCGGTGCCTCTGACCTGTTGGACTTTGTCGCTGTCGATGTACTGACTGTGCGTGGCCGAGAACGTGTAGATGCTGAAATCGGGATCGGCGCCAGTTCGCGCCTGCGCGAATTCGGCGCTGTCGGAGCCGCCGAAGCTCGTTACGCCGTTGAGTTGCAACGACGTATTGGAGTTATCGGTTCTGCGATGGGCGTTAAGCCCGAGGCCCCAGAGGTCCATCTCGACGTCGCTGGAGAAGAACTGCGGGAACAGCGAAGGAGTGATATCGCTCTCCTCATGAGTCAGCGATCCGGTAATATCCAGGAACCATCGGTCTTTCTGAGCAAGATTGTAACGCAGGACGGCCCCGTAGAATTTGCCGCTGCCGAGGAAATCGATCGGCCCGGTTGAAGGCTTGATGTCGAATTCACTGTAGCCTCCGAAAACGTTCAATCGAAGACGCGGGCTGGTCAGGGGAAAATCATAGCTGCCGTAAACCGAATAATTGTCGTCGTAGTCATCCAGCGCGACCTGATAAAGAGCCGATAGTCTGTCGTCTCTGCCGGTCAGGTTGGTGTTGATAAGCCCGAATCGCGGCGACCATTGTCGCTCGCTCGTGCCGGAGTTGTCGGCCTGGATAAAGAAGTGCCAGGGATTCGTCTCGTGAACGTCGTATTCGATAGCCAGAGTGTTGGGCTCGGCGCCGCTTGAGACTACCGCGGTTACGTGCCTGTCAGGATTGAGATTGAGCAGATTGACCAGGTAATCGAGTTCTCTCTGGCTGGCCATCTTGTCTTTCTTGGCCGGCGACCACTTCTGGAGAACCGAGCGTTTCAGGTATCCCTGCTCGACCTCGTTTCGTTCGGCGTCGAAATACTTGATTCGGACCTCGCCCACGGGAGCTTCGATGATGCGGATGGGCAGGATATCATCCACAAGCTCGGTGCCGTTTACGATAGCACCCTCCGGAACATAGACATAAACTCCGGAGTAATCCTCGTTACGATAAACGGACAAAATGTATTGCGTCAGGCCCTGTATGGTTCGTACCGAGACTTCTCGCGGCCGACCGGGATTCTCAGCAATATCGCGGATGACACTCAAGTCGTAGAGATATTGGCTGTCAGCTTCGGATATCGGCTGATCGGATGCGTTGAAGATCTTCGGCATGTATTCGATAAGCCTCTCGGTCGATATAAGGCTGTTGCCGCTGATACGCAGTTCTCTGACCGTTAGGCGCACGCTCGTGTCTTCGGGCAACATCATATCGACAGCGCCGCAAACACGCCCGGCCAATCCCACGAAAACAACAGCAAGCCACATCGCTATAACCAAGTCACCGGGCAACTTAAGTCTCCGATAACGGTAACTGGTCCGCGGGCTGACATACGTTGCCAAAGATCTAATACTTGTAAACATCCTAAAACCTTTCAAAGCAGAACTACCAATATCATATCGCTCTTACGAGATTGACCCGTTACACCCCTCGACTACGTTCAGGGCATTCTTTCCTCTCTGGTTGGAAGAGCATATTATACTAAAAGCTGATGTTTGATTCAAGCTAATAATCCGGTTTTTCAGTACTGAAACCGGCGTTTCTCGTGTCGCGTGCTGTGTGCTCTGTAGTTTTGGGGACTCCTTAAGGAAAACGCGGAACTCCGAACACAGCATGAATATCAATCGACTCATTTGTAAACAAAATAACTCC
This sequence comes from uncultured Pirellulales bacterium, assembly GCA_964598225.1. Classification (GTDB taxonomy): domain Bacteria; phylum Planctomycetota; class Phycisphaerae; order Sedimentisphaerales; family Anaerobacaceae; genus SG8-4. The sequence goes on from CAZRBG010000020.1 coordinate 18,307, forward strand.
AGATATAGATGAGCAAGTATCCTAAGAGACTCTCGATTAAGTCACTTCTTCGACAATATCGGCAAGTCCGCCGGGGACCTTTACGGTGTTGTCCAAAATCATTTACGGGACCGGACAAAAGCCATTTTTCCTCTCGGCCGACTGCTTCGGTCTGTCAACAGGCCCGACACAACCTTAAATCGGCAAGCAAACAAATTTTCTATACTTTTTACACGGCTAACTCCTGTATTCATTATTATTTAAGCCAAGGTGGCATTGCCGTTTTTTTTCGTAATATGGCCGGCCGGCAGCTTCCGATACGCATTATTAGTATTGGCGATGGCAAGAAAGCGCCTGCCTGACTCAATATTCCCGGGGCTTATTCACATGGACTATCAAGACAAATCCGTTACCAAATCAATATTATTTGCCTTTAATTAGAAAGAGACGAGAACTTGTCGGGCATACCTGAGCTATAAGGAGTTAGCTAAAGATTCTAATATTGTCGGAGGAAACAAAATGAACAGAACAATAGTAATTCTCAGTTGCCTAGCCGTTCAGCCCTCCATACGGGCAATTGAGACACAGTTCCGACCGGAAGAGTCGATCGAACAACAGTTCACCCAGCGATTGCGGATTCAGCAGGAGAGAATCGAGGAATTCGAGGCGTTTGTTTCGTGGAAGAAGCGGAACGTAGAGCATTGGTATGCTAATAGCATTGAGAGGCTGAAGGAATCGGCTGAGCGCCGTGCGCTGAAGATACCCTTGAAAGTAAGACTGCTCTGGACGGAATTCTGGAAAATGCGCTCGGAAGATCCATATCCCGACGGGTACTACCGGAATCCGGGAATCAAGTTTTACAAGGAACACGACCGGCTTCGTCTTGCCATGCAGGGCAGCTTTTTCTTGAATTCTTTCAGAGACTTGTTGTTGAATGAGGATTTCGGCGAGTTTCTTGCCCGAACGGCTTATGGTCACGTAGACGATCCCTTGCGTCCCGCGGCGCGCGATTTGCTGCCCATAGTGGAAAGCTTTCAGTGGCAGGCAACGCTGCTGGATCGCAGGAGAAAGGCACGTTTAACTCGACTCGACGAATTGCGGAAAAATTTGGCAAGTGAAGCGCGCAAAACGGCTCTTACAATAGAAAAGCAAGCTAAGAGATTTGAATTCGGCGTTGTAAGCGCAATCAGCTACAGCAGCACAGATTCTTTCTGCATGATAAAGGGCGTTGATGGAATGGTCAGGGTCGGGGATAAAATAGGCAATGTAACTATCTCCAAGATCCATGAAGAGAAAGTGGAATTTAACAAGCAAGGCCAGATCTGGACCCAGAGTCTCGGCGGCGCCGCTGCTCGCGAGTGGCAACTCAAGAAGGAACGGGAGACTGGGGTCACTTCAAGTGGTTGAACATTGCGATCAGTGAGCGAACTATCTTGGGCGCCGCCTGGATTTCGACCTTGCTCGTTCCCAGCCAGGTTTCATAGCCGCCGAGTTCGTGCTGCCTAACCGTTGGCAGGTAGCCGTACGTTCCGTTGGCGTGTGAGATGGTGAACGTCTGCTCGAACGGGCTTTTCTCTTTGAGTTCCAGTCCTATCTCTACAAACACCTCGAACGGAATAGCACATACCCCAAGATCACCGATCCGGAATGCTTGAAGGACCACCGAGACTTCATCCGGAGAATCGTGCATTTGCAGAGTGCGTCTGGCATACACTTTCTCGCGCTTGTGATACTGCTTGGCGTCCTCGGGCTTATCCATTATTTTACGGGCGTAACTCAATTGCTCTTGTGTAGGCTTGCGAACAGCAAGTATTTGCTCCTCACGTATAGCGCCGAGTTCGACCCAATCATGAAACTTTATCTGCTGATGAGCTTTACGGACCGCCCGGGCCACAACATCGGCGACTTCCTGCATCTTTTCGTACCGGGCGTATCTCTTCTGCGGCTTCTGAAGCCAGTTTATATTGTTGATGTCGCCGCTGCACCCGTTAGAGAGGATTCCCACGAACGGCGGGTCGGTAGCATCGGCGTCCAACAACTCACCGATCCGCTCGGCAAACATGCCGAAATAATCGGCTGATACAGCGCCCCGTATGCCCCCGCCCACATAGTGCAGCGAGTAGTTGGCCAGAAGCGCGACCGGTCGACCGTCTTTAGACCGGACCGAGAGAAAAGCAACGTCCGGATCAGTCGGTCCGGCGGCCTTCGAGATGCCGGGGTTGCCGCGTCCGGGGTTCATCACGACTTTGTCAGTCCCACCGAAAGGGTTCGGCGTCGGAACGCCCGGTTTCATGAAGCAGCGGCGGTTGAAAACCTGCGTCGGCTCGCTGCCGACACCCCAGCCGATTCGCGCCGGCTCCAGGTTATTTACGGCCCGGCGGACGCCGTCGGCAATCCTCATGACGAGGAATTGCTGATAGTCGGGGAGTTTTTCGTTGGCTTTCAGACGGTTTGCGCCTCTTGCGCTGATCGACGAATGCGTGTGCGTAGCGGCCATCATCACGTTGTCCGGCGGGATGCCGGTCTTGTCTTGTATGATCTGCCGTGCCTCGTCGTAGACTTCGCGGCCGATGCCGAGATTGTCACAAATCACAAACGCCAGGCGGGTTGTGCCGTCGTCGAGCACCAGGCACCTGGCGTATAGCTCATCATGTATATGCATCGCCGGCGGCGAGTTCCATCCCCCGATAATCGGCGCTCCCAAAGGCGGAGTTATATTGCTCGCCGCCGCTCCGGCTCGAAATAACTTCTTAGCGTCCCCGTCTTCCGATCCGCAAACGCTTTCAACCAGTAAAGAAGATATGCTGATGATGACGAGGACAATGAGATACCTTTTAATTCTGAGCTTTGATTCGTTCATTTCTTAGTTCCTCGTACTTGATATATTAATATCGTGTCAGGCCATCTCCGCGTTCATCCTGATGACCTTACGAGACACGCGTATTTGCATTCCGGCATTAATGATATACATTCCCGCGATCATCTACAACAATTTGTTCAAAATTAATCGTCGTAAGCAGCGATCGAATTTGATATTCTGTGCGATGGGAAATATCAGACAGCAATCCCGGCTCGTCGGGATTAATATTTTTGACTTGGTTGTCTCAAGGAGATTCAGCATGGAGCGAAAGAAGTTGTTGTGCCTTACAGTCTTTTTACATTCAGCCTTCCTATTGCTCGGTCCGGGATGCGCCCTTGCTGAGGTTCGCAAGCCGGAAGCGTTAGTCGGGCATCAGGTCGGGGCCGATTACAAACTCGCGCGCTATGAAAAGATACGGGAGTATTTCGAGCATGTCGCCAACAATTCCCGCCGGGTGAATCTGCGTGAGATCGGTGTTACAACCGAAGGGCGGAACATGTTTATCGCCGAAATTACGGATGACGCCTCCGCAGAGAGGCTGAACACGGCGATGGCAGACCAGAAGTTAATCGCCGATCCGAGGTTAATAAAGAACAAGGAACAAGAGCGAGACCTGGTTGCCCGCGCCAAAGTTGTGGTGCTGGTCAACTGCAACCTGCACTCGACGGAGATCGCATCGAGTCAGATGGCGATGGAACTGCTCTACGATCTCGCGACCGGGGACTCGCCCGAAATCGCCGGTATACTCGAACGGACGGTAATCGTGCTGATCCCCAGCGCCAATCCCGACGGGCTCGATAAAGTCATAGACTGGTACGAACGCTCGCTCGGCAAACCCTGGGAAGGAAGAGGTATGCCCTGGCTCTATCAAAAGTATGCCGGCCACGACAACAACCGTGACTGGTTCATGCTTAACCTTACCGAGACTAAAATGGTGACACGTGTGATCTACGAGCAATGGCTGCCCAACATTCTTTACGATATTCATCAGATGGGCAACTCGGGCGCGAGACTGTTCGTCCCGCCCTTTTTCGATCCGAAGAATCCGAACGTCCATCCGCTCAACGACCACATGATGATGATCATCGGCGGACACATGGGCGCCGAACTCAACCGGGCGGGCAAAAAGGGCATCCTCAACAGCGCAATGTACGACAACTGGTGGCAGGGAGGCTTCCGCACAACGGTGTACCGGCATAACATGATCGGACTGCTTACCGAGGCTGCGAGCGTGAATATCGCGTCGCCGGTTTTCCAGCGCAAGAGCCAGCTCAGGGGCAGCAGACGGGGAATGCCCCGCTATGCAATCGCGACGAACTTTCCCGATCCCTGGCCCGGCGGCTGGTGGCGGCTGCGGGACATCGTCGAATACGAGAAGATCGCCTGCATGAGTCTGTTCACATTATCTGCGCGGTATCACGATCTTATCAAGAGCAACACTATCAAGCAGGCTCGCGACGCAATAGAACGCGGCGAAACAGAGCCGCCCTTTGCCTGGCTGGTCCCGTCCGATCAGGCCGATCCGGGAACGGCTGCGAAAATGCTGTCGATTCTTCACGCCGCCGGCGTCGAAGTCCATCAGGCGGACGAGGAATTCACCGCCGACGGCGTGCAGTACCCCTCGCGAACTTACATCATGTATTGCGCCCAGCCCTACCGCGCCCATCTCAACGACATGATGGAGCGGCAGGTTTATCCCAATCGGTCCAGCTACCCCGGCGGGCCGCCCGAGGCGCCGTACGATTCGGCCGGCTGGACGCTGCCTTTGCAGATGGGCGTGCGCGGCGTCAGCGTCAATCAGCCATTCGATTGCCGGGCAACGAAGCTGGAGACGATAACACCGCCACAGGCCGGAGTTACAGAGGAATCGGGCAAGACAAATGGCTATCTGGTGAAAGCCGGGCGCAACGACAATTACCGCCTGGCAAACCGATTGTTCAAGGCGCGAGTCGGGCTTCGGACGATTACTTCGCAGAGCGTCTCCGTTCGTAGTGACCCCGTAAGGCGTTATTTTAACAATGCCCCTTCGGCTGGCTCAGGGCAGGCTCTCACGGGCACACTAAAAACGCAAATCCCGCCTGGTTCTCTGTTCATACCCGACAACAACACTCAGATACCGGAACTCCTTGACGGGATTTCTACCGAGCTTATCGCTCTACCACAGAAAGATTCAGACTTGAAGAATTCCAGCACAGAGGTATCCCAGCCGCGAGTGGGACTTTACCAGCCCTGGACTGCCAGCATAGACGAGGGATGGACCCGGCTGGTGCTGGATAATTTCGAGTTTGATTATACCTCTGTGCATAACGCCGAAATCCGCGCGGGAAACCTTGCGGAAAGATACGATTGCCTTATCCTGCCCTCGACCAGTTCCGGCTCGATCATTAAAGGACGAGCCGTGGACACGACCGAACCTCAGTATGTCGGTGGCATAGGCAAAGAAGGAATCGTCACCTTGCAAAATTTCGTCCAAAACGGAGGAACGCTCGTGTGCATAGATCGTTCGTGCAGTCTCCCGATAAAACACTTCAATATCCCGGTTCGGAATCTACTGAGCGGCAAATCATCGAAAGATTTTTTCTGCCCGGGCTCGATACTTCGCATCCGGATCGACAGTAACCATCCGGTCGGATATGGTTGTCCCGAATGGATATCCGGATACTTTGCGAGGTCACAGGCTTTCGAGCTGATCGACGATTCGAAGAAGAACGACGAGGACTCAAGGAGGGCGGAGGTGCGATATCCCGCCCGCGTCGTGGCGAGGTACTCCGACACCGTCCTGCTGGAAAGCGGATGGATCAGAGGAGGGAACTTGATAGCCGACAAGCCCGCGATTGTCGAGGTTCAATACGGCGGAGGAAGAATAATTCTCCTGGGATTCGCGGTTGAACATCGCGGCCAGCCTCATGGAACGTTCAAACTGCTTTTCAACTCTATCCTGTCAAGCAGTATGGCTTCCGGTTCGTAGTGAACGCGGCGGATAAGGCGTTGTAAGAAAACTTGTTTGTAGTGACGCCGTAAGGCGTTTGTAGAGTGTCGCGGGCATCTTGCCCGCGCGCGTCGAGGCCCTCCGGCCCTCGCATCGAAGGCGAGACGCCTTCGACACGCGCGGGCGCTCGCGCCCGCAACACTGGAGCGACAGTGTAGGATGAGCAACTTGTTGCCCATGCTGTTATTCAACGCGCTTTAATTCTTGCCGAGCGGATCGTAATAGCGCTTGGGTATTTCCTCGCCGTTGGTCTCCTCGATGGTGGTAACGTGGCCGTCCAGCCAGAGGCAGTTGAGTTTACCGCCGGTTTTTTGCGGGTCGTTGTTCTTTATGGAATGCCGGAAGATGCCACGATACCAGTCCCTGCGACCGCCGGTTCTGTAGTGAGAGAGATTTACACCGCTTGAATTGGCAAAGAGCATGTCGTTGCCGTTCTCGATTCTCGGCTCCATGTGGTCATGAGCGACGATAACCTCCGAATGGCGCTTGATCGCATTGGTCCGCTCCTCGGTCAGCCAGCCATTCATGGAATACGCGGCGTTATCGACTTTGCCACTCGTGTAAAGCATTTCCTGGGCGACGATTTGAGAGAAGTTCTTGAAGCTCGGGCAGCCGAAAAGCTTCGGCTCTTTAACGTAGTCATGATATATGACGCCCCAGTACGCACGGCGGTCGTTGGCTTCGAGCAGGTTCCCGCCGGGACCGTACCAGAGATGGCCGTTGCAGGCGATGTTGTGCGTGTGAAAATCGGGCATCGTATAATCGTTTTCCTGAAGATACATTGTAATTCCAAGGCCGATATTCCTGAGGTTCGACCTGCATGCCTGCTCGCGAGCCTGCTCCCGCACGCGCTGCAGAGCCGGCATGAGTATAGCCAACAACAGCGCTATAATCGCAATCACCACCAAAAGCTCTATCAGTGTAAAAGCTCTATTTTTGTACATTAATAACCCTTCCTGCAATTGTTTAATAACTTCTCCGATCCGCTCAGAGGTGGCTTTTCCTACAATCTTCGTTAGGAACATGTGCACAATCGGACCACAGACCCGATACGGAAAAAATGCCTGTTTCTTTCATCTTACAATCAATTTATAACACATTCGGCGGCATAAGCCAAGAGAAAAAAATCCTATCTCAAGCAAGAGTCAAATGTTATCATATGTGAAGACAATTTGAGGTGAGCATGTTTGAACGTTTCACAGACAGTGCCCGCAACGTCATGGCAGCTCAGATCCTCACAAACCTGGGTGTCAAGATCGAACATGTGCGTGAAAGTATGGAAAAGTGACTGCTCGGACTAATTCTTGATTAGTAAAATCACTGGTCCTGAATAGCAAAGCTTGCGCCGTCATCTGTCGCGGGAAGATAGGCCCCTATGGGGCAGAGGACTTTGCTGTCCTCGTCGCAGCGGATGACGGTTTTCCAGAGTGCATCGAGACTCTCTTTTTCGTGTTCGGTTTCGGGAATCATCTTAACCCGAGTGGGGCTTTCTATCGATATCTTCATGTCAATGCTCCTTTCGGCTTACGGTTATCGATCCTTACTTGGTGATAGCTACGCCGGTTTTGGACGAGTGGTTCACTTCTATTGCTTCGCTCGCCTGCAATCTCGGAGCAACCGACAGCGGAAAGTCCATTTCTATGCTGCAACTTACAAAACTGCTCTCAATCTCCTTCAAGGCGATATCCGGTCGATTCCGCATCTCGCTCAGATGCCCGAGCATCACGGCTTGAGGGGGCGCTTTGCCGGCCCGTCTTACGGCACAAAGCAGATCGCCCGTATCGGGATTGGGCATGTGAAACCGGCTGTTGGGATTGTAATACACGGCCAGCAACTCCATATCATGGTTGCACTCGACGAATATGAAATCTGAGTCAACAAAATACTCAAGCAGACCGTCCCAGCAGTTGAAATCCGTCGCTATCGCAATCTTACTGCGCTTGTGTTTGACAACAAAACCATATGTCTGATACCACGGATTGTGTGGCACTTCAAATGGTTGAAAATGCAGATCGCCAATCTTAAAGCCGCCATCGGTAAATGGTTTCAGTCGAAGCGAAGTCAGGCCTCGTCCGTTGAAATGCTTGTACTTTAACTGCGGCAGGCAACTCTCATGGACTCTCACTTCAATGCCGAGACTCTCCATAACTCTCAGACTGTAATAGCCGATGTGATCGGTGTGCATGTGAGAAACTATTACGGCATCGATGTCGAGTCGATCGCCCAGGTTCTGAGTGAGAATTTGCCTGGTCTTCTTCATAGAACCGAGGCCGCAGTCAATGAGCACTCTCGCGCGCTCGGTCCGGACAAGAAGACAATTGCCGCTGCTGCTGCTTCGCAAGCTTCTGAAATGTAGAGACATCCTTGTTCCCTTGTTTTTCGCTTGATTCTACAAAGGTCAGAGAACGCATGCAACAAAAGCTTGCCAAGACTATGTCTTTTATTTTTTAGAAGCCCCGGTCAAAAACGGAAGGTTCTTTAGACAATCGTGTATCCATACTGCTCGAAATCATTCGGCTGTCCGTGCCTTTTTCATTGCCCCGCGTACGTGTCGTGCCCCACGGCCATCAGCCTTTGATCTTCCTGCAGTTGTCTATGCCGAAGAAACAGCGAGCGGCGATTGTGCCAGAGGATGCTGGCCGCCCTGTTGAGACTACATTGGAGGACCTTTCTCCTTGGGTCGGTCCAGTGAGATTCGCAACGGTTGCAAACGTCGCGCTGCTTGTCGTACCACCATAACTGAAAGCCGCCGAAGGACCGATATTGATCTCCCCTGAGTCCGAAAACATTGCCGTTATAGAGCAGTTGTTTTATCTGGGTCTTGTCTTCTACACCGACCTTTTTCATTGTTCTGTCCTCTGTGAAAAAATTATCAGCGTTTGTGGCCATCGTCATTAACCTTCATTAATGAAAGGCAGTTAATCGGATAAAAGTAACATGTTCTCTATAAATATAGACGTATGAAGGACCTTTACTATTACAAAGGATTTATGAGAAAACGTAAAAAGTACTCCGGATAATCCCCGGCAGGTAGAGCAGCACAGAAAGGGGAGCTTGAATCATCGGGGCAAGCCGGGTAACATACCTAAAAAAAGGAGAATATGTCATGGCAAAAAGAATAGTTTTGACCCTGCTTGGAACTCTTGTGATGTTTGCCGCGGCGGCAACGGCGCGTGCTGAAGTAAACGGGGACGGATGGGCATCTTTGTTCGACGGCAAAACCTTGAACGGCTGGAAGGCAAGCGAAAACGCCGACAGCTTCAGCGTTCGCGACGGCATGATCGTAGCGAGTGGGCCGCGCAGCCATCTGTTCTACGTCGGACCGATCAATAACGCAGTATTCACGGATTTCGAGCTGAAAGTCGATGTCATGACCGAACCCGGCGCCAACGGCGGCATATACTTCCACACCGGGTATCAGGAAGAAGGCTGGCCGACTGCGGGATTCGAGGCTCAGGTCAACAACACACACAAAAACAAGAACCGCACGGGCAGTCTGTTTGCTGTACAAAATGTAACCAAGTCGCCGGCGGCCGATAATGTCTGGTTCACCGAGCACATAGTGGTGAAAGGCAAGCACATCGTCGTGAAAGTCGATGGCAAAACTGTAGTCGACTGGACTGAGCCGCAAACGCATGAAGCGCCGACCGCCTACCCCGGCAGGTCCGTATCGAGCGGAACCTTCGCCCTGCAGGCGCACGATCCGGGAAGCACCGTCTACTATAAAAACATCCGTGTCAAACCTCTGCCGGTGATCGATTTTCCGCTTGAGGACTTGCATGTACATCTCAAGGGCGGCCTGACGCTCGAGCAGGCAATCGAAAACTCAAAGCAGCGAGGAGTCAAGTTCGGCATTGCGCAGAACTGCGGCCTCAATTTTCCATGCCGGGATGATGAGGGTCTGCGCGAGTATCTGGAACTACTCGAAGGCAAACCGGTTTACGCCGCGATGCAGGCTGAGGGCCGCGAATGGCTGACGATGTTCTCGCCCGAGTGGATGGCGAAATTCGACTACATCTTCACCGACTCGATGACCTGGACCGACGATAAAGGCAGGCGAATGCGGCTGTGGATGCCCAACGAGGTGCACGTTGACGACGAGCAACAGTTCATGGATATGTTACTGCGCAAGACGGTAAAGATCATCAGCACCGAGCCGATCGACATCTACGTCAACCCGACTTTCCTGCCGAGAGTGATCGCCGACAAATACGACGAACTGTGGACCGAAGAGCGAATGGCAAAGGTGATAGCCGCCGCGATAGACAATGACGTCGCAATAGAGATCAACGCCCGCTACAAACTGCCCAGCATCAAATTCATCAAGCAGGCCAAAAAAGCCGGCGCAAAATTCACCTGCGGCACAAACAACGGCGGCAAAGACCTCGGAACCCTCGAATACTGCAAACGCGCCATCCGCGAATGCGGCCTGACAAAAACCGATTTCTTCACCCCCCGCCCTCCCGGCAAAAGAGCCATCGATCGCTGGAATAAGAACCGCTGATAATCGCATCACCGGGCGATAACGTAGACACAGCCATTCGCAGTGACGCCGTAAGGCGTTGTTTTGAAGTGCCCTCCACAGGATGGCCAAGCCAATACGAACACACCACAAACAACGCAAAGAATTTTTGAGTCTTATGAGATTTTTCTGAAAAAATTTGCGCGTTGATCCCACTGGTTATCGGGGTTAAGCGGGGGGAATCGTTGGGTGTGGGGGGAAATGTTGAAGGTGTTAATCCGGGGCTTTGGGCGGCGGGAAGAGAGTACGAAAGCTGTGGATTGTTATGGGCATTACCAGTGTTGAAACACGCGTTCTTACAGGTCGTGACGCGGCTGAAAAAGGTTCAAGGGCGGCCACTGCAAGTGCCGATGACGGTAGGTAATGAAAGACAATTTAGTCGGTCTTGCCCCTGTGTGGCATAAGGACGAGTATTTCAAAAATTACATACAAAAGACTGAAATTAAAGGAATCAACTCGCTCTAAACCGCCCAGGGGCATTTTTATTGACTGGTGCACGCCCGTTCCGATATAATACGCAGCCATGACGCAATCCGTTCAAATGCAGACGTAATGAAGCAAAGAAGCATGCCTAAGTTCAGCAAAAACAATGATGTCGCCTTCAGTTCGAATAGCGTGCGACTGTCCGGACGGGAATGGGTCATCGCAGCGATCATCTGCCTGGCAACGCTCTATTTCGGACCGGAACTTTGGGGACAGCTCGGCGAGCTTAAAGTCGGCCCGGATTATCGTCTGCCGTACAAGCTCAGCGGCGATTATTGGCTATACGACCGTCTCTGCGGAAAGGCTTGCGCGAAATACCAAACCGTCCTGGTCGGAGACTCCGTAATCTGGGGGCATTACGTACCGGCGGATGCGACTCTCTCGCACTATCTCAACGAGTATTCAGGACAAGATCAATTCGCCAATCTGGGCGTGGACGGCTTCCACCCCGCGGCATTGTGGGGCCTGGTCAAGTATTACGGCCGGGATATAACGAACAAGGAAGTTATCCTGCATCTCAATCCATTATGGATGAGCAACAAGAAACAGGACTTGCAGACCGAGAAGGAATATCGCTTTCATCATCCGAAGCTGGTTCCGCAGTTTCGCCCGAGAATTCCATCTTACAAGGAGTCGTGGTCCGACAGGGTGTCTATCGTAATCGGACGCCATGTTGATTTTCCCGCCTGGACCTCGCACCTCCGGACCGCTTACTTCGAGAACATGAACGTTCCGGCGTGGACCATGAAACACCCTTATGAAAATCCACTGAAAGCGGTTACGCTTGAACTGCCGGTCGCCAAGGAAGATCATCCGACCGATGATAGATCATGGAACGAAAGAGGAATGGGCAAACGGAGTTTCCACTGGGTCGAGCTCGGGACGTCGCTTCAGTGGAAGATGTTCCGGCGCACCGTCGAATTATTGAGAGAGAGAGATAACACGGTATTTGTCCTCGTCGGACCTTTCAACGAGCACATGATCGAGGATGAGAGCCTTGAAGCTTACGACGAAATGAAAGACGGCATCGAGGACTGGCTGCAACAGAACAACACCCCCTACCTCATGCCTGAACCGCTGCCGGGCAGGTTCTACAGCGACGCCAGTCATCCGCTGGCCGAAGGCTATGCACTGCTCGCAAAACAGGTCATGGAAGACGAATCATTCAAATCAACTATTCTCGGCAACCAATGACCGAAATGGTGTGCTGAGCACACCCTGCGAGATCGCTATTTTACATTCAGGCCGTTCATGCTTTTATTCATTTGGCCTCGTCGCCATAGAACTGCGAAACCTGAAGGCCGTTTGCCTGGGAAGTATAGAAAATGCGGCCGTTAGATACAACTGCTCCGACGCATTCTCTTGCGTCAATACACGGCCCCGAGGATACAAGCTTGTTGCCCGCTGAAATGTCGATCAAATCCATATTGGGTCCGAGCACATAAGGCTCCGACAGGCTGAATCTCGTGCAGGCGTAACTCTTGTCAAACGTAGATCGCAGCTTTCCGGTCTTCTTGTCTATCACGTGGCTCGGCCTGCCGGTGGAACCGTGCACAAAGAGGAAATCGCTTCCTATTGTGACGACGTTGACCGCTTTGCCGACAGGCTCGGACCGCCACAAAAGCGCGCCGCTCTCGACATCGAGACAATGGACATAGCGATTGTCGGTCCTCTCGTTAGGCGGATTGTACCCTCCCAGATACAGCCGTCCGTTTTCCGCTGATATGGTACAGCCGGCTGTTACGTAGTACTTTGTAGTCAGCCAGATGACTTGTCCGGTTGTTGGTTCGATAGCGGCGGTCAGGCCTCTCGCCTTTGGCCGGCCGCCTTTTCTTGTTGCGGCATATCCGAAAAACGTCGAATAATATAGCGTGCCATCCATCAGGCATACTCCCGCATCATTGCCGCCGGAGCCGAATTGCGAAAAATCTATCGTCCAGGCCTCTTCACCCGTTTCGACATCCCACGCACGTACTATTGGCTTATTATCCGCAGGGTAATAAGGATTGTTATGCGAGTAGATCCAGCTCATCACCTCGGCGCCGTCGGGCGATTCTACCGGCTTGCCTTTGTGGACGTAGGCTTTCTCCGTTCCCTGAGGAGCGTAACTGCCCGAACCAAAGACATAAACGGCAAGATTCTCATACACTACCGGCGGCTGCTGGCGACTCCAGCTTGGTGATCCCGTGAATTGCGCCTTCCAGACTAGTTCACCGGTAGCAGCATCGAGACATCTCATGCGGGAACCTTTCAATCCCGCCTGCGGGACCAGCAGGCGTCCCTTGTAATAGAGCGGCCCGGTGAACGAGACGTGAACGCCCGGCCAGTAACGCCGCCACAGGAGCCTGCCGGACTCCTGCTCGACGGCGAAGACCTGACCCTCGGCCGTATGGGTATACATCCGCCCGCCGCCGCAGACAGGCATGTGCTTGAACGTACCTTTGTACCGTCGTATCCAGTTTATCTTCAGCGGCGGCTCAAGACCCTGATCGTTCGAATTTGTGCTTCTGAAATTCCCGAAATTGGTGAACCAGTCATATTCCGCATTCGCCAACAGACTTGTCAGCGGGCTTCTGATTTTCCGAACCCCAAGATCTTTCGATGGCAATGTAGCTTTGCCTCCGGCCCCTAAGACATAGAGATACCCGTCCTCGCAGCTAAAATAAATCCGCCCGCCGCAGATTGCCGCCGGAGCCGATATCGCCCTGCCGAACGCCGTTTTGAACGACCAGACATCTCCCCGGCCGGACAGCGGGACCACATACAGACTGCCGTCCAGGCCGCCGTATACCGCCTTGTCACGAAGCAGTATGGGTGAGGCAATAGACGGATAGCCCCCGAGGTATTGGGCTTGCTCTCGGCTCGGAGTGTGTTTGCACAAACCGAAACCTTCCTCCGGACGGCAACGATAGACGTCTTCGCCGCGGACGCTGACCGAGCAGAAGCTCAACAGCCCGGGACGATTTATCTCTGTAAGCGTCCCGGGGACATACTCGGCTTTACGCTGCTCATCATCAAGCTGCATAATCTCGACTCTGCCGGTATTGTCGCGGCGGTGCCATTGAACGTAAGCCGAGCCATCGTCAGCTATGCTCAGTCCAAAGATGGCCGGTTTCTCAGAACCGGCATAGGAAGGCACAACCGGTGAGGCAACAAGTTCCGCCCGATTGCCCCGATCACTAAGACAGACTAACGAGCCGGCCACTGGAACAACAATCTTCCTGCCAATAGCTGCTATATCTATCGCACAACAGAACTGATCCCGCCAGGTTACTTTTCCACCCTTATGCCTGAGCCATTGCTCCCCGCTCCAGCGATCTTCGTCGTATTCAAGGACTTCTTTAACAAAATCCCAGGTCCAACAGATTTTGCCGCCGGGCTCAAGAGCGTATACCTGCGATCCGAGCGTGGTGAAATACACACGGTCGTCGAGGACCACGGGCGAGCTGAAAATCGGCTCGCCGCACTCGATTTTCTCAACAACGCTTCCGTTGTTTTTATCCAACACGTAGTAGGAGCCCGCCATCGTGCCGAAGTGGAGATAACGCCCAACTACAGCAGGCGATGAGACGTTGTTGCAATTGGCTTTGCCGCCGGCCGTGCGAAAGTCCCACAGGACGTCCAATGTAGAAGCATCTATGCAAAAAGCGACTCCCGAGCCGTCCACGGCATAAATTCGTCCGTCCGCTATGACCGGCGCTGTGAAGATCGAATCCGTCAGAGCAACCGCTCCCACCAATCGGAGATCGGAAGCCACGCTCCTTTCGGGAACGTTACCCGAATGCCTTGAATCATATTTAAACTGCGTCCAATTCTCCGCATTTGCGATTGCAGCCGAAAATAATACAAACACTGTCAATGCCGCTGTGATTGCTCGTGGAGTTCTCATCGTGTGTTCTCCTGTATGCCTTGACTCGCAATAACTCAATTGCCGCCGGTTTCCCTGTCAGTCTGATCCTGTTGCAGTTCAGGTTTTCGCTGATCGTCAATGAGCCTTTTGGCCTGGACCATATTGTTAATAAGACTTATTCGTCCTACGTTCGGTTCGATTTGAATCCCCACCGTCTGTTTCTGCTCGTCAACGGGGCGCGTGTCGCGAATAGTGTTGTCCTTGAAGACCAAATCCCCGGGCTCGCCTCGAATCCGGATGCCGGCAACCTCTTCGTCGCGGCCGTTGTTTCTGATGATATTTTCCTCCAGACGATTGCGATGCGGAGCCATAGGCAATGTCTCGTTGCGGAAGAAGACTCCGTCTCCGTGATTCGCGATTATCTGGTTGCCGAAGAGAACATTGTCGCTATCCTTATGCCCGATGGAAATGCCGAATCTGCCGTTGCCCTCGAGGGTGTTATACTCGAACAATCCGTGCCGGACGCGCCAGCACAGGAACAGGCCGTCGGTGCCGTTGTTGCGGGCGATACAATTACTCACGATCGGACGCTGGGAGCCGCTGCCGGGGTGAATGCCCAGAAACGAATTGTCCCGGCTGACGCAATTGCGGACGATAACGTCGTTTGACTGCTGGAAGCTGATGCCGTCGCCGTTGTAGTTCCGGACCTCGCAGCCCTGAATAATCGTGCCGAAACCTCGATACAGAAATATCCCTGCGCCTCTACAGCCGTTAAGGCGCACGTTGTTCTCCTTGTTGCCGTCGACTATGATGTTCTCAATTCGGGCGCCCTCGATATGATAGCCACTCACCACGGGGAAAACAGTTGCCGCTTTGGCGTTTGCGTTGACCATGCAATTGGCCATCAGAGGCTTGCTTATTGAGAACGTGTTGCCGCTGCGACCCGTAATACGGGCAACCGTTATATGGAACCCGCCGGAGTTATCATCCCAAAGCGCAACACCGTAACCCACTGCAAAGCCGTTCGGGTCTTCGACGGTTATCTGCTCCTGGCCAAAATCGCCGTCGCGAATCAGAGACGAAACAACTCCGTCGGCTTTTTTCAGGATTGTCTTTCCCGCCGTGCCTTTGACGGCAACGTTCTCGCGCAGGTGCAGCGAATCATACATCAAGTATTCGCCCGGCCCGATTTCCACCGTTCCGCCGCCCAAACCCGCAATGTAATCCACCGCCGCCTGTAAAACTCTGTCATCGCTGCCGGTCAACTGGGCGTTGTCTTTGCCCACCGTAATCAGAGGCAGTTCTTCCATCGCCGAGTGCATGGCTTTGGGCAGTTGCTTTTCGTTTGGTTTCGGCGCCGGATCGTCGGGACTCTGAGAGGCAAGTGCGGCACTCTCGCCACCGATGAAAACTGTAATAACGATCAATGAAATAAACAACATACTTCGCATTTTGTGCCTCCTTCAAACTGAAAAAGGATCATACCAGTTTGCTCTCGATCTGCTTGAGAGCCGCCATGGATTCTTCGGCGATTGTCTTGCCGCCGGGTGAAAAATCAAACACTTCAAGAGATATCCACTTGTCATATCCTAAGTCTTTAAGCGTCTGAAAAGCCTTGACGTAATCATTCACGGCATTTCCCGTGCCGAGGTGCTTGCCGCCCTGCTCCTGGACGTGAACGTGATGGATACGCTTGAAGTGCTTTCTGATCAAAACATCGAACGGCTCTGTTTCATTGGGCGTATTATTGAAATCGAACATGCCCTGAACAGCAGGATGGTTAACCCGCCGAATCAACTCCGAGGCCTCTGCCATTGTATTGACAACGTCCGTGGTTCTTCTGCCCAGCGGCTCTATGAGTATTTTGACGCCGCGACGCCGAGCATGGTCGGCTACTGCCCTAAGACCTTCGGCGAAATTTTTCTCGGCCTGTTCAATCGTGATTCCCCGGCTGTTACGCTGCTTCGGAGAACCGAAAATCATATAAGAACCGCCGAGATCCCCGCAAAAATCAATGAGCTCGTGAAAATATGCCACTGTTTTGCTCCGGACGGCCGCGTCCGGCGCAGTAAAATGCAGCCCCTTCGGCGGCGGCGCGAGCAGCCAGTGAAGCCCGACGCATTCGAGCCCGGCATCTTCCATAACCGAGACCATTTCTTTGCGCCCTGCCGGGCTTATCTCGCCCACACCCTCCTTAACCAGCGTAAACGCCGCGATTTCCACCCCTTCGTATCCGGCATCACCGATTATACTGCACTGCTGGGGCCAGCTCAACTCAGCCATGCTCTCATTACACATGGCATACTTGAAACCATTCCAGCGGGAACTTTTCCCTTGCCCCGCCCGGCAACCAGCAATTGATCCGAGCGTCGCACCACCCAAAATCGTGCCGGATGCTGTTATAAAATCCCGTCGGCTTAATCTGGACATCATTGTTCCTCTGCGGTACTGCGATTTTCGGCCAAAATGTGCATTCCATCCGACTCGACTCAATAGTATGCAAACATTCCTACATAAGCATTTCGACTCGTAAGAATTGTATCACTAATCGCGATAAAATGGAATAATTGTTTCATCACGTTCCGCGACATGACGCACGAGAGCCCGACGAGAGGCGACTGGATCGGATGGATAGGTAGATATGAAGACATCCTCGATGGTCGCGAGGGACAATACCACATCAGGCTCATGGACAACCACCTCAGAACCGACTGCGCCTATCCGGGCCTTGAACTCCTGCCCGGACGGGACATTCGTCACAACAACCTACGGCCACTGGATCAAGGGCGAATCCCCTTCTTCGGACAAATCAGTAATAGACGTATCGAACTTTGCAAGTTGATCGATAGCAAGCAGATTAATGGCACTATCAAAACAATACAATTCTGATTCCATAATCGCCTTCCAGCAATTTCAGAACTGTTTGGGAACCTCCTCAATTTTTGCCGGAGAAGAATCGACCTAGAACGTTAAATACCAATCCGGCGAAAAACAGGGCGATGGCGGGTCCTAGCAGTTCGAAGGAGGGAAGCTCAAATGATCCTGGTTCGCCGGGCTCGGTAACGCTTGTGAACGCATTCACAACGACCAGCATGAAAATGCCCATTCCGCCCAAGCTGAGCAGCACACCCAAACCAATAAACACGCGAGCCAAACCATGAGGCCTGGGTCTCTCAACTTGCTTTGCCCCATCGGTTTCCTTCTCCTCGTGGACTACCACGACCCGTTTAGCCTTTGCGCCAAAATATATACCAACGATCGAAACGAGAACGCCGACGATCCCCACAATAGCTTCGATGCTCATCTCGTCCACCTGTACCCTTCATGTGATAACAACGTATATACAGCTCCATATACATCTAATAAGGACAGGGCCCTATTGTCCCCTCTCTCTTTTTCCACCTTCAGGCCATCTCTTCTGTCAATAAGACAGGGCGTCCCTATTTGTAAGCAATTTAGAGAAATCAAGACGAGCATTTGAAAATAGATTTTGGTTCTCTTTTTTGAGGCGCTTAGCTGCCATTCGACAATATTCAGAATCTATCTCTATTCCGATACTATTTCTATCACACTTCATGGCGGCGATCATTGTCGTGCCAGTCCCACAAAACGGATCGAGTACGGTATCACCGTAGAAAGAAAACATTCGGACAAGACGATAAGCAAGTTCAACAGGAAATGGAGCGGGATGATGTTTGGTAGAAGCACCAGTGATTTTCCAAAATTGCTGAAACCATTCATCATAGTTTTTCTTTTCAATTCTGCTCTTATCTCTTTGAATTTCTGTAGGTTTTCGGTAACCGCCAGGTTTTCGCTGCATCAGTATGAATTCAATATCGTTTTTGATTATGGCATTCGGCTCATAAGGTTTTCCCAAAAACCTGGTACCGTTTTCAACTTCGTAACTCGCATTTGATATTTTGTGCCAGATTATCGGGTTGAGATTATCGAAACCAATTTTCCTGCATGCAACGCAAATATCAGCGTGGAGGGGAACAACCACATGTCTCCCATATCTTTTTCTTGAAAGGCAAACGTCACCTACAACGCACACGAGACGGCCACCAGGAACCAGCACGCGGAAACAGTCTTGCCATACTTTTTGGAGCTCCACAAGAACCCGCTGTCCTTATGAGAAGTAATGAAGCAAGCGGCATCGTAGTGTCTTTCTCTCAAAATCTTTCTACAAAAAAGTTCATATCTCTTAGCATAGGATGCATTCTTGAATTCAGGGAAGACTTGGAAATGAGGTTCTTTGACTCTTACGGGTGATTGGGATCTGTCTGAATCCTCCAACATGAAAAGGTGTCCAAGCCACGGCTTCACTGTTTTATTAAAAGCTCGTTCTCTGTACGCGGTCCAGAGATCCAAGGCACTGCCCATTGCTTCTTCGGTTCTGTTATTGAAGTTATTACCAAAGGACGGCCCTACTTGTGATTTGGCTTCAAGAGCGATCAGTAATTGCTCGTTCTTTACTACGAGTAAATCCCACTCTTTGGTAGGCCTGAAGTAGCCCGGCAATTCCAATGATTTCTTAAGAAAAATGCATTTGTCGTCTACCCCTGCCGATTTGATGATTTCGGTAATTAGATTAATAAATCCATCCATCTGTGCATCACCAGTCACAGCTCCTCGCGAACCTTGATCCCGTGTACCTGTTTTGTTTTGCTTCTCTAACTGAGCGAATCGTGTTTGCCAGAAACAACGAATGGCCATCGAAACCTTCTCTTGTAAATCATTTGATGTATCGGTCATCCACGCTCCAACAAAATTACTATTGGTATTGAATCCTGCAAAAGATACCGATTCCCGGCGTATTTTGAAGCCAGAAAATCATAGTAGTCTAACAATGTTTATCGCCGCATCAGGAAACAGATATGGTTTTCCCGTCGCAGAGCCGATGGAAGAATCTATACCTTAACAGGCTGATTTGCAAGGGAAAAACGTAAAAGACGAGAATACAGAACACAGGAGACAGAATGCAGGAGAAGACAAGGCAAAACCGATAGCGTACAGCGTGTAGCGGGTAGCGGATTTTGTGGGATTGGCTAACTCTCGAAGGATTCCTCGAAGAGCTTGAAGGGAATCTCTTTCATGCCGACTCCGGCGTATGTGCTTTGGCCGGCCTGGTTGGAATGCTCGACGTACAGGCGGAAGCCGCAGACGTTATTCTCTTTCGCCGCCTTTTCTTTCAGAAATTCATAAAGTCTTTTGAAAATTCCCTGCCGGCGGAACTCAAGATCGACGTAGACGCTTTGAATCCACCAGAATTGGCCGCAACGCCAATCGCTCCACTCGTATGTGACCATGATGCAGCCGACGACGCGCCCGGCTATCTCGGCGACGGTGTAGAAGCCGTGCCCGGGACCGTTCAGCAGCACTTGAAGGCCTTTGGTGATGACCGCCGGCTCGAGTTTCTTTTGCTCGGTTTCCCAGGCCAGCGCGATGTTGAACTTCGCGAGGGTCTCCAGGTCTCTTTCTTCGGCCATCCTGATCAGCAATTCATCCGGCACGGTTCGTCTCCCGCCCCCATCGCCGCGTTTCAAAGTCAATACGCACTCCAGAGATACAACACCTGCGGCGTGCCGAGTTCGTAGAGTGTCGATCTGTCGAGTTTCGGCAGGCTTGTCTGGCGAGACATCAGAAAATCCGAGAAGGAGAAAGGCTTGCGGTAACGTACTACCTGGGCTTTGCCGATCCCGGCCAGAGAGTTGACCAGCGAAACAGCATCATCAAGATAACCGACCTGGTCGATCAGCTTCTCATCGAGAGCCTCCTGAGCGGGATAGATCTCCGCCTCTTCCGCCAGGTCTGCGACCTCCTGCGTCGTGAGCGATCCCATCCGCCCCTCGACCACTACCTCCATGAATCTCTTGATAGCCGGGCCGACCAACTTTTCCCGCATGTACTGAAGCTGTTCCTCGGTCGGCTCTTTGAATGAGCTGGGCCAATCCTTCTTCTCGCCCGATTTGACGGTTACGGGTAAAACGCCGAGCTTTTCCTCCAACAATTCCCGCACGACCATGTACCAGCTAATCACGCCGATGGAGCCTGTGATCGCGGTCGGCTCGGCCATAATCTTCTCGCACGCTACCGAGGTGTAATAGCCACCCGAAGCGGCTACGCCCTGCATGAAGGCGACGACGGGCTTATTCTTCTCGGCCCGGAACCTGCGGATTTCCTTATATATCTGATCGCTGGCCGAGATCGTTCCTCCCGGCGAGTTAACATGGACGATCAGGCCCCTGACGTCGGGATCCCGCCTGGCGTGCTTCAACTGCTGGTAAACGTCGCCCGACATCCTGCCGTCAATGATTCCCTGCACGGTGATCATCGCGATCTTGTTTTTCGCCGGCCCTTCTCGCACAACTTCTTCGGTGAGAAATCCGGCGCCCTGTCCGGTGGCGAAGAAGAGAACCACGCCGAACAACAAAAACAACAACGCGACATTGGCCATAATCGAAAGTGCGAATATTATGCGAAAGAAAATCCGCCATACGCTTGTCTTTTTCGGCTGTTGCTGCGGCGGCGGCGACGAATTAAAACCTGAGATCGGCTCTTCCGGAGGCGGCCCGCCGGCTCCGGAAAACTTATCATTCTGCTCAAAATCCATAAGGCATCCTTTCTATAACAACCGGCGGGATTGTAAATGATCAAAGTGCAGACGTCAATCTTTACCTGGACCAGCCTGTCTGCTGCCCGCCATCTACCTTCGTCCGTCCGTTTCGCCTTTGGGGCGGTGCTTCCAGCGGCGGTGGAGCCACCAGTACTGGGTGGGGTCTTCGCGGACGAAGTCTTCGATAGCCTTTGTGTACTCGGCGGTTACCCATTTCAGCGGATCGTCTTTGTCGGTCCACTCTTCGGGAAAAATGATACGATTGACGCCGATCTCGAAGTAGAAATGATTGTCCACCCGCCTGCTGTAGCCGACCACTATCGGCAGGTTCTTGGTGATAGCCAGCAGGCCGATGCTCTTGTAGGTGCTGGCCTTTCGGCCGAAGAAGTCGACGAATATACCCTTTTTGCCGGCGTCCTGATCGGCGACGAAACAGAGCGTGGCGCCGCTCTCCGTCAACTCTTCCATAAGAGCGGTGGCGCCTTTCTTGTCGACGATGCGCTGGCCGGCTCGCCGTCGGACGCCGTAGAGGTAGTTATTGATGTACTTGTTGTCGAGCGGCCGGGCGATGCTGTAGACGTTGAAGCCGAACAGCCCCATGAGATAGCCCGTGATCTCGAAATTGCCGTAATGAGCGCCGACCATCAGGAGGCCGCGGCCTTCCTGCATGAGCCACTTGGTTCGCTCGGTGTTCTTATAACGCGAGTATTCGCGCCAGTTGTACTTCTTAACCAGTCGCGGCGTAAACAATACGTCCATCGCCAGCATCACGATGTGCTCGAAGCTCCGGCGGCCGGTTTCGTGTATCCACTGCTCGCTCTTTTCGGGGTAGCTGGCGCGGAGGTTGTCCAGGGCCCGCTTTCGGCCGCGATGATAGTGCTTCCAGAGCAGGCGTCCGAGAATGCAGGCGGTGTTGAGATTGGTCTCGACGTTGAACAGGTACAGAAAAACGATTAGTATCCGCAGGGCGAGATAATGGAGCCAGGCGACGACTCCGGTTCGTTTCCTCTTTTTCTTCTTTTTGCGTACGGGCGAATCGGCCATAGGCCGCGATTTTAGGGTGTCGGCGGCTTTTGTCAAGGCTTGCCAATGGGGCCAGCCCCGCGTGGCGCGGGCATTCCCTCGACTGCGCTCTCCCTATGGGACGCCTTAACGCGGGGACAGGCCCGCCCTTGTTCGATGCCGGGACTGCTTCAGAACGCAAGGGCGAGACGCCCTCGCCACGATCGACCGGGACGCAATTCACTGTCGACTTGCTGATTGACGGGGCTGGATTTGCATGTTTCTGTCATATTCCATAGTGAAGCTGTACTTGACGACAGTCGCATCCACCTCGACGGTGTTCGGCTCCAGGTTCAGGTCCCAGCGGAGTATGCCTTTCTTTCGGGCCGTGCGCAGGTACTCGCTGTCTTTGCATAACTGCGGATTTGTCTCTCCAAGCTCAATCTTGATCGAAGCGTCCTCGGTGTACGGCAGGCGGTCAAGCAGTTGCAGCTCAACCGGCTCGTTCTTGTAGTTGCTCAAGGCTATGCGGTAATCATAAGTATCGATGCGATTTCCGCCCTGGATGCGGCTTTTCTTGTCCTCGAGCTCGCGGACTACCCGCACCTGCGAATCGATGCCGAAACCAGCCGTGAACGTCTCGCCGACGGTAACCTGAGGCAATTGGCCCTTGCCAACGAATTCGCCTTTGCGGAACATGCCGGCCTGTCCGGGCAACAGAACGATATCGCTGTCGTTGAATAGGTCCGCCTGGAGATAAACGTAGTCCGTCAGCAACGGCGTTGCGACAAGCGTTAAATCGGCTTTTGCAGTGATTGAAGCAATGCTGACGAGCTGCTGGTCGCTTCTGCTGGGAAGGGTCAGCTTGCCGGGCAATTCGTAGGTTACGCTCACCCCCTCGGTGCGGGAAATCTCAGCGATCTTCTGCTGAAATTCCTGCGCTCTGCGCTGATCCACGTTGAGGAACAGCACCTGGTTTTGAATCGCCAATTCGTTCAGTTTCGTATTAGCCGCAATGCCCTGCTTGATATAGTTTTTTCGAGATTTCTGGAATTGCCGTATCTGGTCGGATTGCAGCATAGGGGGTTGGGGCGCCTGCTGCGCCTGAATTCGGCTGGAAAGACCGACAAGCATGGGGTCGAGAACCGGCGCGGCGGCGACCTTCGTAGGCTCAGCGGTGGACAGCCAGAGCGTAACGCCATACCAGTTCTCGCCGCTGGTCTGGTTCACGACAGCGTTGTATTCTATCAAAACTTGCGACCGTCGGGGATCGGCCCGCAGATTGTACTGCTGCTGCCAGTTGGCGCCTTCAACAAGGTAGCTCAGTTCGATATCGACTTTGCTGTTATCGGCTCTGCTTATGAACAGGATAGCCTCACGCTCGGTCCGGGATTGGCCCGCGACCAGCTCGCTGCGTTTACGCTCGAGCAACTCCAGCTCCTCCTGCGATTCGGCGATGCTGTCGTCAAGCTTAAGCTTGCGTTGCAGGTAATCTTTTCCTTTAGTCTCTATCAGTTCGGTCAGACTCTGCAAGGGCTCGTAAACCAGGACGCCCCTCTTGAGATCGGTTTTCTCTGCGTCTATCGTAAAGTCCTTGAGATTCTCATACATCTTCCATTGTCGGGCGTTAAGGTCTTGTTCCTCCTTGGCACATTTCAGCTTGTGTTTGACGTCCTCGATCTTAGCATCGAGCTGTTTAACTTCCTCGCGGGTGTCCTCCCTGACCGCTCTTTCACGATATCTGACGCTGAGCACCTTCGTATCGTCGGACGTCTGGGCGTAGATGCTCTCGGAGACAATCTTAGGCGGCAAATCCCGCACGATCAACTCCGAAGCACCCGGCGGCAAGTCAACGCTGATCGTGCGCGTTACCAGCGCCTGGCCGCGATAGACGGTCACCTTTGAAATGGCGCCGGTTGTTGACGGACCGTCGGCGAAAACGACTGAAATCAACATACCGGTCAGAAAAATTGCCAGTGTGAGGATTTGTTTTCGACATTTCATTTTACGTTCCTTTCAAAAGGATTTCGAATATATGCTCGCGTTGAATAAATATTACGATTATGTCGATAGAGAATCGAGTAAAATGCACGTAAAATATCAGGGACGTTTTTTTTACAGAACATTTACGAAACGTGCGGGCCGATTTACCCTATAATATATATTGTAGATGGAGACGGGCGTAATGACCGAAAACGATGCATCCATACTGGTTGTCGAAGACGAGGCGAAGATAAGAACGGCTCTGACGGACTTTCTGGAGTTTCACGGCTTTGTGGTTACAGAAGCCGCCGACGGAGCCGAGGCGGAGCGAACCGTGGCGGAGCGGCGGTTCGATCTGATCCTGCTCGATTTGATGCTGCCGAAAATCAGCGGCGAGCAGCTATGCCTGAAGTGGCGTCGCGATGGGCTGCAAACGCCGATCATCATGCTGACCGCCAAGGGTCAGGAGAAAGAAAGAATAAGCGGATTAAACCTCGGTGCCGACGATTATATAACTAAACCATTTTCCCTGGAAGAGTTACTGGCCAGAATCAGTGCCGTACTTCGTCGCATAGATCCGGCCCGGGCAGTCGGACAGACCTTTGAGTTCGGCGATCTGACAATTGATGTCCCGGCGTTAAGAATAAGGCGGCAGAAAAAGCAAATAGAGATTACCAAACGAGAAGCAGGGATAATATGCCACTTTGCCGCCAATCCGAACCGGATCATCAGCCGGGAAGAGCTTTACAAAGAGGTATGGAACGAGACTATGACCGAATGGGGGACGCGAACGGTGGACATGCACATCGCCAAGCTCAGGAGCAAGATCGAGCTTGACGCCGCAAGCCCCCGGATCATCACAACCGTCCGCGGCGCCGGATACAGATATCAAGCATAGGAAGTGAACGCACGGAAAAATGTACAGACGACTTATCATATTATCGCTGATTATACTTGCAGCCCTGGCCGGATTGGTATGGGTGGGATATCGGTCGCTCCAGATTCAGGCCGAGGGCATGGCGGGCAAGCGGCTGGGCGAATTCGCGGCGGTGGCCGAGCAGATCAGGCAGGACGTCAAACGCAACCTCGACGAATTTATGCAGAGAGAGCACAATCGGCCTTACACCGATTATCAGAATCTCTACGTACCCGAAGACGCGCCGGTCAACCAACAGCAGCCGCCTGTCCTGAGATCTCCGCTCGGAGGCCGATTGGAACACGATCTGGCTTACGGCAATTTTCAAATCGAGCCGGACGGCAAAATCATTACGCCAAACGATGATCTCGAACAGTTGGAGGAAATATCGAGTGCGGAGAAAGAACTGAAGACAAAAGTACAGTCGAACAAGGCAAACATTAAAAACAACCTGTGGCCCGCACTTAAAGGACGGATACCCGGCTCGTTCACGGTCGATTTCTACAGCAATGCCGGAACAAGACGTCGCAACAAGGCTGCGACGTCGGCCCAATCCAATACATCCAAAGACACGAGCGGCAAGGCCGACAGTGGAAAGGGCAAAACCTCTTTGAAGCAATCGGGACAAAACTATCCAATTCAAAGCCTGCAGAATGAGGATCAGAAAGCTCAGGTCATAACACAGAGGCGTTCGGTCCTCGAGCAAAACAGAATTTCCAACTCGTTGGTTGATCAGCCGCAGCAATCCCAGCCACGGGAACAGATAAGTCATTGCGACAGACAAATCCAGCCTTCTCCGATGAGCCAGGCCGAGACTGTTCAAGTGAGAATCGAACCGTTTGTGCCTCTGGTTGTGCCGGATCCGAATCCCGTGAAATCGATATTCGGAGGTCAGGTCTTTTTGCTCAGGCAGGTGCAAATCGAAAACAGACAATTCCTGCAGGGATTTCGTCTGAACGAGAAGAAATTGATCGAAGAAGTCAAGGAAGTCGCAAAGAAGTTTATGCGTGAGGGCATGACTTTCGAGCTGGCGAAACCTAACGAGGATTACTTCGATATCCATGTCGCATACGCAGCCGTGCTGGATTTCGGATTCGGCGAACTGACGCTGAATCTCAAGGAGACGGATCCGTACTGGATCGGCAGAGAGATTGGACGCCTGCGCTACTGGTATTACGGCACAATCGCGGTCGTGCTGCTGGCGGTGATGCTGGGTCTGGCCAGCCTTTGGCGCAACGCCGGAGTCCAGGCGAAGCTGGCGCAGAAGAAGGACGATTTCATATCTGCGGTCTCGCACGAACTGAGAACGCCCCTGACCTCGATACGAATGTACTCTGAGATGCTGGAGAAGAACTGGGTCAAGTCGCCGGATAAGATCGCAGAATACTACGGCAATATGAGGCAGGAGAGCGAGAGGCTAAGCAGGCTGATAGAAAACGTGCTGGACTTTTCGCGCATCCAGCGAGGACGCAAGCAATACACATTCGACGTCGGCGATATGAACAAGTGCGTCGCCGACGTGGTCGAGATGATGCGGCCTTATGCAACTCAAAAAGGCTTTTCCATAGAGACAGAACTCGGAACGCCGGATCAATCCACTTTCGACAGCGACGCTGTCACTCAGATCGTCGTTAATCTGCTCGACAACGCGATCAAATACGCCCGGGATGCCGAGGACAAGACGATCATCGTCCGGACCTCACGCGACGACGGCTTTACTCTGATCGAGGTGGAAGACCACGGACCGGGCGTGCCCAACCGTCAAAGAAAGAAGATATTCGAGCAATTCTATCGTTCCGAGGCCGAGGCTACCCGTGAAACAAACGGAACGGGATTAGGCCTAACACTGGTAAAGAAATTCGCCGAGGCGCACAACGGCTTCGTTGAAATCACCAACGCCAGGCCCTCCGGCGCGATATTCAGAGTGGCTCTGGCCACGCGCCAATAATTCGGAAAGAACCAGGCCGACCTCGATAACGGCAATCGCGATGAGGCTGCCACCCTGTTTGTAGTGACGCCGTAAGGCGTTCGAGTGGCGAGGGCGTCTCGCCCTTGTGTTGAGAGGCCGTCCCGGCCTCGCTGTAGATAGAACATGGGCAAGATGCCCTCGCCACGGCCGGCCCTGGAACAGGACAGTCAACCCCAGGGACTTGTTCCTTTTTGTCCTCGTCTTTACGGCAAAAAGGTGCCTGTCCCTCTCCCGCTCGTTTGCAGTGTGCTCGTAAGAGCATATTTAAAAAACGCCTTACGGCGTCACTACGAACGAGGCGCCTGACCCGCTAAAGGGACAGTCAACTTTATAAACGACATAAAGTACACAGTCCCTTTATCCGTCGATTCCGGGCGTGGGAATGTACTCTACATCATCTTTGGGGCGCTTGGAGCGGTCGATGATATTGGCGATAATTTCCCGGATTTCCTCCTTGGAGGGGTAAGTTACAAGGACGTATTTTTCCAATTTATATTCGGATTCGGCGCCGGCTTTGATATACGACTCCGTCCTTTTTGGCAGATGAGTATCGACGTCTACGAAAACGCGCCATTTCCTGTGAGAAATCCTCCCGGTAAGAGAGCCCCCCTGTTGGGCGTTCGATGCCGTCCCATTCTGCTCCCATACGAGTTCGTACACGGCACAATCGGGGACTTTAGCGATCACCGCCGGATCGCTTACGGCATACCATTGAGCATCTGCGGGAACGTCGTCTTCATTGAAAAACGGCGCAAGAGCAAAAGAAGGCGTCATCGACTGTCGGAGATCGCGGAGCTTTTCTTCGGTCAACGGTTCTGTATTGACGTTGGACAAATACATTTTCGTTTCGACTTTCTTAGCAAGATCGAACAAAGCGTAGCTCGCGCGGTCGCCGATCCCGGTTTTAAAGAGCCGCACCTTCAGATCCTGTGATGTCCACACCTGCCGGGTCGGATTTGTCTGCCCCGGCTCAAAAGTTGAAACGCAGATATTGTCGACTCCTCCAAGATTCCTGTAGAAATCCGCCACACTGTCGAAATCCTTGTTCAGCGTGACAACGAAAAGGCTTACGGCAACCACTGCCACCGCCGCAACGGCCAAAGGTTTGGCTACCGTGCTGGTCGCGAACCATTGGCGAATCCCGGGCCTGTGAATCTGCAAGCCGGTCTTCAAAGCGACGAATGAATCATCGACAATGCGCTTATCCGTCTCTGCACTCGTACTAACTTGCAACTGTTGTATTCGGTGTTCTATGTTGTCCACGGGACTGATTCCTTGCTCACTCCTTTAATATC
The DNA here is from genome assembly GCA_964598225.1 of uncultured Pirellulales bacterium. Classification (GTDB taxonomy): domain Bacteria; phylum Planctomycetota; class Phycisphaerae; order Sedimentisphaerales; family Anaerobacaceae; genus SG8-4. The sequence goes on from CAZRBG010000020.1 coordinate 46,771, forward strand.
GCCCTGAGTTTATTGAGCCCATAGCGGTATCTGCCCTGGACCGTACTGATCGGAATGCCCTGCATCTCGGCTATCTCCTTGAATTTCATCCTGCCGTTGAGGTGCAGGACAATCGTTTCCCGCTGCTCCAGCGGAAGTTGAGCCAGAGCGTCTCCCAGTTGTTCGAAATGTTCATCGAACACGGCCGAACGCACCGGATCACCTGTTTCGCCCGCCACCTGACGTGCCTCGTCGAGCTCGACGTGGTGATGCTTTTTCTTGCGGTATTTGTCTCGGATGCGATTGACAACGCTTGTTGTCAGGTAACTCTTGAGACTGCCGCGAAGCTGCAAGCCGCCGACGGTCCCGGCGAAAGAAACAAAAACATCGTGCAGAACGTCCTCAGCGGCATTATTGTCGTGCAATAACGCGGTGGCTATCGTCAGCAGCGTATCTTTATATTCCATGTAAATCTGTTGAAGGGCTTCTTTATTGCCGCGTTTGAGTTCCCTTATCAGACGCTTCTCATTCAGCATCTAAATCCAGCCTAATGAGCGATGCCGTAAGCTATCGCTATTAATATGACGTTAAAACACGGACTTTAATGTAATAAAAATCGCCACTTCGTGCCAGAAAAAGTATTCGCTTGCATTTTGAGCGGAGAAGTGCGAAAATCCCGGTTGATCGAATACGTTTAGATGTGTCGCCCGCAAACGGGATTGACAAACATGGAGACCGAGTGGTCATGGCCGCTGTGTACGTAAGCCCGAAAGAAGTTCTGGTAGTTATCATCATCACTGTTATTGTGGTGCTGGTGGCGGTGCGCAGCCGAAGGCGTCGAAAACAATGAGTGCAGTAAAACCGCAGGGAAGCCTCAACCGGCGTAATCTTCCCCAACGTGTTTTCTGGCTCTCTGTTGCTTTAGCAGACTTCGTTTGCGTTTTTCCTCCAGTCTTTTCCGGTTGGCCGCATACGGTCTTTTGGTCTTTTTACGCACCGGTCGGGTCTTAAGTGCCTCCGCCAGCAATCCCTTAAACCGTTCTACGGCAGCCTCGCGGTTTGCTCTCTGTGTGCGGTGCTTCTGGGAGACGACTCTGAGCACGCCGTTCTTATCCATCCGCGTCCTGAGCCGGGTCCGTATTCGCCGTCTCTGCGCATCCGACAGGTTCTCACAATTGGCCACATCGAAAAACAGTGTCACCCGAGTATTAACTTTGTTGACGTTCTGACCTCCCGGCCCGCCGCTGCGAGAGACCTTGAAAACAAGCTGATCTTCTGGAATAGATATGTTGTTCGTTACTTCAATCATTACATTTCTTTCCGGCTGAAACATCCGTGTTTACCTTTTCGAAACACCAAACGAATAATAAAAATCAAACTTCCGCCGTCGCCCTTTGCTCTTTGAGGGCGACCGGTAATCAGTTATATTATGTCATTTGTGCACAAAACAAGCAAGGCTGCAACAGGAGAGCGGATAAATGATAAATAAAATGACCCGCCGTGAATTCATGGAAGCAGCACTCGGTGACGCAGGCATATTTGCAACCCGTTGGCAAGGTTTCAAACGCGCAATATCCGGTTAAACATTTAGGAGCATTGAAAGTGTACAAAAAAGTGTTGTTACGCAGCGCGATCATTGCGGCTTTGGGAGGTCTGTTGTTCGGATTCGACACGGCGGTCATCTCCGGCGCCGAGAAAACTCTCGAATCGCTGTTCGAAAACCAATATGCCTCCGTAGCCGGTTTCTTCGGCCGCCCGGACCAGGTGGCCGAGGAGATGGAAGAGGGCCTGCCTATGCTGCAAAAGGTATCGTTTTGGCATGGGTCGGTTGTAGTGACTGCGCTGATCGGCACAGTTATCGGGGCACTGCTGTTCGGCAAGCCGGCCGACCGGTATGGCCGGCGCGCCATCCTCAAGCTGCTGGGCGTGCTGTACTTCACCTCCGCTGTCGGCAGCGCCCTGGCGTGGGGGATGGTCTCCTTCGGACTGTTTCGTTTCATCGGCGGCCTGGCGGTCGGCGGAGCGTCGGTCATCTCGCCCATGTATATCGCCGAAATCTCACCGGCCCGGGTGCGAGGACGCCTGGTGGCGATCACCCAGTTCAACATCGTGCTGGGAATCCTGCTGGCGTACCTGTCCAACTGGATCATAAGCACCATCGGTCTCGGTTCTCTGGAATGGCGCTGGATGTTCGGAGTGGAAGCGTTTCCGGCAGCGGCCTTTTTCGGGCTGCTGTTTCTGACACCTCGCAGCCCGCGCTGGCTGGTGGCCTGCGGCCTGTTGGACGAGTCCAAGATTGTACTGGAACAGGTCGGAACCGACAGCGGTAACGTGGCCGAGGAAGTGGAAACGATCCGGCAATCCCTGAGCGAACAAGCCGCCAGCCTTCAGGAACCATTTTTCCAGAAAAAGTATATGCGGCCTATCTTGCTGGCGGTAGCCATCGCCATGTTCAACCAGTTGTCGGGAATCAACGCCCTTATCTATTACACCAAGCGCATCTTCGAGATGGCAGGAGCCGAAGGAACCTCGGCGCTGGCCCAGTCGGTAATCATCGGCTTTACCAACCTGGTATTCACCATGGCCGCTCTGTTTGTCATCGATCATTTCGGCCGAAAGAAGCTGATGCTGGTCGGCTCCATCGGTTATATACTCAGTCTGAGCGTGGTGGCCTGGGGTTTCTACACCGGAGCGGGCGGCATCATCGTCCTGATCGGTTTTGTGGTCTTCATCGCAGCCCACGCCTTCGGTCAGGGGGCCGTCATCTGGGTGTTCATCAGTGAGATCTTCCCGAACAACGTGCGTGCCCGCGGCCAGGCCCTGGGTAGTTTTACCCATTGGATCATGGCGGCGCTGATCTCCTTAACCTTTCCGATGTTCGCCGAAGACCTGGGCTGGATGGTCTTTGCCATTTACGGCGTCTTCATGGTCGGTCAGTTAATCTGGGTCTTGCTGATAATGCCGGAAACAAAGGGAATTCCCTTGGAAAAGATGCAGAAAAAACTCAAAATCAAATAACGATTGAATAAACGAATACAAGCGTCAATTATGACAGAAGGGAAAGCTTAAAGATGCTACGAGAATCAATTCGTCAAACTTGCCACGTCTTGTTCTGTGTATTGCTAATGACCTGTGCCGGAAACGTTCGCGCCCGGGATATCGTGATTGCGGATTTCGAGGGCGATGATTACGGAAACTGGCAGGCCAGCGGGACGGCGTTCGGGCCCGGGCCGGCTCAGGGGACGCTACCCGGTCAGATGAAAGTAAGCGGCTACGAGGGCAAGGGCCTGGTGAACTCCTTTTATGGAAAGGACGGCTCAACGGGTACTCTGACCTCGCCTGAGTTCAAGATTCGGCGTGATTATATCAACTTCCTCGTCGGAGGGGGCAAATACCCGGACAAGACCTGCATCAATCTCATTGTAGACGGCGAGGTGGTCCGAACCGCTACCGGCCCCAACGACAAGCCGGGGGGATCTGAAATGCTTGACTGGTACTACTGGGACGTTCGCGAACTTCGCGGTGAGCCGGCTCGCATTCAGATCGTCGATAGACGCGCCGGCGGCTGGGGCCATATCAACGTCGACCATATCTACCAGAGCAACGAAAAGGTCGTGCTCAATAAGAGCCGCACTTTGAAGATCGAAGAGCCATATCTGAACTTCCCGGTCAAGAACGGCGCGCCCCAGCGACTGGTTCATTTCCTGATAGACGGTGAGTTGCTTCGCGAGTTCAAGATCGAGCTGGCCGGCGAAGAGCCCGATTTCTGGGTCTATCTCGATATCTCGCAGTTCGAAGGCGAAACGGCCGAATCGCGCGTAGACCGGGCGCCGCGTACGGGCGGCGGATTCGACAGAGCATTCCAGGACGACACCTTTCCGGGTGAAGATAATCTCTATCAGGAAAAGCTCCGGCCGCAATTCCACATGACTTCCAAACGCGGCTGGAACAATGACACCAACGGTATGATGTATTACGACGGCGAATACCATCTCTTCTGGCAGCATAATCCTTTCGGCTGGCGCTGGGGCAACATGACCTGGGGCCATGCCGTCAGCACGGATTTGGTACATTGGACCGAACTCGGAGATGCGATTCATCCCGATGAAATGGGCACGATCTTTTCCGGCTCCGGCACAGTGGATGAACGCAACACCGCCGGATTCCAGACAGGCGACGAGAAAGTGCTTATCTGCGCATACACCTCCGCCGGAGGAACCAATCCCTGGTCGAAGGGCGAACCGTTCACCCAGTCCCTCGCCTACAGCAACGACCGGGGACGAACGTGGACGAAATACGCAGAGAATCCGGTGGTCGATCATATCAAGGGCAGAAATCGCGATCCGAAAGTGATTTGGTACGAGCCAGCCGGACATTGGGTGATGGTTCTGTATCTCGGCGACCGGGAAATGGGATTTTTTACTTCCTCGGATTTGAAGGACTGGAAGTACCAGAGCAAGCTCAAGTGCTTTCACGAATGCCCTGAACTGTTTGAGCTACCCATCAACGGCGACCCCGACAACACCCGCTGGGTCCTATACGGCGGCTCCGGTGATTACCTGCTGGGAAGCTTCGACGGCAAGAGATTCCGTCCCAACGGCGATGCCGTCAAGTATCATTACGGCAATTGCTTCTATGCCTCGCAGACCTTCAACAACATTCCAGAATCGGATGGACGCCGCATACAGATGGCCTGGGGCCGGGTGGCGATGGAAGGCATGCCGTTCAATCAGATGATACTTTTCCCCGTTACGCTCACACTGCGGACCGCCGATGAAGGTCTGCGCATGTTTGCCGAACCGGTTCGCGAAATCGAGAAATTACACGAGAGAACGAGGCGATGGCGAAACCAAACGGTGAAGCCGGGCGAAAATCCGCTGGAATCGATTCGCGGCGAACTGTTCCATATCAAGGCCGGGCTCGACGTCTCGGTGGTGCAACGCTGTGGCCTGAACATCCGAGACATCCCGCTTACCTACGACGTCGGCAAGCAGGAAATCTTCTGTCACGGAAAAACCGCTCCATTAAAGTCGCAGGACGGCGTCATTACCCTTGAGGTCCTGGTAGATCGCACCTCCATCGAAATCTTCGCAAACAACGGCCGGATCTACATGCCGATCGGCTTGCATCTGGTTGACAAGCCTATGACTTTGGGGCTGTTTACCGAAGAAGGAAACCTTGGTCTGAAAGACCTGCAAGTACATACCCTGAAATCCATCTGGCAGCGATAAATGATTATATAATCAGGCGCAATGTATGAGACAGAAACCTCTATCCGTCATTAAAGAAAGTGGTATTTTATGAGACAAAGAAATCGAAATATATCCGAACATGATACTCCGCTCATTTCGCGACGCGATTTCGTCAAGAGATCATTGATTGCGGGAAGTGCATTTGTAGCTCCTTGCTTTATACCGGCAAAAGCGCTCGGGCGATCCGGCGCTGTGGCCCCGAGCGAGCGAATCGTTCTGGGAGGCGTAGGTCACGGCCCTCGAGGTCGATATGATCTCAGCGTAATGCTGCCTGAAAAGGATGTCCAGTTTGTGGCAGTATGTGACGTTCAAAGAACTCGCCGTACGCAGGCAAAAGAGATTGTAGACAACCATTATGGAAATCGAGATTGTGCAGTATATCGTGATATGTTCCAGGTCTTCAGCCGGCCGGACATCGACGCGGTATTGATAGCGACCGGGGACCGCTGGCATGCTTTGGCTTCGATTCTGGCGATGAAAGCGGGCAAAGATGTCTACAGCGAAAAGCCGTGCGGGATGACAATCCGCGAGGTTCAGGCCCTGGCGGAAGCGGCCGACCGCTACGGACGTGTATTCCAGGCGGGCACACAACGGCGAAGTCAGGAAAACTTCCAATACGCCGTCTATTTGGCTCAGAGCGGAGCGTTGGGCAAGCTTCATACGCTGCACGCTTCGGTATACGTTCCCCGACGAACCTATGACTGGCTCCCCGCGGAACCGGAGCCTCCCAAAGAAGAGTGCGACTGGGACAGATGGCTCGGCCCAAGCCCATGGCGGCCATATAACAAGAAATACGTCCAAGGAAGGTGGCGAGGGCACTATGACTTCGAAGGGGCGGCAAACTTTCTGGATTGGGGTGCTCACACGTTGGATTTGTGCCAGTGGGCGAATCAGGCGGACCACACGATGCCCGTCGAGTACGAAGCGAACGAAAATGGAATCATTGGCCGCTATGAAAACGGCGTCAAATTAGTCTGCGACTTCCTGCCCGATCCGTTTGGAGAGCGATCTCCGCAATATCGAACCTCGACTGGCACCTGTCCGGTTCGTTTCATCGGAGACGAAGGCTGGGTCGAGACCGGCGATAACGGAGAGATTGTGCTTTCAGAAAGCCTGGCGAAGACCCGGCAGAAATTGTTCAAGAAACCCGGAACCAGCGCGGCGGGCCACGGCCGGAACTTCTTCGATTGTGTCAAAACTCGGGCATTGCCCGTCTGCAATCAGAATATAATGCGCCGGTCTCACATCGCCTGCTTTGCGGCTGAGCTTTCCTGGGAACTGGATCGGAAAATTAACTTCGATCCCACTAAAGAACGGTTCGTGGACGATCCGCAAGCCAATCGCAGGATCAGTCGAGCGAAGCGAGAACCCTGGTCTTTAAATGTCTAACACCGGTTTTAACAAAATTGGAAAGAAGAAAAATGACTATACGAACATTGTTTATACAAGGGATAACCGGCTTGTTTGTGATTACGGCACCGATTACACTGGCCGGATCCGCCCGGAAAACACAGGAGTTGATCGGTATCCTGAAGTCCGACAGCTCCACATCCGACAAGGCCCGCGCTTGTCAACGATTAGGCGAGTTCGGCACTGCCGAGGCCGTACCGGCGCTTGCCTCGCTTCTCGATGACGAGATCCTCAGTGCTTATGCGCGAGCCGGCCTGGAGAGGATTCCCGGTCCTGAGGCTTCGGCCGCTCTGCGTGATGCCCTGGATCGAACTAAGGGCGAGCTTCTGGTCGGAGTTATTAATTCCCTTGCCGCTCTTCGTGACGAAAAAGCGGCGCCGGCTTTAACCGCACTGACCCGAAATTCCGATCCCAAGATCGTCAAAGCGTCACTGCTTGCATTGGGACGGATTTCGAACCAACAATCAATTCCGGTAGTCAGGCAGGCACTAACATCCGGTCCTGAAAGGTATCGTTCGGATGCGGCGGCGGCTTGTCTTTTGGCTGCGCAACATCAACTTAACCAGGGAAAAGCAAATGTTGCACGGACGCTCTTTGACGCCGTCAGAAAAGCCCGTGTCCCGGCATCATATCGTATCGGCGCGACGCGAGGTGCTATCCTGGCGCGAAAATCGGAACGGGCTCCTTTCCTCATTCGGCAATTGAGGTCGGATGACCCTGCGATCCGCGATGTGGCGCTCTTGACTATCCGTGAGATTCCCGACAATGAACTTGCCGCCGCACTCAATACCGAACTGGAACGTGCACAAAAAGACCTTCAAATCAAACTGTTGGTTGCACTGAAGGATTGTCACAACGCACAATCGCTTGAGATCATCAAGAAGAAGATTCAATCCAACGATGCGGATGTTCGCCTGACGGCATTGGGAGTATTAGCGGCGATTGGCGATTCCGATGATGCTTCTACGTTTGTTGACGTGGTAAGGGACAACCCCAGCCCTGAGGAGCTGTCGATTGCAATCGGGAGCCTGGAGCAAATGCAAGGCGCCGGAGTCGATGAACCGATTCTGAAAGCCTTACAATCATCTGAAGATTCGAAAACACGTGTTCGATTGATCGAACTGCTAAGCAGACGAAACGCCGCAAGCGCGAACGACGAATTGCTTCGACAGGCCGGCAGTGCGGATCCTGAAGTCAGAATTGCGGCTTTCCAGGCATTGAAATCTCTGGCCGGTTTTGAAGAGTTGCCGCGTTTGATTGCACTGACCGGGAAATGCGGCGATGACTCGGTTAGAGAAGCGGCGGCAGAAGCGGTTTTGGGCGCGTGTAAAAACAGCGGGCGCATCGACAAGGCGGGGGCATTGGTTCTTGAACAATTGAAAACCTCCACGGCCGCCACAGATAGAGAGTCCTGGATTAAAGTATTAGCGTTGCTGGGACACGCCGAAGCTCTGCCTGCCATCACGTCCCTGCTTAATGAAGCCGATCGAAAACTCGTGCAAAGCACAATATCTCACCTGAGCCAATGGCCGGGTCCGGCACCGATCGAGGCCTTATTCAGCATGGCGGAGGAGAACCCTGATTCGAGCCTGAGAAGACACGCACTTGTGGCCGTCCTGAAGTTGGCCACTAATGCGGCTGATCGGGATCTGGCAACGGATGAAAAACTCATTACGTGGTTTAAGAGAGCAAACAAAGCCGTTCAGTCCGTTCAGGAGAAACGTTTGTTACTCTCGGGTTTGGGACGCGTCAAGCATATAGAGAGTGTTCGGCTATCGGCGTCCTATCTCGACGATGTCGATGTGAAAACAGAAGCCGTCTACGCAATAGTAAATGCAGCCGACCCTTTAGTGAAAGGGCCGGATTACAAAGCTCTCAGAGCAGTACTGAACCGGATTTCCGGCGTTAACGACCAACGTTTGCGCAGGCGAATCGCAACTCTCAAACGCGAAATTAAATCTACAGAGACCAGACTCAACAAATAATGAGAACTCAGTTATAGATCGACTCTCGAATCTAAAGAACGGAACGACACAGGACATGTAAAACTTAAGGAGTTCAAAAATGCTTGCTAAAAGGAATACCGCACGGATATCATCCATAATTTGCATACTCTTCTTATTTTCAGGAGCCATAGAAGCCAAGGAATATCATGTCTCGGCTGGAGGTCGGGACACGAACAGCGGAAAAGCAGAAGCACCTTTCAGGACGATTTCGAAGGCGGTCGAGGTCGCCCGACCGGGCGATATCATAACTGTACATCAGGGAACCTACCGTGAAAGGATCAACCCGCAAACGGGCGGAAAGTCCGACCGGCACCGAATCGTCTATAGAGCCGCGCCCGGTGAAAAGGTCGTCATCAAAGGCTCCGAAGTCATCGATAGCTGGGAAAAAGTCGGCAACGATACGTGGAAAGTCGTCATTCCCAACAGCTTCTTCGGAGATTTCAATCCGTACAGCAACCTGATCCAGGGCGACTGGTTCAATCCCAAAGGGCGGGATCATCATACAGGCGCGGTCTATCTTAACGGCCACTGGCTCACCGAAGCAGTAAACTTGGAAAATGTGCTCAAGCCCGCAACCGACACCCCGTTGTGGTTCGGACAGGTTGACAATGGCAAAACAACGATCTGGGCACAGTTCAAAGATGTCAACCCAAACCAGAGCAAAGTAGAAATCAACGTTCGTCAGAGTTTATTCTATCCTGATAAGCCAGGCGTCAACTACATCACGGTTAGGGGCTTTACGATGATGCACGCGGCAACACCCTGGGCGCCGCCCACGGCCGAGCAAATAGGTTTGATCGGCACTCACTGGAGCAAGGGGTGGATTATCGAGAATAACGACATCAGTTATTCGACGTGTGTGGGAGTAACTCTGGGCAAGTACGGCGACCGGTGGGACAACACCTCGCAGAATACCGCCGAAGGCTACGTCAAAACCATTGAGCGCGCCCTCGAAAATGGCTGGTCGAAAGAGAATATCGGCCACCATATAGTGCGGAATAATCGCATTTCCCATTGCGAGCAGGCAGGCCTGGTCGGCAGCATGGGTGCTGTGTTCAGCGCTATCACGGGCAACGTCATACACGACATTCACGTTCGGCAGTTATTTACCGGTGCCGAGATGGCCGGCATAAAGATTCACGGCGCGATCGACACCCTTATCAGCCATAACCATATTTATCGCACGTGCAGGGGCATCTGGCTGGACTGGATGACTCAGGGCACACGCGTTACAAAAAATCTCCTGCACGACAATAATACCCGGGAGGACCTTTTCGTCGAGGTCAACCACGGGCCGTTCATGGTGGACAACAATATTTTCCTTTCGCCAAGATCCCTCTCTGACTGGTCGGAAGGCGGCGCTTATGTCCACAATTTGTTTGCCGGCCGCATCGTACCCCGGCCTGAGTTGAGACGGGAAACTCCTTACCAGAAGCCTCACAGCACGGAAGTCGCAGGGCTGCGGAATACCAAAGGCGGCGATAATCGTTTTTATAACAACATTTTCGTCGCCCATAACGGCCTGGCTGCATACGACAAAGCGACGTATCCAATGCACATGGGCGGCAATGTTTTTCTCAACGGCGCAAAGTCGGGCAAACATAAACAAAATCCGCTTGTGATCGAAGACTTCGATCCTTCCGTTAACCTGATTGAAAAGAACGATGGTTTCTACCTCCACATTACGCTGGACAAGGAATGGTCAAAAAAACAATCGCACGAGCTCGTAACGACCGAACTACTGGGGCGGGCAAAAATCCCCGATCTACCATACGAAAAACCGGACGCTTCTTCATACCGCATTAACGAGGACTATTTCGGCAATCAGAGAAATACGGGCAATCCCTTTCCCGGCCCCTTCGAGCCTGACGAGGGTGGAAAATTGGTGTTAAAGGTCTGGCCGCAATAAACAGGTTATTTATGCCACGCCCTTAAAGGCATTGCTGAAACGCCGTATCTTGAGTGCGTGAGAGAAAAACAAGCTGGGAGATTCAAATGCCAACGAAGAAGATCACGCTCGTCTTGATAATCTCCGGATGTTTAATACTGACCTTGGACGTCGGAGATTTACGGGGCAATCCTACCGTCCCAATGGATGTTATTTTTCACAACGACACACTGTACAGATCCGACGGTCGCGGCGACAACTGGTGCATCACCTGGGCCGCCGACGACTCGCAGATTACGTCGATGTGCGACGGCAACTGGCTAAAGGGCAAGCACAGCTATCACAATCATCTCTATCGCATCATCGGCGGGCCCGAGGACTTTTCGAGAGAGGACATCCCCAATTACCCACAGTTCATCCGGGGAACCGGAAGCTGGTTCGGCTACGGCATCGTTTCAGTCGACGGGGTTCTATATTCAGTTATTTCTAAAACGCCCAAAAATCGATGGTCGGGGCCGTTCCGGGGAATCAAATTGCTCAAATCCGCAGACAACGGCAATACCTGGTATCGAGTGAACCGGCATGGAGAAGAAAGAAAGATAGGTCCGCAGGATAATGCCCGCAACGAAGTGAACGCAGACGAGATGTTCTTCCTGGAAGAATTCGGAGTGGCCCATCGGAAAAAAGAGGCGTATCCATTTTCATACGGCGACTTCGTCAAGGAAGGTAAGGACAACTCGACCGCGAAAGACGACTATGTCTATTTTTATTCGCCTGAGGGAGCACACGCTCACAAGCTGCTGCTGGCCCGCATGCCCAAAGATAAGATCGGCATCAGAAAGGCATGGGAATATTTCGTCAGATATGAAAAAGGCAAGCCGGTCTGGGCGTCGGACATCGAAAAGCGAGGATACGCTCATGTATTCCTGGAGAAAAGCAGCGACGGCAAATACTTCGGCTGGTATTCATGGCTGCCGTCCGTGGTTTGGAACGAAGGACTGGGACTTTACATCATGGTAAACGGCGGCACATACGGCGGAAGGAATATGACCGCCTCGGACGGAGATTACTACAATGCCTGGATGCACACGCGCACGGGCAGCCTCGGTTTTTGGTACTCCGACCATCCTTACGGGCCGTGGAAGAGGTTCTACTACACCGACTACTGGACCATCGACGATTCGGGCAACCGCACTTATCAGCCTAAGCTCTCACCGAAATGGATCAGCAACGACGGCACAGAGATGGTCTTGATCTGGTCCGATGCGATGAAAAACGACAAGGGCCGTTCGCACACGGTCAACTACAGGTGGAACCACATGAAGATAACGATAGAGACCAGGTAAGCATCGCGGCCTGTGTTCCACTCCCTATCTGGCTGAGAGCCGCTTGAACGCGTCTTCTCCGCCGTTTATCAGATGGATAAGGGGTTGGGGCCTGTCGACACCTTCGATGAACTTCGGCCTTGCCGCCCAGGGTGCTACGCTGAGGACGCCCGTCATGTCCATCCAGTGCTGCAAGCGCGCAACCGGCAGATTCCAGGTCATGTGGAAATGATTCGCCGGCGGGTACTGCTTGTACTCGACCATGCTGGCGTATTTCGGCACAACAAATGTGTGCGGCCACGTCGGTGTGGTCAAATCGCACATAGCTTTGCCAAGTTTTTTCGGTACTTCGGTGGTGGTTGCTTCGTCCCAGATCATGCTGAACAGGCCGGATGCGCTGCTGTAAGCACATCGTGCCGCGATGCCCTCGATACCCGCCGGGGTCATGAAATTCACCGAGTTTCCGCCGCCCGGGAAATAGCCGGGATCGGCCAGAGGCAGAGTGATGCTGTCCATGATCTTTTTGACGGACGCACCCGGCTTCTGCGCCCAGTCGAACGAAGCGCTGCCGGAGTTGTCGCCGTCGACGAGGCCTTTGGTATAGTAATCGGCCTTCTTATCGATATTCTTGACGCCAATCGTCTTGGCAAGCTCCTTGATCTCCCACGCTTCCCATACCTTTCTGAAGTCCATGAACAGGGGTGGATTTCCGCCGGAAAGATGCGTCATGAACAGCATCGTCAGCAGGCCCTGAACGTCGGCTTCGGTTGCGAAGGGCGACGGAGCTTTGCTGCCGTTATGGTCGAAGGTCGAGTTGAACAGGCTTTCCATCACGTCGGCGACCGGCAGCGGAATGCCCCTCATGTCGCTGCCCCACTCCAACTGGCTCATGAATCCGCCGCCTACGGCGTTAAGCTCCGCCATCAGATCGCGAACGATCAGGTACATCCCCAGAGACTGATCGAACCTGTCACTGTCGGCCTGATCGCGCAGCTCCAGGCCCTTACCGATGTGCTTGTCGGTCCAGCCACGCAGTGCCTTGTGCTCCTTCTGGCTGTAGGCTTTCTTGTTGAGCATATCGGATAGGAGCTTCATATCCAACCGCGTAACTTCGACGCCGAAGGTGTTTCGGGTGGGAATGACGTGGGCGAGAGCAGTCTCCATCCCCATTGAGTCGTGGCCGAGCACCATTACCCGGCGACCTCGCAGACCGACCGTCGTCACGGCGGCATAGCACCAGTCGATGAGGTTCTTCGCCGTCTGCTCGGTCATCTTCGGATTCATGCCGGTATCCGGCCAGGTGCCCACGTTGAGTGCGCACATTCGCCCGTATTGGCTGATTGCGCCGTTGAGCGCGTGGGCGTAGACCACGCCGGGTTTAGGTCCACTGTTGCCGCAAGTTATGTTGATCGGCGTGTTGGCGCCGAACTGCTGAAGCACCGAGATTCCGGTCAGTTGCGGGAAGGCCCAGGTATCCGGCACAAGAACCAGAATGTCCACACCCGCCTTGCGGAACTGCTGAGCAACGATATCCGCCTGCGCCTCACCATCGACAAGCACGGTAGAGTAAACCACCGGTACAGGCGTCTTATCCGGCAGAACCACCGCCCCGCTGATCGTATCGGCGGCCATCTTCACAATATTCTGACACCGGGTCCGGCTCGCCTCATCAATCCGCGGATCGCTCGCCGCAAAAACCCCGATCACGGGAACCTTCGGCGTCGCTTTTCTTATGTTCGGCAGCAGTTTCGCCTCAATCTTTTCAGCCATGTCAATCGCTCCTACTAAATTCTGCCAACGCTTAAATGAGCACCTTGTCATTGCGAGGAGCGAAGCGACGAAGCAATCTCAATCGTTCGGCCACGTAAAGACCTGAGATTGCTTCGCTGCGCTCGCAATGACATTGTCACAATCTTTGTCTTTACGAAGTACTATTTGAACGCGGATGAATCTTCCAACAGTTTTCTTACGAAGTCGAGGAACTGGGCGGCGTAGGCTCCGTTGGCCACTTTGTGGTCGATGGACAAGGTCATGTTCATCAACTTGCGGACCATGATGTTGCCGTTATCGGGCACGCAGGTTTCACTAATCTGTCCGATGCCAAGAATGCTGCATTGGCCCGGCACGACTATCGGGATGAAGTTGTCTATGCCGAATACGCCGAGATTGCTCACCGTAATGCAGCCGCCTTCGAGGTCCGTCGGGGCAAGTTTGTTGTTTCGCGCCCTGTCGACCAGGGCCAGACTGTCGGTTGCGATCCGCTTGACGTCTTTCTTATGTACGTCCTTGACTATCGGTGCGACCAGCCCGTCCGGAACGGATATCGCCAGGCCGATGCCTATCGACTCGGCCAGCTTTATATTTTCGCCGTCCAGTTGTCCCGTCATGAGCGGGTATTTCTCCAGCCCAGTCGCAACCGCTTTCATGATGAAATCGTTGTACGAGACCTTAACATTTCCTTCCTGATTTATCCCGGTTCGCAGCTCAACCAGGTCCGTAACGTCCGCTCTCACCGTGAGATAAAAGCATGGAATCTCCTGCTTGGATTTGAGCATTCGCTGTGCGGTGATCTTCTGGAGCCTGTTGAGAGGTACGGTCTCTCCAAGTCGGGCTTCCGGGCCGGGTGCCGCCGGTGGAGCTGGAGCCGGCGCTGCCGGTTTGGCCTCGGCGGCGTCCTTGACGTCCTGCTCGGTGATCTTGCCGCCCGGACCGGTGCCGGTAACTGTAGCCAAATCCACGCCGCTATCGGCGGCCAGCTTCTTCGCCCGAGGCGACGCCATGATCCTGCCGCTCGGCTTGGCAGGTTCGGGCTTCGGCGCGGGCTTGGCAGGTTCGGCAACGGGGGCGCCCGCCGCCGCAGACGCCGCTTCGGCAGAAGCGGGCTCAGCGCCGGAGAGCGAATCAATAAAGCTCTGCGGCACGTCTTCGTCCTTTTCGCCGAGCACTAACATAGGCGCACCTATGGGGAGCGTCTCATCGACCGACGCAAGAATGTGCTTTACGAAGCCGCCGGCGGGCGCTTCCATCTCGAGGGTCGCCTTATCTGTCTCTATCTCGAAAATCACGTCGCCTTTCTTGATCTCGTCCCCGACGTTGATGAGGCAGTTTACTACCGTCCCCTCTTCCATCGTTTGGCCGAGTTGAGGTAATCTTACTTCCTTTGCCATTTTCTTCCTCGTTTCTCATACTGCGTTCTGCGTATTGCGCGTATTGCCGCGGGAAAAGCCCGTCAGAAGGGTGGGCTAAGCATTATTCACCGGCAACAACTTTCTTGACTGTTTCCACGATGCGTTCGACGCTCGGGATGCTCGCATTTTCCAACGGCTCGCTCATCGGCGGCGGCACATCGGCGGCGGCGAGATTCACCGGAACCGCATCGAGATAATCAAAGCCGTGCGAGCTGTCCTCGAATTCGTATTCCATGAATTTGCCGCTGATCTCTCTGCCTGCTCCGCAGGTGCAGAAACCTTCGCTTACTGTAATCAGTCGGCCGGTCTTGCGAACTGATTCGGCGACCGTATCGATATCCATCGGTTTCAGCGTTCGCAGGTCGATCACCTCGGCGTCGATGCCGTGCTGCTCGGCCAGAGCCTTGGCCGCTTGAAGCGACCACATCGCCATTCTGCTGTAGCTGACGATGGTAGCGTCTGCGCCCTGCTTCTTGATGTCGGCAACACAAAGCGGAATTATGTAATCGCCTTCCGGCACAGCGCCCAACTGGCCGTAGGTTGCCTTGTGCTCTATGAAGACCACCGGATTATCGCTTCGAATCGCGGCTTTGAGCAATCCCTTGGCATCGTAGGGCGTCGAGGGCATCACAACATACAGGCCCGGCGTGTGCATGAGCCAGGCTTCGAGAGATTCGGAGTGGTGTGCCGCGATGCACCTGCCCACGCCGCCCTCGCTCCGCAGCACCATCGGGACCTTGGCCTTGCCGCCGAACATATAGCGATTGTAGGCACCGACGTGAACCAACTGATCCATCGCGATGGTCACAAAATCGATGTACATTAGCTCCGCTATCGGCCTCATGCCGCGAAGAGCCGCACCGACTCCGGCGCCGGCGATCGCCGCTTCGGAAATCGCGGTATCTATCACTCGGTCTGTGCCGAACTCGGCCACCAGGCCGCGAGTCGCCTGGTATGCCCCGCCATAGAGGCCGACATCCTCGCCCATCAAGATGACATTCTCGTCCCGCCGCAACTCCTCGGCCTGTGCTGCGGCAACAGCCTGGCCGATGGTCATAACGTCCATGCCGAACTGTGTCTTGACCTGGTTTCTGGCCTGCTCGGCCTTCTCTTTCTTTGTTTTTGCAACGGACGAAGCAACCGCGGCCTCGAAAGCGGCCGTCGCCTCGGCAACCTTAGCCGCAACGGTCTTTTCCGTTTCTACAATATCAGCGGCGTAAGTCTCTTCGACATATACGTCTTTTTCCAGATCCGCCGTGTTCGGCCAGGGACTGTCGAGGCCGAACTGCGTCGCAGTCTCGATAGCCTCGAATGCCTTGTCCTTTATCTCATCCAACTGCTGCTCAGTGCAAAACCCGTCCTCACTCAGCCTGCCTCTCAAGACCGTGATCGGATCGCGGGCGTGCCAGGCCTTTTCCTCGGCTTTGGTTCTGTACGCCCGGGGGTCGCTTCGGCTGTGCCCGTACCATCTATAGGTCTTGGCCTCTAAGATTGTCATCTGGTTGCTCTGCCGCGCCCTGGCTACGGCATCGCGAACGGCCAGAAAGACCGCAACAGCGTCCTGCCCATCCAGGATGACTCCCGGCACGTCGTATGCGCCGGCTCTGATGGCAATATCTTCGATGTTGCTCGCGCGAACGGCTCCATCGACCTCGCTGCCGGAAAACGGCACGCTCATTCCGTACAGATTGTTCTCGATCACCGCCACCAACGGCACGGCCAGGGTCGAGGCCATATTCATCGACTCGTGAAAGCTGCCGCAATTCGTCGAGCCGTCGCCGAAGAATGATAGAACAACCTTGCCGGTCTTCTTGTATTTTTCCGCTAACGCCGCTCCGACCGCCGGGGCCTGGTTGCCGCCGACGATGCCGGTCGAGCCGAGGTTGTTGCACCTGTCGACGTCGGCGATGTGCATCGAACCGCCCCTGCCCTTACAGTAGCCGGTCTCTTTGCCCATCAGCTCGGCCATCATTTGATTCCAGTGGTTCTGCCGTTCTTCTTCGCTGTCGGCGTATTTGTTGCCGATCGCGCCGCAATGGCCGTGTCCGCGATGGGTCGAGCCGATAACGTCGCCGCGTTCGATAGCCGCGGTGGCGCCGACGGCGACCGCCTCCTCGCCTGCGTAGAGGTGCGAAGCACCTTTGATGATGTTCTGCCCCAGCAGATCGAAGACCTTCTCCTCGAAAAACCGAATCTCATAAATAGTCCTGAGCCAGTCGGTAGCGTCCTCTAAAGTGATTGATCCGGTGTTAATAAGCTCTTTCAAGCTCGCCTTCGGCTTCTTGCGAGCATCCTCAACGGCAAAACCCATCTATCAACTCTCCTGAATGAATTTAGAATTATGAATCTCGAATTGAGAATTTCCACTTCTTCATTCCCAAATCTCAATTCCCAAAGAATCGGTAGTATAGCATATCCCTATTCAAAATAGCAACTGTGAGACCGCTATTTTGATGTTTTTTTCTCAAAATCGGCAATCGCCAACCCGGATATAGCCGTTTTCTCTTGCTGTCTGAACTCCGCATCCATAGAATCTTCCACAGCTAATAACATAACATCAAGAAATAACATGGATCATGCCTATGAGTAGGACGAAGAGCATTCCAGCGGTTACATTGACATTTATATTTGCCTGTAACGCATGCTTTGGAGATGACTGGCCTCAGTTTCGCGGGCCTGACCGGGATGGGAAATCTATCGAGACAGGGCTGTTGACGAAATGGCCTGATGGCGGGCCCGGGCTTCTCTGGTCGGTTGATGGGCTTGGGATAGGGTTTTCGTCGGTGGCTGTCGCGGACGGATTCGTCTATACGGCGGGAATGCTCGATGGCGAGGGCTTTCTATTTGCATACGACCTTTCCGGCAACCTGAAATGGAAGGAATCCTACGGCCCCGAGTGGACAGGATCCTACAAAGGCACTCGTACAACGCCGACCGTTGATGACGGAAGAGTCTATATGTTCAGCGGCACGGGTGTTATGGCCTGCTTCGATGCCAAGGACAGCAAGAAACTCTGGAAAGTAGATACCCTTGAAAAATTCGACGGAGAGAACATCAGATGGGGGATGAGCTGTTCGCCGCTCGTTGACGGCAACAAGGTCTACTGCACGCCCGGCGGAAAGAAAGGGACTATGGTCGCACTGGATAAGATGACAGGCAAGACTGTCTGGGCTACGACCGGCCTTGACGAGCTTTCCGCATACTGCTCGCCGATTCTCATCGAAAGAGGCGGCAAGCGTCTACTTATAACCATGATACAAGAGTTTGTCATCTGCGTCTCCGCCGATGACGGCCGGCTAATCTGGCGCGAGCCTTATCCGGCCTCTTCCGAGACGAACACCATCACGCCCATCTATCACGACGGGCATCTTTACGTCACTAATGTAGTCAATCGCGGCATCACGTCGGCAGGAACAATGTTCGAGCTTTCGCAAGACGGGACTTCCGTCAAAAAGAAGTGGAACGACCAGACGCTCGACTGCCAGCACGGCGGAGTCATTCTTCTCGATGGCTACCTGTATGGCTCCAACTGGTACGACAACACCAGAGGCGACTGGGTCTGCCTCGATTGGGAAACGGGGCAAGTCGTCTACAAAGAAAGGTGGAACGGCTACAAAGGCTCCATCATCTACGCCGACGGGATGTTCTACTGTTACGACGAGAAAGGAAACGTCGGCCTCGTAAAAGCCTCGCCGAAAGGCTTCGATGTCGTGAGCACATTCGCAATTACACAAGGCTCCGGTAAACACTGGGCCCATCCGGCAATCTCCGACGGCACGCTCTACATCCGCCACGGCGGAGCTTTGATGGCGTATGACATAAAAGCCCGGTAGGCACTTCGAGCTGTGGCACACGCTCGTGCTTGCTTATTTCTTACCGCCGGCCAGCCGCTTGCGGAATGCTTCGGATTCCCAGTTGTTTATGAAATCCTGCTGGCGCTTGTTGAGTGCCCGTACGCCGCCGAATTCGGCGGCGTGCATGCGGATCTGCAGCGAACCGGTGGTTATCTCGGCAACAAGCGGAGTAGTCTTTTTATCGGCAGCTACGAACAGCCCCAGGTCCTTGACGACAAATGCCGCGGATGGCTTTTGGCCTCTGTCGATAAGCGATTCGAGCTTCTTCGTGACCGTCTCGGCATCGTATTTCTCCAGCCACATTGCAGAGCCGTTTGCGTAAACAAGTTCATCGGGATTCAACGCGGGCGTCGCAAGCAGTTTCGGGGCGTCCTCGCGAGCCATAAACGCCGAGACTACCTTGTCCGGCGGAAAATAGGTAACGGGCAGAGCCCGGCCGGTGGCATTTCGCACAGCATCACTTATCGCGGACCTGGCGGCGGCGATTTCACTCTTTGCCGGCGCCTTGCGTCTGGGAGCCTTGAGCCTGGGAAGCTTGCTCTTGCACAACCTGATTGATTTGCGAACGAGCCTTAACGCCGCATCAGGTGTATCGGCCGTGACGAAAAGGCCATGCTTTTCGAGGAACATAATCGCCGGTTTTCTGCCGTGCTTCTTTCGATAACTGTCAACGAGCCGGGCGATTTTCTTAGCAAGCAGAAAGCCGGGATCGGTGTAAGGAACCCACAGCGGCGGAAACTTCTCATTCCCGAAAATCTTCTCGATCATCGCCCTGCCGTTCTTTGCATTGACGTACGCGGCAACAGCGAGCGGATGGAGGTGGATCACGCATCGTTCCAATGCAGCGTGCAGATGTGACTCCACCGAAGGCCGGGCGCCGCTCTTGATATTATCATCACAGGCAAGAAGCAGCCGGTCTACGACTTCCGGCTCCCTCTCTTCGGGACCGAGTGCGGCCAGCTCCTTATCCTCGATAACCTTCAGGACCGCGTCGAGTCTCATCCTGCGCCAGCCTTTGCGGGCACTCATGTCCTTCAGCGCTGTGCCGCTGGCCTTGATATACATGTACTTGCCGTCTTCGGTCTTCACGGAAGTGTTGCCGCCGGCGCCCTGAACGAGTGTAGAGTCTTTGCCGGTGACGTTGGAAATTCTAATCAAATCTGCCAAAGCTTTGTTCATTACTATAGGTTCCTTTGTAAATTCTAAGCACTGTTTTCCTTCCACATCCACGGGGCCGCGGTGGCAAACCAGACAATCGTGGCCAGCAGCATTATCCACTTGGTCATATTCAGCTCGATGCCACCCGCCAGAAAGATTATCGAGGGCAAGGTCAGGGCGATCAGCGCCGCTAATGAGATTATTTGCAGGATGAGACGCATATTGGTTCTCCTTTATGCCGCTGCTGTGGGGTGGACTTTATTCTGATAGAATTTGCTCAAAACGATATACAAGGCCGCCGCAACGAACCAGCCGGGCAGCGAGACAAACCAAAGCGACCAGCGCCCTATCCAGAATACAGTCGCCAGACACAGCGCCAAAGTCAGAATCCACGCCGCCCCTGCAGCCCAGTTAAAGCTGTGACCGCTCAACTCAGCGAAGGAACCTCTCATGCCCAGCCTGGGAACAAGCCAGAAGTCTACGAAGATCACCGCGCCCATCGGCATCAGGATCATTCCGTAAACGGCGACAAAATCGAGCAGCTTCATCGCAATGAAGGGGAACATGCCCGCCAGTGCCGCGATCGCGCCGGTAACGAGCGTGACCTTGAAGCGAGACCACTTCGGACGCAGCGCCTGAAACGCCAGGCCAGCCCGATAGATAGTCGGATTGGCCGTCGTCCAGCCGGCGATGATCACGCACAGCAAGCCCGCAAGCCCGGCAGTGCGATGCGCAAGCGGACCGGGCAGCACATCCGTATCGCCAGGATCCAGGTGCAGTTGATAGGCGTAGAGGATCGCCGCACTTATCCACGCCATGAAATGCCCGACGTACATGCCGGCGCCGCTGGCGACGGCGTACCAGCTCTTGCGCGCAAAGCGGAACACCGACAGGTCGGACATTCCGATGTGCATTGCCATATTGCAGAACCAGGCAAAGAACATCACGTGCCAGATAGTGAACTTGACCTGTCCCGGCAATGGGTCGCCGCCTTTCCATATATGAGTCCTCGCCAATGTCCACACATCACCCAGGGAGCCGATTTCAGCATCGGTAACGTTGATGAATTGCCGCAGGCCGATGAAGCCGAACGCCAGAAACACCAGAACCATCCACGGCGAGGCGACATTGGCAAACTTGGCGACGGTCTTGTAGCCATAGGCGGCCACGATGGCAATGAGCCCGCCGACCACAGCCACGGCTACAACCCAGCCGACACTGTTAGGATACAGATCGTCGAGAGCCGGCATGGGAAATTTGAACCAGACCCCAACGGCCGTTGCCGAGACGGTGACCATCGCACCAGCGAGGAAGCAGAACATTACGCCGTTAGCGAGGTTGTAGAGCATCACAAGCTTGCGGCCGCAGATTTTTTCCAGTTGGTAGTAGAGCGTCAGACGGCTGCGCGTGGCTATGGGCGCACAAAGGAACATCCAGCTTAGCACCGCCAGGGCGTTGCCGAGCAAAAGCCCCACAATAAGATCGAAGGCGCTGACGCCCGCGGCCACGAACAGCGGCCCGATCATCAGTTCAGTCCCGGCACAATGCTCGCCAGCGTACATTCCTATGAAGCTCTTGAATCCGAGTAGGGAACTCTTCGGCACCGGCTCGCGCTCGAACTCGCCGCCGGTCTGCGACTGCTGCTCTGTATCCATTCAATCGTCCTTAAGAGTCGAACCAAAATCGATACAAATCTTCATCCTCTCTTGCTCAGAACATCCCTCTCATAAGCTCGGACCTCATCCAGCCAGCTTTCAGCGACCGGCACGTCCGAGTTCAAACAGTAGTAATCCCAGACCGCTCCGAAGGGGAAAGTCTTCAATTCTTCCATCATCGCCAGCCGGGACGCGAAGTCGCCTTCGGCCTCCATCTGTTGCAGCTTATTCACCGGCTCCAGCAGCGCTATCAGAAGAGCCTTTATCATGCATCGCGTGCCGATAACCCACGCTGCGATTCGATTTATGCTGGCGTCGAAGAAATCGAGTCCGATATGTACCCGGTCAAGGTAATCGCCTCGAACGATTTCTTTGGCAAGCGCCTGTAACTCGTCTGACAAAATGACCACGTGATCGCTGTCCCAGCGTACCCCCCTGCTCACGTGAAGCAGAATCTCATCGAGAAATGTCAGCACCGATGATATTTTATCCGAGACTGCCTCGGTCGGGTGAAAATGGCCCGTGTCTAAGCAGAGCAAGGTTTTATTCTCAAGAGCATAGGCCAGATAGAATTCGTGAGAGCCGACAACGTAGCTTTCCGACCCTATGCCGAAAAGCTTGGCCTCGACCGCATCGAGCAGGTGGGCTTTATCCATCGGCTCGGCGAACATTTCATCGAGCGATTTCCTGAGCCGCTCGCGAGGCCGCTTGCGGTCAGCAGGTACATCCTTACTGCCGTCTGCGATCCACGTGTTTGTTACACACGGCGTGCCGAGTGTCTTACCCATCGTGGCGCCGATCTTTCGGCACGCAATCCCGTGATCGACCCAGAACTTGCGTATCGCTTCATCAGCGCTGGCCAATGTGAATCCACTGTCGGCCTTGGGATGCGAGAAATATGTGCCGTTGAAGTCCATGCCGATGCCGCTTGCTTTGGCCCAGTCGATCCAAGAGGTGAAATGCTCCGGCTGCAATTCGTCCCGCTCGACCTTTCCGCCGGTCTCGGCGTAGCTGGCGTGCAGATTAAGTCGATGCCTGCCCGGCAGAAGGCTCATGACTTTGTCGATATCGCCACGCAGTTCGTCGGCCGTGCGCGCTTTGCCCGGATATGCCCCGGTTGCCATTATCCCGCCGCCGGTCAGGCCTTTGTCTGTATCGAAGCCACCTACGTCGTCACCCTGCCAGCAGTGAAGCGATATCGCGATTTTCGCCAGCCGGTCCATTGCTTTGTCGCTATCGACGCCGATCTCGGCGTAACGCTGCCGGGCCGATTCATAGGCTTTCTCAATTCTTTCTGGATTAATCATATCCGATGCTTTCCCATAACTGCTGCCAAGTTTTCATTCCTTCTGTTTCCTTACCAGTAGTCATTCCGACCGGAGTGATGCGCAGCATCGCGCAGCGGAGGAATCTGGTTTCGAGCGGACAAGCCCAAGCCAATGCGATCGCAGGCCGGATTCCTCGACTCCGCTATGCTTCGCTCGGAATGACATTCTCATATTCTCTGCCATGACTGGGCACTATGCATCTGCGTACATTTCCAAGAGTTTCTGCTCGGCCTGCTTGGTCCAGACACCGTCATTAAGGCATGCTGCTACTTCCGGCATCTTTTCAGCCATATCTTCGAGCTTTATCAGCTCTAAATCACGGCAAGCCGGATAGACGATGATCTTTCCCGCTATCTTTCGGTTCTCCACGGCACGAATCCCATCGGTTGCACCCTCGAATCCGGAGACGGCAGCCACGCTTACATTAGTGTCGAGCGTACCGGATTCGGCCTTGGCAAGCATTCGTTTCATGTCGTCTATAGTTGAGCCGCTGGTGCCGATGAAATAGAGCTTCTTCTCGATGTATGCATCCAGATCGATCTCCCCGGAGACAGTCGCCGGGATACCTGCAAAGATATTGATCAGTCCCCTTTCGGCAGCATCATGCACAGCGGCGGCAACTAGCGCCGGCACCGGCGCCATTATCGCGATGTAATCAAGTTTTTCTTCGATCTTCTGCTTGGTCGGGTCGTACGAGCTGTACCCAACGTTATTCTTCGCGGCCAGAGGCGCGGCGACTTTTGTCAGTGCCGCAAGCCTGCCATCGTCGAGGTCGCTTGCAAAGACACTGATGCCTTCTACACCCTGACAGATGTTTCTTATCACGTGCATCATTCCCATCGGGCCGCCGGCGCCGACGACGTTGATCCTGTCGCCGGGGCGGATCTCATCTGTCTCCGGGATTATCTCCATCGACTCGGCTGGATCTGAGCCGGTCGTGCCGATTATCCGAATCCCCCCGTAATGAACGCGGCCGACAAGAGCAACGGTATCCCTGCCGAATCTACCGCCGCACAGAGTGAAGTTCAATAATCCATTTAGAGCTACCTTGGCAAACAATGCCTCGGCAGTTTTTGGATTCGAGCCAAAGTAAACAACATCATCGTAGCCCGCATCGGCAAGATCATCGACATTTGCAGCTTTGCTTATCGGGATATCCAATTCGGCCGGCTCGGGAGACTGCGAGACCCATGTTATCTCCGCAGGCCTGCCGTAGCGATCGAACAGTGAATTAAGCACACCGCCAGCCCCCTCAGTATCAGCCACAAGGAGCATTCGGCCGCCGGCCTTCAGAGTCGTTCGCTCGGTCGAGACATAAGCGTCCTCGACACATGCCCAGGGTTCTACCAGAGCGACCGCCGAACTTGAAAGCTCCTCACCGGCGGGCAGTAGCATCGACTCACCTTCGGACGAGGTTATGATCCTTTTATCCACCAGTACATATTCGGAAAGAGCCCCCTCGAAGTTGTATCCCAGAGCGCCGTTGGAAGTTGCCGTGCGTACCCAGCGATAATCCGTCTGGACCAGAAATCGCTGACCCGGCTTGAAATCTTCTACGCCTGGTCCGACCGCCTCGATTCTGGCGACGGCTTCGTGGCCGGGAACCGTTGGCGCTTCACCGGGTACATAACTCGGGATATCTTTGAGTATGTCCAAGTCTATGCCGGAGACCACCTCGCTCTTGCGGACGTGAGATGAGAACTGCTTGAGAAGTTTTAGATCGGAAAAGCAAAGTCCAACAGCCTCGACCCGGCACAAAACCTGATGCGGCCCCGGCTCGGGTACGGCTTTATTCTTGTTCAAAATAAGCTCATCCGGCCCAATCAACTGAACCGCATATTGTGTTTCGGGTAGTGCTGTCATGGTAACTGTCTTCTTGTTATCAACTCCTGATCTTTTCCAATATTTCACTGGGACTTACATTTTCACTTAAACCGGCGAAGCTTTCTTCCCTTTTCGGTTCAAGCGAACTGCCAACTTTCTCGAAGAAATCATTCCTTTGTGCAACATCGTCGAAGGTTTTCTTTGTCCACTCGCTGGTGTACCCGAGGCCGGACTGCCGCTGAAGTACCGAATGTGCGTACACAACGTGCGCTCCTTTTAGGAACACCGGCGCCAGGGGCTTGAGTTCCTCGCTCTGAAAATCATCGACGAATTTCTGCCCCGGGCTGTTCATCTCAGTTCCCATCACAACCGGCAGATGCCGCTTCTGAGCCACTTCCACCACGTCGTACAGATTTTTAAGCTTCTGATCGGGCGAGCCCGGCGTATAGTTGCGGTCGGGAATGACATTGATCGCCGCCGCTCCCGTGCTCATGGCGACGTCGAGCAGCGATTCGATCTCCTGCTCGCCGTCGCTTGTACCGTCCAGCCACGTGTGGACGCCAATTCCGCCTGAGGCGAGGATAAATGCATTCAGGTCAGCCATTCGCGGGAAAGAACCGTGATCTGGCTGAACGTAGCCGACTCCGCCGCGCTTCATCGTCTTTGCACGAATCTTGTTGAGCAGGTGCCTGCTTTCCGGCAGTTCGGAAGTCTCGACTTCCACTGCCAACTTCTCCGACCAGAAATCGGCTGCTTTGTCCGCACTGCCGAGAACCTCCATCGCCTTTCGTGCATAGGCAAGGCACATGTGCCGTTCGGTTGCGTTACCAGAAGGCGTCAGTACCAGCACATCCCGTTCGTAATCCAGCTCCACCGGGCTAAGATGAGCGTTGACTCGTCCCATCAGGTTCTGATTTCGCTCCTGTGCCGTCTTGCGAAGCCCCGCAAGGAAGTCCTTCTGATCGTTCGGAACTGTTGCGGCAGGAAATCCAACACCCATGTGATATGAAATGCCGGGTTCGCCGGGCGAGTTGATGACCTTGTCGGCAAATTCGGGAACGAACACGCGCGACTCAAGTCCTGCAGTGCCTTTGAGTCCCAGAAGCCGACAGGCATCAGTGAATTCCTCCAGAGCATCGAGCACGTCGAAATCCACCACGCCGGCTACGGCCAGTCCCGCCTTGCGCGCCAGCCAGGCGAATTTGCTCGGTGAATAGCCGTAAGCGTTATAGGAAAAAAACGTATGACAGTGAATATTTACATCGGTGCCCGGCTCGGGCAGTTCTATTCGTCCGGACCGGGCCTTCTCACAAAGTTCCGACAGAGCTTCCTTTCTCCGACCTGCGTCAAAACTATCCAGCTTACTTTCGAGTTCTTCGATCAAAATCCACGTTTCCTCGTTACTTTGCCCTTGCTTCGTATTGCTCCAGCCAGACTGCCTTGTCTTGAGGCTGGTACTCCTTCAGCTCGAAAGAATTTCGCACTATCTGGCGAGCTTCGGCCAGCGATTTTACAAGCCCGGTCGCTATAGCCTGCATGATGATATTGCCGCTGGCAGTCGCCTCTATCGGCCCTGTGATAACTTTCTTGCCGATAGCGTTGGCCGTGAACTGGCAGAGCAGCTCATTTTGTATGCCGCCGCCCACGATGTGCATCACCTCGATTTCATTTCCAGTGATATCTTCGATAGCTTTCACTATCGAGCGATATTTCAGCGCAAGATTCTCCAGTATCGCTCTTACCATTTGCCCTTTTTCGTCAACCGGCTCCTGCCCCGTCCTTACGAGATACTCATTTATCCGTTTCGGCATGTCGCCCGGAGCCAGAAACGACTCGTCGTCAACGTTAATTTTGCGTGCGAACGGCTCGGCTTTTTCCGCCATGGCAGTCAACTCAGGATACGACAGGTCCGCTCCTTCTCGCCGCCACTGCCTGCGACATTCCTGAACCGGCCACAAACCCATTATGTTCTTTAGCAGCCGAATCGTCTTTTCGACGCCACCCTCGTTGGTGAATTCGTATTGGAATGTCTTGTCGTTGATGATGGCCTCGGGGATCTCGACGCCCATCAGGCTCCAGGTTCCGGATGACAGGTATGCCCAATTGTCGTCCCCCGCAGCGGGCACGGCAGCAACTGCCGATGCCGTATCGTGCGAACCGACGGCAATCACTGGGACAGGACCGCAGCCCAACTCGCTCTGGACGTCCTGGTTCAGACAGCCCACGACCGTGCCGGGAGCGACAATCTTCGGCATAATATCCGCTGGCAGCGAAAGCCCTTCGAGAACCGGCTTCGACCATTGCCCGGTCTTCATATCCATAAACTGCGACGTGCTGGCAAGACTGTATTCGGCAAAGATTTCGCCGCAAAGAAAATAAGTAAACAGATCGCCTACGAATACCAGATGCGAAGCTTTGGCCAGTGTTTCCGGCTCCTTCAGGCGCATCGCGAGCAGTTGATAGACACTGTTGAGCACCATGAACTGGATGCCGGTGTTATCGTAGATCGCGCGCTTGCCCATTATCTCGTAGGCTTTTTCCCGCATTCCTTCGGTCCGGCTGTCTCGATAATGGTAGGGGTTCTCGATCAATTTGCCGTCAGCATCCAAAAGGCCGAAATCCACACCCCAGCTATCTACGCCGATCCCTCGGATCTGATCGCCCGCCTCCTTCATTGCCTTGCCGATGCCGGTCTTAATCTCGGAAAGCAGCTTGTGGAAATCCCACCTCAGGCTCCCTTTTTCCTCGATAGGCCCATTCTCGAAACGATGAATTTCCTCAAGATCGAGCCGCGTAGCGAGGGCATCTTGCCCGCGCGTGTCGAGGGCCTCCGGCGTTCGGATCGAAGGAGAGACGCCTTCGACGCGGCCTCGCCACAAAGAGCCGATCATTACCCTGCCGCTCTCAGCACCAAGGTCAACAGCTATGTATTTTTCAACTTGTGCCATGAGTGACTCCTTATTACAGGATACCATCTTACAATAGAGGGCTTTATATCGCGGATCAGCCCCTATTGCAAAATTAAAATCGAACTTTCAAATCGGATCTCAAAGCATCGCACACCTAAGTTTTGTAATTAGAGCCGTGTTTGGTTGGATTTCTATATTTCCCATCGTTGAAGATTTCCATCCGGCCGATCTTGCAAAAAATACGGAAATGGCGTACAAATTGGCTGCCATGACTGTGGGTGCAAACAAACGAATTGAGAAGTTGCGCGAAGAGATTCGCGAGCACGATTATCGCTATTACGTGCTCAATCAGCCGACAATCACCGATCGACAGTACGATGAACTCTTCGCCGAGCTGAAATCGCTGGAGCGGCAGAATCCGGCGCTTATTACCCCTGATTCGCCCACGCAGCGGGTTTCCGAGCGACCTATCGAGGGCTTCCAGACCGTTCGGCATGCCGTGCCTATGCTGAGCATGGATAACACCTACAACTCCGATGAGCTCATAGCTTTCGACAAAAGAGTAGCCAAACAGCTTGGCGACGAGGCTTACGATTACGTAGTCGAACTGAAAATCGACGGCCTGGCGATAAGTCTCCGCTACGAGGATGCTACTCTGGTCACCGCCGCGACCCGCGGCAACGGCGAGGTGGGCGACAACGTTACCGCCAACGTTCGCACGATAAAGGCCGTGCCGTTAGCGTTGCTGGACGACGGCAAGGTTCCTGACGTACTCGAAGCCCGGGGCGAGGTTTATATGCCTACAAGCTCGTTTGTCGAACTCAATAAGCTTCGCGCGGAGGCCGGCGAGGCACCTTTTGCTAATCCACGAAACGCAGCGGCTGGATCTTTGAAGCTGCTGGACGCGAGGATAACCGCTGAGAGAAACCTGTCTTTCTTTGCTTACGCCACCGGGGAAATCTCTGAATCGCCGGCTCCTAATCACTTCGATACACTTCAGAGGCTCAGGGATTTCGGCCTGCCCGTCAATCCGGCGATCGCAAAAGCAGCTAACGTCGAAGAGGCTCTGGAGATATGTTCGGCCTGGAACGAGAAGCGCACGGAGCTGGATTATCAGATCGACGGCATGGTGATCAAAGTTAATCGCCTCGATCAGCGGGACATTCTCGGCGCAACCGGCAGGGCGCCGCGCTGGTGCATCTCTTACAAATTCGCAGCCGAGCAGGCCGAGACAATTGTCGAATCCATCGACGTCCAGGTGGGAAAGACAGGCATTCTGACTCCTGTAGCGAAATTAATGCCTGTGCAATTGGCCGGAACCACTGTCAAGCGGGCCAGTCTGCACAATTTCGATGAACTCAAACGGCTCAGCGTCGGTGTGGGAGACAGGGTGCTCATCGAAAAGGCCGGGGAGATAATACCGCAGGTAATCGAGGTAAAAGCGAAAACCGACAAAAGTGTCCCTGAATTCCGGATTCCCACCAGTTGTCCGGTTTGCGGCTCGGCGGTCGCTAAGGACGAAGACGGCGTTTATGTCCGATGCCTGAATTCCAACTGCCCGGGACAACTGAAAGAACGCCTGAAGTATTTCGCCGGCAGAGGCCAAATGGACATCGAGCATTTGGGCGAGGCTCTTATCGAACAGTTGGTCGATACCGGGCTGGTGAAGAATTTCGCCGATCTGTACAAACTCCGGAAGGATCAGCTTGCCGGGCTGGAGCGAATGGCCGAGAAAAGCGCGAGCCGCGTCATAAAATCGATAGAAAACAGCAAGACTCGGCCTTTATGGCGTCTGATAGCCGCTTTGGGAATACGACACATAGGCGGCCACTCGGCCCAGATCCTGGCCGAGCATTTCGGATCGCTCGAAGCCTTGATGTCCGCCGGCCTGGAAGAGCTCGCCGAGGTCGACCAGATCGGACCGGTTATGGCACAAAGTGTTTATGACTATTTCAGGAATCATCGGAACCTGGAGGTTGTTCGGGAAATGTTGAAGGCGGGTGTGGCCCCGGAGCCGGCTCAGACACAGCGTTCGGATAAACTTGCGGGAAAAACCGTCGTCGTTACCGGCACGCTGGAAGACTTCTCCCGGCAGCAGGCCCAACAGGCGATAAGACAAGCCGGCGGCAAAACCGCCTCAAGCGTGAGCAAGAAAACCGATTTCGTCCTGGCCGGAGCAAATGCAGGCAGCAAACTCGAAAAGGCAAAGAAACTCGGCATTGAGATCATAACCGAACAGCGGCTCATACAGATGATCGGAGATTAGCCTATGAGCGCTGAGGATGACAAGTTCATGCAGACGGCACTGAGACTGGCCCGGAGAGGCTTCGGTGCGGTCGAACCGAACCCTGCCGTCGGGGCGGTTATAGTCAAAGCTCATCAGATCATCGGCAAAGGGTGGCACAAGAAGTTCGGCGGGCCTCATGCGGAAATAAATGCGATCGAAGATTGCCGCAGAATAGGTGTAACGGCTCGCGGCGGAAAAATGTACGTCACTCTCGAACCGTGCTGCCATCACGGCAAAACCGGACCGTGCACCGATGCGATAATAGCAGTCGGGCTGAAAAAGGTCTTCGTCGCGATGACCGATCCCTCTTCACACGCAGGGGGCAAGGGCATCGAGCAGTTGCGCCAGGCGGGCATCGAAGTCGAGACGGGTCTGTGCGAGAAAGAGGCGAGACTACTTAATGGGCCCTTTATCAAATACGCCGTAACCGGTAGGTGCTGGGTGACGTTGAAATGGGCTCAAACCATAGACGGAAAGGTTGCCTGGGCCGAACAAAGCCCCGAGCAAAGGTGGATTTCCAACGCGCAAAGCAGAAAGGACGTGCACAAGCTGCGCCGCCGCGCGCAGGCGATATTAGTCGGTGTTAATACAGTGCTCGCCGATGATCCGCTCTTGACCGCCCGACCGAGCAAAGGCAAAAAAGCAACCAGAGTGATAATGGACAACTCCCTGCGAATTCCGATTGATTGCCAACTCGTCCGGACAGTCCGCAAGAATCCGGTCTTTCTCGTCACGAAACAGGAATCGATTCGGACCAATCCCGAAGCGGCGGAGAACCTGACCCGTAAAGGGGTAGAACTGGTCTATCCCAAAACCGACAGCCGCTCCAATCTGCATTTTACGCTCGACGAGTTGAGCCGCCGCGGCATCAACCACCTCCTCGTCGAGGGCGGACCGAAGATATTAACTTCTTTCCTGAGAGAAAACCTTGCCGACGAAATAGTCGTTTACATAGCACCAAAGATTCTCGGCAGCCGCGGCGGTGTAGGCATATCCGGGCCGCTGTGTGAGTTGCCCGACGAACTCGCTTTGCACAACGTCGGGGTCGTTCACTTCGGCGACGACGTCCGCATGAGCGGAATAACCGATCGGGCTGTCGGCATACTCACGGAATCCACGCGCGAATAAACAGCAAAATGGCAAACCAATGGCGGCAACTGTCGATGTGTAAAGTCAACGGCTGTTTACCCATGCGGATGCTTTGGTTCTTAGCGATAGACTTCGCGTCTGTGGCCGATTTTTACTATGTCGATAGTTGAATTTTTGTCGTCGACTGAATAGACGATTCTATAATCTCCCTGTCTGACACGAAAACTTTCTTGTCCGGTCAATTTTTGCGATCCTTGAGGCCTTGGATTTTCGGCCAGTGATTGAATGCGTTTGACAATCCTTTGCAGGCTTCTCTTGGGGATATTATCTAATTCTTTTGCAGCAGACCTCTTGATGGTTATTCTATATTTTTCCATCTTTTTTCAATTTCTTAAGAACATTCTCGAAGGGCAGGCTGGGCTCTTTTTCGCGTTCGTCAAAAGCCGCCAGGTCGATGGAATCCTCCGCCAAAGAAAGCCTGATCGCTTCTTGAGCCAACTCCGACATCGAGTGCTCTGTTTCCGCTGCCTTTATCCGCAAAGCTTGATGTAAATCAGAATCCAGGTATATTGTAGTTCGTTTTGTGTTGGTTTTCATATTATCACCTCATTATTTGGCATTATAGCGTTTTGATGTTACCATGTCAAGACGATAAATAAAACAAGAAGGAAGATACATAAGTGCAGAGAGTAGTTTTTACAGATTCCTGGTCTCGTTTTTTCGCCGGATTCGACATTGCGACGTTCGATGATTTCTTCGAGCGTATGGCGACGGGCGCAAAAGGCAGCAACAGTAGACGCAGTGTTGTCAGTTTCAGCCTGGGAACAGGCGAGCAGAAGAAAACCTTCTTCATCAAGCGTTTCTTTCGTCCTCACCTCAAGGACGTCATATTTGCGCGGCGAAATATCGGCGAACCCTGCTCTCAGGGCAAATATGAATTTGAAAGCGCCAGGCTGCTTCTCGACAACGACATCGGGACTTACCACCCAGTCTGCTACGGCGAGCAAAGGACACTTGGTATCGAGACAAAATCTTTCGTTGTCACCGAAGAGCTGCAGTCCACCTGCCTCAGCACTTTTATACGAGAAAGATGGCACACTCTTGAGAGACGGCACAAGGAAAAAATTGTTGCAGACCTCGGTGCGTTCGTTCGCCGAACTCATGCCGTCAATGTCAGTCTGCCGGATTTGTACGTATACCACCTGTATATCACGGAAAAGGCCGCAGAGAACTACGACTTTGCAGTCATCGATCTCCATCGCATGTCGCGAAATGTGACTAACAAGAACAAGAAGCTGAAAAATCTCGGCAGACTCCATCACAGTATGCTCGACGAATACTTCGATGACGATCTGAAGAAATTGCTCGTTAAATCATACGCCGCTGACAGCTCCGGCAGCGATGTCAATGCCCTTGTCACTCAGGTTGAGAGATGGTCGAAGGCGATTTCAGCCAAACGCAAACAGAAAGCTTATTAGTTGCTCGACCGCGGCATGGGGTCCCAGCCCGGCACCTATATAACCAACTCTTGCATATGCAACCAGCCCCAAGCCTATCCCGCCGCCACGCGGCGGGACGAGCTTGAGGCTGCCACCCATTGAGTTGATATCAGAGAAGCCTGTCATTCCTGCGCAGGCAGGAATCCAGAAGCTTATGAACAAATGGATTCCTGCCTGCGCAGGAATGACAACAAACGATGAGGCTGGTCCTTTCCCGAGTATCATTCGAGCAGTTTGAGTATCTCATCGAGATCGTTCGGCGCCTCCACTGGAGGATTGCTGAACCGGCCCTGGTTGTCTTTATGGTAACCGACAGTCTTGTCGGGGTCTTTCAGCAGGTGGCCTGTCAGTACACAGGCGATTCGCTCGTCGCCGTCGATGGTGCCTTCTTGACGAAGATGCTTAAGTCCGGCTATCGTCGCCGCAGAGGCGGGTTCACAACCAAGGCCGTGTCTGCCGATGATTGCCTTGGCGTCTACGATCTCCTCGTCAGTAACCGCCCGCACGACGCCATCACAGATGTCGATTGTCCTCAGGCACTTCTTGAGATTAACAGGCCGGGATATTTCTATCGCCGACGCGCAGGTATGAGGTGAGAAGTTACGCGCGGTCAGATCGGCGTAATAATCATCGATTATTGCCTGATCGACCTTGCCGTCATTCCAGGAAAGCTTTTTGTTGTTGACCAGCTCGTTCAGCGTGTCGGCGCCGGTGGCATTGATGATCGCCATCCGCGGGATGCGGTCGATCAGGCCGAGTTGCTTCAATTCGAGAAAAGCCTTGCCGAACGCGCTGGAGTTGCCCAGGTTGCCGCCGGGTACGACGATCCAGTCCGGAACTTCCCAGCCCAGGCCCTCTATGATTCGATACATAATGGTCTTCTGCCCCTCCAGCCGGAACGGATTCAGTGAGTTAAGCAGGTACAGCCCGCGCTGCCTACATACATCCTGAACCTGTTTCATGCAGTCGTCGAAATCGCCGAGGATCTGGATGGTTTGCGCGCCGTAGTCCATTGCCTGGCTGAGCTTGCCGAATGCAATACGTCCCGAACCGATAAAGACCGTGCATTTTATGCCGCAGCTATGCGCGTACAGAGCCATTGACGCCGAAGTGTTACCCGTCGATGCACATGCACTGGCGCCGGCGCCGACCATTTTGGCATGGCTGAACGCCGCGGTCATGCCGTTATCTTTGAAAGAGCCGGAAGGATTAAGCCCCTCGTATTGCAGATGCAGGCGCCCCGCTTCCATATCGACATACTCAGCCACCGCATCGTTCTGCTGCAATACTGTCTGGCCTTCACCTATTGTAACTATGTGACGATCTTCGCAGAAGCCGATCAACTCTCGAAAACGCCAGATCCCGGAAAGATCCGGCGGATTGTCCCTGCCGGCCCATCGCCTGCCGAACTCGCTCATTCTGCCGGGAACCTCGATTTTGTCCCAGTTGTAGAGTATATCCAGTAACTCGCCGCATTCGGGACACTTGAACAGCGATTGCCCGCAATCAAATTGTACCCCGCAATCGGGATTAATACATTGTTGATAAGCTGTCTCAGCCATGTTCTCGTATCTCTTGTCCGTATTTATATTATGTCTCTATCATCGTTTATGAATTCGTATATCGACCTTTCTCGGATACTACTGCAATTCTAAATGATTTGCCGGACAATAGATACAGAAATTGACATGTATGATTCAGTTTCTTGGCGTGGACGCCGGAATCCGCTTTCTCAATAGTCTGAATTCAATGCAATTGCCCGTGTCGAGGTCGCTTCGGCCTCGACACGGGCATTGTAACTGGGGTCCAGAAACTATTGTCTTTCTATCTACTGTGTATTCTCCGCTCCGGATTTCTCTGATGGCGTCTCGGAGGACTTGAAAGTGAAGTTCTTCTTCTCGGCCTGATCGCGGATGGCGTCTATTATAGCCGAGCCGAGCGTGTCGTCCTGTTGCTGACGCTTTTTCATTTCCTCTGCAATGTACTTTTTCCGCTGTTCGTTCAGCTCCTGTATCCTCTTTTGTATCTTCGCCCGCTGCTTTTTCTTTTCCTCAATGTAGGTTTTTCTTTCTTCCGGACTCATATTTTGCAGCTTTTCGGGCAGTTCTTCTTTTGCGATCTCTTCCAACTCAACCTTTTCGGCATCGATGGCATCGACCAAATCCCACGCCTCATTCTTGTAATGGTATGAGGATTTTGCTACCGCTCTGCCGAGTCGGGCTTTGGGGGATGCAGCCGCTGCGTTGCGGTCCTGCTCACTTTGTCTTAGCTGAGCTTCGGCACCTCTGCGACCATAAGCAATGTAAGTATCGTTCAGCTTAACTCCAAGCTCGGCAATCTCTTTGTCCTGCGGAGCGGCAACGTGAACCGCCCTGCGGGATTGATCGATGCTCAGATATTGCCCGTCAGCAAGCACGGCGCCGTCTTTCCATTTGCCGTTGATACCAACCTGTTCCGAGCCGCAGTGGATTGTATTGACCACGATTCCTTTGGTAACCGCCGCTTTGCATGACTGACGGTAATCAATCGGCCCCTGTGTGAATGGCTCATTACCGGCGATGAAAATTACTTTCAGATCATCAGCCGAACCGGTCCATTCGAGAGCTTTGGTCGCCTCGTCGATTACCCAGCCGCAATACTCACTGCCGCCGTTCGTGTTCAGGGCAAACAGCTCCTCCGAGACCTTGTCCAGGTCCGTAGTGAGCGGGACTATCATCCTGATATAGCCTTCTTTCGAGGGCAGCGAACTCTTGCCGTATTCGTAGAGAGCGACCTGGAGTTCGGGCTGCCGGCCGTTTCGTTTTGCGAAAATAAATTCGTTGACGATTGCCCACAGCTCCGCCCTCGCCTGGTTTATTAAACCTGACATGCTGCCGCTGGTGTCCAGAAGAATCGCCATCTGAACAAGCGGCTTTTCTTCGGAAATCTTCTCGTCGGTTGCTGCCGCGCCCGCAAAACAGGTACTCGCCACCACCGCGGCCAGAAACAGTATTGTGATTGTCTTACTCATTTTCTTTCTCCTCTGAAATAGTTGTGAACATTCAATTCTCGCTCGGCGCTTTGATAAGAACCGCCTCGCCGTCAACTACCAGGAGCACATCGCCTCCGAGAGCGATACTCCCCTGTCGATTCGTTCTTGCCAGCTTTTGCGCCAGTTCGATGAACTCCTCCGAACCGAATTCGATAACCTTTGTCGGCTCAACCTGTGTTTCATTATCGACCAGAACACTATCAACCCAGCGGTTCCCTCGGCGGTAATATGTCCGGTCGTTGATCTGCTGGACCGTACCGATCGAGACACGCTGCATTTTCTCGTCGAAATAGACATTGCCGTAATTCAGCGATTTCTGCCGCATTTGCGGCTGCATATTGTAACTCTGGCTGACCGCGCCCAATCCCGAGCGATCGCGCATCGCACGACTTTCGAGCACTCTTCCGGCCTCTCGCAACACCTCCGGCCTATCAGCCAGATCTGTTCCCTCTCTCGCCAGAAACGCCGTGTATTCAGTCAGAATGCCGAACTCGGTTGAAAGATGCACTATTTCATCGACCAGCTCCTTAACCTTTGGATCATCCTTGGATGTGGCCGGGTCTGCTCCCATCTGCCGCACGGCATCGACAAGTCGAGCAATCTTCCTGCTGGCCCACAGCCGCGGGACAAAGCCGTTTCGCACATCCGCCTTATCGGGCTTGAATGTGAACTTGAACTTGCGCTGCCTGCCGAGGTAATTGCCGCTGAACTTGAAGACAATGTCGCTCTTGCCTACGTATTGCCCCAGCAGCACGAGCTGATCGCCTTCGAACAGGTCCGGCAGCTCCTCCGGTATAATGTCACGCGTGCGACCCATCGCGGGTGTGCCGTCCGCTTTTATGACCTCCAGTTCCACATCCGCAAGTATCGGGCCTGTCAACTTCCTGAAGACCCGGCCTATCTTGACCTCGACGTCTTCTTCCGGAAGGACGAATTCGGCCGTCGCACGCGATTCGGTCGCCATCTTCTCCAACAGCGGAGCGTTTACGTGGAGTCCAACGCCGAAAGTGAACACCCGCCGATGGTGGGGATTCGATTTGATTACGAGGTTACGAATCGCCACCTCGGATGTTTGTCCCACGGTGGGAAGTCCGTCGGTCAGGAATAAGACTATCGGCAGCATCCCTTTTCTCGGCTCCTGGCCCAGCGCCTCGGCCAGTGCATCGTGTATGTTAGTCCCGCCGGTGGCCGTTATGCCCTGAATGTAAGCTTGTGCCGCTGCCTCGCTCTCCTTGTTCTTCAGGACCGAATTCTTCGAGAACCACTGCACGGTGTTGTTGTAGATGATGACGTTAAATGCCTCTGTCTTTCTCAGCCCCGCGATAATTTGAAGAGCAGCTTCTTTGACCTGCTCGATCTTCTCGTTTCTCATGCTGCCCGAGCGATCTATAACCAGTGTTACCTCACGCTTAATCGAATCGGCTTGGTCGGAAACCGTCACATCCGGCGGCAAACCGGCAAGCAGCAGGAAGTAGCCGCCGCCGACCTTTTTCTCAGGATAGGCGAACGTCGAGGCCGTTACGCCGTTTTCCTGGGTCAGATATGAAAAGCGAAAAGGCCCCGGCTCCAATGGCACTGTCATGTCTAAGTAATTGTCACGGTATGATTTATAAGCCACTTG
>CAZRBG010000021.1:0-82175 GCA_964598225.1 uncultured Pirellulales bacterium
TTATTACGCCAGACCATATACAAATCGGGAAGTTATTTCATGCACGATCCTAAGCAGCTATTTCCAATAAAGAAGATGCTGCTATACGGTTCTCATGCCGGAGGCACGGCTACCGAAGACAGCGACATTGATGTCGCCGTGGTCGTTGATGAAACGGATCATTCGAAACGCATTGAAATTACGGCTAAGCTCTTTCACGCCGCCTATGATATCGACGCCACCATCGAGCCCAAGTGCATCTTCCGTGATGAATACGAAAATCCCGAAAAAGCAAGCATCCTCTCTGAGATCATCAACAAATCTATTGAGATTGCATAAGCTAAGCTGATAGAGACGGCATCTGGTCCGACACAATCAGGGCGAGTCAATTAAAGAGATTTCAAGTATAAAAGGCATCAGGTTTTTAGTTTTTATCGTTTTTTCTTGGTTTGCCGGGCCGATTTGTCTAAGTTTATTCTTAGCGTTTTGTGCGGGAAAATTTGACGCCGAGAAGACATAAGCAAGAAAAATATGCTTCATCCGGTTAATGAGTAGGTCACTGCATAGATCGGAACCCTGGGATTAGATCGAGAGAAAAATCGTTTGCGCAGATGGCCAAATTAGGGCAGCCAGGGGGGTAATTTGGACATCTGGGGCCCCGAACGATTTTTCTCGGTCTTTGGGGATCGTCATGTTACCTACGCATTAACCGGATGAAGCAAAAATATTTGATGATTCGTTGGTCGTTTGATTAAGGTGATTTATTATGTCGGATCTCAGCAGTGATAGTTTAGTTGCTCTATGGAGCAGCCAAAGTGAAATGCTATGGAGCAGACTCAAGACGGCTTCCGTCTTACAAGCGGCTTTTGCCTCGGGGTGGTTTTACCTCGAGGGCAAGAACAATTCGTGTCTACAGATTCCCCTATTTATACTTATACTACTTCTCATGTTTATTCTTCTACGAATCGCACAACGAGACATTGCACATCTTAGGGCTACTGAAAAAAAGTTGCGGGGCCAGTTTCCCAAGCCACCGAAAGTGAAATTTGGAGGCACTTGTATGATACTGTTAGGTCTCGCGCTTTTGGCCATTGCGGACACAATGCTTTTGTTATCCAAATTTGTTTGCCTTGATTCAGCACAAACTGGACAAATGTGATAAAAAATTGATGGGGCGAATCCTACTGTAAAACGCTACGCTTTAGGCGTGCCAGACACGATCACACAGTTTTGATGGAGGCCCGGTCACATCTGACGTTGTGATAGCCCGATCCGCCGGAGGCGGACTATCTGATTTCCTGGTATCCTGATAGTCTTCCGTTGCCGGACTACACGTCGTGGGCTTCGAGTTTGTGGTGCGGGGGCTTTACGAGCAGGGTCGTTACGGCTGCGAGGATCAGCAGCGCCGACGCGCCGTAAT
The DNA here is from genome assembly GCA_964598225.1 of uncultured Pirellulales bacterium. Classification (GTDB taxonomy): domain Bacteria; phylum Planctomycetota; class Phycisphaerae; order Sedimentisphaerales; family Anaerobacaceae; genus SG8-4. The sequence continues at coordinate 1,400 of CAZRBG010000021.1, forward strand.
AAGCCACGGCGAACGTCTGGTATTTAACGTACATAGCCCCCGCCAATTTGGCCAGCATGAAGCCGCCGACGCCCCAGGCTGTGAAGACCAGGCCGTAATTCATGCCGAAGTTCTTCAGGCCGTAGAAATCCTTCGTGATAGACGGAAACAGAGAAAGATTGGCGCCGTAGTTTGCGCCGATCAGCGCCGAGACGATCGCCATGGCGGGAATCGAACCCAAAGAGTTGCCGGCGGCTGCTCGCGAAAGCAGGAATATCAAAATCGCCTGGAGCACGAAACAGATCATGAAAGTCGCCTTGCGGCCGATCTTGTCGCTGAGCATACCGGCCAATATGCGTCCGCCCCCGTTGCCGACGGCAAGCACAGCGACAAGTATGAAACCTAACTCAATATCCAACTGCAACTTTGCAATGGGATCAAGTTTTGAGATAATCATCAAGCCCGCCCCGGCTCCGCAGGCGTACATGAACCAAATCACGTAAAACTGCCAGGTACGAAGCATTTCTCTGGGCAGAAATTCCTCTTTTTTGTCGCCGACTTGCGCCTTTTTCGCCGGTTTCTGTCCAGCAGGGAGATAGTCTTTGGGCGGCGGCTTTAATATTTGAGCGAGCGTCGCCACGAGCGCCAGAAACGCGATGCCCAGCACCAGAATCGCCGTCTTGAAACCGAGGCTCGCTATCAGAAACGTTGTCAGCGGAGCCGCGTAGACCGAAGCCAGCCCGAAGCCGGACACTACGATACCGGCGACTAATCCCGTCTTGGCCGCCGGAAACCACTTCACAGCCGGAGGCGTGGCCGAAGCGTAACCAAAACCGATCCCCGCTCCGGCAAGCACGCCAAAGCCAATAACGAACACCCAGACCGAGGTCGTCATACTGGCGACAATGAAGCCGATCCCGACCAGAATGCCGCCTATGGTGGCCACAAAACGCGGACTTATCTTGTCCTGCATTCGGCCCGCCGGCACCATAATCAGTGAGAAAACCAGGCAGGCAACCATGTACGGCAACGACTTGTCATCTTCGTTCCAACCCCATTGCTCGGGGACACGTGCGCTGATTACGCTCCAGGTATACAGAATACCAAGGGCCAGATTGATGCCCATTCCTGCAAATGCAACGCGCCAACCATGATTTTCGACTTCTGCCGGAGGTGATGTGGATTCCTCAGCCATTATGACAAACCTTTCATTTGAAACGGGCCGAACGCACCCCGCACCAATTGACTCCCAAGTGGCCTGCCGGCTTTCTCAGGAGCACCCCGCCCGGTAAGCGTGCAATTGGTGCGGGGCTACATTCGACCCAGCCATTCGTTTACTCAACGTGACAATATTCTCATTCGGTCCTTGCGATTATCCCCGGCCTTTAATCAGGACTTCGACGACGCTCGGATCCGCCAGTGTAGTGATGTCGCCCAAATTATCGGTGCTCTTTTCGGCGATTTTACGAAGGATTCGCCGCATAATCTTGCCTGAACGAGTCTTCGGAAGTGACGGTGCGAACTGAATGGCTTCCGGAGTAGCGATAGGGCCGATTTCCTTTCGCACGTGTGTGACAAGCTCTTTCTTCAACTCTTCGGTCTCTTCGACGCCGCCTACGGTTGTAACAAAGGCATACAGTCCCTGGCCTTTGATGTCGTGAGGAACAGGTGTGACCGCAGCCTCGGCAACCTTGTCATGGCTTACGAGCGCGCTCTCGACCTCGGCGGTCCCGATACGGTGACCGGAGACGTTGACGACGTCGTCGATCCGTCCCATCAGCCAGTAATCGCCGTCAGAGTCGATTCGGCAACCGTCGCCGGCAAAGTAGATGTCATTGTACATCGTGAAATAGGTGTCGATGAATCGGTCATGATCGCCCCACATTGTCCGCATCATTCCGGGCCAGGGCTTGCGAATGCAAAGCTTGCCGCCTTCGTTGACGTCGCACTCGCTGCCGTCATCGCGAAGAACCACCGCATCGACGCCAAAGAATGGTCTGCTGGCACTGCCCGGCTTGAGCGTATGGGCGCCCGGCAGCGGCGTAATCATGAAGCCGCCGGTCTCGGTCTGCCACCAGGTATCGACTATCGGACAACGGCCGCGGCCGATCTTTTCGTAATACCACATCCACGCTTCCGGATTAATGGGCTCGCCCACCGTTCCGAGAATCCTCAAAGTGCCCAGATCGTACTTGGCCGGCCATTCTTCGCCGAGACGCATCAGCGCCCTGATTGCAGTCGGCGCCGTGTAAAATACCGTGATGCCGAACTTGTCGCATATCTGCCAGAATCGGCCGGCGTCCGGATAGGTGGGAACTCCCTCGAACATCAGCGACGTGCCGCCGTTGGCGAGCGGGCCGTAAACGATGTAGCTGTGGCCGGTCACCCAGCCGATGTCGGCGGTGCACCAATATACGTCGTCATCGTGGATGTTGAAGACGACCTTGTGGCTGAACGAGGTGTGGAGCAGGTAGCCGCCGGTAGTATGGACAACTCCCTTCGGCTTGCCGGTCGAGCCCGAAGTGTAGAGAATAAACAACGGGTCCTCGGCGTTCATGGGCTCGGCCGGGCAATCTTCGGACACCCCGGCCATCTCGTCGTGATACCAAACGTCCCTGCCGTCCTTCATATCACAAGGCTCGTCGTTGACCTTGACGACTATGACGTTTTCGATCGTCGGGGTCTTTTCGAGCGCGGCGTCTGCAATATCTTTGAGCTTGATGTGTTTGCCGGCACGCAGCGAGACGTTGGAAGTAATAAGCATCTTGCAGTCGGAGTCATTCACGCGACCTTCGATAGCATCGGAGCTGAAGCCGCCGAAGATGACCGAGTGAATGGCGCCGATTCGAGTGCAGGCAAGCATCGCGATCGCCAGCTCGGGAACCATCGGCAGGTAGATCGCAACACGGTCGCCCCTGGAAATACCTCTGGCCTTGAGGACGTTGGCAAACTTACAGACTTCCCTGTGCAGCTCCTCGTAAGTATACTTCTTGACGGCGTCTTCGCCCTCGCCCTGCCAGATGATGGCTGTCTTCTTGGCCGCCGGCGTTCCGAGATGCCGGTCGAGACAGTTGTAAGATACATTCAACTGTCCGTCGGCGAACCAGGTATGCTCGATCTTGCGGCTCTGGGTATCCCAGGAATACTCAAGAGACCTGGTCGGCTCTTTGAACCAGTGTAGACTTTTGGCTTGTTCGAGCCAGAAGTTGTCGGGATCGTGAATAGATTGCTCCCACATCTGCTCGTACTGCTGAGGGCTGTTTACGTAAGCGTTGGCTTTGATCTGCTCGGGCGGCGGAAAAGTTCGCCCTTCCGCCATAAGAGAATCAATACCTTTTTCCTGTGTCATTGTTTTCTCCTTATGAGTAATTCGTTATCGACTCAAATTCATAACTGTAAAGCTTTTAAGCGTGCATCGTAGAAACACGCCGCCTGTGTGTCAATTAAAAGAACATTTCTGCTTAGAATTTGTAGATAAAAGCTGTCTGAACTCGAAAATTGTCGGCGTCACCCGGGCCGTCGTACTCCGTTCTCCAGTGCGAAAGCTCCAGGGCGAAATCGGCGTTGTTACTGATCGAGCAGAACATATTTGCGAACACGGAACTGTTCAGGGTGCGGTCGCCCGCGTTTACGTCGGCGGCATCCACATCATCCATGCTGACTCCTATGTTATACCGCCGCCTGTCCCACGGTCCGAGGCTTGCCGCTATCCAGCCCCCGCTGCTGCCGATTTCGTCGAACCTATTGGGTGCTTTTAGAGTCACGCCCTGGCCTATCCCGCCCAGGTAAGCGTTCAGGTTCTCGCCTGTGAACAGCTCGCTCTTTATGGTCAACCAATTATTGAGAGGCTGGACGAAGTCCAGATTGACAGACCAGGACCTGAAATTTTTGTCCGAGCCCGTGGCGGTAACGTCATACTCTTCATCGGCGTAATGTCCGGAGAAGCCGACTGTCGCCGGTCTGCTGCAGAACACCGGCCCGGTGGCGCTTATCCTGCCCTGCAAGGTCGGCCGGCCGGCGTCTTCGCCCGACTCGGTCGCTCCAATTGCATCATCCCGTCCGATCGACCGGGCAACAGCGCCCTCGAGCATCAGATCGACATCGCGGTCAAGGCCAACTGTTTTAGTCAGGCGTATCTGAGGACGTCGATACCCGATGTTGCCGACCCACCAGGCGACGCTGTAGTTCACCGTCGTCGGATACAGCGGGCTGATCACGTCCGAGGTCTGACCGGCGATAATGCTGAATCTGTCATCAGGCCAGTCGAGCTTCATATAGGCGTGACGCATCATCAGGTGCGCCTTGTTCTGGCTGCCGCCGCCGTAAAAGTCCACCTCCGCCCTGCCGCTCGCTTCCATGTCGCCGTTGTCGGGGCCCGTGATGTTCATGCCGAAACGGCTCTGATTGGCGGTCATGTTGAACTGGTCGTCGTCCGGGTTTAGGTCTTCCCGTTCCACCCACTTGGCGAAATTGCCGTCGTCTGTCTGGGATGTATCGTAAGCGGCATCGAGTTTCACATAGCCGTAAAGTTGAATGTCGAGATTTGACAGAACCGGCCGCAGTATCGGAGCCGGTTCTTCCTTTTGCATCAGGTCTTTCTTGAGTTCTTCCAACTCTTTGTCGAGATACTCTACTCGCTTTTTGAGCCTTGCATTCTCGTCGGCCACATCGGCGGCGTTGGCCACATGGACCATGCACGCACCAGATACGATACTAATGACAATCAACAGAGTTGCCTTCTTGTTCATTGGTTCTCTCAAAATGTCATACACCTCAAGCTGTCAGATTTTTTGCCATACGATCTTCACTTCAAGCCAGCATGAAACAGGCAAATATTTGTATATAGTTATAGGTCCAACAAAGCGTAAAACTTGGTATTTTATGTAAGAATCAAAGAAAGTCAAGGACTGCAGGCCAATAAATTTCCAAAAATGAAAAAATAATGAAATTTAAATATTCTCAAAACTGAGAACAAGCGGCTTCCAGTTTGTCATATACAAGAAGTCAGTTCGCAACATGATGATTATACCGCTGTTTACGGAAATTATAAACGAGATCACATCTTTCATTGTCCTGCTCAGATTTACGGCCCAATTTCTATATGTCGAGCGAGTAATAAATAATTCGGAAAAACCCATTTATTATTCTTGCCCCCCCCCACGCATATGTGTTAAAATGCAAGCATAGTATGGAAAGTGGGCATTTGAGGTTTGGGTGCGTTGCCCAATACTGCAAAAACACGCGTGAACAGTTACATGAAATCTTACGTTGATAAGGAGGAACATCTCATGTCTAAGAAAATGACTCGTCAAATTCTTGTAGTTTTAGTGTTATTAGTTTTAGCTCTGACGCAAGTCTCCGATGCTCAGGAGGCCGATCTTGCCGGCTGGTGGAAGCTTGATGGCAACGCCAACGATAGTTCCGGCAATGAAAACCATGGTACTTTATCAGGCAATTTACAGTGGGTTGAGGGGAAAATTGGGGGTGCGCTGGACTTTGCTTTTGCAGGTGCTGATGATTACGTTGATTGCGGCAGCGATCCGAGTCTTGATATCAACGGTCCGATTACGATCTCATCTTGGTTTTTTCCGACCGGCAGCGGCAGCAGTAATCTACCACGAATCGTCGCCAAAGCAGACGGCGCAAGCGGGGCGCTTCCCGGCTACCAGCTCTACCTCAGAAGCAATGATAACTACATCCTCACTTTAAGTGCCGGAGGGATATTTCTCAAATCCAAATCAGCAGCAATTTTGAATACCTGGAACTACGCAGCGTTTATTGTAACCGGAACTAAGTGGAAGCTGTTCCTCAACGGAACTTGGGAGGAATTCGACCAAAGTGAAGTAGCTTCTTCGTCAAGCAATCCTTTACTGATAGGAAACAATCCGGATGGTGGCAGGAATTTTCAGGGGATGATCGATGATCTACGCATATACAGTAGAGCCCTGACAGAGGAAGAAGTGCTGAAAACTATGCGAGGTAGACCAGAAACGGCCAGTGAGCCAATCCCTCCCGATGCGTCGACCGATGTGCCAACGGATGTAGTTCTTAGCTGGACACCCGGTGAGTTTGCCAATACTCACGATGTTTATCTGGGTACGGTTGTTGAGGACGTAAACGACGCAGATCGAAATAGTCCATTGCTGGTGAGCCGGTCGCAAGCCGACACTTCGTATGATCATCCCGAACGCCTTGAATTCGGTACCAACTACTTTTGGCGCATCGATGAAGTGAATTCTCTACCCGACCTCACCACTTTCAAGGGAGATCTGTGGTCCTTCACCACCGAACCCGTATCCTATCTCATCACAGATGTGAAGGCCACGGCCTCAGGCAGTTCGAACGACAGCGTCGGTCCGGAAAATACCGTTGATCAATCCGGACTGACTCCCATCGACAACGGGCCTGAACAAACCTATGTGCACGATGCGGTCTCGGAGAACATGTGGCAGAGTGCACCGTCGGGTTTTCCAGCCGATATCAGCTTTGAGTTCGACCGAGCATACAAGTTGCATAATATGAAGATATGGAACCACAATACACTGCAGGAAGAAGTCTTTGGCTTGGGTGCTCGGGAAGTGTCCATTGAGATCGCGGATTCGAGTGCGGGGCCATGGAATCCACTTGCCGAGGTGAGTTTGAACAAGGCCCCCGGTTCGCCCGGAGCTTCGGTGACGGACACGATTGACATGATGGGCCAAGTTGCCAGCAACGTGCGCTTGACCATCAGCAGCAACCACGGAGGCTTAGTCCCGATGGCAGGGTTAGCCGAGGTTCAGTTTTTCTACATCCCTGTCGTGGCCCGGGAGCTGGAACCAGCGGACGGCACCGCCTTGGACGACGTTGACGTGATCCTTGCCTGGCGTAGCGGTCGCGAAGCGGCCCAGCATCAGGTCTATCTGGATAGCAGCGATAACCTGGCCTTGGTAGAAACTTCCGATCCGGCCGCTCTGGTTGCCACTCTGGAAGGTAATGGTTCCTATGCCAGCTATACTGCATCAGCTCTGAATCTTTCGAATACGTATGTGTGGAAGATAGTGGAAGTCAGCGCAGACGAAACCGCGGCTTATGACAGTCCAGTCCTAAGTTTCACTACGCCACAGTATCTCATAGTCGATGATTTCGAGGCCTACACCGACGATATGGATGCCGGTAAGGCGATCTTCCAAACGTGGGCCGACGGCTATGAGAAAGCCACGAACGGTTCACTTGTCGGCCACGATTTCTCTAATAACGGCACGTTTGGCGAGACAACGTTTGTCCACGAGGGTAGCCAGTCAATGCCCCTGTTCTTCGACAATACAGGTGTCTCTCTATCGGAAGCCACACGTACCTTTGCGCAGGCACGGGACTGGAGCCGATCCGGGATTACCACTCTGTCGCTATTTGTACGTCAAGACCCCGACAACATAGCAGGCAACCTATACGTCGAGATCAACAGCGATAAGGTGCCATTAGTGAATCCCAGCACCTATCCGCCCGGATTTGATCCCGGATGGATACAGTACAACATTGACCTGACGAAAATGAACGTCTCGAACGTACAGAATTTGACTATTGGGGTTGAAGGTGCCGGCTCGCAGGGTTTGATCTACATCGACGACATCCGCTTATATGCGGAAGCGCCCGATCTTCCTCCGGCGATGACGTTCGTCGCACCTTTGATAGAGGCCGAATCCGGAACGATCACACCCCCCTTGCAGGTTTTTGATGACCTTATGTCTTCCGGAGGCGCCTATATCCGAACCGAAGAGGGCACCGGCAACGCGAATTCCGAACCTCCCGCCGACGGCGTGGCTACATATTCGTTCACGGTACCCGAGGATGGTGTGTATCGACTTTTCTTCCGCGTCAGTCTCCCATCTGGTGGCGATTCCTTCTGGGTACGCATCCCGGGGATGGTGACAAATCGAGCTATCCATGAGAGTGGCTGGGTGAGGTTTAATGACATCTCCGATGGACAAGACTGGCACTGGGATGAAGTCCACAGCAGTGATGATGGACTTCAAGCGGTGGAATTCACACTTTCGGCGGGAGTTCACACTCTCGAGATTGCACGGCGGGAACATAGTGTCCTGTTGGATGCAATCGCCGTCTTCGGCGTAGATTGATGGCCGTTATGTCAGATTCAGGTTAATAGTATCATCAAGAATTTGTAGAAAATGACATAGGTATCTCGGATTCGGGGAATGTCATGAGAATAAGATTTTTATTTATGAAGCGAAACGCGTACCGCCATTTGCGTCACATCGCTCTCTTTTGGCTGTTGATTCACTCTATAACAGCTTTCTGCGGTCCGACAGACAGAGTGACACACATCGTTGAGCCCGGCCAGAGTATTCAGCAGTGTATCGATCAATGTTCGGACGGTGACGTAATCATACTTCAGGACGGTGTGTTTTGTGAATCACTGGACGTCCACCGCTCTATTACGCTCCGTGCCGAACATGGCGGCCATGTAACGGTCACAAACCGACACGAAGGTCCCGTCTACTGGATCCGTTCGGCCTCCGACAGCCAGACGTGGTATGCCGGCGGCATTGACTGGCCGGTGCATAGGCTGCTGGTCGAGGGCGTCCATGCATTCGATTACCGAACGAAAGAGAATTTCGACAGCCGCACATGCGGGCCGTATTGGAGCAAGGGATGGCAGGCCGGCAAAAAAAGCTATACGAAACCGCCGATATATTTCGCCCATGATGCAGCGACTGACACGCTCTGGCTTAAACTCGACGACGACCGGAACCCTAACGATATCGAAATTGACTTTAACAGCCGCGATGTGGACGGTGAGACGCTCGTGCAGAAAGACCTCGGCGCCTACTGGAATCAGCAGCAGATCGTGACAATCTCCAGGAATCCACCGGTCCATCCGATCACGATGTGGTACAGTGGAACGCCCAAAAAGCCGGGTTCGCCGCGAGTGATAGATTTCCCGAAGATATGCGGCATCGTCATCGACATCAACGCCGACAACGTCACAATCGAGGGGCTTAGGATTCACATGGCGCCGACTGTCGGCATCGAAGTAAACAACTCGCACCGCGTCACTATCCGGGATTGCTACTTCAGCGGCTACCAGTTCGCGATCAACACCGGCTACGAATGCACCCACCTGACCGTCGAGCACTGCGAAATGGACGGCGGCGAGATGATCAGCTTCGGCGGAAACCGCAACGTGACCAACCACATGTGGAATCACAGCACCTACGTGAATCCGATCAAGTTCAACGGCACGGGACTGAAATTTCACCATAATTACGTTTATGAAGGCTTCGATCTTTTTCATCCGAGGGGACGACACAAGGACTATCCGCATGTTCCTAATTCGCGATCCGATGTAGCCTATAACGTCTGGCAAAATGCGATCGACAACGCGCTGGAGTTCGACGGTGTCGAGGCCCTGATGAATATGCGCGTTCATCACAATCTCATCCTTCAGGACTACGACGCACTGGCGATCACCACCACCGAAAACGGCGGGCCGCTCACCATAGACCATAACATCTGGTGGCCCGGCGGCGGACGTATTATGAAATTGGTTGGGACGGGCCGACAGAATAACGGCGTACAATTCATCCACAACACCTACTTCACGGGCGCCACGTGCTCTTATAACACCTTCGGAGACAGTGTCTTCGAAAACAACATTGTGATTTCCGATTGCCGCAAGGCGGGCTGCTGGTCACCGGAAAAGTTGGGGGCTTTTTTCCCGACACGGTACAACCTGCTGCTAAACGGAGATCGCTATACGGTCCGTTCTGAAGTTTTGCGACGCGACGGCAATCGCACAATCATTGGTTTTGCAGGTTTGATTTCTGATCCCATGTTAGGGAGCACTCCGGAGACTCTTTTCCTACTTCAAGAAGGTTCTCCGGCGATCGACGCAGGTGCAGTCGGGCCCGGCTACCACCAGGAGAACGTAACCGATGGCAAGCCGGACCTCGGCGCGTTGGAGTACGGCCAGACTATCGACGACTGGCGCAGGGATTTCGGCCACGTCGGCCCGAGATGGATCACCGCTCAAAACGCCGCGAAGAAAGCCCCCCACCGCCCTAAATGGCCTGAAAAACTGGACAAGCGCTGGGGCGGACTCGACGCCGAACCATGAGGGGGAGAATCGGGGGAGAATCACTAAATGGCCTGAAAAACTGGGAGAATCAGGAGAATCAGGGTCAACCCTTAAGAAGTAAGTTCTTGGGATTTTGATTGTCCGGCCTTGGTTTTGTTACTTTTTGAACACCAGCATTATGTCCATTCATGCTGCGCCGTAAGGTGTTCTGCGGATCGTCTTAAGGCGTTAAATCCAAACTTGATTGGTGCGATGCATCGCACCCTAAGCTGAGAAGGTGTTTTAAAAGCTGTCTTATCGTAGCATGGGCATCTTGGCCCTGCAATTTGTCGCTTTCCACGGGCAGGATGCCCGTGCTACTTTTAAAATACCCTCTGAGACATCTGGACAGCGATTGATTTCTCATTGCCCGATAGCCGGATCCCTCCACGCGGCTCCGCCTTGGTCGGGATGACCGGAGGGAGTTTTCGTTCAAAACATGCTGGTAGCTCGGAGTAAAAATATAAAAGCCTGAATATTTCCTTATTCATTGCCGCATAAGGACTTAAGGCGAGGATGCGGCCTACAATTATGTAGAATTTCGTTCAATTCATGCATGTTGCTCCAAATATAGAGGCGCGCCTCTTTTGCGCTTGAGTAGTGAAAAGCAGAACACAGAATACAGAATACAGGAGACAGACGGCTGCAAGCGTCAGCCATCAGCAATCAATAGTCAATAGTCAATATTAAATAGTCAATCGACCGAAGGGAGAAAAGATGGCAACACAAGCTCAGATCAACGCCAATCGTGAAAATTCTAAGAAATCCACCGGGCCTCGGACGCAAGAAGGTAAGCGGGCGGTCTCGCAGAATGCGGTCAAGCACGGGCTTTTCGCGCATGAAGCGGTGATAAAGTGTGAAGACCCGGCCGAGTTCGAGCTTCACCGCGAGGCGCTGCTCGATGAGCTCAAGCCCGTCGGCGCGGTGGAATCCATGCTGGCCGAGCGCATAGTCAGTCTGTCCTGGCGGCTGCAGCGGGTCGAGCGTATGCAGAACCAGGCGACCGACTGCCTGATCGAAAATGGCGATCTGCCTCTCGGGCGAATGATTACGAACACATGCAGGGATAACATTGAGACAATCGAACGGCTGTTCATGCACGAGCGGCGCATCGAGAGCAGTATGAACAGGACCATAATCAAGCTCAAGCAGCTTCAAACCGTTCGCAGAATAGAGCGTGAGGACGCCGAGGAAAAAATTGCCGCTTCGCCCGCTGCGCCTTTCAGTCCCGATAGCGATTTCGCAAAACAAACCCAATTCATGCAGAACTTAATCGACAGAACATCTTATCTGGAAAGGCATTACAACGATACAGCTCATCCTGAAGCCGCCGAAAACAAAGCCAATCAAAGCCAATTGTTGTCAGGTCGCGATGCTGGCGGCTCTCTTGGCTGATTCGACTGTGTTGTAGAGCAGCATTGTGATTGTCATCGGGCCTACTCCGCCGGGGACGGGCGTGATGAGCGAGGCTTTTTCTTTAACCGCCTCGAAATCGACATCGCCGACGAGACGGTAGCCTTTCTTTTTGGTCGCGTCCTCGACTCGATTGACGCCGACGTCGATAACTACTACGCCGTCTTTGACCATATCCGCCGTGACGGTGTCGGGCCTTCCGGCGGCGGCGATTACTATGTCAGCCCGCCTGGTGTGATAGTTCAGGTCTTTGGTGCGAGTGTGACAGACCGTAACTGTCGCATTGCCCGTGGGATTCTTCTGGATGAGCATGTTGGCCAGCGGCTTTCCGACGATGTTGCTTCGCCCGACGATGACCACCTCTGCGCCTTCGATTTTGACGCCGCTGCGCATCAGCAGTTGAAGAACGCCGTGCGGGGTGCAGGGGAGAAAGGCCTTCTCGCCCACGACCATTTTGCCAACGTTCATAGGGTGAAATCCGTCAACGTCCCTGACCGGGTCGATCGCCAGCAGGACTTCGGCCTCGTCCAGGCCTTTCGGCAAGGGCAACTGGACGAGAATTCCGTTGATTTTCGGGTCTTTGTTCAATTTTTCGACCAGCGCCATCAGGTCCTTCTGAGAGGTATTGGCGTCGAGACGATTGTCGTCGGAATAGATGCCCATTTCCTCGCAGGCACGTTCTTTGGCCCTTACATAGGACTTTGATGCCGGGTCCTCACCGACCAGAACGACCGCCAAGCCGGGCACGACGTCTTTCTTTTTGAGTTCGGTTACTTCATCCTTCAATTCGGCACGCATATCCGCGGCCACCTGTTTGCCGTCTATTATTTGTGCTGCCATCGGTTACTCCTTTCGTGCTGCGTTCTGAGTGCTGCGTTCTGCGAGGCATGCGGTATTCGGCAATTCTAACGCAGGACGCTGAACGCAGCACGCGGTACGATCTTTTAGAACAGTCCCTGGACCTTTCCGGTTTCTACGTCCACGTCGATGCTGCGGAACGCGGGATTTGACGCGGTGCCGGGCATGAGTTTAATCGTTCCGGCGACGGGAACAATGAAGCCCGCGCCTTTGTACACGAGAATGTCGCTGATCGGCAGTTGCCAGCCGCGAGGTCTGCCCTTCAAGTCGGGATCGTGCGACAGGCTCAGGTGCGTCTTTACCATACAGGTTCCGAGGGTCTTGCTTATCGGATCGGCTTCCAGCTTCTTGGCCTTTTCCAGTGCCTTGTCGGTATACGTGACGCTGTCGGCGCCGTACACTTCTTTGGCGATCAGCTCGATTCGCTTTCTCAGCGGAGTTTCCAGCTCGTAAAGGAACTTGAAGTTGTTCGGCGTCTCGCAGGCATCGACGACTGCTTCGGCCAACTCGACGGCACCTTCGCCGCCCTTGAGCCAGTGCTGCGAAACAGCCGCAAGGGCTCCGTTCTCTTCTGCAATCTTCTTCACGAGCGATATCTCGTCCTCAGTGTCGGTGTAGAAACCGTTGATACAAACGACCGGCGTAACACCGCTGCTCCTGACGGTCTCGATATGGGCGATTAGATTCTCACAGCCTTTTTCGAGCAGCTCGAGGTTCTCGGTTTTGTACTCCTGCGCCAACGGCAGGCCGGGTTTGACCGTCGGGCCGCCGCCGTGCATCTTCAGCGCACGAATTGTAGCAACCACAACAACTGCGTCAGGCTCGATGCCCGCCATCCGGCTCTTTAAGTTCCAGAATTTCTCGAAACCGATATCCGCCCCGAAACCGCTCTCGGTTACGTGGTAGTCGCCCAGCTTCGTCCCGATCATATCGGCGATAATCGAGCTTTGACCTATGGCGATATTGGCAAACGGCCCGGCGTGTACGAAAACGGGTTGGCCCTCGATGGTCTGCAGCAGGTTGGGATTTACGGCATCGACCATCCAGGCCGTCATGGCGCCGTCGACTTCGAGGTCGGCGGCGGTTATTTCGTTACCCTTCTTGTCGTAAGCCACGACGATTTTGGCGATGCGCTCGCGCAGATCCTTGAGGTCTCGGGCGACAGAAAGAATCGCCATTACCTCACTGGAAACGGTGATCTGGAAGCCCGAGTCCATCTCGTAGCCGTCCATCTTGCCGCCCCGGCCTATTCTGATGTTGCGAAGCGCCTGGGCGCAAAAGTCCATGGCCCATTTCATCTGAACGCTCTCGGGATCGATATCCAGCCGGGTGAGATTGCTCTTGGCAAGCCGGGTGTCGTCGTAGTTATGCTCGTGCTGCATTCGTGAGGTCAGCGCGACCATGCAAAGATTGTGGGCGTTAGTGATGCAGTCGATATCGCCGGTCAGACGGATGGAGAAAGGCGTCAGAGGAATGCACTGCGCGAGGCCGCCGCCCGCCGCAGAACCCTTGATGTTAAACGTCGGCCCGCCGCTTGGTTGGCGGATCGCACCGACGACCCGCTTGTTCAGCTTGCCGAGGCCCTCGATCAGGCCGACAGCGGTTGTGGTCTTTCCTTCGCCCAACGGGGTCGGCGTGATGGCGGTCACGTCGATATACTTGGCCGTCGGCGCATCTGCCAGGCGGTCAAGAGCTCTCTTATAATCGACCTTTGCCAGCTTGCGTCCCATCGGAATCAGTTCGTCCTCCTTCAGGCCCATATCCGCGGCCAGCCGACTGACGGGTATCATTTCCTCCTCAGCAGCCTCGGCGATCTGCCAATCCTTCATCTTCGTTGCGTCGAGCTTCATTTAAGACCTCCATAAATATTAGACAATGTGTTCTGCATCCCCAATAAGAGGGGGCAGCGAGAGAATAACACCGTTTTGAATCCCTTCTTTTAGTTGCGCCTTTACTTGCAAAGCATAGATCGGCGACATTATATAGTAACACCCTAATCATGTCCAAGAACCGAGAGGTTTTTTTGAATTATTTTATCTTCTCTGCTTAAGTGGATTCTCAAAAACAGGAAGAACGAATCCGAAAGACCGCAAATATTCCCAAAAACTTGTCACAAACCGTTGCCGTCAAAGCTGCTAAGAGTTATAATCTTCGGAATTGGAAACTGCTTATAATTTTTGTTGATGTTTATTTCAGGCGGCCAAATATGCCAAGCAAAACCGAAGCCCCGCTGGACAAAACCCCCGCGCTTAGAATATGCGAATCAATGGGACGCATAACATCCGACAGCCTGATCCCGATTCTCCAGCAGATACAGGACGAATACGGCTACCTGCCGGCTGAGGTTCTGTTCGAGGTCAGCAAAAAAACCGGCCTTAATGCGAATCAGATTTTCGGAGTAGCGACGTTTTACGAGCAGTTTCACCTCGAACCACGAGGACGCCACACAGTGAGATGCTGCCGGGGAACCGCCTGTCATGTAAAGGGTGGCAGGCAAATCATAAATGCAATCAAGCGAAAACTCGGCATCGAGGAGGGCGAGACCACGAGTGATATGCAGTTTACGTTCGAGACGGTGGCGTGTTTGGGCGCTTGTGCTTTGGCGCCTGTTATGGTTGTCGACAACGTGTACTACGGCAAAATGTCGCATCGTCGCGTGGGCTTTGTTCTTGATAGTCTGGAGGCTGCCGGAAAGGAAACTGCCTGATGGAGAAACTTTCAACCATCTCCAATTTTTGTTCATGGCAAGGAAAGCTCAAGGCGGCCGTCGATCCGGACGAATCGATCATCACGGTTTGCGGTGGAACCGGATGTACCGCACTGGGCTCGGCCCTGGTCTGCGACGCCTTCGAGAAGCAAATCCGAGAGAAGAAACTCGAAGGAAAAGTTCGACTCAAGCGAACCGGCTGTCACGGTTTCTGCGAAAAAGGCCCGGTTGTCGTTATCCTTCCACAAAAGGTCTTTTACGCCGGAATTGCGGCAGAGGACGTGGAAGAGATTCTGGATAAGACAGTCCTCGACGGAGAACTCATAGGCCGCCTGCTCTATGTAGATCCCATAAGCGGCAAAAAGGTCGCCTACGAGCACGAAGTGCCTTTCTATGGCCGTCAACAGCGAAATGTGTTCCGTTACAACGGCAAGATCGACCCGGTCAGCATCGAAGACTACATAACTGCCGGCGGGTATGAGGCCTTCGCGACGGCTTTGGACAAATACTCTGCTCAGGATCTGATTGATATAGTAACCCAGTCGGGCCTTCGCGGACGCGGCGGGGGCGGATTCCCCACCGGCAGAAAGTGGGACCTCTGCCGCAAAAATCCCGGCGATGAAAAATACCTCATTTGTAACGCCGACGAGGGCGACCCCGGCGCCTTCATGGACAGGAGCATCCTGGAGGGAACACCTCATGCCGTAATCGAGGGGATGTTGATAGCAGGTCTTGCGATTGGGGCGGGACGCGGATTTATTTACGTTCGTGCAGAATATCCACTGGCGGTCAAGAATACAACTGTTGCCATTGAACGGGCGAGAGCCGCCGGCTTGCTGGGTGCGGGTATTCTCGGAACAGATTTTTCCTTTGAGATCGAGATTCGTCAGGGCGCCGGGGCATTCGTTTGCGGCGAGGAGACGGCCCTGATTGCGTCGCTTGAAGGCCGACGCGGCATGCCCAGACCACGCCCCCCGTTTCCGGCGCAGAAGGGCTATGCGGGTCAACCAACGATTATCAACAACGTCGAGACCCTGGTCAACGTCCCGCTGATCGTAAAGAACGGCGCCGAGTGGTATAGTAAGATCGGCACCGAAGACAGCAAAGGGACCAAAATCTTCGCGCTTGCGGGCAGAGTCAATAACACCGGCCTTGTGGAGGTTCCGATGGGGACGACTCTACGCCAGATCATCTACGACATAGGCGGGGGCATTCCGAAGGATCGGAAGTTCAAGGCGGCTCAAATGGGCGGACCTTCGGGCGGATGCATCCCGGCCGCTTATCTCGACAGCGAGATCGATTACGACAGCGTTCAGCAGATAGGAGCGATTATGGGCTCGGGCGGCCTGATCGTGATGGATGAGATTACCTGCATGGTGGACGTTGCGAGGTATTTTCTCGAGTTCGTCCAGGCTGAGTCCTGCGGCAAGTGTACGCCCTGCCGTGTCGGCACCAAGAAAATGCTGCAAATTCTCAACTCCATCAGCCGAGGCGAAGCCAAAATAGAAGACCTCGACGTACTTGAGAAGCTGGCCAACCATATCAAAACAGCTTCGCTTTGCGGCCTTGGCCAGACCGCTCCAAATCCAGTTCTTTCGACACTTCGACATTTTCGCGAGGAATATGAAGAACACATCGTGCTGAAGACCTGCCGTGCCGCGGCGTGCAGCGCGCTGCTTAAGGCGCCATGCCGGCACGCATGTCCGGCGAGGGTAAACGTACCGGAGTACCTTGCTCTGGCGGCTGAGGGCAAACTGGACCAGGCGGCGGACGTCATTCGCCGGCGCAATCCTTTTGTCTCGGTCTGCGCCCGCGTCTGCGACCACCCCTGCGAACGGCGTTGCCGCCGCAGCGAAGTCGACAGTCCGCTGGCAATACGCGCGCTCAAGCGTTATATAGCCGACCATACGAGCGATCTCATGACTCCCATGGTCAAGCCGACGGATGAAACGCCTGAGGTCGCAATAATAGGAAGCGGCCCTGCCGGCCTTAGCTGCGGATTCTTCCTGGGGCTTATGGGAAGACGGTCGATGATATTCGAGGCCCAGCCTATTCCGGGCGGAATGCTTGCTCTGGGAATACCCGAGTACAGACTTCCAAAGGATATACTCAAGAAAGAAATCGATTTTATTCTCTCACACGGCGTGGAATTGCGGATCAGCGAGAGAATCGCGGACGCCGGAAATTTGCTTAAACGAGGTTTCAAGGCCGTCTTTATCGCCACAGGCGCTCAGAGGGGCAAGCCAATAGGCGTTAGAGGAGTCGAACTCAGCGGCGTCATAGATGCTCTTGACTTCCTTCGCGACAGAGCGCTTGGCAAGGGCATGGACTGCCGGGGCAAAAGAATCGTAATTCTCGGCGGCGGCAATCAGGCGATAGACACAGCTCGTTCGGCGATCCGCCTCGACGCCGAGAAAGTTACCGTGCTCTACCGGCGAACTCGCGGAGAAATGCCCGCGTACAAGGAGGAAATCGAAGAGGCGATAAACGAGGGCGTAGAGCTTGTGACCCTGGCCGTGCCGAAACAAATCTTGAGCAGCAACAGTACCGTTGAGGGAATTGAGTACGTCAAAGCGGAGCTTGGCAAAGCCGAGGCCGACGGCAGACGGCGACCGGTGCCAATCGACGGCACCGATACCGTCATAGAATGCGACGTCGTGCTGCCTGCTATCGGCCAGGTGGTATCAATGGAAACGACTGATTACATTGGCGGGCCGGAGTTGACCGAATGGGGATCCATAAAGGTCGATCCTGTTACCCTTGAAACCACATCCGAAAGAATTCTGTCCGGCGGAGACTGTACCCGAGGCGCTTCGACGGTTATCGAAGCGGTAGCCGATGGGCAGCGTGCCGCGATAAACATAGACCAGATGCTTGGCGGAAGCGGCGCCTTGCCTCAGGATACGGGTTTTTCTATTACAAAGCCCGACGAAGAGAAGATGCTGCAATCAATTCCGAGAGTCGAAGAAGAATCCATCCCGATGGACCAGCGAAAGAGAGGCTTTGCCGAGGTGGTTTTGGGGCTGGATCGCCGGCAGGCTGTCGAAGAAGCAGGCAGGTGCCTGCGATGTGATCTTGAGCAATTCGGTTAACAAATATGTCAGAAGAAATCAAAGTTACCATAGACGGCACGGAGTTAGCAGGCAGCCCCGGACAATCCATTCTGGATTTGGCGCTCGAAAACAACATTGAGATTCCGAATCTCTGCCACGACCCGCGGCTCACGCCAACCGGCTCGTGCAGGATGTGTCTGGTGGAAGTCGAGGGCCAAAATCAGCCGATAGCCTCATGCACGCTCGAGATTCAGCCGGGCATGGCAGTCCGGACCGAAACCGAGGAAATCAGCGACATCAGGCGCACTATTCTTGAACTGCTGTTCTACGAGCACTGCGGCTCCTGCACGACCTGCGATGAAAACGGCCAGTGCAAGCTCCAAAACTACGCTTACGAATACCAGCTCGACTTGGAATCGCTGGACCAGGGATTCATCACCAGGCCCGAACCCAACTATACGACCGGCAATCTCGCGCTGGAGTACGATCCTCGAAAGTGCATTCGCTGCGGGCGATGCGTGCGGATATGCGACGAAGTGCAAATGGCCCACGCCCTGACATTCAAAAATCGGGCCGCCGACACGGTGGTAACCACGGCGTTCGACGTGCCTTTGAACGAATCGACTTGTGTGCTCTGCGGCCAGTGCATCTCAACATGTCCCACGGGAGCGCTGTACGACCGCTCGGCTATCGGCCAGGGCCAGGCGAAAGACCTGATCAAGACAAGAACGACCTGCGTCTATTGCGGCGTGGGCTGTCAGATCTACCTTAACGTCAATCCGAAAAAGAACCTGATAGTCAGAGCCACCAGCGAAATCGGGTGCATACCCAATGACGGCAATCTCTGCGTCAAGGGCCGCTTCGGCATGGACTTCGTGGCCCACCCGGACAGGCTTAAGACGCCCCTGATAAGACGTAACGGCAGCCTCGAAAAAGCGACGTGGGACGAAGCAATCAGCGTGATTGCTAAAAATCTCAAGAAGATAAAATCCGAGTCAGGCCCGGACAGCATAGCGGGCCTGTCCTCGGCCAAGTGTACGAACGAGGACAACTATGTCTTTCAGAAGTTCATCCGCGCCGCAATCGGAACCAACAATGTCGATCACTGCGCCCGCTTGTGCCATTCCTCCACCGTCGCAGGTCTGGCGCGAGCCTTCGGCAGCGGTGCAATGACGAATTCCATCGACGAATTCAGGAACGCAGGCTGCATATTCGTCATAGGCTCGAACACTCCGGAAGCACATCCGGTAATCGCAATCGGCATCAGAGAGGCGGTAGTTAAGAACGGGGCCGAGCTTATCGTCGCCGATCCCAGAGAAATTGAACTCGTTCGCTACGCAAAGTTTCATTTACAGCAGCGGCCCGGCAGCGACGTCGCCCTGATAAACGCCATGATGAACGTCATCATCGAAGAAGGCTTGCACGACGAGGACTACATAAAACAGCGCACCGAGGGTTTCGAGCAAGTGGCTGAGGCAGTCGGGGAGATGACGCCTGAAAAGGCCGAAAA
This sequence comes from uncultured Pirellulales bacterium, assembly GCA_964598225.1. Taxonomy (GTDB): domain Bacteria; phylum Planctomycetota; class Phycisphaerae; order Sedimentisphaerales; family Anaerobacaceae; genus SG8-4. The sequence continues at coordinate 21,031 of CAZRBG010000021.1, forward strand.
GATCACCACCGTCCCGGCCGAGGCAATACGTGAAGCGGCACGCACATACGCGAAGGCCGATAGTTCGAGCATAGTGTTCAGCATGGGAATCACCCAGCATACCACCGGAACTGAAAACGTCCTGTCGCTTGCGAACCTCGCGATGCTGACGGGCAACGTCGGCAAGGAATCGGCCGGAGTTAATCCCCTGAGAGGTCAGAATAACGTCCAGGGCGCATGCGACCTCGGGGCTCTGCCCAACGTGTATCCGGGATATCAGTCGGTGGAAGATGCCGGGATACACGCCAAGTTCGAAGAGGCGTGGGACACGAAACTCTCGGACAAGACGGGGCTGACTGTCGTGGAGATATTCCATGCCATCGAAGAAGACAAAGTCCGGGCGCTATACCTGATGGGCGAGAATCCGGCGCTGTCGGACCCCAATCTCAACCGCACTCGCAAGGCTCTTGAAAAGGTAGAGTTCCTGGTATCACAGGATTTATTCCTCTCCGAATCAGGTGAATACGCAAACGTCGTTCTCCCTGCGTACAGTTTTGCGGAAAAAGACGGCACTTTCACCAATACCGAGCGGCGTATTCAGCGAGTGCGAAAAGCGGTGACTCCGCCGGGCCAAACGCGGGACGACTGGAGGATTATTTGCGATGTTTCCACGGCGATGGGCTTGCCGATGCAATACGAAAATGCCTCGCAGATAATGGACGAGATCGCGTCAGTCTCGCCTATCTACGGCGGAATCGCCTACGACAGGATCGAATCTGTCGGCCTGCAGTGGCCGTGTCTCGACAGGGACCACCCCGGCACAAAATACCTCCACGAGGGTGAATTCAAACGCGGCAAAGGCAAGTTCCACCCCGTGCGATTCAGGGCCCCGGCGGAGATACCCGATCAGGATTTCCCGATGATTCTTTCGACCGGCAGGCAGTTATACCAGTTCCATACAGGCACATTATCTCGCAGGTCTTCGGCCATCGACCAGAAATCGCCGAACGGGTACGTAGAGATTCACTTCAAGGACGCCGAAAAATACGGCATCGAAGACGGGGACTCTGTGGAGGTCATCACGACGCGGGGTAAGGTCACGACCAAAGCGAGCGTCGGCACTCAGGTCGCACGCGGCTGGCTGTTCATGCCGTTCCACTTCGCCGAAGGCCCCGCGAATATGCTTACCAACGACGCCCTCGATCCGATCGCCAAGATACCGGAATACAAGGTATGTGCCGCGAAAATAAAGCCACTGTAACCAACACAACTAACAGAACACAGAAACTAAGGAACAGAAACAATGTCTACACAGAAAAACAGTAAGCTCTCACGACGCACTTTCGTACGCAACGCTTCTCTGACGGCAGCCGGGGCGGCCGCAGGATCCCTAACTCACACGGCAATCGGCGGCGCCTCAGAAGGCGTCGAACGCATCGTTAAGAACGGCCGCATCAATCAGTCCGCCTGTAAGTGGTGCTATCGCAAACAGAGCCTCGAAGAACTCTGCGCGATCGGCAAAAAAATGGGCCTCAAGGCAATCGACCTGGTTGGACCGAATGGTTTCTCGACTCTCAAGAAGCACGGGCTGGAATCCTCGATGGTCGGCTCGCACAGTCTCACAAAAGGGATGAACAATAAGGACTATCACGCCGATTGCATTCGCAAAATGCGCGACGCCATCGATGCGGCCGCGGATGCGGGATTCCGAAACGTCATTAGCTTTTCCGGCAACAGAGAAGGCATCCCGGATGACGTCGGAGTCGACAACGCCGTCGAAGGGTACAAGGAGATCGTCGGTCACGCGGAAAAGAAGAAGATCTATATATGCATCGAGTATCTTAACAGCAAGGTCAACCACGAGGGTTACATGTTCGACAACATGGCGTGGGGCGTCGAGGTCTGCAAAAGGGTCGGCTCGGATCGTCTGAAGATCCTGTACGACATCTATCACGCTCAGATTATGGAAGGTGATATAATTCGCACGATCCGGGACTACCACCAGTACATCGGCCACTACCACACCGGCGGTAATCCCGGCCGAAATGAAATCGACCATACGCAGGAACTGTACTATCCGGCAATCATGGAGGCCATCGCCGAGACCGGATATGAGGGTTACGTAGCTCATGAGTTCATCCCGAAGAAAGACCCGATCGAGTCTCTCGCTTATGCCGTGCGAATTTGTGACGTCTGAGTATGTGGAAGCTCAAAGAGCCAAAGCCGGTAAAGCTCATAGTGGGGATTCTGGCCTCGAACTATCACTGTCTGAACGCGGCGGCCGAGTTGTTGACGGATAAGATCGGCCACACCGATTTCAAGAGCGAAGTGTGGCCGTTCGACAAGACCGACTACTACAAGGAGCAAACCGGCCCCCGCATTCTGAGGCAGTTTCTGAGCTTCGAGCGGCTTATCGAGCCGGGAAGACTCGCAAAAATAAAACTGCGCACCAACAAGCTCGAACGGAAACTGGCCAAAAAGCTGGCTTTCCCGCTGCCGAGACCGGTGAATCTCGATCCGGGGATTATCGAGCCTTCGAAACTCGTGCTCGCTACAACAAAAAACTATTCGCATCGTATATATATCGGTCGAAAAATGTACGCCGAAGTAACACTGATTTACGACAAAGGCCGCTGGAAGCCTTTGGATTATACTTATCCGGATTACAGGCAGCAATGCTACTTCGACTTCTTCGAAAATGTCAGGACCCGGCTGCTGGAGCAGTTGAGGTTGTTCGAGCGCAGGAAACTCTACAGACTCCACGGAAAACGTAAGGCTTGATTGCACTTGCTATAGCTCTGCTTGCAGGATCGTTCGCGATCTCGGCGGCTCTTACCGCCGGAGTGAGACGCTTGATGCTGCGCGCTGATTTCGTGTCCCGGCCCGCACCGGACCGATACCAACCCGAAAAACAGCGTGTCGTCCCCCTGGGCGGAGGCATCGCGATCTCGGCAACACTGTTGATTATCATCCTTGGCGCTATGGCATTTATGAGATTCCTCGTCGCGCCGGGTCATTTAGGCTGGATCGCCGAGCGAGCCAACGTGAAAGCGGCCGATTTCCTGGCCAGGAGCAATGAACTGCTCATTATAGTGGCGAGTGTAGTAGTCCTGTTTGCAGTGGGCCTGTGGGACGACTGGAAACAGTTGGGACCATTATTCAAACTTGCCGTGCAATTCGCGGTTGCGATTGTCGCCGCGGCGTTTGCGGAAATAAGGGTCGAGCTTTTCATCGAGAGCACACTGATCTCTTCATTGCTGTCCGCATTCTGGATCGTGTTGATTATCAACTCTTTTAATTTCCTCGACAACATGGACGGCGCCTCAGCCGGAATCGCGGTAATCGTCAGCTCAATCCTGTTCGTCGCGGCGGCGTTCAGCGGCCAGGTCTTCGTCGGCGGCATGGCGCTGGTCTTTATCGGGACGCTCGCAGGTTTCCTGGTCTTCAACTTCCCTCCTGCGAAGATATTCATGGGCGACGCCGGCTCACTCGTTGTCGGCTTTTTCGTAGCGCTTCTGAGCCTGCGCACGACCTATTACCAAGAAGCGCAAAGCGGCCTATGGTATCCAATTTTCATGCCGTTAATTGTTATGGCTGTGCCGCTATATGATTTCATCAGTGTCACTCTGCTGCGAATAAGCCAGGGCAAAAGCCCGTTCGTGGGTGACACGCAGCACTTCTCCCACCGCCTGAAACGACACGGCCTGACAGATGCACAAACAGTCCTGACGCTGTATCTTGCTACGCTCTGTACGGGTCTCGGTGCAACATTTCTGTATCAGGTCGATTTGACGGGAACAATCTTAATCTTCGCACAGACAATTTTGGTGCTGTCGATAATCGCCGTATTCGAATCCACATCGAAATGAATTGGGGAGCCGCGAAGACACAAAGACACGAAGGAAAAAGGAATGGATTTTGAAGAAACCTCACAGAGAGAAGAGAAGATTGCTGCCGAGATAGTATAAAAAGAATTATTCTATAATCTTGGTGTCTTCGTGCCTTTGTGGCTATTTCAATAACCGAAAATGAGTAAGTATGCGAATAACCCTAAAAGCAAGAGGCTTACGTATCTCGAATACGCCCTGCTGGGGCTGTGCCTTTGTGTGATCGCGCTTCGTTGCACTTACACCGAGGGGCCGCCGATGCAGTCTACAACCACCGCAGCAAATCTCGGTGACAACTTGTATAGCCTGTCGGTATCGGCCGTCTTGATTTTCTCGTTCATCCTTTGGATAGTGGTGAAGTTCTGGGGCAACCGATTCTCATATCGCGTTACAGGAATTGAAATCGGTTTGGGGATGTTCTGCCTTGCCGCCATCATCGCTGGTATTGCGGCATCAGATAAGCGGCTGGCAATCACCGATGTCGCAGTTTTTCTGGCGCCGGCGCTAATGGCGCTTCTGCTTGTGCAAATCCTTGACTCGTATCAGAAGATCAAGATCGTGCTTGCGGTTATCGCCGCATTGGGGGCTGTCTCGGCCTTTCAGTCTATCTGGCAATGGCAAATCGACAACGCGGCAATGATTGAAGAATACGAAAGAGATCCTCAGAGCCTGCTCGAGCCGCTGGGCATCGATCCCGGCACATTCCAGCAGTTTCTCTTCGAGCACAGGTTGTATTCCAAAGGCGTACGCGGATTTTTCACTACGCGAAATTCAGCCGGATCGTTCGCCCTGATGGCGCTGTTTTCCGGGATTGTTTTACTCTCAGAGAAATTCAAAAAACACAAGTCCGACGCCGGCGACTCTTTGTATCTGCTCGGCTGCGGCTTAATCGTGGCGATCATTTTCTTTAATCTGGTCCTCACGCGCAGCAAGGGTGCGTTCATCGGCCTGTTTCTTGCCGCAGTGGCATACGGCATCATTCGGGCATTTGGCAACACGCTAAAAACTCACAGGAAAGCCGTGCTGGTTGTCTGCGTGTTGTTTAGCACTGCCGTCGCCGGCGCAATCGCTTTCTACGGCGTAGAGCGTGACCGGCTCCCCGGCGGCGGTTCGATGCTCGTCAGATGGCAGTACTGGCGCGCATCGGGACAAATGTATGCCGATCACAAATTCACCGGCGTCGGGCCGGGCAACTTCGGACACTTTTATCCGCACTACAAACCGCCCGCCGCTCTGGAATCCGTATCTGATCCTCATAATTTTGCGCTTAGCATCCTGACTCAGTACGGTCCGCTGGGCCTGATTGGTTTCTTGCTTATGTTAGTCCTGCCAATATGGACAATGACCTCTCCCGGCGACATAGATACATCAATCCAAGCCGCCGACCACCAAACGTCATTTCAGAAACCGGCCACCATATTTGCTGTTGTGATTTCCGCGGCCTTGCTACTCATCCGACCCGTTCTTATGGCGGCAGCGCAGGCTGATGCATTCGCCGTCATCATATATCTGATAGTCACGGTCTACGTCGCGCCGGTGGCTGTATTCTTTATTGCATTTATTCTTGTCGCCGGACCATTGCGTAAAGAGCGGCAGAAAGGAGTCGAGACGCCAAACACAAATACCTCGGTGCTCCTTTTCTGTGCCGTCCTGGCGGTCGTACTTCATAACCTCATAGACTTTGCGATCTTTGAGCCGGGGGTCCTCACGGCTTTCTGGGCCGTATTTGCCTGCCTGATTGCGGCTCACGTGCACAGAAAACCTCTACCTCAAATATCGTTCAAGACGGCGCCCTCTATGAGACTGTCTGCGGCGGTCGGCGCCATCGCAATGCCGATAGTATATTTCAATTATGTGCTGGCGCCTGCGGCGCAAAGTGCGATTAACATCCAACGGGCAAACGAAATGGTCTCCGCGGGGCGTTTTCAGGATGCACATCAGCATCTGGAGCAAGCCGCTGAGGCCGATCCTCTCAGTGCGAGCGCGCCGGCCTTCAACGGCAGATTATACCTGCACCGTTTCGGATCAAGACCGGGTAACGATCCGGCTTTGCTGATGCGAGCGGCCGAGTGGCTGAAAAAGGCGATAGAGCGCAACAGTGCGGCCTTCAAAAATTACGAGCGCTTGACCGATGCGTACATGCAGCTTGCGGAAAACTCGCCGGGGCGGCAAAGAGCGGATTGGCTCGACAAGGCTCTCGATGCCGCTTCCGAGGCGATCGAACGTTACCCCGGCTGCGGCCGATTGCACTTCAAGCTGGCGCAGGTCGCCGAGCAATTGGGTAAAACCGGGGTGGCGACCGAGCATTACGCCAGAGCAGTAAAGATCGAAGACGCATACCGGGACCAGTTTCGAAGGATATACCCGGAGAGAGAAGAAGTCATAAGCAGGCTCGGGGAAGAGAGATACTCCGACGCTCAGCAAAGACTTAAGTTGCTTCGCGAATCTCCGTCATCATGACGGAATATGCACTACGAGATTTGAGCGATTGTTTCTTCGGGTATGTCGAAATTTGCGTAAGCGTTCTGGACGTCATCGTGGTCGTCGAACGCCTCCATCAAAGAGATAATTCTTCGTGCCGTTTGCGAGTCTTCGATGTCGATAGTGTTTTGCGGCACCATCGAAATTTCGGCTACTTCGGTGGGGATTTCTTTTTCCTCCAGCGTTTGCTTGAGCTTCTCGAATGCGCCGGGATCGCAGGTTATCTCGTAGACTTCGCCCGCCGCTTCCATATCATCGGCGCCGGCGTTGAGTGCGATTTCCATTAACTGATCTTCGTCCGTCGCTCCAATATCAACCGTGATAAGCCCCTTCTTGCTGAACATCCAGCTTACGCAGCCGCTGGTTCCCAGCGAGCCGCCGTGCTTCTCGAAAATTCGCTTGATTTCGGGGCCTGTGCGGTTTCGGTTGTCCGTCAGAGCTTCGACCATTATCGCAACGCCGCTCGGCCCGTAGCCTTCGTAGAGAGCTTCTTCATAGCTGACGCCCTCGATATCGCCCGTGCCCTTCTTGACGGCCTTTTCAATCGTCTCTTTTGGCATATTTGCCGCTTTGGCCTTGTCGATGGCGTAGCGCAGACTCAAGTTCGTTGTCGGGTCCCCGCCGCCCTGCCTGGCCGCGACAATCAGCATTCGAGCTACCTTGCTCCATGCCTTGCCGCGCTTGGCATCGACAGCCGCTTTTTTATGTTTTATTCCAGCCCAGTGTGAATGACCTGCCATTTCTGCTCCAATCTCATACCATAAAACCAAAAATCATAGACGGCAGATTATACCGCGCTTTGCCTTTCGAGTAAGCAATTTTTTCGTGGCGAGGGCGTCCCGCCCTTGTGTGTCGCGGGCATCTTGCCTGCGCGTGTCGAGGGCGAGACGCCTTCGACACGAACGAGCATTTTCCGCTTATCTGCTGTCAGCTCTAAAGCGATAGATGTTCAGTAGTCCTTGAACACTTTCATCCAGAGTGGCCAGTCATCCGGCAGCACCCCGCCCGCTTTAGTCCAGGGACCCTTTACGTCATAGTTCCGATGCCACTTCAACGCCCTTGTGCACAACGCGAGGAGTCCTACGAACACCACGATACTCAGCGCCACCAGAAGCTCTAACCGCGTGAGTGCTTTTTGTTTGCCGATGGACGGAATCTTGCCTATATTTATACATCTGCGAATATGTACGGCACATCAGAGTCTTATTCCCCGCCAAGAATTTCTTTTCCTTTGCCCTGCTGGATCAGGGGGACGTAGGTTTCCAGTTCCTGCAGAACGGCCGGATCGGTCAGGTCTATGGTCTTTTTCTTTTCGTGTGACATGTACGCCGCCACGATTAGCATTGTTACCAAGCGCCCGTACTCGAGATTCAACATTCCGTCTTCGCCCTTCTCGAATGCCGCGAGAGCATCGCGCCATTCGGCCACGTACCCGTACAGGTCCGGCTCGTTGGGCTGGAGAACGAGTGCCCCGCGCGTCGCCTGGGACTTCTCGAGAGCAACTTCGCTGTCCGCTACAGCCGCGGCGGCCGAATCACTGATAAACATACCCGCAGGCGACTGCAAAGAATTGACCGTGTAAGAATAGCCGGGGCCGAACACCTCCATCAGAAGTCTCAGGCCGGGAGCATCGTACATCCAGGAATTCGTCGCCTGGGCGATGCTGCGGGTCCCTGTCTCGGGATCTTTGAACTCCAGCGTGACGTTCGAGTAATCCTCAGCCGGGGCGCTCGTATAATCGACGCCCATTTCCTTCAGCTTGCTGCTCCAGGGTTCTTTGGACCATTTCAGCAGCGACATATTCGCCGTTACCGATACGGGCGTCAGATGATCGGGGGGCTTTCCGGCCGGGGTCAGTGTGTACATGCCGACCGCTATGCTATGGCAGCCCATATCGCAGCAGACGCCGCCGCCCTGCCGGACCGGATCCCAGAACCACGGCTCGTGCGGCCCGCCGTGTTCCTCGGCGCTGCGGGCAAGATGCGCCTGTCCCATGCTCTGCTCGACCGCCGCGAGCTGCCGGCGAGCCTCGACCACAGAGGGCATGTGAAGCTGGTTCTCGAAGTAGGCCGTAGGAACGTGGAGGGCCTTGGCCATGCGAGTCAGCACGTCCGCCTCCTCCAGGTTCCGGGCCAGAGGCTTTTCGCAGATTATGCCCTTGATATCCGCCCCGCCCTCGACTGCCTTGGCTATACTCCGCATGATGTCGATGCGAAAAGAATTCGGCGCAAAGATACAGACCACGTCCACCTCTTTACAGAGATCGGCAATGCTTTCGAACACTTTGGTATTGCCCAGCCCGTTCTGTTGGGCAAGTTTTGCCAGAGCTTCCGCACCTTGCGGCGCGTAGACTCCGGCAAATTCGCCGCCGCGAACCGAACGCAACGCTCTCTCGTGAAATCCGGCTACGAAACCAGCTCCTATCATACCTATTTTCAGCATCGGTTAGCCCCTTTCTTCATAAAATATTGTTAGACTCAATCCGGACACAACAAAACTTACCTGAGTTGCTCTATTATCTACTATAGTCCGGGCAAAAACACAAGAAACTAAGAACAAAACATCCGATAAGCACTTGATAAGTAGTTACGATAAACTACAATTGATCTATAGGCTTGCAAGTAAGCTTGGTCTCATAACAATTTGGATTTCGGGACGGCAGGAGCCGTTGAAAGGATGGAGATCATGGAAAACAAAAAAGCACAACTGCCCTGGCAAGCTCTTCAACAGTCCGAAGGCGACATCCCCCGTGAGGCATTGTTTGAGTTCGCCGCGGCGTTGGTCGGAGACGATTCGCTGACGTACGATCTGATCGAATTGTACGAACAGGCGTATGAAATCGAGTTCGATCACCCTCATTACGAAGACTTATACGTACCGGCCATTTTCGCTATCGCGGCACCGCAGCTTGGCGATGACAGACGGCGACGGATCGGGACCATTCTAATCGAAAAACTCGTGGAAGCCGGATACGACGACGCGGAGATTTCATTGGAGGTCCTGTCAGCAGCCGGCGGCTCGATGGGGCCGGTGATTTTGCCTGACGTCCTGGAAGCGATAGAAAACGAACTTGACGAGAGAGGCGCCTGGTTTCACCTTTGGGGACTTACCGAACTGGCAGCCGACACCCAGGATCCAGAACTTCGCAAGCCGGTAATCAAAGCCTGTAAGGGTTTCCTTGAAAAAGCAGCTCGCAATGAAATCGATCCTCTTGATGTTGCTAACGCCGCATGGACCCTGGCTGAAATGAAATGCACCGATTCCATTGATCTGATAGAGCAACTGAAAACTAACAGTGAAGGCTCTTTCGCTTACGGTGATTATGCGGACGCACTGGATTTGATGCACGATCGTCTGGATTACACTCCTCCGCCAGGAATGTGGCAAATTCCAGTCATGGAATGGCTCGAGCCCCGCTGGAAGATGGTTAGGGATTGGTACACAAAAGACGCCAGAGAAAATGACGAGTACGATGAGCAGGCGGCTTACAGGCGTACCCAGGATTTAGTCGAACGTTTTCTCCAGTCTGCCGAGGCGGAGGAACTCGATGCTGAAGTTCCTGAAGACGCCGGCTTTATCGCAAATGCAGTCCTTACGTATGCCTGGGACTATGTCGGCTGCCGCCCCGGGGAATTCGATGAGTCCGTACTCAGCGAAGTGCTGCTCGAATTACTTCCTCGCAAAGTCACAGCTGATCGAAAGTGCCTTGAGAAAGTAGCACCCGTCACCGCAGCACTTTTAAGGTGGCTGGAATCCGAAGGCATTCTGGCAAACACCGCGGAGTTGGCTGAGACCGTCCTCAATTGGTCTGATAAAATTGTCGATAACGGCATGAATCCGGCTTTTTGGGGAATGGCCAAGAGCTTCGTGATGCAGGCAGAAGCCGCTGGAGTGGATGTGACGGATGACAGGGCTATGCAGGCTTTTATTGACGACTACAATCGGCGGCTGCCTCACAAGAACCAGCCCTATGATAATACCGATATCGCCGATCTTACGCCGACACTACCCATAGTAGAGCATTCACCAAAAATCGGACGCAATCAGCCGTGCCCCTGCGGCAGCGGAAAGAAGTACAAAAAGTGTTGCGGCGGCGTGAAAAACGCCAATGTGCACGACTGACGAAAGGCCTGGTCTTTGCCGGCCAAAATCCCCGAAAATCGCAAAAATTTCAAGAAAATCGCAAAAAATTAGCACTTTTTGTTAGGTTTTCGGCCTAAATCATCGACAATAATAACAGTCAAGGTAAAGTATAGAGTATTGTTGGAAGTAAGGTCTGTCGGTTGACTCGATAAGAGGGAACCAGTTATTGCGGTTTTTGAAGGAGAATATTGTGGACACAGGCAAAGTAAAATGGTTTAATGAGAGGAAGGGTTTCGGCTTCATCGTACCGGACGCCGGCGGAGAGGATTTGTTCATCCATCATTCGAACATCGCGACCGACGGCTTCAGGACCCTGGATGACGGCCAGGCGGTGGAATTCGAGGTAGGGCAGGGCAGGAAAGGCCCGGAAGCAACAAACGTCCGTCCCTGCGCATAAAGCATCTGCAAGATGACAACGGCAAGCCCCGCCGATAACGGGGCCCTTTCAAACAATTTCGCTCTCCGGACGGCGAAACAATCCCGTGCCGCCCCGGCTCAAGTGTCCCTTGAATTAAGGAGAATAAGATGCGAGGCTTGAGATTACTGGATTTTGTTGTTATTTGGTGTTTGGTTGTCTGCGGCTGTGCAAAGGACGAACCCGGATCGGAAACCGCAGGAACGAACGGCGCCGAGCAAACGAGAAAGGAGTCTGAAATGCGCATGACGCTGCAGTGGCTGGGGCACGCCGGCTTCAGGATAAGTCACGACGACACGGTTATCTATATCGACCCGTGGAAACTGGAAAACGAGCCTAACGATGCTGCGTTCGTGCTGGTCAGTCACAGTCACTACGATCATTACTCGCCGGAGGATATCGACAAAGTCGGCGGGCCGGATACGAAGCTGATAGCCTCTGCCGATGTAATAGCTAAAGAAAAAGCAGGCGAAGCGATCATGCCGGGGCTGACGGTCGAATATGAGGGCGTCCGCATTCACGCCGTGCCGGCGTACAATCTCGAAAAGGATTTCCATCCGAAGAAAAACGACTGGGTGGGATTCGTGATCGAAATCGGCTCGAAGCGCATCTACTACGCCGGCGACACGGACATCACCGAAGAGATGAAGGCCCTGAAGAACATCGATGTAGCACTGTTGCCGGTCGGCGGCACCTATACCATGAATGCAGCCGAAGCGGCCGAGGCGGCCAACCATTTCAAGCCCAAAATGGCAATCCCTTATCACTGGGGCGACATCGTAGGCGGCCGGAGCGATGCTGAGCAGTTTGCAAAATCCGCCGAATGTGAAACAAAGATACTCACCCCTGGGGAAAAGATCGGTTTAGAATAGCCTCAGACGGTCAATGCTTACAATTTCGCAATTCAATTGACACTTTGTAAACCTCGAACATCGGAGTCGGCTCGCTGGCTCGCGAGCTGGTCGTTTGAGCCTCGTTTATGGGAGCGGGGATTCCTTCACGCACCGGGGCATTTATATAGCCGGCTGGGCCAATGTCCCCGCGGCGGCATCAATTCTCATAGCTTGATAATCCAGGGTCAACTCCAATCAGCACTATGATATCTGGAATTACAAAAGGACAGTCACTTACTGGTTCAGCGTTCACGTTTGGTCGCCTTGTTCGCTGTTCTTGCTTTCTGCCGTTCTTTGTAGAAATCAATCAGCCGTTTAGGGTCGAAATCGACTTTCTTAGAAATTCGCCTTCTTGTTTGTCTGATCTTTGCGATGGTTTCATTGTCTTTCATGTCAGAACTCCATCAATTCTAGTGGGGTGAGAATCTCCGGAGTATGGATCCTCAGCCTTTCGTTTATTCTGCGAATGTGTTTACGTTTATTGGCATTGGCAAGGTGATTACAGTTCCAGGTCAACAAATAATCCATCTTGTGAAAGGATGCCACCGCGAGATGCAAGGCATCGCCCAATTCGTCATTGGGCATTAAAGAATGGGAGATATAAACCTCCACAATTTCCTTGATATCATCAATAAAAACAACCGACAAAGAAGAGGATTGGCCAAACGCCACATAGAGATCAGATTCGACGGCTTTTTGGCGTGAAAGGATTTAGTTTCGTGCCATCTATTGGCTCTTATGGGGAAGATTGTGCACTTTACTGCAACGCGGGCACTTGACCTTGTCACCTTTGAAGTTGGGCGGGACCTTGAGTTTCAGGCCGCAGGCGCAGGTTAAAAAGACAAACTGATTGACTTTTCGCATAATGTCGCCGATCTGGTGCATTTGTTTTTCACGTTGTTCTTCTTTTGTAGCCTGCACGTCGGCCTGGCGCAACTCGACATCTTCTTTCAAGCCGACCGCCCCGGCCGGTACAACACTGGATTTGTGTGTCACTTCCGTATAGGCTTTTGAGTACTCCTTGAAAGAAGCGCCCTGAGACATGTTGCGCAGAACCTTGACTCTTTCCGAGATCGGCGGATGCGTGCTCGTCAGGTCTGAGAGCTTTCTTTGTCCTTTCTTCTTGAAAGGATTGGCGATATACATCGGCGCAGTCACCTTGTTGGCAGCGGACAATTGAGGCGAAGGGTCGCCGGCGATCTTCTCCAGGGCGCTGGCGAGGCCTTCCGGATAGCGGGTGAGCCTGGCGCCTCCGGCATCGGCGAGGTATTCACGCCGTCTCGAAAGGGCAAAATACAGGAGGTACGCCATTATCGGCGCCAGGATGGCAACAATTATTGCGATCACCAGCATAACAATCTGCGCTCCGCCGCTGCCGCCGGAGCGGGAGGAATAGCGCCGCCGCGAGCCCATCATAGAACTGTAGAACATGCCTCGCAGGAAAACCTGCGAGAGCAGGACAATCGAACCGAGCATTATGCCGGCAAGCGTTACGAAAAGAATGTCGCGGTGGAGTATGTGGCTCATCTCGTGCGCTATAACGCCCTGCAGCTCATCGCGGTTGAGCCGGGCCAGCAGACCGGCGGTGACGGCTACCGAGGCGTTATTCGGATTCCGCCCCGTGGCAAATGCATTGGGGGCCGGGTCGTTGATGATGTAGATCTTGGGCATCTTGGGCAGGCCCGCGGCGATTTTCATCTCCTCGACGACGTTGAACAACTGAGGATGGACGTCGTGAGTGACGCGCTGGGCCTTACTGGCGGCAAGCAGAATCTGGTCGCCGGTCGAAAAGCTGATTAACGTCAACACCAGCCAGATCGCCGTGGCGATCATCAAGCCGAACAAGCCGCCGTCCGGCCCGAACATGACCAGGCCGATGACCAGCCCCAGCGCCAGCAGCACGACAGCCATAAGGACCATCAGGAAGATGGAGTTTCTCTTGTTGGCTCTAATCAGTTCCCACATTCAGATCACCGCCGCTACAGAGCAGCCCATGCGTTGTCCCGGTCGTCCGACCTACTTCAGCTAAAACTCACTTTCGGCACCTCGCGCTCGGCGGCGACTTCTATCTCGAAGAAGTCGCGCTTGGTAAATCCGAACATGCCCGCGATGATGTTCGACGGGAACATCTGGATCTTGTTGTTAAAGGACAAGACCTGATCGTTGAAACTCTGGCGGGCGAATGCGATTTTGTTCTCGGTGCTGGTCAGCTCTTCCTGAAGTGCGAGGAAGTTCTGATTGGCCTTCAGGTCCGGATAGTTCTCGACGACCAGCATGAACTTGCTGAGTGCTTCGCCCAGTTGGCCCTCGGCTTGAGAAGCTTCCGAGACATTCCCGGCTCCCATGGCCTTGCTCCGGGCCTCGGTGATCGCCTCGAAGGTCTCGCGCTCGTGCTTCATGTAGCCTTTGGCGGTTTCAATGAGGTTGGGAATCAAATCGTGCCGCCGCTTTAACTGTACGTCGATCTGCGACCAGGCGTTATCGACCTGATTGCGAAGCCGCACCAGAGAGTTGTAGATAGCTATCAACGTCAAAACAAATACAACGAGAATGACGGCGATAACAATGAGTGCTATCAGTGTTGGTGCCATAGTCTTGCTCCTTTATCGAGAGATTGCCCGGCTTCAGCCCCTTTCTTTCAGTTTGAGGACGATTATCAAAACAACAACAATAGCCAGGACAACCAGTGATATCTTGGACAGCGTACTGAGGGCGAGGACGGGTGTTAGTGTGTCAAGCATTGTCATTCTCCTTTCACTAATCTCTATCGTAACCGAACATCTCGGCTAACAGCTCCTGAATCTTATTGTCTTCATCCAACCGGGCTTTGTCAAATATTTCGTGCAATTCTCCTTTATCGAACCACAGGCCGTCGCCTTTGCGGCATTCGTCTATGAGCAGGGCAGGTTTGGAATCGCCTACGATCACCTTCTGCATTTTCTTGTCGCAGATGGGACATTTCCTCTTTTTCTCGTCGCACTTTGAATCTGCCGCGAAGGAAGCCATCAGGCTCTTTGCCTTATCGGGTCCGCCGAGCAGAATTTCCAACTCGCCGGCGTCCAGCCAGATTCCGCCGCAATCGAGACAGTGATCGATCTCAACGTCTTCGAGTTCAAGGGTGATCATCGCATTTTTGCAAACAGGACAATCCATATACCTAAACCACAATTCAAGCGCCCCAACAACGGCCCGCGCCCGCGCGACAACAACGGAAGCCTTCACTTCGGCGGCGCGATTCTACCACACAAGACGCACAAAGCCACAAGGAATTTCAAAAAAATCCCCCGTCTTGCTCAAAAAATCCATCTTTCCCGGCAGTTCTGCATTGACCGCTGGCCACAAATTATGGAACCCAGATGATTTCAACATTAGGCCCATTAGGCCATTAAATCAAAACAATGCTTGACGATTAATGTTAAAAGAGATAAGATTTAAAGGTTTGATTGAGCAAATAGGCAAAATCAAGTATGAAGATAAATGCGAGATATAAAAGGCTCAGTTTCTGGAACAAGGTAGGATTTTGGGGCGCTGGCGCCTCCATAATAGCACTTGTTGTGACCGTCATCGTCTCTCTAATAACACAGTGTTCAGGTCCCACCAAAGAAAACCAAGAAGTAATTAAGAAAAATTTAGGGAACATCGTTGAGATACTTGAAAAGGAGTTGAGTATTGGGAACGAGAAACTTGAATCTTCTCTAGGGGACGAGCCGGTCCTCATAAAAATTCTTCCATCAGACCGTGCTCACCAGTTGGCTCAACAAATACCCAAGAGTGCAGGCTCGTATGCTTTAGCATTAAAAGCCGTTGCGGAAAAGCGATTTGACGATGCTCGTCGATTTCTGGACGAGGCTCAGAAAAGTAAAGAAACTGAGTTAGCCAAAATCTACAGAACTCGCGGACAAACAGAGTATTATGCCGGCAACTATATTGGAGCATCAAGTTGGTACAAGAAGGGAATACAATTAGAGCCCGATAATATCTTGATGCGTAAAGAGGCTGGCTTAATTTTTTTATACAACGCGCAATATGACGAAGCTGAACGGCTTTTACGTCAGGCATTAGATATTGATGAAGCGTCATTCGGTCCCGAGAATAAGATTATTGCTGGTGATCTTAATCATCTGGCTATGTTGCTTGAGGATACAAACCGCTTGGCCGAAGCCGAGTCTTTGTATCGTAGAGCACTGGCTATTAGCGAGAAATGCAGCGGTAAAGATCATCCCAAGACAGCTATCATTCTGAGCAACCTGGCACAGCTCTTGGGTAAGAAGGGCCAATTTAGCGAGGCCGAACCTATGATGCTTCGTGCCTTATCCATTCAAGAGAGAACTCTTCCTAAAAAGCACCCGAGTATTGCAACGAGCCTAAATAACATGGCGATGTTGCTTTCGGAGATAAACAGATTCGGTGAGGCCGAGACCATGCTTCACCGTGCCCTGGCGATTAATGAACAATCTCTACATGAAGACCACCCCAATGTTGCAATTTGTCTAAACAACTTAGGTATGTTGATTGGGGAGATGAATCGATTTAGCGAGGCCGAGACAATGTTGCGTCGCGCCTTAGCAATTGACCGGAAGTCATTTGGCAAGAACCATCCCAATATTGCTATCCGTCTAAACAACCTATCAACATTGCTTATGGACATGAAACGCCTAAACGAGGCCGATTCTTTGTTGGAGCAGGCACTCGAAATAGTGGAGCAATCTTGCGATCCAAATGATCCACAAGTAGCAGTTATATTGAACAACCAAGCTCAGTTGCTTCAGTCCATGAACCGCTTGGCTGAAGCTGAATCTATAATGCGTCGAGCTCTGATGATAGATGAGCAGTCTTTCGGTAAAGACCATCCCGAAGTTGCCACCGATCTGAACAACCTAGCCCAGTTGCTTAAGGCCATGAACCGCCTGGAAGAAGCCGAGCTTTTGATGCGCCGGGCACTCGAGATTGATGAGCAGTCTTTTGGCAAAGACCATCTCAATGTTGCGAGTGATCTGAAACGCCTTGCAGTCTTGCTTCAGGAAACAAACAAGTTGACAGAGGTTGAGCCTATGATGCGTCGGGCTTTAGAGATAGACAAGAATTATTTAGGCCAAAATCACCTCGAAGTCGCTACCGATCTCAATAACTTGGCCACATTTCTACAGTATACAAACCGATTGACTGAAGCCGAGATAATGTATCGACGTGCGATTGAAATCGTATCAACTTTGTTGGGATCCAACGATATACATGTAGCCAACTTTTCGCACAATCTAGCGACTTTGCTACAGGATATGAAGCGGTTGGAGGAAGCCGAGAAGTTGATGCGTCTCGCGTTACAAATTCATGAGCAGACTCTAGGCGCAGACCATCCTGATGTTGCTGTTGTTCTTAACAATCTTGCAAATCTACTAAAGGAGACCAACCGCTTTAAAGAAGCAGAGCCGATGTGTCGGCGGGCAATTGAAATCGGTGAGTCTTCGTTAGTTCCAGACCATCGTCATTTAGCCAATTTCTTACGCAACTTGGGGACACTTCTTCGAGACACCAACCGGTTTGGCGCGTCCGAACCTTTAATGCGTCGTGCTCTGGCGATCCACGAACAATCTTTCGGAATAGACCATCCCGAAGTAGCCAACGATTTTATCGAACTGGCGACACTCTTAAAGAATACGAACCGTCTGGACGAGGCCGAGCCGTTGATGCGCCGGGCGCTTGAAATCTGTGAGAAGAGTCTGGGGCCGGAACATCCGAAGACACAGACGGTGCGAAGGAATCTGGAGGGCCTCAGAGGCTCTGACAAAACCGAACCAAAAGAATAACGAGCCGCTGGCGCGGGGCTATTTCAATAGATTCCTGCCTTCGCAGGAATGACAAGAGCGGAGGGTGTCGCAGGAATGACCAGGGCGGGGGGTGTTGCGGGAATGACAAGGGCAGGGGGTGTTGCGGGAATGACAACGGCATAGGTGCAGCATGCTTGAGGGTGCCGCGGATCGCGGGCGGGCTGCCCGCGACGCGACGCGGCGGGGAGAATAATTATTCTTGACGGCGCTGGGGCAATTGATTATTGATATGCGTTTGGGTGCTGACGGACCCGAATTAATGGAAAATTGACGGCAGAGTCTGTGGATATTATATCTGCCTGCAACGGCACGGCCGGCCGCGCCGATGATCAAGGTGTCCGATAATGATAGTCGATTGTCATACACACATAGCACTGGCGACTGACGATGCTTATGTGGCTGAAGAAGATTCTATGGCCGAGGCCGTCGATGCGCGCATAGTGCTGGCCCCGCCGGAGGAGCCCAGCGGCGAGACCAACAAAAAGCTTTCCAAATACGTAAAAAAACATTCGGATAAGATGATCGGTTTCGCCGTTATCGAGCCCGAGAAAGACAAAGGGATTACCAAAAATCTGAAAACCATTCCGGAAAAGCTCGGACTAATGGGCGTGGTCCTTCACTGTTCGGCCCGCGGCTTTCACCCCACCCACACCAGCGCGATGAGGTTTTACGATTCGGTGCAGGAGCTGGGCCTGCCGATTTTCTTCCATAATTCCGGCGACGCCCTGGGGCCGGACGCGGTTCTGGAATACGCACAGCCCTACCTGCTGGACGAGATCGCAAGGGAATTCCCCGATCTCAAGATGGTTATCGGAAGCATGGGCGTACCTTTTTTCGAGCAGACGTTGTGCATGGTCGCCCGGCACAAGAACGTGTACGCCGACCTGACTATAAATCCGCGTAACGTCTGGCAGACCTACAATATCGTAATGGCGGCCTACGAGCACGGGATAATGGACAAGCTCCTGTTCGGCAGCAGCTTCCCCTCCGGCAATCCGAGCCAGTGCATCGAGACATTGCTGGGCTTCAATATGCGGCTGGCCGATACGAATCTGCCGACGGTGCCTCGGGGCAGTATCCGTAACATCGTCGAACGCAACACGCTCGAGCTGCTCGGAATCACCGACCACGGCATCAAGTCGCCCGAGCACCGAACCGAGGACACGGCCGAGCCTGAGAGTGCGGATGAAACAGATGAAGAAGCTGAAGTAGAAGAAGAGGAAAAGGTAGACACGGATAGCTGAACATGGCACAGCGAAGCAAGTGGGGCACGAACCTCGGTTTCCTTCTGGCGGCGATCGGCTCGGCGATCGGATTGGGCAACATCTGGCGGTTTCCATACGTGGCATACGAGAACGGCGGCGGCGCCTTTCTGATCCCCTACTTCGTGGCGCTTTTCACGGCGGGTATCCCGATCCTGATGCTCGAATTCGCCCTGGGTCACCACAGGGAGGCCTCGGCGCCGAAAGCGTTCAGGCACATCGACGCCAAATGGGAATGGCTGGGCTGGTGGGCCGTTCTGTTCGTCATGTTCGGAATCGAGCTTTACTACATCGTCATAATCGGCTGGTGCGGAAATTATATGTTTTTCTCTCTGACCGAGGCATGGGGAAGCGATCCGAATGCATTCTTTTTCGATGAGTTCCTTCAGCGTCCGACCGATGGAGATGTCTGGGATATTGCGGGATTTCGCTGGCCGATCGCTGTTGCGGTAACCATGATCTGGGTTATAAACTGGTCGATTGCATACGGCGGAGTACAGCGGGGTATCGAGCGGGCGGTTAAAGTCATGATGCCCGTGCTGTTTGTGATCACTCTGGTCATCATTGGCTGGGCGCTGACGCTTGAGGGGGCCGGTAAAGGGGTCAGCCACTACGTAACGCCCGACTGGGACAAGATAACGGACCTGAACGTCTGGATCGCAGCTTACGGGCAGATATTCTTCTCGCTGTCACTCGGTTTCGGTATCATGATCGCCTATTCCTCGTATCTGGAGCGCGAAGCGAATATCTTCAAGAACAGCCTCATCGTAGGATTCTCCAACAGCACGTACGAGGTGTGCGCGGGCTTCGGCGTATTCAGCATTCTTGGATACATGGCGGTAAGCCAGGGACTTGAAATCAATGAGGTGGTGGAAAGCGGCATCGGCCTTGCGTTCGTCGCGTACCCGAAGGCGATTTCGCTGCTTCCTCACGGACGGGCGTTCGGCTTTCTCTTCTTTCTGTTACTAATCATCGCAGGAATATCCTCGTCCATATCGATCATCGAGGCGTTTACGTCGGCGATCCTGGATAAGTTCAACGTGTCGCGCAAGAAGGTCATCACCGCGGTCTGCATCGTAGGCTTTTGCGGCTCAATGCTCTTTGCGACCAACGTCGGACTATTCTGGCTGGATATAGTCGACCATTTTCTCAACCAGTACGGCCTGATCACCGTGGGAATCGTAGAAGCCCTGGTGGTTGGCTGGCTCTATCGCACCGACAGACTCAAGGCGCACATTGTCTCAAACCTGGGCCTCAGCGGCACGCGGCACAAACTTTTCAATTATGTAGTGCTGCAGATCTGGATGTACTGTATCCGGTTCATCACGCCCGTCGCGCTTGGAATCGCAATCATCCACAGCCTGATCCGGGAACTGGAAACGCCCTACTCCGACTATCCGATTTCAGGAGTTATAATCCTCGGCGTGGGGTGGCTGCTGGTCACGCATATCGTGGCGTTTGGTCTGTCGGGCCTGCCCTGGCACGGCAAGACCCCGGAGAAAGACACGGCAGAGTCTACTTCGGCTTGAAACCTTTGATTTCCTTGCCGGTATACTTCGCGCAGGCTTTTTCCAGATCCACGTCGCTGATATTAGCCAGCGTACATAGCCAGGCGAGAACGTCGGCGAATTCCTCCACCTTGTTGTCGTGGTCGTCGCCGGCCAGAGCGGTGGCAAGCTCCCCCACTTCCTCGACAAACCACATGAACGTCCGCGGCACACCCCGCTCGCGGTCCCGCTCCTCGTACTTTTCCGATATCAAACCCTGAAATTCGCTTATATGCATCTGATAGCTACCCTAATTCTAATCTCCATGCAAAAGTAAGCGAATAGTATTTGCGGCCGTCGGCTATTGCAAGAACATTCGCTTGCTCCGGGGGCAAAAACCTTGTATGATTCCTGCAACGCTCAGAATCGCGCCTGAGTGATACATATCTAACGATTCGGGATAAACACATTTGGAGATGCTTCGATGTCGAACTTGATTTTGAACGGAGATTACAAGCCGCTGCTGGCGCTGAGGGATACCGAAAGAGGCATTAAGTACATAAAGGACTTCTTCCAGGATACTCTGGCCGAAGAGCTGAACCTGCAGCGGGTCTCGGCACCGCTGTTTTTGCGAAAAGGCTCCGGCATCAACGACGACCTCAACGGCATCGAGACAAAGGCGGCGTTCAAAATCAGGGACGACGGCTACAGCGATGTCGAGTGCCTCTTTTCGCTGGCCAAGTGGAAGCGAATGGTCCTGGCCGATTACGGCTTCGAGCACGGCGAGGGGCTGTATACCGACATGAACGCGATTCGCCCGGACGAGGAGTGCCTGGACAATCTGCACTCGATATACGTGGACCAGTGGGACTGGGAGAGGATCATAAGCGCCGACGAGAGGAATCTGGATTTCCTCAAGACAATCGTGACCAAGATTTACGATGTGCTCAAGAGGACCGAAGCCGCCGTCGACGAGAAATACCTGCACGTCAAGCCGATGCTGCCGGACGAGATTTCGTTTGTCCATTCCGAAGAGCTTCTGGAGATGTACCCTGATGTTGCGGACCCGCGAGAGCGCGAGAATCGTGTTACGAAGGAGCGAGGTGCGGTTTTCGTAATAGGTATCGGCGGAGAGCTTGCCGACGGCACTCTTCACGATGGAAGGGCGCCGGATTACGACGACTGGACTACGCCAACAGGCGATGGCAAAAAAGGCCTCAACGGCGACATACTCCTGTGGTATCCCCTGCTTGACCGGGCGATGGAGATTTCCTCGATGGGCATCAGAGTCGACCGCGAGGCCATGCTCCGGCAGTTGGAGATACGCGGCGTGCCGGAGAGAAAAGAGATGGCATGGCACCGCAGGCTTCTGGACGGCGAGCTGCCGGTGAGCATCGGCGGCGGCATCGGCCAGTCGAGACTGTGCATGTACTTCTTGCGAAAACTCCACGTCGGCGAAGTCCACGCCAGCATCTGGCCCGAAGAAATGACTCAGCGCTGCCGCAACGCGGGGGTGATGTTACTGTAGCGCGTAGACCCGCACGTAGTCCACTTCCATTATTGATGGGTTCGGGGTTTTGTCTATGGGCCAGCCGGGGCCTAATGCCAGGTTTAGCAGGACCATCAGCGGCTTGTTGTGCTCTGGCGGGGTTTTGGCTTTCCAGACTTCTACGCCGTCGAAGTACATCGTGATCCACTGCCGCCCTACCATGCACCCGTAGTTGTGGAATCCAGTGGAGACCTCGTATGGCCTGGTGGTAATCTTGCGGCCCTCGCTGCGGTGAGGTTTCGGGCGCCAGACGTGGACCGTTGCCGTGTAGGAACATGGCGTGCGGCCGTAATATTCGAGGATGTCGATCTCTACCGAGCCGTCCCGCCCTGCGGTCCTGTCCTTGCGATTGTAGCTGGAACAGAGCCAGAAGGCTGGCCAGACTCCGGGACCGGGCGGCAGCTTCGCCCGCATCTCGAAATAGCCGTACTGTTGAGAAAAGCCGTTGCCCCGGGGATCGTTAGAGGCCAGCAGGCCGGATGCCCACTTGCCGTCTTTGTTCTTCCTCGCTTCAATTCGCAGTATGCCGTCTTTGACAGTGAAGGGATGATCCTTGCCGGGATCAGCGAAGCTGGCGTCCCCGAAGTCGCCGGCCCAGGGAGTATGGGCGATCCAGCGCGTTCCCGGTCCCCAAGCCGAAACGTCCAGCGGGCCGTCGAATTCTTCACGGAACGTCAGCTCGAAGCCGGAAAGGTCGAGGCTCGGCGCCTTATCCGTATCGGCCGGCGGCCACGGAGCCCGGGAATCGACCGTCAAAGTCCCGACGTGAAAGCTGTCCTCTCCGAAACGAGAGACTCCCCGCCCTGCCGTCAGTGACGCCCGGCCGGAACCATTGTAAAGCCCCACGATGATTCGGTGCGAGCCGTCCTCGATGTGCGCGGGAATTACGAGGCGGCGCTCGTATGTCACGGTCCCCCGCCAGGCTGGTGTTGACGTACCTACGGGCGGCGTATGGTCGGCCTGCAGGATCATCCGCTTCTGATCGTCGATGATATGTACAAAGACTTTATAAGGAGTCTCTGTCGGCTTAACCGCTCGCCAGTTATATCGCATCTCGAAGGCCGCCCCGGCGGGCGCCGCCGCCGGTTGAACCTCTAACGGCAGGATGGTCGTGCCGCTGTCTCCTGATTCGGATATAGCCTGCCGGCCCATGATGCTTGACTGGCCGCACATCAGCACAAGCAAGGCCGCGTCACGGATGATTGAATGTTTTACATTTGACATAAACCGGAGTATATCCACACTATCGTGCAAGTCAAGAAGTAGCATACGCAGCTTGTTGGATGGACGTGTTTAACCAAACCCCGCCAGCCCCATCCCGTTCGACTTCGCTCAGGGCAGGCTCCGATAAACGACAATCGGGATGAAGCTGCCACCCATTGCTCGTTGTCATTCCCGCGAGAAACTGTCATTCCTGCGAGAAACTGTCATTCCTGCGAGAAACTGTCATTCCTGCGAGAAACTGTCATTCCTGCGAAGGCAGGAATCCATTTGCTCACACGATTCTGGATTCCTGCCTTCGCAGGAATGACATACTTCGCTTTGATCGGGGAGTAAAATTCCCAGAAAACATGCTGACAGCCACAGTAATGCGTGATACCATACACCTCGTGGACGGTTACGGACATGAGAACAGGCGGGGCTATCACCCCGCAGAGGATTGAAAAGAGCAAACGTCGCAGCATACGTAATCTTTTTTGAAGGGAGAACCAAAATGAGCGAGCGACACAAAACACAAAGCCTCAGACCCGTGGAAGTTCTGATCGTACTGGTGATGCTCCTATTTCTGCTGGCCGTTGTGCCGGTTGCATGTCGGAGAGTCAGGTCCACCGATTATCAATCCACCTGCGCCACAAACCTGTCGAGCCTGGGCAGGGCAATGCTGATCTACGCCAACGATTATGACGACAAATTGCCCCGCTCCGGCGGCAGAGAAAGTGTTTGGAGTTCACTTATTCCTAATTGGAAGGCGTTCAACCGTTTCGAAGCTTACGGTATGTCATCCAGCGGCAAAGGTGGCGTCGGAAGCATTTCATCCTGCCTCTATCTCTTAGTCAAATATACAGAAGTAACACCCAAGACATTTATCTGCCCACAGGATAAAGGAACCAGCGAGTTCAAACCAAGCAATGAAGGTGCTGTAAACATAGATCTTATTGACTTGTGGGACTTTGGCGCAGATCCATTTGACAATTGCAGCTACTCCTACCATATGCCTTTCTGCAAATACGCATTGGAATTATCGAGCGAGCCGGGGATGGCGGTCGCGGCCGACAAAAATCCGTTCATGCCATCTCTAATGGCAGAACCCAAGAATTTTATGCGTTTCCAACCAGAGGGCAGCAGAGAAGCAATCAAGGCAGGCAACGCACACCAGCACGACGATGAAGGACAGAACGTATTGTTTCTTGACAGCCACGTGAGTTTCGAGAAGAAATCCTACTGCGGCGTCAGAGATGATAACATCTACACCTTCTGGGACGGCGGTGACATACGGCGAGGTGCCCTACCCACTCATGCAGGTTCACCACAAGATAGAACAGACTCTTTTCTCGTACATGATTACCCAAGCGGAAGACCAAGCAGCGATCCCCCAGTAAAAGGCAGAGCCTGTTTTCTTGCCGATACGCCTGTTTGGATAGAAGGCACGCTCGAACCGATTTCCGATGTCATCGAAGGACAAACGATGTGTAGGTCTGCCTGTGAAACACCGGGATTGTGGCCGAATCGAGTAGAGAAGGTCCAGGAGCATACCGGCACATTCGTTTGCCGCGACGTAGTCCTGGAAAATGCAAACAAAATCGGCGTAGTAGGCTCACACTGCTTCATGCTCGCCTCCGGCAAGTGGATCGCGGCACAAAACCTGACAAGCCGCATGAGCCTGCGAACCCTAAAGGGCGCCGTCGGAATCAAGAGCGTCACAGTGCGACCAACCGCCTATACCGGCAACGTCTACAACCTTAAGATCAAAAACTCCGACACCTACGCCGTAGGCAAAGACGCCATAATCGTCCGCGATTTCTAATAAACTTAAACTGACCGACTCACACTGTCATTCCTGCGAAGCCTTCTCTGCGGTCTCGGCGACCTTGGCGGTGAATCTGCTTCTGAAGGCTCCTCAATCGACAGAATGTAAAGGGGGTTGACAGAAAGATTGATAGCTCCTAAAATCCACCCGCAATTTATGGTTCTATGATGGGGTTTTGGAATGGCGGCGATCAAGCCGAAGATTAAAGTCGACTACATGGGAAGCGCCACGGTGGTTAGCTTCACGGACGAGAAAATCCTCGAAGAGAAGGACATCAGCGAGCTTCAGGCTTCGATCATGTCGCTTATCGAGTCCGATACCGGCAAGATAAGGCTGATTCTCGATTTCGGCAACGTCCGATTTTTGTCTTCGGCGGTTCTGGGCATGCTGATAAGGATCAGCAAAAGGGTCCACGAGCGGGACGGGTTGCTGAAACTTTGCAACATCAGTCCCAAAATCTACGAAATTTTCAAAATAACGCGACTTACCAAAACCTTCGATATATATAGCGACGTGGAAAGTGCGGCCGAGGATATGGCATGAGCCGCACGGCATATTACGTTCTGCGTTCTGCGTTTTGCGGAGCTCGCGGCACGCCGAACGCAGAACGAAGAACGCTGTTTACTATGAGGATCCATGGTGTCAGAAGCACCAGCCAACTGCTCGATAGTTGTTGAAAGCAAGTCATCCGCTGTTGTTGGCGTGTGCAATCAGATTCTTTCCAAGCTCAAGGAGCACAATTTCGACAAGGACGACATTTTCGCCGTTCATCTGACCTTCGAGGAAGCCTTTTTGAACGCAGTCAAGCACGGCAACAAGATGGATCCGACCAAGAAAGTTAAAATCGACTACACCGTCGACGACAAAAAGGTGGAGATTTCTATAACGGATGAAGGAGCCGGATTCGAGCCCGGCTCAGTGGCCGATCCGCGATTCGGGCCCGGGCTCTACCAGCCCGGAGGCAGAGGATTGCTCCTGATGAACTCGTACATGGACACTGTCAAATATAACGAGCAGGGCAATCGCGTGTACATGGTCAGGTACAAGGAAAAACCGGATCTTACGACGAGCTGAGGAGTTGGACTCATATAATATGTCAAAGAAGCCGTTGCCTGTCAGAACGCCTGCAGGCCCGGCGGGAGATAAGAGGAATGTCTGCGTATGATTAAGGAAATAGCTGTATCTTTTGTTTTCATGCTTGTTCTATGCGGTTGCGCGTCCTCATCGGGCCCGCAGGTCGTTGGAAATCCCGTTTCCGGCGAACCCTGGAATATTACCCCGAAGTCCGCAGAGCAGAAGCCGGAATCGGCATCTGTCGAGCCGGCGCCCGGGCCGAAGCCGGTTCGCAGCGAAGTTCCGGCGGACTGGCTGCCGCCGTCTGGAATCGAAAAACAATGGAACGCGATAGTGCTGCACCACTCGGCGACAGAGAACGGCAACGCCGCTATTTTCGACAGGACGCACCGTGAAGAGAACCACTGGGACGGCGTAGGATATGACTTTGTCATTGGCAACGGCACAAACAGCGGCGACGGGCAGGTGGAAGTAACATTTCGCTGGAAGCAGCAAGTCGCCGGCGCCCATTGCGGCGGAACTCCGGATAATTGGGCAAACGAGAAAGCCGTCGGGATTTGCCTTGTCGGCAATTTCAACAGGACCATACCCACAGATAGACAGATGCGGTCGCTGGTTAAACTGGTCCGTTTTCTACAGAAAAGATACGGAATCCCCACCTCGCAGGTTTACGGCCACTGCAGCACTCCGGGAGCGAGAATCACCGAGTGCCCCGGCAGAAATTTTCCGCTTCAAGGGTTTAAGAAAATGCTCGAATCCTGAGCCGGATATTGCCGTCAATGTCCCCGGAGACGAGTCTGTTGCGTCCGATAAACACACTCTCAGATACTGAAAACGGACTTTATATCCAAAATTATCGCAAAATATTCACAGCTTGAAAAGTTGCCCGGCGATTATACCGAAGTTTCCAGCTAAAGCATTATGACAAGAGCAAACTGGGAACCGATCGAATGAATATATACGAATCACTATCATCGCCGGAATTGATTCTGAACGAGCAAATAGCACGGCAGGTCTTCGAGATACTCCCTGAAGCGGGACCGCTGATGCTGATCGTTGACCGCCAGGGCAATACCTGGCCCAGCAACTCGCATGATTTCGCCGAGCTGAATATCGACGAAACAATGCTCAGAGAGATATGTGCTCAGATTGACGACGGCGCCGAGCCGGTAATGACGCATATCGACGATTGCAGCATAGTGGCGACTCAATTAACCACCGAGAGGAACAACTGTGGATATGTAATCCTGGCCCTGCCGAAATACACCCCCGAATCAACACTGGCCAATATCGACCTTATCGAAATGCTGCTCAATCAACTGAGCCTTATCGCCAGGCTGATCGAGAAAAGCAATCAGTTGTATGAGGTTCACATGAGACATTATTACGCCCCCGCTGAGAGCGAGATAATGGCGAATTGAATCTTCTTTCGAACAGGTACAGGTTCACAACACGTCTTCACATCTGAAAAAATAGGGCAAGTGTGCAAAGATTGAATTGCCTTTCGGCAACGCTGCCGCTATAATTGCCGAGAAGTGGCTTGGTATAGCGAATGAGAGCTGTAATTTCCACCCTATGGGGCGGGACGTAGATGCTCGGCACCAGGGCCTGGAGCAGTAAACAGGAATAAACGAAAGGCCAAAGTGAAATTCCGGGTCTTTAAGAACGGCAAAGTGGTCAAGAAATTCACCCTATGCGGCGCCTATCTCTTCGGCGGGGACGGCATAGGTATCCGCAAAGCACAGGTTACTTTCAAAGACGGCTTGATTCACTGTACCAGACCAAATCTGGATACGGCGGGATTGGCCCTGCTCTGGCCCGTCGAGGGCTTCGGGCGGGTCCTACTGCCGACAACTTGCCTGCCGGAGAAAGAAACACCGTATAACCTGAACGTGGAGATAGCACGCGCAAAGTTCATGCAGATAGTGAATAAGCGTGAGGAGTGGTCTTTCTTCAACAGCATCGAGGGCCTGACGGATCTGCTCAAAGAAGCTCAGGATTTATTCATCAAAGCAATTCAGAATATCGCGGATTCTTCCAAAGCCTCGAAACTCGCGGATGAATCGCTAAAAAAGGGCATAATCGTCTCCGAGAAACTGGCGATAAAACAGGCCGAATCGCAGGTCAAGGCAAAAGCGGGCGGCCCGGTCAGCTCACAAATCTACTTAGGCTGCAGCGTTAGTCCGGCACGGATCGACGATCCGGTCTACATCGAGCATCTGCTCAAGTCGTTTGGCTCGGTAACAATCCCTCTTAACTGGGGTCGAATCGAAAAGAGCAAGGGAGAATTCGATTTTTCGACGATTGACGCCTGTATCGAAGCACTCGGCAAGAAAAAGCTGGTGTTATGTGCGGGACCCCTTTTGCGTTTTTCAAAGGAGTTTCTGCCCGATTGGCTGATCGACAGCGGTGCCGGTTTCGAGAAAATCAGGGATACGGCGTATCGCTTCATAACCAAGATAGTTGCACGTTACAGCCGCAATATTCGCATGTGGCATTCCATAAGCGGCCTGAACATACACAACCATTTCGGATTCGGCTTCGAGCAGATTCTGGAAATGACGCGTGCGGCCAACATGGCGGTCAAGCAGGCCAGTAATAAGGCGGTGAAGATTATAGAGGTCAGCAATCCGTGGGGCGAATACTATGCGAGCACGCCTAACAGTATTCCGCCGCTGGTTTACATGGATATGGTCGTCCAAAGCGGCGTACCTTTCGACGGTTTCGGTCTTCAAATGAGGTTCGGCAGGAACCAGTCTGGAATGCACGTAAGAGATATGATGCAGATTTCGGCGATCCTCGATTATTTGGGGCCTATATCAAAGCCATTGCATCTGACGAATGTAGCCGTACCCGACAGAAACGGCGAAGGTCCGCAGAACGGTAAAGTGGCCGGTATATGGCACAAACCGTGGGATGAAGCACAACAGGGCCGATGGATCAAACAATTCTGTATAATAGCGATCAGCAAGCCGTTTGTCCACTCGATAACCTATTCGAATCTTGTTGATTCCGACGGCAGCGCAATAGCCGGCAGCGGCCTGCTTTCCGACAAGCTCGAGCCAAAGGAGTCGTTCAAAGAGTTTCAGAAATTACACGATAGTATTTTTCGCCGGCCCTGATTCGATCACGTGACCGGCGTTCGAATTATCCAACCGGCGGGCGATACGTAATGGACCATACGAGACAAAACAGTATTCAATCTTTCGCGTTTGTGCTCAGCGTGTTTGTCGCACTGGGCCTTTGCTTCGATTTCGTTCCGCGTCCTTCGGCGGCTGTTTCATCATCAAACAGCCAAGGCATCGAACTTGGGAGCCGCATTAATCCGAATATAGCTTCGGCTGAGAGTCTGGCCAGGTTGCCGGGAATTGGACCGAAGAGAGCCGGGGCAATCGTAGCATATCGAGACAACTGCAATCGAATGCCAGCCTTCACAGAAAGCAGGGATTTACAGAACGTCAAGGGAATAGGCCCAAAAACAGTTAAAAACATAGAGGTATGGATGGATTTTAATAGCATGAGCGGCAACGTATACGGCGGTAAGCGGAATTAACATGGGTGACTGGGAAATAAACAAACCGCTCGGCCATTGTTATGGCAAGGGCAGAAAAATCGAGCACGGGGAGGAATATTTCGGCGCGCTGGTAGAAACCCAAGAGGGACTGCAGCGAAGGGACTTCTGCGCCGAATACTGGGAGAGCGAGAATCCGCAGGTGTTCTGCTACTGGAAAACAAGATTGCCGGAGCCGGGTCAGAAAAAACAATTATTCGTCGACGATCAAATGTTGATGACCTTTTTCGAGCGTCTGGCAAACGAAACCGATCAGGAAAAGGTGAACTTCCGCTTCGTTCTGACTCTGATATTGATGAGAAAAAAGCTGCTGAAATACGACGAGAGCAAAACCGAAGACGGCAAAGAAATCTGGCGACTTAGAATACCGGGCGACAAATCCGCTGAAAATACCGCGGAAGTTGTGAATCCGCATCTCGACGAGGACCAAATCGAGCAGTTATCCTCGCAGATAGGCGAGATTCTACATACGGATTTATGAAGCCTCGACAGAATAAGCTTGGGAACCAAAGAAGGAGCTTGGAAAACATGCCGGCGAAACTCGTCATACCCGTTGTTGCGGCAATGATTATTATCATTGGCTGCACACCTCAGATTCAAAAACCAACGGAAGTTTGCCCCGGCAAGGCGTCGGTTGTGGAGGCTCTGGCCGCGTTACAGGTGCAATCACAAAACGCTGTGCCTTTGAAAGCCCACGGAAAGAGCATTCTCGAGTTTTACGAGAAAGGAAAGGACAAGCCGAGCAAGGAAAGCCTCGACGTCAAGCTCAGAGTCAATCCTCCCGCCGAAATCTATCTACAAGGCGACAAGAGCCTCATGGCAAAAGCGTTTATGCTCGGCTCGAACGAAGATATTTTCTGGCTGTCGATACGGCCGAAGGAAATCAGCGTTCACATCTGGGGCAGGTGGTCCGAGCAGGATTCGGCAGGTGGTCTTGTGATAAATCCCAGGAACCTGCTCGATGCTCTCGGCATCGGGCAAATAGATACAGACGCAGACTGGTCTCTGTCGAACGAAGGCGCCTACGATATACTCACAAAGAAAGAGCGTGGCGTAACGACCAAGAAAATCCATATCTTTTGCTGTGATTATCGCCCCAGAACAATCGAAGTATTCGATTCCCAGGGCCGGCCAACCGCTACTGCCGAATTGGACAGGTACGAACAGGTATCGGACGACTTTTTCGTCCCATCTCTGATAAGAGTCACAACATTACCCAGAGATGAAACTGAAAAACCGTTTACGGTTACCGTCAATCTTACCTCAATACAGTCAAGCAAAGAGTGGCCGCCACTACTATTCGAGCATCGTGATTCTCTGATGAGAGGCATCAAGAACGTGTACAGAATGGTAAACGGCAAACTGATAGAGCAGCTCCAATAGACGGCAATGAGTCGTTGTCATTCCTGCAAAGGCAGGAATGCAGAAGCTTATGAACAAATGGATTCCTGCCTTCGCAGGAATGACAAAGCGAGTCGGTCAGTTTGATTACATTATTTGAGCAGTTCCTCGATTTGCCTGACCGTCTTTTCGGTTGCCCCCTGGTTTTTTCTGATTACCTGCCGCCCGTTGCGGGCAATCGCCTGAGCGTAGTCCGTTTCGAGGAGGCATTTCCGTACTTTTTGGAGCAATTCCTGCTCATCAGCAACCAGAATAGCACCTTCATCGGCCAACAGGGCATCGACGGTCTGTCTGAAATTGAACGCATGCGGGCCGAAGATCGTGCACTTGCCCAGTGCTGCCGCTTCCATCATATCCGAGCCTCCCATCGGCACCAATGACCGGCCCACGAAAATGATCGTCGCGAGTGAATAAAACTTCCTCAGATCGCCCATCGTGTCGCCGAGAATGACAGGCACTTTTTTCGCCGATTCGCTATCGGTATTCTTGATCGAGCTGTAACGGAGATATTCGAAACCCGCCTCTTCAATCATCCGGGCAACTTCGTCGAATCTCTCGGGTTTTCGGGGGACAATCACGACGCGGAGATCCGCCAACTGATCCTGCTCGACCAGTTGTTTATAGACATTCAGGATCATTTGCTCTTCACCGGGACCTGTTGCGCCGGCCACCCAAAGTCTCTCTTCGCCCATATTGAGCTGCCCGGCCAATATTTCCGAGCCTTCCACCTTATCGGTGATCTGAGCAGTGTCGTATTTGAGCGAGCCGGTAACGACCACATTATCCGGATCTGCGCCTATCTGTTTGAAACGTTGAGCGTATTCTTCCGTTTGTGCAAGAATCAGATCGATCCTGCCGAAAACGTTCTTAACAAACGGCTTTATCCTCTTATACCCAACGAAACTGCTGTCGCTTATCCTGCCGTTGACCACAACAACGGGGACATGCAGTCGGTGAGCGGTGTCAATAAAGTTCGGCCAGACCTCCAGTTCCATCAGCAGGCACACGGCGGGCTTAATATTCTTGAGGGCACGACGCACTATGCGGGAGAAATCGAAGGGAAAGTAAAAGACATAATGATCTTCACCCAACAGGTTATTTGCCCTGGCAAAACCCGTATCGGTGGTTGTGCTGATGATGATTTCGTAATCTGGAAATCTCTTTTTGAGTTCCGGTATCATGGTCTTGGCGGCGTTGACTTCGCCTACACTGACCGCGTGGAGCCAGATGCACTCCTTATCGGGCTCTCTGCGGGTGATTCTGCCGAAGCGCTCGGCCCAGCCGGTCCGGTAGCGATTATGCCTGACGGCTCGGTATATAATCACGGGGCTGTACGCAACCGCGGCTAAAAGATAAAACAAATCCAGTACAAATCGCATCAAGCCAATCCTATTTATATTTAAAGACCGAACAAAAACAGGAGTCAATACATGTTATTTGCAGGGCGGGACAAAGTCAAACAATTGACCGACATAGTTGAAGGCTGGAAGGATGACATCCCTGTGAACGATTGTCATTCCTGTGAAGAGTCTGCACTGATATCTGTAGGATAGGCAACCCATTCGGCAGGCTCAGGGCATGCTTGTTGCCCCTGCTGCTATTGTTCGCTCGATTCGAGCCAGTATTCGAGGAGAACTTTCAAATCGTTGA
This sequence comes from uncultured Pirellulales bacterium, assembly GCA_964598225.1. Lineage (GTDB taxonomy): Bacteria > Planctomycetota > Phycisphaerae > Sedimentisphaerales > Anaerobacaceae > SG8-4. The sequence continues at coordinate 53,676 of CAZRBG010000021.1, forward strand.
TGTCGATAATGCCGTCAGGATTATCCGGCGGCGCCAGGTCCGCCTTCGGATTCCAGTTGGGTGAGTCCGGAGTCGCAAGCCAGGCTTCGGCGAGAGCGGCGAAATCCTGAGAATCAATAATTCCATCACCCCCCTCAGGAGCGATATCGCCGAAAAGAGTAGTTTGAATGAATTCATAGGTAAGAGATGGAGGATCCTGCCCGAACATACCGCCGCCCTTTAGCACGAGATTGAAGTTCGTGAACAAATTCATGCCGATTATCCCATCGAGCGTGCCGCCTTCGGGCGAATCGACGTCGAGAAGCACGACCGGAACGTTCGTAAAGCCGAGCCAGTCCCCGAGAGCGGGTATTTCGAGAGAATCGATATAGAAGGCGGGGTGAATCGTAACCTCGCCCGTAACATCCTGAATATCGACCTCGAAATCCGGATTTGCCGGGTCGAGGCCGAGACGGGAACCGACCCCCGAGCTTATCACGGTGATCTGGGCGCCCGTGTCGACCATGAAGCGCTGCTTGTCGATCGCTCCGCGATCACCATGCTGCAGATCAACACTGTTGACAAAAAACAGGCTCTGAGCCAGATTTCCCACAATCGTTGAAGGGCTGCCCGGACGAAAGACAAACTCCATTATCGCCTCAAGATCGGTGATATACTGAATATTGACCGCGCCGGAGGGAATCAGATTCAACGGAATTTTGTTCTCGTATTCCGGTATCCGTGGATCGAAGTGATCGTAAAATCTGATGTCCGGGCCCGTGTAATCATTGCTGTCGTAGGTTACTGTGACAGGGGTATCGTTGTTGAAGACCGTCACGAAGTTCACGCTCAGCGGCGAACCTATAGCCGTCGGCAGGTCCGGCTTGCCGGGATCTGGTTGTTCGCCGACAACAATCGACACGTTACTCTGGCCGACCATGTTCGAATTGTCGAGAATCATCTCGTTTGCGTCAACGGCGGCGAGCCCCTCGATGAAAACACCAAGCGGGTAGCTCACTCTGGCAAAAACCGAGTTAGTCGCGCCAACCAGCTCGGTTTCGCTGGGAGTCAGCAGATCGGCATCGTAGATCCCCGTGCGCAGCGCCGCCTCGTAGCCTACTAAATGCACGCTGGCGCCGGTATCGAACAGGCCGATCGTAAAATCAGTTTGCGGACTGTCGGTAAGAGGATTGCCTGCCACGGACATGTGCGTTTGCGCGACCCAATCGAAATCGTCGGAGCGCTCGTCGGTCACAGCCACGGCGATCCACGGCACAAAACCGGCTATCGGAGGAGAATCTATGATGTTTACCCGTACCGTCGGAACCGACAAAAGGCCAATCGTCGATTGTATATCGCCTTCCTCACCAACAATGGTCCTGCGCACAAGCCTCGGCTGCGAAAACGCCCGTTTTGGGGTGAGCTTCGGCTGCTCGTCTTCCGGGTGCCTGATACCGATTATGCGGTCGCCGCCGGTAGATCGCCAGTCAACTTCCTGCCGCTGCCAGCCGGGATGAGCCGCCTGAACCACCGTTGTCAAAGGTACGACGGCAAGAAGTATTAAAATCCAACCCCAGGACGAATTATGCATTTCTATACTTTTCATCTTTACTATCCACACCTTTATTATAGCAGATTTTGCGAAATTTTTCTACGGTGAAGTGACAAACCACTGGCAGGACTCGACTTATATATCAAAATAAATCGGCAAAAGCTGGTTGTCCTGAGGACCGATAGAGATGAAATGGCCCATTTTCCCTGCCGTTCGACTTATCCGAATAGTCGACCTATGTCTTCGTCGGTGATTCTTTCGTCAGGCCTTATGGGCTCGCCTCTCTGCCGCCTGAGGTGCTCGAAGAACTCCCTGACGTTCCCCGGCGCCGACTTAATCGCCAGACCAAGCGAATACCGCATCAGCGAAATATCCGCCCCTCCCGGCACACCTTTTATCAGGCCGGTTTCGGTATCATCCCTGTTTTCCATCTCCCGCTCGAATTTGTCCAGCACGCTTTGAAGACTGCCGTATTCCATATATTCATCGGCGATGAGCCTGTTGCTGAACTGGGAATACGGCAACTGCATAGCTCTAAGCAGAAAGGCGGCCTCGGGCGGGATAGCATCGGCATGCTCGAAGCCCTCATCGAACTGCGGCCCGCCGTATTGCGACGGCAGAAGTATCTGCGGCCTTTGAAGCATTACGACGCCTTGTCTTATCACCGCTCTATCCCTGAATCGAGAGTGTTCGGCAACGAGCACGTACGGCACCTCCATGTCGCCGAACGTGAAAAGCATACGCTGGTATTCCCGGATGACCTCTGTGGCCCTCCAGAACTCCTCGAATTTTTTTCTGTCAAAGTCAGACATTTTTTCCTTATCTGATATTAAATTACAATCAGATTCTTACATTAAGCTTCATAAATGCGATTTAAGCAGAATTCTCAGCGATTGTCAACGCTGCTTATCGTCGCATTCGTCTTCAGCGCTACGCTAAACACGAAGGATAAGTTCACCTGCCTTTTCTTTGCGGACTTAGCCACCCGCCACGGTGAGGTCGAGGCCGTCGCCCGATATTGAACCATGCTCATTTTCGGCCTGTGTTTGACTCACACAACCGCCGCATCGCCTCGCCCATGCCGTTTCCGATCAGGAAATAGGTCTCGGCGTTGGTATTCCAGTGATATGCCTGGCCGGAGGGCGAGACTTCCTTCGGCCTGAAGAAATCCTTCGTGCCGACGAACGCCACGTTGCCTTTGAACTGGTCGTATTCGGCAACTGCGGCCTGAGCACGCATCAGGGAAAGCGCCCGGGGATGCCGCTCCTGGTGACCGCTCATGCCGGTCTCTGCTATAACAAAAGGCAGATTATTGATCCCCAAGTCCTTACGCACATCGCGTATGAAATTGGCGAGATTCTTCTCATACTGGTCGTTAAAACCCTGATTCACCCGGTCGTTCCAGCCCTGATGCCACCCGAATCCAGCAAGCTCATAGCCCCGGCCGTCGTAATCGGGGAAGAACTTTTCAATGTCGGCCAGAACGTCATTAATATGCTTGAGCATCTCGGTGTAATAGGGACCGACCTGGCCGCCCGAACTCGGCGGGCGAAAATCCTTCGCAAGGGACTTGCCGCCCCAGGCGGTCTTGATGATTAACACCTGGTTGTCCAGGTAATCGCCCATGACGTGTCCGAATTGAAGCTCCGGGCCTATCTTGTTTTCACCTGCCCCGTAGCCGACTGTCAGACCACCCTTGCGACCCAGGTACCATATCCAAACGTCGTCGCGCACGACCCAGTCACCCTGCTCGTCGACCAGATGTGAATAGCGATCGGCTGTGTTGGGATTCTTGACCAGATACTCCAGGCTGCCCTTGCCTTCGTTTCGCCGAGGATCCATCCGGATGATGCCTTGTCCCTGCATGTTTGACTGACCTGCCAGGATGAAAACCTTCAAGGGGCTTTTACCCGCCTGCCCCGCATTTGCTGATTGCACAATTGCCATAAATATCAATGCTCTCAAAACTGTCTTACCGGTCATCAGTTAATCCTCCACTTGCGCGTAAGAATACGGCTCTTATCCTTCAACGAGCCAGATATTGCGGAACTGAATGTTGTGACCGTGGTCCTGAAGCTGGATCGGCCCTTTCGTTCTATGCCTTTTCTTCGGAATTGGCTGCTCGTCGTGGATCTTGACGCCGTTGTGGATTACCGTGATTTTCGGCAACTCTTTCACTTCGCCGTTCTCATCCAGACGGGGAGCTTGAAACGTGATGTCGTACGTTTGCCAGGTCTGGGGCGGCAGGGACGCGTTGACCCTGGCGCGGGCAACGCCGTAAAGTCCGCCGCAATCGCCCGAAGTGTGTACTATGCCGAAAGAATCCAAAATCTGCACTTCGTAAGCGTCGATCACGTATACGCCGCTGTTGGCCCGGCCCTGGCCGCGGCCGTGAGGTTCCAGCGGGAGCTTGAACTCGACGTGGAGGCGCTTGATATCGCTAAATTCCTGCTTTGTCTTGTTCGAGCCTTTACCCTTGGCGCATTCCATGACGCCGTTATCCTTGGCTTTCCACTCGCCATTCTTCCAACCGCTCAGATCGGCCTTGACACCTTTTTTGAAAGGCAGAAGAATTACGGCACCTTCAGGCGGCTCGGTGCCGGCGCGGGGGGATTTGCTTACGATCTTTTCCAGCTCGAACCGCTGGCCGTAGCGGCTCCTTGCTTCGAGACGACCGTTCCTGATTTCTCCTCGCCAGTCGTAGCCGCCCACACGCGACGACAGGTAAACCTGCGGACCGAACTCCCTGCCCATTATCTCGATATGCGCCCCTTCCAGCGCGGGATCATCCGGGGTCGCGTCCAAACGGATGCGATAATTGCCGTCGCCTTCATCCACAACGTCCGCCGTTGCCGCAATTGTGACCACCTGGTCGGGATAGAACGTCCCTTTGTACTCGCCCATAAAAGGCTTTCCCTGCAGGCTGCTCACCACACAAATCAAGACAATCAGGCATTTGAGTTTCATAAAACGGTTCATTGACTGTTCTCCTTTCATCTTTGCTTTCTGCTGCTACACACATCACTTGATAAAATTCTGCTTAGTTGCTATCTCGCCGAGCGAGCTATGTCTTGGTAGATACTCAGCGCTTTCCGATATTCGTCGAGAGCCTCTTCGGGCAAAACACCTTCATTGCGCTCAATCTGTTTTCGCATTCGGTCGATTAGAAAACTAATTTCCTCCTTGCGCGGTTTCAAGGGCTTTCCTTCGACTTCCACGTGGAACGGCCCCGTATGGGCAAATCGCCATCGCCCTTCCGGCCGCTGCTCGAAACAGCGAACGGCGATCCACGATGAAGCATTAACATCAACGTCTCCGTCGATTGTACAGGAGTAAGCACCCGACGGCAACCTTGCATTTTGAGCTTTGACCGTTTTGACAACGCTTCCATTGCCGATTATTTCGATTTGACCCAGCGGATGTATGCTCCGGGCCGAACCTGTTATCGAATAGGTTTTTGTGCCGCCTGATTGACGGAAAATGTGCCCCGCCTCAGCATCGTTGATCTTCACGAACAACATTGGGCCCGTGGTAACAAAGCTGCGTCCCGCATCCAGGCCCTTCATCCATTTGTCATAGTCGAAGCAGCCCTCGAGCTTGACGTAGACTCTGCCGAAACCGAGAGGAACGGGATGAACGCCCGAGGCAGTTCCCGCTGTCGGCCGCAGGCGAAAGCCGCAATTGAGCAGAGTATAGTAGTTCCGGAATCCGTATTCGATCCATCCTCGCTCTGTGAAGCCCCCCGAAGCCGTCTCGACTCTCATATACTCCGGTGGCGCTTCGCCGAATCTCGTGAAGCAGAAATTCGTGCGCCAAACGTGATTGTTGGCCAATTCAAACAGATCGATCCCCATGACCGGCACGAGCATCATCGACCAGGGCCAGTTGTGCTTGTCCAATTCGAGCAAGCCACCCTGCCGTTTGCTCTTAGCCGCAATGGGAGCAACGGTCGGCACGCCTTCCTGGAAGACGGTCTTGTGATTGAGTATAAAGAACGCTCCCAGAGTATGCCGCGTGCCGTTGACTGTAAAAATCTCGTACTCGGTATTCATCGGATAGATCACATGCGTATCATCGATTGATATCAGGCGAGGCTTAATATCGCCCCCTGTGCTCTTGTCGCCGGTTCCGGGCGGCTCAAATGCCCTTGTGACCCAGTAAAGCAGCGGGAATGACACGTTCAGGTCCTCGCCAAGCTGAACGCTCGGCAATTCTTCCAGAGTTCTGTGAACGTGCGTATCACCGGAATACCAGCCAAGCCGGGCCATGTCGATCCAGCGTTTGAGCTTGATGTTCCGATTCTCAGTATTTTTGCCGACGGTTATCTTCCGAGTAACCGGGAAATACTCTTTGCCGCGCTCAACGGTGACTGCATAATTGCCAAAGGGCAGTTCGACCTCGAAAGGATGCGCTGAAAGCGTCGTGTGCATCTCGACCGAACCACGACTGCCCCGCTGCTTCTTATACACAATCGCCGAGCCATCCGGCGAAACCGATTCCGGGAAATACCACTTGCCCTTCGCGCCTTGAATGTAGATTCGGCAAGGAAGCAGCTCGCCTGTCTCGGCATCAACGACCCTGCCACTCAGGACCGCGCCTTTCACCGAGCAAACAAATACCACCGACAAGAGAATGAATGTTGAAGTACGATCAAGCATGAACAACCTCCTAATTTTCATTCAAGAGCCTGTGGAAATAGTCCCAGGTCCGGGTCTTTGTGCCGTCGGGCCGGATGAGCCAGAAGCCGCGTACGGCATCGTTGCTGGTTACCGGCGTGGCGCGACCGCGGGGCTTTACCTCGTTGCAGTACAATTGCCAGTAGACGATATAAGGGCATCCCCACTCGCGGGCGGTTTTGACTACGTGTGGAATCAACTCGCGCACTCGCTCAGCGGGAAATTCGTTGTGAGGGATTCCGAACTCGCCAACATATACGTTTCGATTTCCAAAATCGGGACTGTCGGGCATGTTTGCCGCGATGTACTCCAGCGCCTGGCGAAAGACATTCGGTTCTCTGGCGTGCCTGCTAGTAGCGTCCCAGGCAGAGTAGGAAACCAAATCCAGTTTCGTATGCGGCAGCACCTTATTGGCCATATTGGGCTTGCCCTCTCTCATGGAGCGAACCACGCGGTTGACCTCCGCGGCGTGATAGACACGGACGCCGCCGGTTCCCGCTTCTTCACGCGCCTGGTTCACTCCCGCCTGGCGCGCGTTGAGCCAGCCTATCATACCCTTTATCGCCTCGCCCGTCGGATCGACGTTCCCGTCATAGCTGCCTCGAATCAACCAGTCTCCCTCCCAGTGCTGTAAAACGAAAGTCTTGCCGGTCTGCTTGTACTGAGTCAGCAGGTATTTCGCGAGCTCGTAGAATTGCCGCTGCTCATCCCGCGCCTGCTCGGCGGTCACGCCGTTTCGGAAGTAGCCGGCGCCCCTGCCTTTGGAAAAACACATCATAATGTACGTCGTAAAGGGCTTGTCAAAAAGCTCCCTGAAATAAGGCGACCTTGCCGTATCCACCATACTTTCCATCGGCGGCCACCATGAATTAAAAGGATACGACTTGGGCGGATTGTGAAACCAGACCTTGATGACTCTCGAACCAAGAGCCAGGATTTGATCCGCTCCTTCATTTAGAAAATCCTTATCTGTAAGGTGATACTTGCCGTCAACGTGCGTCACCCCCACAATATCCGCCAATTGTCTCGATTTATCGTATGTGTTTAGCCAAGCCTGGCTCTTGCGACCAGCCCCAAGCTCGTACCGTCGCGGCGCGACGGTACGAGCTTGAGGCTGCCACCCATCTATCTTATTTTGCCGGGTGGCAGCCTCATCCCGATCTCCGTTTATCGGGATGGGGCTGGCTATTTCCCCGCTAAGCACGTACGATTTCTCTCTCTGTCTTTCGGCTTCACTCTTACCAACTAATAGTCCCAATGCCATCGTCAGTACAAAATAACCGTAAAATCTATAATTCATTCGAGACTTTAAGATAATCATAGGAATAATTAATCAGCGCTCTTGCTCCGCTTCTTTATCCTCTGAAGATACTTGAGGTCTTCCAGGTCTTTCGGTCGGGAGGCGGCTTTCTTCATGGTTATCAGGTCATCAAGTGAAGCGAACCAGACAAATGTGTCCCCGAAACGAGCCTTTTTCTTGTCTTTCCACACCTTCTCGAACGTCACACCCGTAACGAAGGGGTGAATGTCGGCCTCGGTAAGGTATTGACGTATCAGCACCTTCTTGGTCAGCAGATCCTCTGTGGTTATGTCGTCAACGTCGTATCCGAACGCTCTGAGCGCTTTCAGTGCTCTCTCAGCGTTTGTCTTCTCCGGTTGGATGAATATATCGATATCCAGCGTTGCGCGCGAATGGCCGTAGATGGGGAACGCAGTAGCACCTATTATTACGAACCTGACCTTATTGTCTTTTAATAACTTCAGTAGCTTTTCTGTCTGCATTGGTCCGTCCGGACAATTTCAACAATTCCATCGTCTTGCGGTGCATTAATTCGAAGCGCTGGGCCGTAGTCAGGGACATCAGGTAATCCAGCTCGAATTCGATTTCCTTGTCTTCATCGTGTTTATCAAGCTTCAGAACTGCCATTTTCACCTTCCAGTAGAGACAAATGTAATCCCGGATTCAAGCTTTCGTTCAATTTGTCGCTTGTTCCTGCCTGAGTCTGCCGTCCAGGGCGGTGACCACCATGGCGCAGGAGGCGTCGCCTGTCACGTTGACTGCGGTGCGGCACATATCGAGGATCCGGTCCATGCCCAGGATCAGGCCGATGCCCTCAAGGGGCACGCCGATACTCTTCAAAACGATGACCAGCGTGGCCATGCCCGCGCCGGGAGTGCCGGCGGCGCCGACCGAGGCCAGCGTGGCCGTCAGCACGATGGTCAGTTGTTGGCCTATGTTCAGATCTATGCCGTAAACCTGGGCAATAAAGACGGCCGCGACACCTTGATACAGCGCCGTTCCGTCCATGTTCATGGTCGCACCCAGGGGCAGCGCAAAGCTGGAGATTTCCCGGGGGACACCCAGGTTCTCCTCCGCACATTCCATCGTGACCGGCAGCGTGGCCGAGCTCGACCCGGAACTGAAGGCGATCAGTTGGGCCGGGCGAATGCCCCTGAAGAAGGCCCTGACCTTCGTCCGCGTGAGCAGCTTGACCGCCGCCGAGTAGACGATACATACATGCACGATCAGCCCGAGAAGTACGACGAGAGCATATTTCATGAGCACGACAAGGATAGAAGAGCCGAAATTGGTCGTCACAGCCGCGATCAGGGCGAACACGGCGTAGGGCGCGACGTGCATGATTACGTGGACCATCCGAATCATCACGTCATTGAGCCCTTCGAAGAAGGCGATGACCGGGGCGCCGCGGGCGTCGGGGATCAGCGTCAGACAGATCCCTGTCAGCAGAGCGAAGAAAATCACTTGAAGCATCTCGCCCTCGGCGAAAGCGCGGATGGGATTGGCGGGAATGATCCCGAGCAGGGTGTCCCTGAGCGAGGGCTTCTCCAGCATCTCCTCGACTCGAACGTCCATATCCTCGGCGCCGCTTTCGAGCAACCGGGCTTTGGTTTCTTCGGGCAGACTGGCGCCGGGTCGGATCGCATTGGCAAGGATCAAGCCCAGGCTGATGGCGATAACGGTGGTGGTCACATAGTAGGCGGCGGTCCGGACGCCGATGCGCCCGAGCTTACGGATGTCATTGAGACTGGCCGTCCCCACGAGCAGCGAGGCGAAGACCAGCGGGATGACCACCATGGTGATGAGCTTGACGAAGGCCGTGCCGACCGGCTTGATGTACCCGACCACGAAATCGTTCCACCCGGCACGATTGGCAATGATGCCGAAGATGGCTCCCAGAATCAGGCCCAGCAGGATCTTGGTCGGCAGTGTCAGTTTCGGCCACTTCATAGGATTTAGAAATCAGGATTTATCGCACTATTGTAACTGCTCTTTCGCTTTCTGCGCCTTTCGGATCAGCTCATCCCGGCTCATATCTCGTTTTGGCGACAGCTCGAACGTCCATTCGTATGAGTCGACGATTCTGCCCGGATAGACTATCTGAGCGAAGAAATCGAAAGGAAATTCATCATACCATGGGCTCTTCAACTCCCTGTGAGTTTTCAGCGTCTCGTAGCCTTCCCTGCGAATCCTGAGGCGGTAATGGCCGTACCAGTTGAAGTTGACCGTAACCGGAGACTCGCCGATCTGCTCGTCATTGAGAACCACCAGAGCCCCCTGCGGCTCGGTATTAACCGTCAGTTCTCTTTCGACACACCCACCGAGAACCAGACTCGCAACCAAACAGAGAACCAATCGAGCGAGCAGATTTTGCTGTACCATGAAATATATCCTTAAAGCAAGGGAATCCAATTGGTGGGCAATTATACAAAGGTTGTCGGGGAGATCAAAGCGCAAAGGGGACAGATCATCAGTCGATCAATATGGAATAGTGATTATTGATATTGTTGCTGCGCGCCGACGGGGCGGTTGCGTGCAAACAGACAATAGTCAATATTCAATAGTCAATTCTCAGTCTGCCGGTACGCATCTGCCGGCGGCCCAGGTGCGCAAACTCTGGACACGCTCGGCTAACGTCGCCGAAAGCGGCGGCGATGCCCGCAGTGCCGAAAGGATTCGCTCGGTGTTGAGGCCCGTTCTCTCGGCAAAAGCTTCATGCAGCGCCGATATTACAGCCTGTTCTATCTCGGAGCCGCTGTAGCCCTCGGATGCCTCTGCCAGAGCATCGAGGTCGAACTTGCCGGGCGCCCTCCTTCGCTTTCTCAGGTGGATGGCGAATATCTCCCCGCGAACGTCCTTCTCGGGCAGATCAACGAAGAAAATCTCATCGAACCGCCCTTTGCGGAGCAACTCCGGCGGAAGCGCCTCTATGTCGTTGGCGGTCGCGGCTACGAAAACCGGAGAGCTCCGTTCCTGCAGCCAGGTCAGCAGCGTCCCGAAGAGCCTCTTGGACAATCCGCCGTCGGTGCTCTGGCTGGCGGCAGAGGCAAATCCCTTCTCGATCTCATCGATCCACAACACCACCGGCGACATCATCTCGCATTGTTTCAGCGCCTGGCGCAAATTGCGTTCGGATTCCCCGATATAGCTGTTGTAAAGCGTGCCGGGGTCCATCCTCAGCAGCGGCTGCTGCCATGCCGCGGCTATTGCCTTGGCGCAGAGGCTCTTGCCGGCGCCCTGCACGCCGAGCATGAGCACGCCACGAGGCGGTTCGAGACCAAACTCCACGGCCCTGGAGCTGAACGAGCCTTCCCGCTGGTTGAGCCACCTCTTCAGCCGGCGCATACCCCCGATTTCACTCATATCAAGGGGCGTTTCGATATATTCCAGCAGGCTGTCCTGATGAATCATCCGCCTCTTGCCCGCAATTACCTTGTTTATGTCGTTGTCATCAAATCGCTTATCGTCAGCGACAGTGTCGATTATGATTCGCTCGGCCTGCCTGCGGCTGAGCCCTCGCAGGTTGCGCACAATGGCATCCAGGCCCCGCTGGCTGATGCCGACCTCGATGGGATTATAGCGGTGGAATCGCTGAAGAGTCCGGCGGGTGATATTTTTTAACTCATTGTCGTCTGGCAAAGATATCTCGTACCGTCTCGTATAGGATTTGACGACCTCGGGCATGGTGTCCTCGCAGTCGATCATCACCAGCGTGCTGCGATTTTTCTCGAAACTGTCGACCAGGTCGCGCCAGGCCCGCATCGTCAGGCCTCCCTTGAGATGCTCGGCGAGGTCGAGAGTTACGCAAAGCGATCCCGGCTTCGAGTCGGCCAGGTGATAAAGCCCGGTCGCAGGCGTCTCGGTGTTCTCCTGGAAAAGGCTGTCGGGGAGTATCCCGTTGCGAATGCCGCCGGCCATAGACCATATCAGCATTTCCCTGCTCAAATCGATCGCCACCTCTCGCAGCAATTGCAGGGCGTACTGCTCCTCATGCGTGACGATAGATATGCAGCAATAGCCGCCTTCGATAAGCTGCTCGATTTGCCTGGTATCATCCATCTGCGACCCGTACTCTTCGCTTATACGGTTTACCGCCCCATTATAACGGAAAAACGCTGAAACAAAAGCTTAAAAACGCCATAACAACAGGGTTTTACGCTCATTATTGGCGCGTTTACAGGACGATAATGTAGATGTGGCCGCCCGCGGGCGCCGATAATACCTGGAGTCGCGAATGCGAAACGGATTTCGACGAGCTAACTGCATATTCTATTCTCTGGGCAAACTCCTGCAGATTCTGGGTCTGATTCTGCTGGTTCCGTTGGCGCCGGCATTGATTTACTGGGGGCAAAAAGGCGACGGCAAAGAAACGGCATCGGCCTTCATAATCGCCTCGGCGGTTTCCTTCGTAATCGGCCGCATGTTCCGCTACAAGTTCAAGCCGCAGCCGCTGGATATGACCTCGTCCATGCTGATCTGCGCTCTCGGCTGGCTGTTCGCCTCGGCGGTCGGGGCCTTGCCGTTCGTGCTCGCCCTGGAGTTGAACTTTTTCGACGCATTTTTCGAAGCGATCAGCGGCTTCACCACTACCGGATTCACCGTATTTACCGGCCTTTATAACATGCCGCCGAGCATACTCTTCTGGCGGGCGTTCACTCAGTGGCTGGGCGGCATCGGAATACTTTCATTCTTTTTGATGATAGTCTCCGAGAGCGGCGGCGCTCATCACATGTTCGGGGCCGAGAGCCACAAGATAGCCGCCGGACGCCCCGCGCCGGGGCTCTCGCACACCCTTCGGATACTCTGGGCGATCTACGCGCTCTTTACGATCCTCGCGGCTATCGTTCTGACCCTTGAAAGAATGCCGCCTTTCGACGCCGTTTGTCATGCGCTGACCACGCTGGCAACGGGCGGTTTCTCCCCGCACGACAGCAGCATCGCGATTTATCGACAGATGGGCCACCCGCACTATCGCCTGATAGAATACACGCTGATCTTCTTCATGCTGCTCGGCGGCATCAACTTCCTCGTACACTACCGCGTTCTTCATCGAGAGATTAGGGCGCTATGGGATAACATCGAGATTCGATATTTCTGGAAATTCATCGCCGCATTCACGACGTTAATCCTGATCGAGCGTCTGTACAGAAGCGGCGCTATTGCTGCACTGTCGGCTCGCGATGCATCATTCTCTCTCGCCGATTTCGAGCAGTCGTTTCGCAACTGCCTCTTCCAGGTCGTCGCGATGCTCACCAGTACCGGCTACGCCACACAGGACATAGGCTCGGATTACTTCGGAACTATGGCCAGGCAGTTGTTTCTGGTTATGATGGTCTTCGGCGGCTGCGTCGGCTCGACCTCCGGCGGATTCAAAATTCTGAGAGTCGCCATACTTAACCGGCTGATGGTCAGGGAGATTTTCAAGATAAGAACCTCCGGCAAGGCGTCATCTTCGCTCATTATCGATAAGAAAAAAGTATCCGAGGAAGAGATACATCGTATCGGCGCACTGTTTTTCACATGGATGGCGCTGGTCCTCGTCGGCGGCGCCGTCACTGCTCTTTTCTCAAGCTACGGCTCGCTGGAGTCGCTTTCCGGCATGTTCTCCGCCGTTGGAAACATCGGACCGTGCTACATCCCCGCCTCGAACATAGCGGCGCTTCACCCCGTAGTGAAAGTCACGTATATCATCGGCATGTTGGCAGGCAGGCTCGAAATACTACCCGTCCTGCTGCTCTTTGCAAGAAAGGCATGGCGTTGACTGACAATGATCCAAATCCAAGACACGATCATTTATCCCTGCCTCAAAATTTGTTTTGAAAATTGGAGCTTTGAGAATTAGATATTGTTTAGAATTTAGGATTTAGTGCTTAGAATTTCCTCTTACAGAGCAACATGAATGCATTGAAAGTCAATGACGGTAGTAATCGGAGGTACGATTAGATGTACGTAATAGTCGCCGGCGGCGGAATGGTCGGGGGCGGTCTGGTTCGCAGACTGCTGGATAACAGGCATGACGTCGTGCTGATCGATCAGCACAAGGAAATCTGCGACAAGCTGTACGCCGAAACCGGCGTGGTCGCCATACACGGCAGCGCCACCAGCATTGAGGCCCTGACCGAGGCGGGCATCAGGAAGGCCGATGTCCTTGTCGCCGCTACCGGTCTCGACGCCGACAATCTCGCCTGCGCGATACTCGCCAAGAGCTTCAAGGTCCCCACAACTATAGTCCGCATGCGCGACCCCGCTTACAAGAACGCCTACGTCGTCGCCGGCGTGAATTCGATTGTCCGCGTGACCGACCTTATGGTCAGCCAGATGATGATGGACATCGAGAACCCCGAAGTGCGGCGAATAAGCACCATTGGCGGCGGCAAGGCGGATATCTTCCTCGTCAACGTCCCCGACGGCGCAAAGGTCGCCGGCAAAAGCGTCAAGGACATCGTCGGCAGCCGCCGCTTCCCGGACCAGTGCACGTTCGTCGCGGCCTTCAATCAGCAAACCGACGATCTCGCAATCCCCCGAGGCGCCTACATCGTCCACGAAGGCGACGAGCTGTTCCTGATCTCGACGGCAGAAAACATCAAAAGAGCCGTTGACTTCCTAACGGCAAAGAAAAGACGCTGAGGCACTGCGACAAGACCCGTCTTGTCATACTCCGCTAAACCCAACTTGTCATTCCGAGCTTGCCGAGGAACCTGTTGAAATAGCCCCGCGGAGCGGCTCCTTATTCCTCTAACAAAGCTGCAAGCAGCCAAATCCGAAGCACTAATTTCAAAATCCTAAACAATATCGAATTTTCAAAACGCCTGCCATGTGAGTGCAGCTACACCCATTTCGGATTCAGAGATTAGAACTTTCGCTTGAAAAGCGACAGTACCTCGAAGCGCAAACAAGAAAACGCAAACAAGCTATTATCCTTTCCCGCATAAGCACTTACGACCGAATGTGCGCATATAATCATGTAGTTTTTCGTTCAATTCGTGCAGGTCGCTCCAATTACAGGGGGCCTTTGCGCCCAGCCAGGCCCCCTGCCGTCATCCCGACCGTGCCCGTCGTCATCCCGACCGAGCCCGTCGTCATCCCGACCGAAGCGGAGGGATCCGGCTTCGAACAGGCTCGACATAGGGACTCCAGACAGATGTCTCGACCGAGCACCAATTGTCTCTTGAAAGATGAAGGTCTCGCTGTATCATGTGAAGTCAACGCGGCGGCATTGGGTCGCCCCGGCGTACGGGGAATCCGGGACGTTATGCGGAAACCATAGGAACATTGTTATGCAGGAAAGAGCAATGAAAGAAAGTCCCCTGACAAAAGTGGTCGCAAGGTTTCGAAGCAACTGGCCCGGATACGTAACCCAATACCGTGTCCTTCTGATCGTCACGCTCGTGGCCGCTCTTGCCGACATGGCTTCAACCTGGTACGTCCTGTTCCACGAAGGCCCGCAAGCCGAAGGCCATCCGGCAATCCGCGCCTTCAGCATGATACTTGGCCCCATCGCAGGCCCCCTGGCAGGTAAGGCGTGCCAGTTTGGCGCCCTCGTGGCGCTGACGGTCTACTTCCGCCGTCACGCCCTCTACATTTTTGTCCCGGTGATCATACTATATGGCTGGGCCGCGTGGTACAATGTGTGGGGGTGGCAACTCTATTATCCAAGGGTCCCTCGATTGCTGAAATACATCGGCGGCTAAGGCACGTCAGGAAAGAAACAAACTATGACAGAAGAAGGAGGAAATGCACAGTCATTCCGAGCCTGTCGAGGAATCGATAAAACAAGCCCGCGAAGCGGTTCAACAAAAGACCATGGCCGCAAGACAAGATTTGCAGTGACGAATAAACGCCTTACGGCGTCACTACGAACGGTGGCGAGAAAATGCTGGCCGATCTTAAACGCGCAAAATTGATGTTGGCAATAGTAGCTTTCGGACTTTTCGTGTCCGGTGTCACGGTCTGGCCGGCGGCGTCGGAGTTGAAACTGGCGGTGAACATCGTATGGGGCGATGCTGAACCGAGCGGTGTTTTGCACGGTTTCGTTCTTGGGGCCATTGAAGGGCTTGAGGCAGTGGAAGCTCAGTACCCTTTCATGCTGTACGCACACGACTGGCTCGCCTTCGCGCACATCGTCCTTGCAATCCTATTCGCCGGCGCAATCAGAGACCCCGTCCGCAACGTCTGGATCGTCCAGTGCGGCCTGATCGCCTGCGCCCTCGTCCCCGTCCTCGCGGGAATCTGCATCCCCATCCGCGGACTCCCCCTGCGCTGGTTCTGGATAGATTTCGCCTTCGCCCCCGCAGCAGGAATCCCCCTCTATATCGCCCTGAGAGACATAAAACGAGCCGAAGTGGAATTGAAGACAACTTAAAAACCAACAAAAGCGTTGATAGGCAGAAACATGAAAAAGATAATCATTACAGTCGAGTAGGTGAGGAGATTGCTCTCCTCACCTACTCGACTCGACGGGGACTGGATGGATGTAAAGTTATGGGTGACAGGCGGTTCTATGCAGGCGAGCTTCCCATTGCTGTTTCACGAGGACTCATTCTGGGTTACTATATACACAACCTTCAACAGAGAATATCTGCCTCTACCGCCTGTCGTCGGATAGGTCGATTATGTTTGTTGACGGGAGTTGGCCGGCGATGATTTCGGCGGCGAGGTTGGTCCAGGTCTTGCAGTCATCGAGCACGACGCTGTCGCTGCTGGCCGCGATCAGATCGGTCTTTTTCAACTCGGCGTCGGGACTTGGCAGCAGTTTAATCCGCCAGTTCCAGCGGTTCCTCTCGGCCAGTTCAGCCATAAGCGTCTTCAATCGGCCGCTGTTGGAGACGGGGCTGTCGAGCAGCCACAGCGTTTTGCCGACGCCGATCTCTTGCAAAAAGCCGCCGATCAGTTGCAACGCCGGTATCGTCTCGGCGACTTTGCGATATGTTCCGTGGATGCTTGCCAGGTCTCGGCAACAGCCGTCTCTGCCTTTGAACATCATGCCGCCGCTCATTGCCGCTTCGATCGTTATCAAAACGTTGTAGCCGTCGACGGCAAGAGATTTGCCCGCAAGGTCCTTCAGCTCGACCTGGCGTTCGTTTCGGGAGGCAAGCTGCTGGTCGGAGCAGGCGCTGCGCATCACAGCCAGCCGCTGCCTTTGCGTGAGAGAGAACCTGTCGCCGACCAGCTTGAGCGCGCTTTTCTGGGCGTAGCCTTTTGTAAGAAGCAGCGAATAATCCGAAAGCGCCATTCGCAGTTTCGAAACGGCTTCGGGAGCGAACAATTTCTCATCCGCGGGATGCGGCCCTCTATGCGTTCGCCGGTCCGGCATTCGTGAGAATCTCCCGAGTCATTTGCTTCCATTCTGCTTTTTCTTCAGAAGTTCGGCGAACCCGTCGATCATTCCCTTGCCTAACTGGCCGCCGGCTTCCGCCACGTCTTTTATGAAACCCACTGTACCTTCTTTGATATCTTCTATCGGTTCCTTCTTGATCAGCTTGCCGGGTGGGTCCGACCAATGGCCTTTGACACGAAGACGAATGAGCTTGTCTTTAAGCCGGGACAGAATATTTATGATCGGCAGCTTCTCGATGAAACCCGTAATATTACTGAGCGGCGCGGCGACAACGTAACCATCCACCTGCCCGGCGTCCAGGTCTACCGTTCCGCCGGGCTCGAACTCAACAGCGGCAAAACGATTGGCTACATGCCCGCTTTCAATCGTCACAATCGCCCCCGTGCTGCTGAACTGCGCCTCTGCATCGGAGGTCTTAAGCGGCTCTAACCGGGATAAGCCCACGAACTTGAAAAGCACGGGAATAATCGGCAGGATACTGACGTCCGCGTCGTCCAGGAAGACGAAACCTTCGCCCTGAATTCCATTCGGGTCATCATGCCTGCCGGAGAAACTATAGTTTCCGGCAAGACTGCCTTTACCGGTTCCATTCGGCTCGCCTCTGAACACTGAAGCAACTTCCGCATAATTAACGTCCGTGGTCCACACGCCACCCTGATACTCTATGAAACGGTTTTCCCTGATTTCGGCGTAAAATGTGCCGTTAACCTGTCCGCCGCCCATGATCGCCGTGCATTCATTAAAATCGAGCCGTTGCCCGTCTAATCGAGCAGTGACGCCCAAATCATCGGCCAGCACCCGCTCTTCAAAAAAGACAACGCAATCGCTCAGTTCGACACTGCCGTTCGACTGTAACCCGAAAGGCTTCTCCACGCTGCCGGTGGCTTTCAAATTCGCCGTAAATCGCCCCTCGCCCGAGACCCCGGCCATGCGTAAGGCCGCACAAACTGCCGCAATCTCGGTTTTTGCAAATCTATGTCCAACTTGCAGTGAAATATTGAACTCACCGCCCGGCATCTTGACGACACCTTTAGCCGAAAGCTCCTCGGAATCTTCGCCGGTATTCCGGTTCAACTCGAATTCATAGTCGCCGTCGGCCTTCGCAGAGACCGTCATAGTCATACCGTCGTAAACAGCCTCCTTACCCTCGTCATCGACTACAATGATCGCGGCCTGCTTAATCGAGAGCTTCTCCAGGCTGGAATCTCGATTTCGAGTGTCTCCAAGTTCAGCCCAATTTATCCGGGGCAAGAGCAGTTTGTCATCCACTATTGATAGTCGAAAATTCAGACCATCAATACTGACGGTTCCTACGGAGGGATTAAAACCGGGCCAACGCTTCAACTTTACTTCTATATCCTCTACAGAAAGCCACGGACGCTCGGTTTCTTCAAATAGCTCGACTCCTTCGATGCGAATTCGTCCATCTAAGTTCGTTTCGACGTCTCTGATTTCCACAGGCCCGTCACACAGTTCCGACAGTCTTTGCTCCAACTCGAGCCGTATCACACCGGGTACAATCCATAGAGCAGCCACAATTAAGAACACCAGCCCGCCGAGCAAAAAGACGACAAACGGCCGACCGAGGCGCCCCAGAAATCCCCGGCCGCCGGAAAGACCCTTGCGATCTATACTATTCTCGTCCATATTCGATTGACTATTTACGACTGACTATTTACCATCCAATACGACGTTTGTTGTTCCGTGTGCAGACGATAAGTGAAAATCAATATTAATCAAAAGATTGCAAATAGCAAATAAAGAATGCCCAGCCATAATTTAGCCCGACTAGAAATAGACAATCTGGAAATCATCGGCTACTCGGTCGCCGGCGAGGAAACGGTCGTAGCGATGCCGCAATTGGACGTTTGCTTTGACGTCGGCAAGGCGCCCGACCAGATTATTCCCATAAACAACGTTCTGCTAACCCACGGCCACATGGATCACGCCGCGGGATTCGCGTATTACCTTTCCCAGCGAAACTTCTGCGGCATAGCCGCCGGAACGATAGTCGCTCCTACTAACCTGCTCGGACCCATGCGCGACATTATCAACGCCTGGTCGAAGCTCGACGGCAACAAGGTCCCGGCCAGACTCGTCGGGGTCAAACCCGGCGACGAGCATAAGATTAAGCCGAACCTCATCGCCAGAGCTTTCCCCACCAAACACACCCGCGGCTCGGTGGGCTTTACCGTTATCGAAAAACGCAAGAAACTCAAGCCCGAGTACTCAGGCCTGACCGGCCCTCAGATCGTTGAACTCAAGAAACAGGGCATAACCATCGATTATCCCCTCGAATTCCCCATCGCCACATATCTCGGCGATACTCAGTACGTCGATTTTTCGCAATTACAGTATGTTGTCGACAGCAAGATACTGATCGCCGAGTGCACTTTCTACGAGGGCGAACACACCAGCCGAGCCAAAGCCGGCAGACACATGCACATTGACGAATTTGCAACACTGCTGGCCAGCCTCAACAACGAGCATATAGTAATCACTCACATCACCCAGCGCACACCCATGTACGAAATCCGCAAGATGCTGGCAAAGGCCCTGCCGAAAGACACTTACGACAAGATTACCCTTCTGATGAGCAAAAGACCGAGATGAATTCAGCGTTTATCGCAGTAGAGCTGACAGGAGAGACGTAAAACGACCGTTCGCAGTGACGCCGTAAGAGCTTGCCGAAGGGCGTTCGTAGCGAGGGCGAGACGCCCTCGCCACGACGGTCAGCACTGCTGTTAGCAAATAAAGCGATAAACGCAATCCGCCTTTGGCGGACTTAAAAACTGCAACAATCAAAATCCCCAAACTTTGGGACCATAGCAATTTTTTTGGAAATTTTATTTTTTTCCTTTGACTCTACTGCAAACATAGTACATACTATTGATATAGTACTATTATGCCAGTTAGGAGACAACAAAGATGCAAAAGGTAAGACCATCGGACTTGGAGATGCAGATATTGTCGGTTCTTTGGGAAAACGGCGCTTCCACGGCCCGGGAGGTGCTGGCGGCCATGCCGGACGGCAAACAGCGGGCGTACACCTCGATTCTTTCGGCCATGCAGGTCATGGAAAAGAAAGGGCTGCTCAAGCATACTAATCGCGGCGTTGCACACGTTTACAGCCCGGCTGTTAGTAAGAAGAAGATCATTCAACCCTTCATGCACAAGGTCGTCAACGAAGTCTTCGGGGGAAAGCCTTCGGCGATGATGCAGGCCCTTTTGACCGAAACGCCGGTCAGCGACGACGAGCTGGCCCAGATACGCGAAATGTTGGAGAGCGCCAAGACTCACAAGCCGTCAGGAACTGGGAAAGGAGAAACACAATGAACCACCTGATCGAATTCATAAACAGCGGTGAATGCACAAACCTGGTAACCGCCCTGCTTCACAGTCTGTGGCAGGCAGTGGTGATCGCGGGTCTGCTGTTGGTTTTTCTCAGAAGTAAAGCCGCAAGGGATTCCAACATTCGCTACGCGTCGGGTCTCGTCGCACTAACGGCTATTCTGCTCTGTGGACTGTTTACATGGGCCGTTCTGGAGTACGAACCTTCGCCGACCGCATCGGCACCTTTGCTTGATTCTTCAGCCAGAGAGACTGTTGCCGTACCGCCGCCGGCCGGAGCGGATGACAGGACCGGTATGGTTGGGGCGTCCGCGCGTGAGCATGAAGACGTACCGGCCGCCACCACCAGTCTCAGTTGGCAAAAATGGATTATCAGCGCATGGCTGATCGGAGTCGTCGTCATGCTGCTGCGTCTAATCCGTGCGGCGGCAGGCGGCGCCAGGCTGCGGCGGCGATGTCGACGGTTAGAGGATGAACACGTGTTGGCTCTCATCGAACAGTTACGGGCGAATACCGGAATTACCCGGCGGATTCGCGTGGCCGTCTCGGAGCGTATTTCCGTTCCCGGCGTGGTCGGCTTTGTTTGGCCCACCCTGCTTCTGCCGGCCTCGATGGTGAGCGGCGTTCCGGCAGATGACCTGCGGGCCATCTTCGCTCATGAGCTGGCGCACGTGCGAAGGTTCGATTATCTCGTGAACTTCTATCAGATGGTGGTCGAGGCGATTTTCTTCTTCAACCCGGCAATCTGGTGGATCAGCAGACAGGTGAGGTTCGAGCGCGAAGCCTGCTGCGACAAGGCGGGAGTGGCCGCAACGGGACAGAAAATGAGATATGCCGAGGCGCTTGCCGATTGGGCGCAGAGACTGAAAGAGGCAAACACCAGCGTTGCCTCCCCGGCAATAGGTTTCGGCAGAGCAGATGACAGCGGCGGAATGCTCGAACGCATCCGAAGGATACTGGTCGCCGGACATCGCCCAAGACTCAAGGTCTCGTGGTACGTCGCAGCCATAACGCTGATTGTGTCAGCAGCAATCCTGGTTGGCCTCTGGCAGGGAACGACAATGACCGTCGCACTGGCTGGTAAGTTGCTGACTCCACAGGAGCGTATCAACAAGATAAGGGAGATACAGAAAAGTCATTCTACTTTCGAGAAGAGAGAATACACAAAAGAAGATCAGATCACGATAACAGGAAATGTAAAAACGATAGACGGCAAGCCGCTGGACAGGATGACCCATATCCGCATATCGCGCGAAGGACCGAACAGCAGCGGCACAACAGGCATAGGAATATCCCGCAGTGACACGGCGTCTTTTTCAAGCGATGGTTCCCTGTCGGTGAAAGTCGATTACGGCATCATCTGGCTGCACGTGAAGTCGCCAGGGTATGCACCGGCATTTGCAGGGCCCTTGAGGACAGAACCAGGCGGCGAGATAAAGGACCTGAATTTCGTCCTCGACAAAGGGTTTGAGGCAAAGCTGAAAGTTGTGAACGAGGACAATGAGCCGGTCGGTCGTGCCGAGCTTGTCGGCGACTACCATTTTATTCCCGGTACTTCTTACAATGATATCAAGCTGACCACGGATGAATTTGGATCGGCGATTGTGGAAAATGCAGCGGAAAGGCCCGCCCGTTTCACAGTGACGGCTGAAGGCTACGAAGTCGAGAAATTCGAGGATGTCCGACTGAGTGCCATAAAGACTGCTGTGCTGAAACTTACACCTGCAAAAGAAACCAATGGAGTCGTTCTCTCCAAAGAGACGGAAGAACCGGTTCCCGACGCCGAAATAAAGCTCTTACTGGTACACAGAGAGTCCTTACGGCCCGGAGCAGGGGCGATTGCTCGCCTCCACGGACGACAAGGGGCGATTCGCCTTGAGAACGCTTCGAAGCGACAGCCGCTATCTGCTCACGGCAGAAGCCGAGGGGTTCGGTCATCGGATTCTGTATGATGTGATGGCCGGAGAGGAAGACATGAAGGTTTATCTGCCCGGCGAAATGAGTATCAAAGGGCGAATTGAGGGACCTTTGGAGAAATTGAGAAAACGCGATGGGAGATACGTTATCAGGTATGGATTCGGCATTTCATACGACGATCACAGCCATTGGTCTTCGGGAAAAAAGGCGCCCGTGGAGGTGCGTAACGGTAAGGGATACTTTGAGATAACGAACATAGTGGGCAACAGGGTGAGCGTCGGAGCGGGCAGCTACCGGACGGTGCTGGATATTGAGAAGGAACTGCCTGCGGAGGTTCTCATCGATCTGACGGAACCGGTCGCACCATCGGGCCAAAAGTACAAAGGCCGTGAATTGATCGTGAGATTTGACTATCCCGAAGGCGCGCCTGCGCCGGAGGGAGAACTGACCGTCAAATATATAGACCCTGAGTTCGCAGCCAACACCTACAAGAACGAAAAGATCGCAATCGAGAACGGCCAGGGAAGACTCCGAATACCGACTCCGGGAAAAGTCGGATACGAAAATTCCGGTATAGCAGGGTACTGGTTCAGCGACGAAAGCGGAATAGAAGTCCCCTACGCCAAAGAGCCGTATGTGTTGACAGTCCGCTCTGTTCCGGCTGGCTCGATCTACGGCGAAGTGTTCGAGCATGACGGCTCAAAAGCGGACAACGTCCTCGTAGGCGTGGTGGCCGTTGAGAAGTCGCCGCTGATGGGCGATGCCCCTTTTCTCGACGTCGAGGGTAAGAACTCGGCCAGCGAAGACGAACTTGATACAAAGTACGTTATTTCTCCCCTGCCGCTCGGAGGAAGGTACGTGGTGATACCCCACACGAAAGATTTGTATGCGGTCAGCGACCCGATCACGCTGGACGAAACCCAGCCGATCCGGCAAGTGGATATGACGTTGCCCAAAGGGAGAACCTTCGAGATCAGAATCCTTGACGAAAACGGAAAGCCGAAGCCGGCGGTGCCGGTGAGCTTTGGTTATTCCACTCCCTGGAGCCATGGATTCAGTCGTGAAGCGAGGTATACGAACATTGAGGGCAAATTTGTGATAGATCGTCTCAATCCGGACGTGCCGGGAGTGTATCGAGTGATAGTGAAAGATGTGCCGGGGTACAGACCCGTCAACATGAAAGTCAAAGATTTCGACAAGCCCTCCGAGATCAGATTGGAGCGAGGTCGGGTTGTGACGGGTGCGGTAGTTGACGATGAGACGGGCTGGCCGATACCTGGCGCTGAGGTTTACGCATTACCGACGGATTTCAGCATCCCTGAGCCGACAACGTATCTTGATGCCGACGAGAAAACCAACGAGCAGGGGCGATTCAGATTCAGCACCATGGCCGGGCGTGAGTATCGCCTTAATGTCCGCTCCGCCAAGTTGGCAAGTCCCCGCGAGCGCGCAGTCGTTACGGGCGGGCAACAAAAAGAAATAACCTTGCGAGTTAGACTCAGCAAATCCAGCAGACTCAAGCCGCGTGAACCCAAAGACGGGGAAAATTAAGACTACAGCCGCTTGTAGCCTGTACTGTGACCTGACAATTGTCTTGACTTTGTGCGATTGGGCGGTCTAATCTATACTCGGACCGTCCGTATGCGGCGGGGATTTTGCAGGTCAAAATCAAAAGGAGAATTGTCATGGAGAAGTCACACAAACATTTCATTCTTGTCGTCCTTGTAGTGTCCGTGTGCGGCGGGGTTCTCGGCGCCGAGGAGAGAGACAGACGCGGAGAGGTGGGCGGAGTTTTTATTAAACTCACCGAGCGTCACGTCGGCGAACGTGGATACATGGGAATTGTCGTCCGGCCTTTCGAGAAAGACGACCATTTGGTCGTGCTCGTGCCGGATGAGCAAGATGAACTCGCACATTGGGCTCGAAAGCTTCGGGAAGGCGACCGGATCGAGCTTTCCTTCATGACCGAACACGATCAAATGTGGGCCAGGGGTATGGAGTTCGAAAGACGAAGATTCGAACGAGAAAGAAGACCGGAAGAAGCCAGGGAAGTTGAGATTCGCCGGGAGCGGATTCGTAGAGACCGCGAGCGCATGGAAGAACGACGCGAGGGCGAGAGGAGAATCATCATTCGCAGAGAAGGCGAACCGGGACCCGAGGAGCTTCGAGAAGAAAGGCCGCACAGAGAACCGCCGCCGCACGAGATGTTGGAGCATCTTTTGCGAGAAGTTCTCGCCAGGCACATGGAACACATGGGCATGGAGTTTAAAGAGATCCTGGGACACCACATCGGCCGGATGCACGAAGAGCTGATGGAACTAAGGGCTCATACCGAGCACCTGCGCAGGGAAATCGAAGAGTTGCGCCACGAGAACGAGATGCTCAGGATAAAATTGCGCGAAAGAAACGAATTGCGCAGAGACGCTCACAGAGAACGCAGAGATCCCGACCGGCCCGGAGGCGATATAGAAGCCGGGGTACGCAGAGATCCGGACCGGCCCGGAGGCGATAGAGAACGACCGCATCGGGAGGTTCCGCGCGACAGAGTACCTGATGAGCGACCAGAAGCTAAGAATCGAGAGCACCGCGAACGAGAGGAGCGCGGAGATCGAGAGCGCGACGAAGTGAGAGAATCGGACTCCGCAGGCTAAATTGCCTCCGCTCGGGCTCATTGACAGTTACATGCCGGTGCTTTGACGATAACTTCCAGCGAAATCGGCGCCGAAGCTCATCATCCGGGGCAGCCCTGCAGGCGAACCGTCAGCCATGCGTTGAATTTGTGAAGACCGAGCCGCAGAAGCAGTACGACACACCAGATTAAAAGGTATCCCGTAACTGCGCTTGCAAGTCCCCCGAGGGCGAGAAAACCGACTAATTGGGTTTTCGGTATCCCTACCCAGAAATTTTTCTTCGCTTCGGCCAAGGCTTGCTGTGAAGAACTCACCGACTCTTTACTTGCCTCATAATAATCCGGATTGGCCTGACGGCAAGCTTCCCAGCCCTGCACTTCTCGGCTGTGAATCTCCAACTTCGAGCGAGCCGAGTGATATTCTCCTGCAATCAGCAGCACGCAGATACAAGCAGCCGTAATACCTGCGCAGGTGGCCAAAAAGGTCGTGACCTTATGGAAACTACTCTTCTTCTGGTTCATAACGCTACCCCCTCGTTATACAAACTATAGGATATATAATCCCGCATGCAAAAAAACAATCACTGAGGTAACGTAAACAAGAACGTTGTGCCATGCCCCACCCGGGATTCCACCCAGACTCTACCGCCCAGACTCTCGACAATCTTTTTGACCGTTGATAAGCCGATGCCGGTGCTTTCGACTTGATCTCGGCTGGTAAGCGTCTGGAACATCTTGAAGATCTTGCCGAAATATTTTTCATCGATTCCACAACCGTTGTCGGCAACACTGAACTTCCAAAAACGCCCTTCCTTCGTACAATCGACTTTGATATGTCCCTGAGGCTTGTCCATGTACTTTATTGCATTATCGATAAGATTCTGGAAGACTTGAATCAGAAGAGTTTTGCGGCTTTCGATGACGGGCAGGCCTTTTGAAACAGATATCCTGATATTCCGCGGGGGCGCGATCGAAGTGACAATCTCTTCGACAAGCTTGCGCGTGTGTATCTTTTGCTTGTTTTCCACAGAGCGGCCAATCTTGGAATACTTCAAAATGCTGTCTATGTGCGTATACATTCGACTCGCTCTTCCGACCAGCATCTGAAGCAGTTCCTTACCCTTATCATCCAGCAAGTCGCCATACTCCGAACACACTATTCCTGCAATACTTCCAATTCCACGCAACGGGGCTTTCAAATCGTGGGCTGCTATATGAGCGAAATCAACAAGATCGCGATTTGCACTGGTCAGTTTACCGATAGTGGATCGCAATTCCTTATTCAAGCTTATCAAAGCTTGTTCGGCACGTCTTTGCTCGGTGACGTCCTTGATAATTGTCACTGCGCCGATGACCTTTTTATTGGCGGTAATGAATTGTGTGCCCGCCTCGACGGTGACTTCATTGCCGTTTTTGTGCCTTAGCTGCAGCTCCATCGGACTTACAGGTTCGCCGGTCAGGATCGTGTCTTTGAACAGTTTAAGCAAACGAGGGATATCTCTTATGCAAAGAATACCGGACGAAGCAAAATCTTTCCCTTTGACTTCTTCGGGCGTATATCCAAGCATTTCTTCTATACGCCGATTTACATCCAAAACTCTTCCTTTCGTATCGACGTAGCAGATGACGTCAGTGACATTTTCGAAAATCATCCTGAACTTTTCTTCACTCTCCTTCAGGGCCTCCAGTGCTTTCTGCCGCTCGGCGTCTTCGATCCTCAGAACCTCGTTGGCTCGCGTAAGCTCGGCCGTTCGCTCGGCCACCATATCCTCGAGGTGATCGCGATATTCCGCCAGTTCGTTTTCCAGCCTCTTTACCTCGCTAATGTCCGTGACGATGCCGTCGACCCTGGTAATGTCCGTTTCCTTGTCTTCCGACAGCAGGCCCTGGTCCCTCACGTAACGGACCTGGCCCGTATGTCTGTGGACTATCTGGTATTCCAGGCTGTAAGGAACCTCGTCCCTGCTGGCGATCTCGTAGTTGCTCAGCGCCCGCTGCCTGTCTTCGGGATGTATACATTTGGGCCAGGTATCCGGATTTTGACTGATTTCTTCAGCCGAATACCCGGTCCAATACTCCCACTCCTTCGAGACGAAGGTCATTGGACCGGTTCTGCCGTAGAAGGCCGAATAGACGGCACAGGGGAAATTTTTCGAGAGCACTTCCGGATTTTGAGCGCTTAGAGCGTCCCGGTCGCCCGTTCCTCTTTCTGAGCTGTCCTCACAAAAATGTTCCAATAGCTCCTCGTTCTTTCGCTTTGTATCTTCTTTCCCGCTTGCAGTCATTTCTTGTTTATATCCAGGAAACGGATTTATCAGCGGCTGTCCTCTGACGTTGCACTAAAATCCGATCCCCAAGGCATCCGCCCCATCATATCTCGACAACATAAAGCCGACACTTTCGTTCTTAGTGGGCAATGCGCCACATTTGTAACTTTCGCAAACCCACATTGACATAAACATTTATAAACAAAGGACCTATCTTATTATTATGAGTTGTACACATACAAATAGTTTCGGCATGTAACTCAATATGGGACGAAAACCGGTTCGTTGCTTTGGCTTTTAGTGCTTCGTAGCAGATGAATTTGTACCATCGTGTCCGAGCGCGGCAACCCCAAGCGCAACGCTGCCCTGAGCGAAGTCGAATGGATTACTGACATCAACTTGCTTTGGGCGCGCCTTTATTCTTTGTCACCAACGAGAGGCCACACTTCATTTACCTGAAAGAAAACGAGATACTTGTTCGAATCATCGCCGGCCGGACATATCTCCGGTTGCTTCTTTCGGAATTCCTCGATCAGAGAGGAGTTGGTTTCTTCCCGGATCTCCGTCAGGTATAGCCGTATGCCGTTGTATCCTTCACCTTTTTCGACGAACATATACGCCGCGTTTGGATTTGTCTTTATATTCTGGTGGCTCAGTCGCTCGCGCATGACGAAAGCTACCGTAGTCTCGTCGATTACGGTCGGCCTGGCGTAAATGGCAACATCGACAATTCCATCGGAATCGGCAGTGGCCAGAACACCAAGACCCTCGGTATTTTCGAAGTATTCCAATAAGCTCATATATAGTCGCTCCGTGAATGGTTTACGTAGTCGTAAATTGCTCAGGTGTAGTTTATACGAAGAAACACGAGGTTTGATCGACAAGCAGGTACGGATCGCTCGATATAGTCCCCAAAAAGTACCATTCGCCCTCAGCAGTCCCGAAAACGCCCTTGAGAAGAAAAAAGCGTCAAATTCAAAAAAAGCGTTACATTTGTTGCCGCCAACGGCACTTGAATGTAGAAATCGACGCAATTATTCCTGTAAAGGAAACAACGTCAGACAATTATGAAGCTCCTGGGCAAGTGTATCCAATCTGCACTGCCATACAAGCCTCTGCCCAAAATCAACCCACCTCCTCCTGATGGCAGGGGCTTTTTAAACTGCACTTTTTACAATCTTGAGGATAGATTTAGGCATTCTAACAAAACCCAATATGTCATTCTGAGCCGCCGGGCCGCTTCGCGGCTGGTGCCGGAAACAAAATGGGCCGACATGTCATTGCGAAGGAGCGCAGCGACTGCGGCGATCTCAACCGTTACGGCAGCAAAGAGGTCTATTTTCTTAGGAGCCCATCCGACTTCGCTCAGGGCAGGCTTTGCTGAGGAACCTATTAAAATAGACGCGCGCAGCGGCTCCTTACCCTCTTAGTTCGGTTTTGGACTAAGCGGCTTCGCCGCGTGACTGCCCCACTACGCTACGTCTGGTGATCA
>CAZRBG010000022.1:0-79103 GCA_964598225.1 uncultured Pirellulales bacterium
GCCTGTTTTTCTATATTCTTATAGGGCCTTAACGCTTATGGAAGTGCCATTCGGTTCTGATCCTTATGGCCCTGCCACCAAACAAACCCGGCTATCTCGTAGCTCTTGGCGCCTGGATAATATTCGCCGATGTTCTCCAAAACCTTTTTGGCATTGCCAATGTCATCGTCATACTGCTTGCCTGCATACCAATTGATCGGTTCGGGCTTGGTGCCCTTGTCCCATGATAGTGGGGATTCCTTGTAACCGGCATAGATTTTGCCCTCGAATTCAAACCTTTTGCTCCCGGGAGGAAGAAGGTCCCAACCCAGGCTTCTGTTGCCGATACAGGATTTGAGCAAGAGTACGGGTTCGTCGAGCACATGACCCATGATGTGGCCAAACTGCAGTTCGACGCCTATGTGCCGACCTTTGACAGTGAGCCACTCATTTCTCAGCGTAGACATCTTGCCTCTTCTGTGCATGACCTGTACATATCTGACGTCATTTCTTTGTGTCCAGTTGCCCTGATCGTCGACGAAATGCGGATATTTGTTCTTGATCTTCACGGCATGAGTCAGGGTTCCTTCTTTGTCTTGCGGTGCGACTCTCCCGAAACCCAGCATGTTCGACTGACCCAAGAGAATAAACACCTTGACCGGCTTATCCATGGCGGCCGGTCTTTCGCCAGGGGCTGGCAATTGCTGTTTCGGATCGGTATTAATTGTCTCTGCCACTGATACATTTACGAGGCCCATTACTATTGCCGCCAGCAGAGATGCCGTCGCAATTAGTGACTTATTGTTCATAGCTGTGTCTCCTGAAATTCAGTTTGCCGATTTCCACCAGTGTCTTAATACTTGATTCCACAATATTGCCGTCTCTGTCAGGACCGACATTGAGCAGAAAATTCGAATTTCTGCTATGTGCTGTCGCCATGTTGTAGTGAATGAACATATCGAATGCCAGTTTCCGGAAATCCTCCCGTAACTGATGCATCAACTTCTCGCTTCGATGTCTCCCTTGCCTTCAGCCCAAGCACCTGTTTGCATCAACAGCATCAAGGCACCTATTGCAGCAAGCAAGATATTTTTAACGGCATATCCTTTCGTGTTTGTTTCTATTGATCCGGCCCTGAATTCTTTCTGCCCAGCATATCAAGCTGTTCGAGGATTTCAACCGCCCGCCTGGCTTCTTCAGTCTTCCTGGACTCACAACGTTCGGCTGCCTCATTCCGCATCGCTCTGCTCCTGCCGCGGTCTATGAGATTCTCGGCAGGATCCTCGCTTTCAGGCCAATCCCAGTTGTCGGTGCGGAAACTATGCATTGGAAGCCAGGGCTTACCGTTGACCTTCAGGTTACCCATCGGACTTCTCGCCCAGGCGTACCGCACCGCCACCGGTTCTTTGACCAGCGGGTTCCAGACGATTACCTGTGTGGCGTCGAAATTCTTGTTAGCGACGTTCCAAATGCCTGCGTCCTTCTTCAAAGGGTACGCCGCGTGCGCCATGTAGAACTTGCCCGATTTATCAGCGATTGAGAAGCCTTCCGGAATTGTCGACATGTCATCCGGCACCACCTTCTTGTCGAAGGTCAGTACCATGCGATCGCCATCAGGCTCGGCAGAGAGCAGCGACGCAGAATCCCAGTCGATCTTCATGCCGTAGACTCTGCTGAGCGCCCACCTCGCCGCCCGTACGCCATGTGCCCGCTTCTTGACGGGATGTAGCCCCGGAATCTGGATGTCATACGCCGGCAGGAACGCCGTATTAGTCGGATCATCGAGATCGCTAAGCCCGAGCCGCTGAGCTTCGCGTATATAAGCACCACAAGAAACCGACCATACCTCGAAATTATCACGCGTTTGAGGAATGCTGCCCGCGCAGAAGCCAATAACGCCTACCGGCAGACTATCGTCCTTGAAGTCTTCCCGCCAGCCCTCAACCATGAGTTTAGTTAGGACTCGATAGCGCTTCGGTCGGCAACTTGTCGCCATGGCGTTATTATAGCCCTGGTGGAAAAGCACCCCCTTGATGTTCAAGCCTTTGCAGACACCGAACATGCCATTGTAGCAGGAAGCGGCGTCGCTGGGGCTGCGCCAGGCACATTCCAGGAACGCAGATTTCTGCGCGTCGGTCTGGGTGGCAATTCATCTTCGGGCACGCCCTTCTTGCGCTGCTGGGCAACAGTCTTCTCCCATTTGTCGACGAGTTTGCTCATGGCTGCGTCCCAATCGAACTCAACTCGGCGCTTCTCTACCCAGGCCAGGTATCGCGCGGCCAGCGGATGGTCGTCAAACTTGTGACGGGGAACCAGACTTTCAATAGACGCACCGCCGCGTGCGTTGTCGATTATACCGATGGGAATCTGCAACGCCCTTTGAAGGCGTGATGCAAAGATATAGCCAATGGATGAAAACCGGCCTGCGGTTTCCGGAGTACAGACGGTCCAACCTTCGACTCGGTCGGCAGGCAGATCCTTCTGGAGGACGTATGACTCATTCGGCAAGATGCCGATCCGGCGAAGCAGGGGCAAGTTGGCCGCGGTTGTTTCCATGTCGGCCCGGTAGGTTTTGGCCAGTCCGAAGGCCATGTTGCTCTGCCCGTTCATCACCCAGACGTCCCCGATGAGGATGTTATCCATCTCGATAATTGCATCGCCTGAGGTAACCTTCAGCTTCTGACCGGTAGCATTGGCCTGCCGGGCGGAGAAAGTCACCTCCCAGCGACCTTCCCGCTTGTCCGCCGTTGACTCAGCCTTTGCCGTGCCAAAACGGACGAGAACTTTTTGTCCGGTCTCAGCCCATCCCCAAACCGTGATTGGCTTGTCACGCTGGATGACCATGTTAGATCCAAATACATTGTGAACTCGCAGCGATCCGTTCTCGGCGGACCTGATCGTTGCCGGCGTAACCGTTACCAGCGCAACCGCAGTCGCCGCGACAAGCAGCATCCTGCCACGCTGCTTTGGCATACCGCAACTTTCTTTCTTAAACATACCTGTGCTTTCTTTAACTTGTGGTAGCAACCACAACTTCCGCCGGTTTTGGTACATGAATCCAACATAGATTTTATTGCGTTTTGTGGCAGCAGTTTTAACGATCCGGATAGGATACTGGCCCATCGCTTATCAGCATCCTATTCAAAATTGCACAATCCATCAAGGCTTCCGTTCCAGAGCTTCAACATGCTCGGATCTCAGTCGTCCGTCAATAATCCTGTCGAAGCGATAGATGGAATTCTTCAGCATGACTCCGCCATAAACACTAACTTTTCCATGATAGTAGCCGATAACCATCATTTTTTGGCTGGGGAAAAACATTTCCACAGACACCAGAGTATTCAATGTCCGATTCCAAATCTGGATAAGTTTGACACATAGGAGTTTTTTTCCTACTGTATAGGTGTGGCAAAATCTTGCTTTTGGTATCCGACATAATCTCGTTAATCGCGGTGTTTATGATGATGAACTGTGAAGACATAGAAAATCTGGCCAAAGAGAAAGAAGATGAGAATTGGGAATTTCGCAAGTTCCTAAAATTCTGTGACATGCCAGATGAGGAACTCGATCATCTTGTATTCAGGATTGCTGATGAGGTGAGTTCGACGATTGATTGCACTGTGTGTGGGCGTTGTTGTAAGGAGTTGAGACCATCGCTGTCAGAAGAGGACCAAAAACGGTTGGCTGCGAGACTGGAACTGACTGTGGAACAGTTTAAGGCAAAATACCTTCAGTACGACGACACGGAGGAACGGGAATGGCGGATGGAAGCCTCTCCCTGTTCGTTTCACGAAGACAACAAATGCACTGTCTATGAAGATCGTCCACAAAATTGTCGGGATTATCCTTATCTGCATGAGTCTGGCTTCAGCTGCAGAACTATAGGAATGATCGAACGAACATTCACCTGCCCCATCGTCTTCACAGTAATGGAAGAACTCAAGCAGGCATTGGAATTTGGTACCGGCGATTTTTCTGATGACAATTGGTGAGCAACGCATGAGATTGCACTTGGCTTTGTATTTAAGCACTCCATATAGAAGCAACTCATATCTATCGTCGATAAACACGTTGAATTGGGCTTGTTTACATGGCCACCTCTATTGTAAAGGTTTTTACCCTCCCAAACCACTCCGTCGATCCATATAGTAAAACCCGTCAGAAGAGCCGCTCTTCCTGCTCAACCTGCCTTATTGTGTGCACCGACCGCAATTTCGCCAGGATTTTGGTGCAGACCAAAAATTATAAAAAGGCTGCCTCCAAATTTTAACAGGGCCTCGACACACATGTCCCGCGTCGAAGGCCATATTTTACACAAAAAGCCGGGGTGCAAATATGAAATGGCGGAACCGACAAAGATCGACTTCCATCACAGGCGAATTCCTCAGATTTCAGACTTCACAGAGCTAATCGAAATGCTCTTCCCCGGCAATCGCGACTAACAGCATGCCTCAGCGTGCATATTCTTCGAACTGAAATGGGCTAATTCCATAGTGCCTAACCTGGCTTACATCGAGACGAAATACACCGAAGTTTCGAACAGAGAATCAAGAAAGATAAAGGTATCAAAAGAAGTTCAGGCGTAAAGCCATCGAACTTATTGTTCGGCCCCCTCACAACGGACATTCTCCTTCGAATCATGTTGCGATCGAAACAGGGATCGCTGGCAACGGCTACCGACGTC
Organism: uncultured Pirellulales bacterium; assembly: GCA_964598225.1. Classification (GTDB taxonomy): domain Bacteria; phylum Planctomycetota; class Phycisphaerae; order Sedimentisphaerales; family Anaerobacaceae; genus SG8-4. The sequence goes on from CAZRBG010000022.1 coordinate 4,664, forward strand.
CTTTTTTCCTTGAAGCTCGCTCTCTTTTTCTTTTCTTTCTTATTCGCGTTTTCTGGTATTTGGGAGATTTACGTTTCTGTTCTTCTCTTGACGAAATAGGGGAGCTTAGAGGCTGCTCTCTGGGCCTGAAACAAGCCCACCCGGACATGTAGCCATGCCCATCCTCCGGCAACCTACGCCGCACTTCTGCCTCCACTTGTTCAAAAGTCTCTTCTTTGCGGCCGCTCGAAATCCTCAATCCCTAACCCGGACGAGCCGGAACCAAAGAGGGTTGATTAAAAAGCTGACGCCTCACGGAAGATGCCTTTTGCACAGAAGGAGCCGTCCCATTTGTACAACCGCAATCTCCCTCCCCACCCTCTTTCGAGGGAGGGAGATTGCTTATTCTGGAACCAAAGACTTGGCATGTGCCGGGTCGATCAAAGATGTCGCCAAATATAAGACGATTTGGCACCATCTTTGAAGCGACCCTAGCTCTTACCATGACGATAACCCTTCATAGTACCGCATTTTCAAAAACATTTGACCACTTTACTTAACCGGCAAAATTCTAGACTATACTCGGCGATTTATAACAATATCCGTAAAAACTTGCAAGGATAGCCGCTTAAGGGCGAATTAAAGGGGGCCGGTACATCTTTCGTTTGATTGTTTACGAATACACAGCCGAATAGGACGGCCATCTGCAGGAGGGCTTGGCCGCAACAACCTGCTGCGAAAGTACATCTACGGCCTCTCCGGCAAGTATAAAGAACAAGAACTTGCTTCTTGATTCCGCGGAAAAACCCCTTGTGACATGCACTGGCGCTATCAAAAACGAGGGTGTTTTGCCGGTTTTCATGGGTTTATCAGCGGAATCGCTTCTTAGGTCTGACCCCACTACTCCCCCACTACTCCCCTTAATCCAACACCACAATAGATCAGGTATCGCCGGAAGTATTCCGGTTTATGCTGTCTGGAAGTGGGTGAATGTGCTTTGGAATTCTCAAATTTGGAATAAATTCTTGACAGCGGGGCGGGGGGTGCGTAAAGTGTCTGCTTCGTTTACTCCTCGGCGGTGGTTGGTGAGGGGTCTGATAGGGCAATAGAACGTTATTGGTCCGCCCGGTGGCGGAAGGAGAAGTGGAAAATGGCAACAAAAGTAGCGATTAACGGGTTCGGTCGTATCGGTCGGGCCGTGGCGAGGATTCTGATATCCAGAGGCGGCGAGCTCGATCTGGTGGCGGTCAACGATCTTGCACCGGCCAAGAGTCTGGCTCATCTATTCAAATACGATACCGTTATGGGCAAGTGGAACGGCACAGTGGAAGTGACCGGCGACGGGCTCAAGATCAACGGCAAGGAGATCACGGTTCTGGCCGAGCGCAATCCCGCCAAGCTGCCCTGGGGCGATATGGGCGTCGAGATAGCGGTCGAATCAACCGGTATATTCCGCACAAAGTCGTCGGACAAGGGCGGCTACGGCGACCACGTCACCGCCGGCGCCAAGAAGGTCGTTCTGACCGTTCCGGCCAAAGACGATATCGAGGCAACGGTCGTTCTGGGCGTCAATGGCGACACAATGACGGCTAAAACCCAATTCGTCTCGAACGCAAGCTGCACGACCAACTGCCTCGCTCCTCTGACAAAGGCTCTCAACGACGCTTTCGGCGTAGAAAAGGGGCTGATGGTAACGATTCACGGCTACACCAACGACCAGAATTGTGCCGACATGATCCACAAGGATTTGCGGCGGGCTCGTGCCGCGGCGATGAATATTATCCCAACCACAACCGGCGCGGCCAAAGCCGTCGGCAAGGTAATCCCCGAGCTGAACGGCAAGCTGGACGGATACGCACTTCGCGTTCCCGTGATTTGCGGCAGCGCCGTGGACCTCGTTGCCGATCTCAAAAGGCAAGTCAGCGCCGAAGAAGTCAATAAAGCCCTCAAGGCCGCCGCAGAAGGCCCGTTGAAGGGGATTCTCGAGTACTGCGACGAACCGATCGTCAGCAGCGACATTCTGGGCAACCCCGCCTCGAGCATTTTCGATTCCCTGTGCACGATGACGATGGGTAAGACGGTCAAGGCGGTAAGCTGGTACGACAACGAGTGGGGATATTCGAGCCGCACCGTTGACATCATGGAAAAGCTTGCGAAGATGTAGCAGAACATTGACTGTCCCCAATGGATAGTCAAAATTCAATTTGTTCAGGGTTGATCTAAAATGGCCAAGAAGACTGTTGCCGATATCGACGTCAAGGGTAAGAAGGTTCTGATGCGGTGCGATTTCAACGTGCCGCTGGACGACGATTGCAATATCACCAGCGACAACCGGATCGTCAAGGCTCTGCCGACTATCAAGGCGGTGCTCGAAGGCGGCGGCGCACTGATTCTGATGAGCCACCTCGGCAGGCCAAAGGGCAAAAGGGACGACAAGCTGTCTCTGGCGCCGGTGGCGAAGAGATTATCCGAGTTGCTGGAGCAGGACGTTGTCTTTGCCGAAGATTGCATCGGTGAGGACACCAAGGCAAAAGCCGAAGCCCTATCAGACGGCGATTGCATGCTGCTGGAGAACCTGCGCTTCCATAAAGAAGAAACGATCAAGGATAAAGCGGCAAAAGAAGATACGCAATTGCGACAGGCAAAGGACGATTTCGCCAGGCAGCTCGCCGACATGGCGGATGTCTACGTCGATGATGCTTTCGGCACAGCTCACAGGGACAACGCTTCGATGTACACGGTTCCCGCGGTCATGGAGGGCAAGCCGCGAGTGATCGGATTCCTGATTGAGAAGGAGCTTAAGTTCATGGGCGAGGCCCTGAGCGATCCGGCAAGGCCCTTTGTGGCAATATTGGGCGGGGCTAAGGTTTCGGACAAGATTGGCGTGATAGAGAATCTCATCGGCAAGGTCGACCGCATTATAATAGGCGGCGGCATGGCTTACACGTTCCTGAAAGGCCGCGGCAAGAGCATCGGAAAGAGCCTGTGCGAGAATGACTTCATCGATAAAGGCCAGGAGCTGCTTAAACAGGCGGCGGAGGCGGACTGCGAAGTTCTTCTGCCGACGGATCACATTATAGCCCGGGAGCTGAAGCAGGATGTGCCCCATCGTACCGCCGTTGGCGACATCGACCCCGGTTTTCTGGCCGTAGACATAGGGCCGATGGCGTCGAAGACGTTCAGCGACAAAATCCGCGACGCCAGGACTATCGTCTGGAACGGCCCGATGGGTGTGTTCGAGATAGAGCCTTTCGACAAGGGAACCAAAGATATTGCTCTGGCCGTAGCCGAAGCAACGGAGAACGGTGCCACCAGCATAATCGGCGGAGGCGACAGCGCCGCTGCCGTTAAGAAACTTGGTCTCGAAGACAAGATAAGCCATATCTCCACCGGCGGAGGCGCTTCGCTCGAATTCCTCGAAGGCAAGAAATTCAAGTGCCTCGAAATCCTCGACGAGAAATAGAAGCCTTCAAATGCAGCCGCTGGTCTGGCAGAGGGTCAGTTTGTAAACGGAAAATGCGATTGCCACAAGCAGGGACAATTGAGGTTGTGCCGTCGGTTCTCAGCGCTGATTTCGCTCGGTTGGCTGAGGAAATTGAGGAAATCTCCGCCGCCGGCGTGAATATCGTGCATTTGGACGTCATGGACGGCCACTTTGTTCCGAATATCACGATCGGCCCACCGGTGGTCGCGAAGCTGCGCAAAGTCAGCGAGCTTGTTTTCGACGCTCACTTGATGATAAGCGATCCCGTCAAATACGCCGAGCCTTTCGCCCGCGCAGGCGCCGATCATATAACGTTTCACATCGAAGTGACCGAAGAGCCTGAGAAGATGGTCGACAGGCTGCATAAGTTAGGATGTACCGCGGGCATCTGCCTTAATCCGGAAACGCCGGTCGAGTCAATCGAGAAGGTAGCGCCGTTATGCGAGATGGTTCTTGTTATGACGGTCCATCCGGGCTTCGGCGGGCAGGAGTTCATGCCGGACGCGGCTAAGAAAATCATTGAGGTAAGAGAAATCGTCGGCCCCGCCGTCCGCATCGAAGTCGACGGCGGCATAGACCCTGCGACCACACCCACGGTCGTCTCATACGGCGCCGACACTCTCGTGGCGGGCAACGCTATATTTGGCGAACGCGACCGTATCGCCGCCATAGAGGCCATCAAACAGGCCGCACATAGGAAAATTTCTTAGATAAGACTGCTGGTTAGAATAAATGTGAGACGTAGACTCTATTCGTCGTCAACTTCGCCGGCTATGCCCCGTCTTTGGCCGTAGAGGATCCCGCGCAGTGTCTGAGCCGGATCCTGCCTCTTGGCGCTGAGGGGCAATTCGTCCTCAGTTACGAGCCTGTAACCTTTTCGTTTCATGCAGTCTTCGATAAATTTATGTTCATAGCCGCCGGGGCTTTTGGTTTGCACTGCCAGGCGCTTATTCAATTCTTTTACGCACTCGCCACGATCTTTCAGGCACTGGTTGAAACTCTTGCCCTCCTGGTAGAAGTATTTTGCGCAACCGGAAAACAAACACAGCAGAACAACGAGCAAGACACCAGCCCAACATCTCATCGCATAACTCCTTTCGGAACATCCGACCCGAGGACGTCCTATAAGTGAACGCCCGGCAACATTGCCGAGCATGATATTTTTGAAAATACACCGCCTGTCACGAAAAGTCAATTCTTTTGCCATCCAACATTTGCAAAGTTCCGTTGATTTAGTCGGCCGATTATTCTATAATTAAACGAGTTTTTGAACGCTAATGGGGACCCAGGAAGAATAGGAGACGATCATGAAAAGACGATCATTTTTGAAAATAGCAGGCGGCGTTGCATCTGGCTGCGCTCTCGGCGTAAATCCGGTTTCAGCCGTTGAAGCGGAGAAGGTCAACGGTCTGCCGCGAAGGGTGTTAGGCCGGACGGGAGAAAGAGTCTCGGTAGTTGGTTTTCCCGGGCTTGCGCTTCGGCACTACGAACAGGATAAATGTAATAAAGGCATAGTCAAAGCCTTTGAGCAGGGCCTCAACTACTACGACGTCGCTCCTGCTTACGGCAGAAACGGCGAGTGCGAGATTAAGATGGGTATAGGGCTCCAGGCTCTCGATCGGGATAAGATATTTCTTGCCTGCAAGACGAAAATGCGAGACAAGGAAGGCGCCCGAAAGGAGCTGGAGCGGTCGCTTAAGCGACTTAAGACCGACCATTTCGACCTGTACCAACTGCACTGCATTTTTACGCCCGAGGAGGTGGAAGAGGCGCTCGGTCCGGACGGCGCCATGGAGACAATTCTCAAGGCGAAGGAGCAGGGAAAGATCAAACACATCGGTTTTTCCGCACACACGACCAAAGGCGCGCTGGCGGCCATGAAAGGTTTTCGGTTCGATACCGTCATGTTCCCCATCAATTTCGTCGAGTATTTCAAGATAGGCTTCGGCAAGCCCGTCCTCGATCTGGCGAAAGAACAGGGAGCCGGCGTCCTGGCCATCAAAGCGATGTCAAAAGGAGATTGGCCAAAAGGAATGGAACGGACTCGAAAATGGTGGTATCGAGCAACCGAGACCCAGGAAGAGACGGATTCTGCGATGAGATTTGTTCTATCCCAAGACCAAGTTGCGGCAGGGATACCGCCTTCGTTCCTCGACCTTCTGGACAAGGCGATCGAAGCAGGTCGGGCTTTCAGACCCATAAGCGAGGACGAGACCGGTAAGCTCAAAGAGACTGCCGAGACGTGCCTGTCACTTTTCGAGGATGACGAGCAAAGAGTCGCCCGCGGCGAACCTTTGACCGGACCTTCGTACCCGAACCGCGCACACGGTTGCTGTCCCTGCGCTCATGCCTGAAAGTCTTTCGGCGCGAATTTGATGACACAAATAGGTAAGGTTCAACGAGGGACGTCTTCCTTTCTGGAGAGTAAACACACCCCGGCAAAAAGGGCCGCCATACCCAAAGCCTGCATTGCTGTGACCCGCTCTCTGAGGACACCTGTTTTCTTCGGATTCATAGCAGTCTTATTAACTCACGATCGCCAATAGTATATTCACAGAAATAAAGCATTCTCTGTTTGTTGGTATTCACCTATCGGGTTTTTACCCCATAAAGATATAGGTGAACAGCCCCATGATAAAAACGGGTTTTGCCCTGATTTACAAATACGAACTACAAGTTACCTTGAGAATACGCTGATAATAACAACGAAATGATTCTTACCGGTAACTGAAAATGGGAAAAAGGAATTGGATACTAACCTTGGTTGTGTCGTTAATGATTTGCGTGACGCCTTGTGCTAACTGTGATGACAAGGCTCCAGCCGGCGAGTTTGAAAGGCTGCTCGACGCCATCGCCAAGATCGAGAGCAACAATCGCTCTAACGCCGTCGGCGACAAAGGACGAGCCATCGGAGCGTACCAGATCCATCGGGCCTATTGGAAAGACGGTACGCGAATTCTCAAGGTAAAGTGGGATTATAAAGAGGCTTTCCATCCCGGCAAGGCCCGGCGTGTAGTTAAGGCTTACCTGCGGCATTACGGCAGAGGAAAGAGCCTGGTCCAGATGGCCCGAATCCACAACGGCGGACCCCGAGGATACAGGAAGAAAGCCACTCTCGGCTACGCACGCAAGATCCGAAATATCCTTAGGCGCAAAAGCGAGAATTAAGTACCCAAACATGTCTCAACCTTTCTATCCTCCAGTTGGTAACTGGTGATTGATATTCGATCACCGCCGCTCATTTACCATTGGCCGTTAACCATTCACCAAACCTCAGTGATTTCACGAGAGGAATTAAGGAAAGGCCCTATTGAAATTTCTGTCAGGATGGGTCTAAATAGGTGCCGCATCATGACTTTGCACGACGACATCGAATACCGCTATGATAGAGCGTTCGCCCTTGGCCTTGCATTGAACGTGAGCTTTATCATCATCGAAGTGGTTTTTGGCTTTCTGGCCAACTCGACGGCGTTGCTGGCCGACGCCGGGCACAACTTCGGCGACGTCATCAGTCTGGCGATTGCCTGGGTGGCGAGCGGCCTTGGCCGACTGAAACCCACCAGACAGAGAACGTATGGATGGCGAAAAGCCTCCGTCATGGGCGCTTTCATAAATGCTCTGATTCTGTTGTTCGCTCTGGGTGCGATAACACTGGAGGCGGTCCGCAGATTCCGATCCCCTGCGAGCGTTCAGGGAACGACCATCATTATCGTAGCCTCTATCGGGGTGGCGATTAACACCGCCACAGCTTTGCTTTTCCTTAAAGGCCGCAAGAGGGACCTGAATATTCGAGGGGCGTTTCTGCACATGACCGCCGATGCAGGCGTTTCGCTGGGAGTCGTTATTGCAGGTATTTTGATCATAATGACCGGTCAATTCTGGATCGATCCGGTCGCAACTCTAATGATAGTAGCCGTGATTCTGATCGGCACGTGGAAGCTCCTTCAAGACTCGTTCAATCTGGCCATTGACGCCGTGCCCAAGGGGATAGACGCGGCACGCGTTAAAGACTACCTGTCCGGGCTGCCCGGCATAACGGGCGTTCACGATCTGCATATATGGGCAATGAGCACAACCGAAACGGCATTGACCGCCCATCTTATCAAACCCGACCGCCGGGACGACGACGAGCTCATCGCCGAAATCGAAAAAGAACTCCACGAAGTATATAACATCAGCCACGTAACAATACAATGGGAGAGAAAACCCAACACCCAATAGAATGCTTCTTGCCTCAGTTGGCGCCTGCCGCCACAACAGGTACGAGGTCGCCGGAGTAGAAACCGTTGTCGCGAAGTACGACTTCGCCGATTTCGTGTGGTATCCGCCGTCGGAATATGGGACCGTCGAATACGAAGGTATGAAACTCGCCGTTTTTGCCGAAGCTCGTGCAGAGTCATGGCGCAATCCTTTCCCCCGCTCCAACAGAGCAATACCTTCTTCCTCATCCGTTAGTCCTTACATTACATAATCACGCCGCCCGACAAGAGGCAAGACAAGAGGACCGAAACTTCAGCGACTTCACTTACCGCCCCGACCGTATCGCCTGTCATACCGTCGATCCTGCTCTTTAGATAGTGTATCAAGATCAAAACCGGCGGCAGAGACGCGGCGAGCAGGATAACTCCCGTCAGGTGTAACAGTAACGTTGATAAAGCCGCAGTAAGGAGACTTCCCACGAACAGTTCCTTCCGGCTGTCGTATTCTATGAACCATTTGGCTTTTCCCTCCCGGCGTGCATAGCTCGACATGGAACATGCCAGGACCTGGGACCATCTGGCAAAAACGGCCATCACAACCAGCACCTTCCACAGAATATCCCGCTGTACGCTGATTATGAGAGTGAACTTGATAAGCAGCAAGCAGACTATTCCCAGCACCCCCATCACCCCGATCCGGCTGTCCCGCATTATCTTCAGTATCTCTTGCCCGGACCTGGGGGCGCAAAATCCGTCACAAGTATCTGCGAAACCGTCCAGATGGATTCCGCCGGTGATGACGACCGATGCTGTCAGGACGAGCGCGCCTGCAACCGGATCGGGAAGAAAGTTGAAAAGTATCGCTGCCGCCGACAACAAAAGACCAATCAACATTCCCGCCACGGGAAAATACAACAAAGACCCGCCGAGATCTTCTTCTGTTATTTCCGACCTGATCCTTATCGGCAAAACAGTCAGAAACTGTACAGCGGTTAAGAACCGTTTCACTTGTCGGTCCTTTCTGAGACCGATGCGCTCTGGAACGTTGCCATGTCAGTCAGGGTGTTGACTGCCGCCTCGACAATCCCCATCGCCAGCGCCGCTCCGGTGCCTTCGCCAAGACGAAGGTCCAGATCGAGCAGCGGCTCGAGCCCTATATGGTCGAGCACAATCGCGTGACCTTTCTCCACAGAACAATGGGCGGCAATCATATAATCCTTCACTTTGGGTTCCAGCACGTAAGCGAACAAAGCGGCCGCCCCCGAAATGAACCCGTCTATAACCACGGGAACTCGTCTCGATGCCGCCGCCAGGGTTACGCCGACGAGCCCGCCTATCTCGAATCCGCCTACTTTCTGCAAAACATCCAGAGCATCCGTCGGAACAGGTTTGTTGACCTCGATAGCCTTGTTGAGGACTGCTATCTTCTGATTCATGCCCTTGTCGTCTATGCCGGTTCCTCTTCCCGTCACCTCTTCAACCGCTTTGCCCGTTATGACCGCGGTGATGGCGCTCGAAGGCGTCGTGTTGCCGATCCCCATGTCTCCGGTTCCGACCAAGTCTATGCCGTTCGGCAGTTCCCCCTCGAATACTTCTATCCCCGCTTCGATTGATCTTATTGCGTCTTCTTTGGTCATAGCCGGCCCTCGGACGATGTTGTTTGTCCCGTGCCCCACTTTTCTGATAATCAATCCCGGCTGAGAATTCAGATCCGCCGCTACCCCCACGTCGGTCACTACCACCCTGGCTCCCACATGCTCGGCAAGCACGTTTATACCTGCGCCGCGATTGAGAAAGTTGTAAACCATCTGCGCCGTCACCTCCTGCGGAAAAGCACTGACTCCTTCCTCTACGACGCCGTGGTCGCCGACCATGGTAAACACAACTTTGTTCTTGAGCGGCGGATTCTCCTTCCCGGTGATCTCCACCATCTGCTTGGCGAGTTCCTCCAGGCGTCCGAGACTCCCCCGCGGCTTGGTAAGATTGTCGAGTCTTTTCTGAGTCTGCTCGGCCAGCGAGTAATCGATCTTCTCAATTCTGTTTAACGTCTCACTCAGTTTCTGCATTGTTTTTATTTATCCTTTGATTGTTGCCGGTATGCCCGCTCGGACGAGAACAACCTTGTCCGCCTTTTGTGCTATCATTTGATTGGATAATCCCAGCAGATCTCTGAATCTTCTGGCCACGAGACTCATGGGAACCATGCCGCTGCCCACTTCATTTGATACTATAATTATGCTCGCATCGAGTTCAACTGCGGCATCGATGAACGTCCTGATTCTATCTTCTATTTGCTCATCTTCCAGATTATCCGCTAACAGATTGGAAACCAGCAATCCCACACAATCAATCAGGACCACTTCATATTCACCGCTTAGTGTGGACAAAACATGGCCGATATCCTTCCCCTCTTCGATCAGCGCCCACTCCCGGGGTCGGGAGGCCTTGTGCAACTCTATCCTTTTGTTCATCTCCTTGTCGGAGCCGGAGGCCGTCGCGATGAAAACCACGTTGTCGCCAAGCTCTTTAGCCAGCTTCACAGCATGGCGGCTTTTTCCGCTTCTGGCGCCGCCCAGGATGAAAATGAGCTGCTTCATAAAGCTGATTCTTCCTGAACGTGCAAATGCGCGATGTCATTCATTTTGACCACCACCGCGTGTGCGATTTCACTGTAATCTATAATATTCAGCGCGCCGAGACCCTGCTCTATGTTCCAGAACTTTTTCAAATCGAGCTTCAGCGCTTTACATAACACGATCCTTATCGGCCCGCCGTGTGTTACAACTGCCGCTGTCTTGTCTCTGTTGCCTGACAGGATAAGAGACAGTCTCCTTCGGATCCTGCTACTCAGATCCGTCAATCCTTCGCCATTTGGAATCCTGGTTTTTTCCGGATCGTCCAGCCAGCCGCCATACAGCTTGGGATACCTCTGCAGATTCTGTTCGTATGTCAGACCTTCGAAAAGACCGAAATTCATCTCTCGTAAATCCGCAGTCTTCTCGATCGAAATGTGCGGAAAAACGATCTTCGCGGTTTCACAGGCTCTTATCAAATCACTCGAATATACGTTGTCAATCCTTGTGTCTCTCAGTTTGACAGCCAACCTTTGCGATTGCCGTATCCCCTCGTGGTTCAACGGCGGATCGCTGAAACCGCAGTATCTGCGCTGCAAACTGTGATCCGTCTGGCCGTGGCGTATTATGATTAACCTTGTCATCCGCTATGTACACCCGACCGCGGCCATAAACAACAGCAAAGCTTTTCATTGCAAATCATAAGCGCTGTTATCCGGCGACAGGAATCCCGTGCCCTTTGCTATCTTGTCTTTCGACTGTTTATCCGTCTCGACGTAGATATTGCGGACGCTCTTCACACTGCCGTCACAGTACGCGACGTTGGTCGCTCCGAGATGGCGGTAGTCCTGCGTGCCGGCGAACCTGTCGCTGAAATTCATATCGCCCGGATTCGGCCAGGGCGCGCGCATGAATTTGTTGGCGCCGGAGGCGTATCCGCCGTCGCCGAAAATGGCGCAATCCCCCGGCCTTGCAACCTGGTCGGCTTTTGCCGGCGTCGCGATGCTTTCGGCCTGCCCGTGACCTATATAGCTTGTGTTGTAATTGTAACCGGTATATGGATCGTTCAGCCAGTTGTGCGAACCTCTGAACGACGGACACTGGTGAATCTTTTCGATTGTCCGGCTCTGCCACAGCAGACCCGGAACCACCTTTTGCTCATTCTTGTTCCAGTCCTTTATTGTTGTAAAGTCCCATGCGTACGAAGTGGCTACCGGATGATCCGCCTCATACATGTATGCGGTGGGATAATAGCCGTCATTGCTGCCGACGTACATGTCGGCCGCGATGGTAAACTGTCGCAGGTTGCTCAAGCACAGCACGGCCTTGCACTGCCGCCTCGCCGCACCCAGCGCCGGCATCAGAACCGCCATAAGCAGTGATATCACCGCCATCACGGCGACCAGCTCTATCAGTGTAAACGCACTTTTTCGCATTCGAGCTCCCGATCTATTCACATTGCCACGTGCATTCCATCCAATGATCCCACATCAGGACCCAGTCATCGAAGTCCACGACACCATCTTCGTTGATGTCGGCACTTCCAGCCGGGTCGTCCGGGCCGCTTATCTCGGCCTTCCAGCGCAAAATCAACATTTCAAAATCGTCGTAATCGACTCTGCAATCTCCGGTCACATCGCCCACGGGGTGCGGATGTTTGTAGTCGCCACAGCAGCTTACATCGGCTGCGGCGTCGATTTCGGTGGTGCCACTACTGTCGGGATCGTCCAGAATCCGAACATACTGAATCCATTCTAACCCCACTTGGGCAATATCAAATCCCGTCCCGCCTGCTGAGCCGTCGTATGCCCGGATCATTGCAGCGAGGTTCTTGCCCTCAACGTTCAGGTCGGGATCGACCGGCCTGGTCGGATCGAGATACCCTGTCCAGACATCGTTAACATCATCCCATTGTCGGCCTGCTGTCGGCGCAAAACTGTCGGCGTATGGGCCGGAGGAGAAAGAATACCATGTCTCGCCGTCCTGACTGACTTCGACGATGCCGGGATCTGCGGCAAAAGCTTCGCTTACCGTGATCTCTTCGGGATTGCCGTTGGTCCAGCCCTGGCCGCCGCCGATTATCTGATAGGCATCGCCGAAGATGATAAAGTCGATTCCGTAAGGATTATTGTCGTCATCGGCAACCGGGTGGCTGAATTTGAGCGTTAGCTGCCCCCCGTTGCCGATAGTGACAAGCTCGAAAGCCCGAAAAGGCGGACTAACAGGCACAACCGGCACAGTCTCGTCCGCCGGGATGAACCATCCGTCGCCGGTTGTCTCCAGCGCAGGCGCACCGAGCGCCGAATTGGGATCATTGAAAGGCTCGCCGGATATCCAGTCATTGCCTACGCCCACGCCTTCGACATAGCTGACAACTTCCACTGCAAAATCATTTGGATCGTAGACAGGCAGTCGGACGATCTCAAACGGCGCCCCGCTTCGGCCGTATATCCAGCCGTCTTTGTCTCCGTCGGCCACCACCCGGGCGTCGGCGCCGATTGCCGAAGACGACCACTCGGCCTGGCCGCTGTTCTTGTTCCAGTAGTGCCACCAGTCATCATCGCCGACCCAACCAGGATTGTAATGAGTCACGCCGTCCTCGACATATTCAATTCCTTCGATGCTAACGCCCCAGCTCCAGTCCTGGGTAGTTAATGTAAAATTGATCGAATCGGCCCTGTCCAGCTCCTGCAGCAATGCAAGCCCGGTTGTTGTGTCAGCCTCGTTCTGTCCGAATCTTACTTCGAACTCGGTCCGGAAACCATCCGACCATTCGATATACACCTCGGCTGAATTTGCACCGCTGCCGACGCTTACAGCCGCAGCAGAAGAACTCCAAATCGACAAAACCGCGATCAAATAAACAATGTTTTTAACGCTCACAAACCTTCCTAAATTCATAGTTTCATACCTCCCGTTATAATTGCTCGTACAACGATGGTGGGGCAAGCCCCACCCTACAATCTTTGATATTTGTCCACTTGATGTGGTACCGGGACTCCAACAAAAAAGCCGCCGTTCCCACGAAAGAAACGGCGGCTTTTGATCGCTTTGCCCGAACTACACCCGACCTGTATCGGGACGTAGAACCACACATACGTTCCAAATCGCGAGAACACTACAAAGGTGCAATTACAGGCAGGTATTCTGACTCGCGTCTTACCTCAAGACTCCTTCCCATCCGGCACAAGATTGCGTTTAGGACAGTGGATAAATGTCTCTCGGATTTCCGAATCGAGATTCGGAACAGGCGCTCACAGCGGCGCGACCGTCGCGGATTTTAACCGCGTTCCCGTTTGATTATCCCGGTGCAAAAAGCCCCCGGAACCTGCAACTGGATTATCTGCTTATCAAAGAGCAGATAACACTACTAACAGACTTACCAGGATCGGTCAAGAGGAAAAAAAGAAAATCGCCAAATAATCCCGGTTATCTGACACCTTTGGGCCTGTGCCGCTGATAGTCCTCTGCGGTTATTCGCAGAGCGATGTCGCCGGTGTATTCGGGTGAAGCAAGAAAACGCTTGCCTCCGGCATTAATGAACCGGACGGAGGCGTCGAGGGCGCCGGTCTTGGTATTCACCCACTCAGCCTTATAGGTCCCGGCAGGCAACTCCACCATCATTTCCGCCCGGGAACCGCCCTTGACATAAACAGCATACGCCTGACCTTTTTCAGCCAGAACACCCGCCGTCACCTTACCGGGTGCTCCGGTCTGGACAATAGAATTGTCAGGCTTCATCCTGACAAAAGCGAGGCCTTCTATGAAATCTCGCAGAACCGCCAGTTGCTTGCGTAACTCGGGCCTGCCTCCGCCCGGGGCTGTTTCCTTGACTCTTCCTTCTTCATTGCCTACGGCAAAGGAAAGGTCGAGATGGTCGTAAACCGCACCGCCGGAAATAATGAACTCCCAGCCCTCGATCCGATACGGATCGGCACTGGCGGCTCTGCCCCCGGTCTCGTCGTAAGCGATCACTTTGTTCAAATCGTAGTAGGTTCGGACCGGCGTGGACAGCCCCGAGCCGTGAAAGTTTAGGATCGACACGTGACGACCCGGCATGATTCTGCTGCCGGAATGTTTGGGCAGATTGGCGGCTCGCCAGGGCAGGCCCTGCGCGATCAGATGCTTGTGCGGCAATTTCTCTTCGGCCTCTACAACAACTTGAGCGACGTGAGCTTGCCAGGCCGAAGTCTGGCCGCTTCGCTCATACGGCTCATTGCATATCTCATAGTACAAGTTGTCAAAGTCATCAAGTTCCTCCACAATCCGCCGCACCATGGCGTCTTGCACTGCGGTCAATTCCTTGTCTTGTAGCGTGAACACGCCGCTCCGCCGAACGCCGCCGATGCCGTTCACGTTGTTGCGGGCGTTCATGGGGCTCAGATTCCACATCGAATCGTTGTAGAACGTGCAGAAGAAAACGAATTCCACGACTATTCCGTGTTTGCCCGCCTCTGCGACGAAATCTCTGAGCCGGTCGAAGTAGGCTCGATCCCACCTGTTCAAGTCGAATTTGTTGCCGCCCCCGGAGTAACCGGATACATCGCTCCTCGCCCAGGGACAAAGCAGCCTGCCCTCGGCCGGCGCCAGGGTGTTGTTGGCAATGCCGAAGGCTCCGGGAGGCTCACAGTAAGAGCCGCTGAAGACACGAGTCAGGTTGAATCCGTAACGCTCCAGAGCCGCAAGATACAGTTTGTAATCGAAGTCTCGATTGAGCACGGCACCGTAATGTTCGGCCGAGGTTATCAGAATCGTCGGCTCGCCGCGCCATTCGAAGTAGTGTGAATTCTCAGGATGCAGCCGGATCGGCTCGGGACTGTCTGAAGCCGGTCTTGCCGCAATACTGAAGACTGTTAATACCAGAACTAAAATGCCCGTTCGTGATTTCACGGCTTATACGTCCTGTTTCACAGCGACAGGATTTTCTCTTCTATCCAGCGCCAGGTTTTCAGGTAGTCGCCGGCTGCTATTAGTTCGCCGAGCTCTTCGATGTTCTGTTGTCTGAGCAGAGCCCAGAGCTTGTTGGTCAGGCGTGCGTTCATTTCGAAAGTTTCTTTGACGTCCCATCGAGTCGGCGAAGTATCCGAAGTGAGAAAATCGTCGTAATCGTATTTTTGCAGATAGTAGAGAAACTCCACATAGTCCAGCAGGTGGTGGGTTCCGACCATGTAATCCCAGTCCCACTTGCCGTTATTGTCGTTGATGTGGATGTAATATAGAAACCTGCTCTGCGCCAGGAGCGAGACCGCCTCGGCGGGATTCTCGTTACCATACATCGAGTGTCCGAAGTCAAGAGTGACGCCCATCTGCTCGATACCGATTTTATTGAGCAGCACCAGTGTTTTAGCCGAGGTGTCAACGAAGCAGCGTCCGCGCGTCTCGCTCGGCTTGTACTCGATAAAGAGCGGAATCTCGCGAAGATAATCGCCCGCTTCGCCCAGCGTGTCGATGAGGTTTCCCCATGCCCTGGCGTAATCGTACTGGAAGTTGAACTCATAGCCGTCGCCGAGCGGGCAGCACGTGACTTTGTCGGCCCCGACAGCTTTGGCGTAATCCTTGGCGTCTTTGATAAACTGCACGGCTTTTGCCCGAACGTCCGGATCGGTCGAGGTGAGGCCGCCGTTGAGAAATTCCGGCTCGGCTTTAACGTTGACGTTGACGGCGGAAATCTCCAGCGAGTGCTTGTTCACGAGTTGCTTCATATTCTCGGGATCATCGCAGACTTCGTAAGGAAACACCATCTCAACGCCGCTGATGCCTTCGGTCTCCGACGCCATCTGCAAACGCTCTTCCAGCGTCTTAGCAGGATTGTACTGATGAAACCGGTCTTTGGTTGTGCTTAGGAAACTTGTTATTACTGCGTGTTTGGGAACGTCCATTGCTGTTTTTCTCCTTTCTGTGATGGCAATGCAGGCGCTGGGGCCACCGCCTGAAATAATGGTGGGGCAAGCCCCACCCTACGGTTAATCCTGAACCTCTGTTACTCGCTTGATCTCCGGATCGGTAAAGCGGTCGAGAACATCGCGTGCGACGGAGGAAAAGCTGTACATCACTACGCCTCTTTCGTCGGCCTGGAACCAGTGCTTCGTCCCGGGCTTGATCGTGATCTGATCGCCCGGCTTGAAGATAAGCTCGTGACGAGCCGTGTAGACGTTTTCTTTGTCGGCGGGTATAGCGCCTTCGGCCATGCTGTCATCACCGGGGACGTAGAAACGCAGAATGCCGGAGACCACCCTGACGGTTTCTTCTTTACCCGGGTCGTCGCCCACAGGCGGATGCCAGTGTTCCGGCAGCGTCTGGCCGCCAAACAAAGCAACGACTTTGACGGAGATTCGGTCCGTCGCAACGAGCGTGAGCATCTGAGCGCCTTCTGTTTCAAGCCGGCCCAGGCCGAAATCCGCCACCTCGACCTTCTCGGCCTCTTCTCTGGTTATATGAATACCGGAGGCCCTGATCGTTGCGGTCGCACGACTTTGTGCAGCACGGTATTCTGCTTTCGTGAGCATACCTGCCTTTCAAGTTTATTGGAAAAAGAATATCTTATACGTCAAGAGCCCGCCGACAAGCACGACGGCGGCAACTATGAACAGCACTAATCGGATCCTGGCCTGCCGCGGCGATACTGACGTTGATATAGCCTTCTTCGGATTCATAAACAACCACGCCACGGCGGCCAGAACATTGATGGTTGCCGCAAAGACAAAGAATGAGTTTGCCGTTCCCGTCTGCTCGGCGAAATAAGGCAGCGTGATATGAGCCAGAAAATAGGGGAAGATAATGGCACTGAAGGCCGACCCGAGATTCCCCATCATGTTCATCGCGCCGGAAACCGCCCCGGAACTCTCACCGCCTATGTCCATGCAGAAAGACCAACTCGGACTGAGCGTCAGCTCTACGCCGAACACTGCGACACTGAAACAGAGAACAAACGCCAGAGGCCCCGCACCTCCGGCTTGCGTCGCCAGCATCAATCCTATCGCTCCGATCACAAACCCCATCGCGGCGGGAAGCCGTCGCGACCCGATGTGGTAGCCTTTGCCGTAAAGGAATGTGACAACCACTCCGGATGTCCAGTGGGCAAACATGCCGAAGATCAACGGAATAGGTGCATAAAGCGCCGCCTCATCACCCCATTGTCTTATCAGCAGCGGCTGAAACCAGGTGAAACTGATGAAGAATGTGATGTTACTGGCGATATACTGGAACATCGCGAGAAGCATATTGCCGGAGGTCACGATGACTGCGAAAGGAATCTTCGGCGATGAATCTCCCTTTTCGATACGGCCTTCTCGGATATGGCCCAGTTCGGCAGAATTCACCCCCGGATGATCTTTGGGATCGTTTCGGAACCATTTGAGCCAGACGGTTACCCATGCGACGCCGATGATCCCATTGATCACAAAAGTCAGGCGCCAGCCTACGAGGGCAATAAGAAAGGGCATCAGAAACAATGAGATGGCCGCGCCTACTCGGGCGCCGGAGTGGAACAATCCCTGGGCGATGCCGCGCTCTTTGGCGGGAACCCAACTGTAAAGAGCCCTCGTCGCTCCAGGAAAGGCGCCGGCTTCGCCGACGCCGAACAAAAAGCGTATCGCCAGCAACGACACGGCATTGAACGCCGCTCCGCTGAGCACTGTAAAAACACTCCACAGCGACACCACCGCTGCTAGCACCTTTTTCGGCCCAAGAACGTCGGCCAGCCAGCCAGAAGGGATCTGAAACAATGCATAACCTATCGCGAAGATGCCGAAAATGTACCCCATCATCATGTCATTGATATTAAGATCGCGCTGGATGGCTCCGGCCGCCGATGAAATACAGGCGCGGTCCATATAGGTGTTGATTGTGTGGAAGAAGAGGATGCCGATCAGCCAGTATCGTCCACGACTTTTTCTCGAATTGTCGATCACAGGTCAACGCCTCCGGATAGAGATACATCTTTCAGCAAGTCTCACGATTATTCCCGACACAGCATCCAAGGCATAACACCCAGTATTTATTACGTCTGGAATCCGAAATGTCAACCTTTGCGTTCGGACTGGCGAAGCTTGCTGATTTGACCCTCCGTATTCAGACTTGAACGAGACTTGACGTATCCTGATGCAGGAAGTAGGATTTCTTGTTATCCCAGCTATCAACAGCACAAGAGAAAAGGAGCATGGCAATGACTTCCGGCAAGAACCGTCATCAAAATCAACCGTCTATCGTGTCGTATCTTGCGCTCGGCGCGTTTTTCTGCACATCAGCTTTGTCCGTCGAAGCCGCAGAGAAGAAATGCAAAGTCAAAGGGCCACAGAAGAAGTGGCACACCGTCACGATTGATTTCGAGGGACCCGACACGGATGAAATGGCAAGCGAGCCGAATCCCTTCCTGGACTACCGCCTCCAGGTAGCGTTCAAAAGCCCCAACGGCAAAACATGCAATGTTCCCGGGTTTTACGCCGGTGACGGCAACGGAGGCAGCGCAGGAAACATCTGGCGAGTG
Source organism: uncultured Pirellulales bacterium (assembly GCA_964598225.1). Taxonomy (GTDB): domain Bacteria; phylum Planctomycetota; class Phycisphaerae; order Sedimentisphaerales; family Anaerobacaceae; genus SG8-4. The sequence continues at coordinate 23,384 of CAZRBG010000022.1, forward strand.
CGTTTCTCACCCGACAAAGCGGGCAAATGGTCGTTCCGGACGTCTTTTCGAAAGGGCCCGGAAGTTGCGGTTAGTCTGGATCCGAAGGCGGGCGAACCGGCCGGATTCGACGGTTGTGCCGGTGCTTTCGAGGTCGGCTCTCGCGATGAGAATGCGCCCGGCTTTCTAAAACAGGGAAGACTGGAATATGTCGGGGGCTACTACCTCAAATTCCGCGACGGCCCGTACTGGATTAAAGGCGGAGCCGACAGCCCGGAAGATTTCCTCGCCTACGAAGGTTTCGACAATACGCACTCCGGCAGCAAATTCCGCGTGAAGACTTACAGCGATCATGTCCGACACTGGCGGCCCGGCGACCCCGACTGGGGCGATGGCAAAGGCAGGGGTATAATCGGAGCGATCAACTATCTCGCCGGCGAGAACGTAAATCTCATCTACTTTCTGCCCATGAACATCGGTGGAGACGGCAAGAACGTCTGGCCCTTTGCGGGCAAGATCAATCCGGACGGCCATCCCTCGAACGACAACACCCATTACGACATCAGTAAATTGGAACAATGGGACACCGTCTTCAGTCACGCCCAGAAAAAGGGCATCGTGCTTCACTTCGTCTTCAACGAAGCCGAGCGCAACAACAAGACCGAACTGGGAACCGACCTTACGACCGAGCGCAAGCTCTTCTATCGAGAGATGATAGCGCGTTTCGGCCATCACAATGCGATCCTGTGGAACCTTTGCGAAGAATATAATCTCAATATCAACCTCGGACCCGAGAACGTCAAGGCATTTGCTCGCTATGTCCACGAAACCGATCCATATGATCATCCTGTGACCGTCCACCATTCCCACGATCCGGTGGTAATGTGGAAGCCGTTTGTGGGCAACGAGCTTTTCAGCATAACGTCGATTCAGATCGGAAGGAAAGATATCGAGCCGGTGGTGGAGACCTTTCGCAGGCTCACTCGCGAGGCGGGCAGGCCGATCCCGGTCGCGATAGACGAGTTCACAGTCACCACGCACGATAAGCCCTGGCTGCCCGAGGACGACATCGCGGCTCTGCGGATAGAGAAGCTGTGGCCGGCATATCTTTCAGGCGGCCAGTTGGAATTCATTGTCGGCGACCTGCTGGAGACGGAGAATTTCGCCAAGTACGAAGATTTATGGCGTTACATCCGGCACGCCCGCAAGTTCCTTGAAGAAAATGTGCCGTTCTGGGAGATGGAGCCCGCCGATGATTTGCTCGAAGGCGAGACGGTCTACAAGGGCAAGACGTCGACCCATGACGCCCAGGTCTTTGCAAAGCCGGGACAATGCTATGCGATATATTTTCCCTCGGCACAAAAAACCGGAACACTGGACCTGACCGCCGCTAAGGGCAAGTTTACCCAACGATGGTACAACCCCCGAACCGGCTATTTCGCCGGACCGGCCAAATCTGTCAAAGGAGGCGGCAAACTCACAATCGGACCGGCCCCGGAAGATCCGAAAAAGGACTGGGCGCTTTTATTGAAGCGAATGTAAACCTGACACTGGAGATTACAGAAGTGACACGGGAAATTAGTCAGGTAGGGTGGGCACTGCCTACCAATCACGTTTCGGTGTGCGGTGCACACCATACCGGATTTTTTTATTCTTGCAATATTCTCAGTGCCCAGTCTCCGCTGGTCGGAGGGGTGAGCTTTCGGCTGCCGCCTTTGACTCGGGACTTGTTTTGAAACTCTCCGTCCACGTCGTTGGCGGGATTCCACCAGGCGACCTCGAATTCGCCGTCCGCGGGCAGTTCTACTGTGACACTTCCTCCCAACGGCAGGTACAGTGCGTAGACTTCGCCCGGCTTCGCCAGGCAGAATGCCCGGCCCGACTTTATGATTTCATCGTGGGATTCCATCTCCCGGAACGGCAGCGATTTCATGAAAGCACGGGTCCCTCCCAGTTGCGTCCATACCGGCTCCCATGCAGACATCGGGCGGTCGTACGGCTTTAGAACATGGGCCTCCCAGACTCCTCCGGCCAAATAGGCGCTCCACCAGGCGCGACGGTCCTCCTCAGGTCTGCCTTCATCGAAGTTGACCACGAGTATCCGCTTGCCGCGCTGTCGGCATCGCTTGATCCAAGCGAGGGTCGTCTCGTGATGTTCGAGCGCCTTGTCGAGGCCGCTGAGCTTGCCGGCGGCGCCGGTCTGTATCGACGTGAAGTCCACCTGCCAAGCATCGACATATTGGTCGTTCGGGGTGTTGACATTGTGGATGCCGCGAGGATGATCGTAAGGATCGATCTGTTCGAGCAGCCGCATAAATTCCAGCGCCCGGGCGAGTTTATAGTTCTCGTTGTGCTCTTCGTTGAAGTTGAAAAGCAGCGCCGGCAGGTCCCCGAAACGCGCGATCATCTCGCGATAGTAACGCGCGTGATCGTAGCCCTTCCAGGCGCTGTCGTCTTCGAGAACCAGATACGGCACGACGCCTTTGGTCTGCATGTACTCGAACAATTCCCGCCACCGAGCCAGCTTCGCCACGTCGAAGCGCGCGTTTTCGCCGCCGTTTGCTTTCGCCTCTCGCTGCGTATCGCCAAGCCAGGGCCACACGTCCCGGTCGTCGCCGTCGATGTTGTGAGCCATGATGTAAACAGAGTTAATGCCGCGTTCGGAAAGGTAATCCACGGCGGCCTTTCGTTTGGCCGTCGTGTTGTAGTTCTTGTAATTGCCCAGAAAGTTCTCCGGATCGTCGCAGCCGGCCTTGAGCCAGTACGGCCCGTCGCGGAACTTCAGATAGCGGATTTTGTTCTCGGCGGTTCCCGTGTATTCCAGCCGCCCCCAGCGATAGAAGCCCTGCGCATCTTGCGACGGTTCGGTTACGGCAAACTCGCCGGATTGCCCGTCAAGTCGGCGCTTATCACTCTTAGAAACGTATTTCCATCGGCCCGTTTCATCGGCTGAGAAGCGGACTTTCCAAACGTTGCCGTCAAGGCCGCCCCGTCCGTTGCCGTCGTAGAATCCCGGCACACGATACTTTCCGCCGCTCGGGCCGGTGAAGATAACATCAAAAGATATTGCGAATGGATTCGGCTCGCCCCGCCCTTTGGACTTTGGTCCGGCAAAGGTAATCTCAATCGGCGCCCACTTGGCAAAGCTCTTGACCTGCTCAACCAACGGATTGGCTCCTTTGATGGCAGCAGCAGATGAGGCGGACAGAATCAATCCCAGGTTTATCAGTATCGCTTGTTGGGTGCTGCACATTATCATTAACTCCTTTGGCGGCAATTATTATTGTAATCTCAATTAACGGAAGTTTACAGATTCTTTCGGAGAAGGCAAGGACTGCCGCCCTGTGAAAATAGAGCTATCCACCCCGCGGATAAAGTCCCAGAATACAACCTGAGCGCATGAGGCGGGCTGCACCGTCTGCCTGCCAAAATAGATGTTTTGCACGATATTTGCGCCGCGAACTTTAACAGGATGCACTTGACCGGGGCAGATCTTCTTTACGATCATCTCGGAAACGAATCCTACTCCCAGCCCCTGCTGGACCGCCAGGGCAATTGCCTCCGAAGTGCCCATCTCCATGAACACGTTCAGATTCCCGATGTCGACACCAAGTTCGCCCAATCCGCGTTTGACATTGCGGATCGTGCCGGAACCGGGCTCGCGCATTATGAAGCGCTCATCGTAAAGCTCATCGGGCTCGATACAGTCACGCTGCAGCCAAGCGTGTCCATCCGGGACTATCAGAACCAGCGGCTCCTGCAGATAGAGTATTATCTCGGTTCTGCCTTGTTTCATCTCGCCGACATTGGTAAAGGCAAAATGAATTTCACCTTCGGCCAGCTTTGCCAGTGCCTGGTCCTGGGGCAAAACCCTGCACGTAAAGTGGACTAACGGATAAACTTCGTTGAATTTCGCCAGCAATACGGGCAGTACGTACTTGCCGGGTGCGGTGTTGCAGCCAACGATCAGATGGCCGTGAATCTCCTGTTTCATCAATTCCATTCGCTCGGCGGCCCGGATCGAGCCTTCGACTACGTCGCGCGCCATAGGCAGAAGAACGGCACCTGCGTCGGTGAGCGTGATCGTTCGTGCCTTTCGCCTGAAAAGTTCGACTTCCAACTGGCTCTCCAGGGTCTTGATGATCTGGCTGACGCTGGACTGTGTCAGGTGCAGACGCTTTGCGGTCACCGTGAAATTCAGTGTTTCAGCCGCTGTCACGAACACGTTGAGTTGATGAACGTTTAACATTAACACCGGCCTTCTGAGTAAGTTTCAGCTATACCCGTTTCTAACGTTTTCAATCCACAGTCAGCGTGATGTTGCGAAAATGTATCTCGCTGCCTTCGGAAGTAAGGCATATCCTGCCGGCGTCGAGATCGCAGCCGGTGGCCTTGTTGACCTGCTGGCCGTTGATAATTAACGTTACCGTATCTCCTTCGGCGATGATCTCGTATGTATTCCACTGGCCCGCAGGCTTCTCAACATCTTTTGCCCTCTTTACGTTCGTCAACTTGCCGAATTGCTCGTCTTCGAGAGACGTCGTTCTCTCCTCGGGGCCGGTTAATTCGTATCCTGCAAGTCCCCAGAAATCACCCGCCTGGCCGGCGTTGATTTGAGCTTCGAGGCTTCGGGGCCAGATCTTATGCTCTCCGGTCATTCGGATCAGCACGCCGCCTTTGCCCGGTTCCTTGCCTTCGGGCCAGCGCCATTCGAGCTTGAGCGTGAAGTCATGGTAATCTGTCCCGGTGTAGATGTAGCCCAACGGTTTGCCGCGGCAAATAAGCACATCGTCCTCCATCCGCCACACATCTTCCATCCTGACCAGCGGGTCCGCTGAATAATATTCCATCGCTGAGAGTGTAAAGCCGTCGCTGATTCGTACTGGCCCCGGCTCCACCGTGCAGCCGGCGATGCACAGGCTGACTGCAACCACTGCAATTAGTTGTATACGTTTCATATTCTCTCCTGAATCGCTGAAGGTTTTCTCTTACTCCTCCAACGGCATTATCTGGATATTGCGAAACTCGACCGGATGGCTCTCGGCCTGAAGGGAGATGTAGCCCTCGGACAGCATCTTGTCGGCGCCGGCGGCGATCAGCTTCTTTGCGTCGGCGTCTTTCTCGTCGAGCTGCGGGCTTTCGTACTCCATTACGACCTCGCCGTTTATTTTGTGCCTGACGAGTCCGTTACCGTGGACTTCAATCTCCGCTTTTACCCACTGGTCGCCGTGATATGTTTTCGAGCTGGAGTTAATACAGTGTCGGGTAACAAGCCGGTCGTTCATGACGATGTGCGTGCCGGGGGTGCAGGTGTTGCCCGTTGTGCGTTTGCCTTTGCCGCTGCCGCCGAGTAACTGCACTTCCACAGAGACCGGGAAATTCTGGTCCTTTCCCATGCTCTCGGGCGACTGGCAGTGCATCATTATCCCGCTGTTGCGAAAAGCCCATCCGGGGCCGCCGGGGGTCTGCTCTCCGACGAATCGATATTCCAGCCGCAGTATGTAGTGCGCGAACTTCTCCTGGTAGAAGATATGGCCGAATCTACCGTCGAACTTGTCGTACTTGTCGTAGCAGACCTTCATAACGCCGTCCTCAACGCCGAAAGTGTCGCCGTAATCTTCACCAAGTTCATAGCCGGTAATCTTGACCTTCCAGCCGTCGAGGTTCTTCCCGTTGAAGAGGCTGATCCATTTGCCTTTTTCAGCGCTGTCTTGCCCTGTTGCAAATCCACAAGGCACCGAGCTCAGCACAACACACATGACTGATAAACAAGTGATGCTTAACCGCTTTTTATTCATTTTCAGACTCTCCTTATAAAATGTGTTCGGAATCTTCGATCGATCGAGATTGCCGTCCACCAGATCATGACAGTGGGGCAAGCCCCACCCTCCGGACGGCAATCGCCCAGTCCGAGCGGACCGGCGCTTGGAAGACCTGGCCGCGCCTTAACTGAATACTACCAACGGCGATTTCTTTGTAATCCCGGCACGTATCCACAGCAACCACTTCGATCCGCCCCTCCAATTCGCTTAGCTCCATCCTGATCGAATCTGTATCTTCCTTGTAGAAAATGAGCATTTCGCCCGGAACCTTCAGACAAACTCCATCGGTCAGGCTGTTGTCGCGCACCATTTCTTTCCGGAATCGGTCTTTCCAGAAACGCGACCATGTCAGAATCTGGTTCTTATTCGGATATGGATTGGACATGGAAAACGGATGAGGATTCAGGAGATTGCCCCAGATGTTGGCCGCTCCGCCGGCCATTGTCGAATGCCACAATCCTCGCCGCGTCATATCGAAATCGTAGTCTTTCTTCGGATAAACGTTCTTACGCACGCGGAAGCGATCTTCGAGAAAGGTCGGCTTATCGGGATATTGCTCGATCGCTTTGACGTAAATATCGTAGTCGGGGCGGTGCTGCTGATATGACGAGTAATCCAGGCCGTCGCATATCTGTTCGAGTTTGGGCGACCGTCCGCCGAGGAAATGAAACCAGCCGAGGTGATCGTGCATGTATTTATGCCACGTCCGCAGGTCCCTGTCCTTGACCCATTCCTGCAAATCGAAGCCGTAGCCCATCGACCAGCCCGGCAGCGGCCCGAGCCTGGCGCAGATGTACCTTTGCAGTCGCTGGTCCACATCGCCGTTGAGGCCCCATTTCTTCGGCGTCATTGTTCGCTGCTCATCGCCCCAAGCCCAGATATGTACCACGCCGCCTGCGGCATTGACCTTGCTAATCAGCAACTCAAGCGCCTCAAACGTCCGAGGATCCGGATTCGGCGAGTCGGAGTCGATCTCGCTGGACCGCTCTTTGTCGAAGTCGAACCAGCGGCAGAGAACGCCTGTGTGGAAACCGTTGAAGCCATGCTCGACGAAGAACGTTTGTATGTCGGCATCAATTCTTTCAGGGCTCTGGTAGTACGCGGGCGGATCGGCATACATCACAAATTGCGGCACAAAAGCCTCATCCACTCCCAGCCGTCCCCATTTGCTGCCGTAGTTGGTCATAAAGCCCGCCACTCCGGGATTAGCTACGATTTGTATCTCGCCTTTGAGGCCGTTCAGTTCCGGATCGGAGCTCTCTGTGATGAATCTCCACCGGCCCGTTCTCGTTCCCGTAAAACGCAGCTTCCATGTATTCTCCCGGTCATAGAAAAGCTCCGTCCGAATTTTTTGTCCCGTAGGCGTGTGAGTGAAAGCCGCTTTGGCAACGAGGTCGTACGGATTGCCGGAGCAGCTTGGATTTTCAAAGCTCCAATCCACCGGCTCCCACAGCTTTGATTCCGTAATCGCCAACGCCGGGGATGAGAGCAAGAATATCCACAGAACAAAAAACGGCACTTGGTAAGACGGGCGACTTGTTGCCCATGCTGTCAATCTCTCGATTCTCATTCTTAAACTCCGGGGCAAAAGTGGCTTCAACTATCTGTTTTTTCTTCGGTTTCGTCTTTTTCTGTTTCTTCGAGCCTTCGGCTGTCTGGCCGCGGCTTTAGTGTAGTTTTTGCCGTAGATGTCGGTCAGGGCGGCCTTCATTTCGTGTGGCGAATCGCGATTTTCGAAAACCGGCAAGAGCGGATCACCGGTCTCTATCATCCACTCGCGAAGCTGATTGCGTTTCTTATCCAACTCGCTGCCGAAGCCTTTTTTTTCCACGAGATTGTTTATGCAATCGGGGTCTTTGCGAAGATCGTAAAATTCCTCAGCAGCCCGATAACGGAACATCCTGACCCGCTCGGCAGCGAACGGATTGGTATCGGCGGCCTCGACCATGGCCCGCATGGTGAGCCCTTCGTTGTTGTTTCGATACCAGAACTTGCCGTCCGCCCAGGGGCTGAAGATATAGCCGAAGCGTTTATCCTGGACGCACCTCATCGGAACGGCATCACCGCCCGCTTTCATGTCTATCTGTGTAAATACCTTGTCCCGGCCGTCTTGCTTTTCGCCTTTCAGCAGCGGCAGGAAAGAGAAGCCGTCAAGCCCCTTGGGGTTCGGCAGGCCGACCGCATCGAGCACGGTCGGGAAGAAATCTATTCCGGAGATGAAGTGAGTCTTGTCAACCGTTCCCGCTTTGACCACGCCGGGCCAGCGAACGATCCAGGGCGTGCGCGTGCTGGCGAGATAGGCATTGCACTTTGCGAAAGGAATCGCAATTCCGTTGTCGGACAGAAACATCACCAAGGTGTTCTCTGCCATGCCGGATTCCTCCAGCGCCTGCATGGTCTTGCCGAACGTGTCATCGAGGCGTCGGGTCGAATTCTGGTAATAGCTCAACTCCCTGCGTACGCCCGGCAGATCGGCAACAAAGCCCGGCACCGCCACGTCTTCCGGCTCGTAGGTCTTAGACGGCTCTTTCGCGTCTTTGATGGCTCTTCCGGCTACGTGGTACGGCCGGTGAGGATCGTGGGAATTGACCATGAAATAGAAGGGCTTATCCTCGCGGCGGCATCTTGCAAGGAATTCCTTGCAGTACTTGTAGTATATATCGGGGTCGCGGCCGTTGCCGAGTTCATACCGGTCGTGGACAAAATCCCACTTGTAATCGGTGTGCGGCGTCGAGTGATTCACTTTGCCGAGAACGCCGGTGAGGTATCCGGCGTCTCTAAGCGTCTGCATGATGGTGGGTATGTCGCGATTGGTGTGCATGAAGCCCAATATGCCGCTGTTGTGGCCGTACCGCCCTGTCGCAAGGACACCGCGGCTCGGCTGGCATATCGCGACCGTTACATGCGCATATTCGAACCGCATCCCTTCGGCGGCGAATGCGTCGAGGTTCGGCGTCAGCCCCGGCACTTTCCCGCCGAAACAGCCCGCAGATTCACAATGAAGATCGTCCGCGGTGAAAAACAATACGTTGAGTCTTTTTTGCCTCTCGGCGGCGTCGGCAAATGCGGTTCCCGTCAGCGTCGAAACGGCCCCTAATCCAAGAGTCTTTAGAAAATCACGTCTTAACATTTTGAGTACTCCTCTTAAAAATTGATCGTCCTCAATTCTAATAGCTGCAGGCTTGATAAGCAAGTGCGAGTCTTGTATCCTGATTGCAATACAAATCAAGGGTCAAGAAAGGATTATGATGAGTTATAAACCCATCACAAGACGCTCATTTCTAAAGACCGCCGCATCGAGTGTGGCCGTTCCTTACGTCATCACTACATCCGCGCTCGGAAGTGGAGGCAAGCCGCCCGCGAGCGAGCGCCCGGTGATGGGTTGCATCGGCATGGGCGGCCAGGGCACGGCCGGGATGGGCTGGCGAAGCGCCGGGCCCGAAGTGCCGAACACCGGCTGGGTTCCCAAAGGGGGCTTCATGGCTCGCGACGTGCAGGTCGTGGCGGTCTGCGATGTCAATAGGAACAACCTCCGGCGGGCGAAATCCATCGTCGATCAGGAATACGGCAACAACGACTGCACGGCGTACAAGCACTATCAGGAACTGCTCGCCAGAGACGACGTCGACATAATTCTATGCGCCACCGGAGACCGATGGCATACGCCTATCTCGATAGCCGCGGCTAAGGCGGGCAAGGACATCTATTGCGAAAAGCCGATCTCGCTGACGATCTACGAAGCGCGGGAGCTTGCCCGCGTTATGAATCAATACGCCAGAATCTTCCAGACCGGCACGCAGCAGCGCTCGGCCCGCGAGTTCCGATTCGCCTGCGAACTCGTGCGCAACGGCTACATAGGCGAGTTGAAGCACGTTACCGTAAACGTCGGAGGCGGGCCGAGAGAATGTAATCTGCCCGCGCAGGGCGAGCCGCCGGAATGGCTCGATTACGATATCTGGCTGGGCCAGGCGCCGTGGCGGCCCTTCCACCCGCGGATTCTCGGCTGGATGGCATGGCGCGACTATTCCGGCGGCGGGATGACGAACTGGGGAGCGCATCATTTCGACGTCGCACAATGGGGCACGGGCTTCGAGAAAAGCGGACCGGTCGAGATCATCCCACCCGACGGCAAGGACTTCAAGGTCCTGACGTATAGATACCCGAACGGCGTGAAAATGACGCGAAACAACACCTGCAACGGCGTCAAGTTCGAGGGCACAAAAGGGTGGGTCGAAGTCAATCGCGGCTATTTGAAGAGCCAACCCGAGAGCCTGTTGCGGCAGAAGATCGGCCCGAATGAAATCCATTTGCGCGTCAGCAACGACCATCATCTGGACTTTCTCGCCGCCGTTCATAATCGCACCCGCCCGGCAAGCGACGCCGACATCGGCTACCGCTCGATCAGCGTCTGCCACCTCGGCAACATCGCCTACTGGCTCAAACGCCCGCTGAAATGGGACCCGGCCAACGAAAAGTTCGTCAATGACCCCGAAGCCGACCGGATGCTATGGCGCGAAATGCGAAGCCCCTACACGATATGAAATCAATAGACAACCATTCCGAGTTTGTAGGGTGGGGCTTGCCCCACCATCTTGGTACGGGCAATTATAACGGTGGGGCAACCCGTTCGACTTCGCTCGGGGCAGGTCCCATCCTACCGAGTCTACGAGGCATTCGATCATGAGAAATAGCAGAAAAGCATTTTTGGCAATAGCATTTTTGGCGTTCTTCTCCTCTGGCAGGATGGCCCGTGCAATAACGCTCGAAGAAACAATCGAGAAGCTCGAAACGCACAGATTCGGCCAGAACCAGCAGGTACTCGATCTCCTGCGAGAAACGGCTGTGACATCCTATTCCGATTCGGACCTGCGAAAGAAACTCAACGACGGATTGATCCGCATCTTAGACAGCGACGCGGCTTACGACGCCAAGCAGTTTGCCTGTCGTCAACTGGCCCTGACCGCGACCGAGCGGCACATACCGGTTCTGGCCCGTCACCTCGGCGACGAGAAGATGACTCACATGGCGCTGTACGTGCTGACACATATAGACGGTCCCAGAGTTGACCGGGTTTTAGTCTCGGCGCTCGAGAGAACAACCGGCAACGCCAGGCTCGGCATAATAACCATGCTGGGCAATCGGCGGTGCGTCGACGCGGCGGAGCCTCTGGGAAAGCTGATGCTTTCAGACGATGAGCAGACCTCCATCGCAGCGATAAAGGCCCTGGGGCGCATCAGCACTGCCGCGGCATATTCACAATTCGAGTCACATGACATGTTAAATGAGCCGCAAGCTGAGCACAGCCACGCCAAGAAAATGGCTGTCGCCCATGCCAATCTGGACTTTGCCGACAGGTTTCTGGCCGACGGAATGAACAAAAAGGCCGAGCAGCGCTACCGGTTCGCCTTCAATGAGCACAATCCGTCACATATAAGGGCAACCGGTCTGAAAGGCCTGGCCAAGACTTTGGGCGAAAAAGCCGGGCCGTTCGTCGCCCGGGCGATGAGAAGCAACGACAAACAGCTTTACGGCATGACGGCAACAATCATACGGACCGTACCCGAGAAGAAAACCGCCGAGGCATTTGTGGGCGAATTTGCTGAATTGGAACCTAACGTTCAGGTTCTGCTGATAAACGCTTTAGCCGCTCGCCGCGACGGTGCGGCTTTGGACATTATTAAAGATGCTTGCAGGAATCAGGATGTCGCTGTGAAGCGAGCTGCCCTAACCGCCTTGGGAAAGGTCGGCGACGAATGCTGCGTCCCCTTGTTAGTCGAAAATGCCGCAGTTGACAGCCTGGCAAAACTGCCGGGTGAAAAGGTTAATTCCGCACTTGTGAAACGGCTGCGCGACGGCAACAGCACTGAAAAGGCCGTGACATGTCGGGCGCTGCTTGCGCGAGACGCTGTCGAGGCAGCTCCGGCGCTGCTTGAAGTAGCAAGGACAGGAGATTCCTCCCTTAGAGCCGAGGCGATCAAAGCTCTTCACGACCTGGCGGGACCGCGTGAGATATCTGTGCTGCTTGATCTGATCTTCATCGTCGAGCCAGCCGAGACGGATCAGCTTGGAAAGGCGCTTGCCGCGGTCGCTCTGCGGCATTCTATCCAGCAAGAGTGTACTCAGGAAATATTGCCTAAGTACGAACACGCCTCTAATGCCGATCAACGAATCGCTCTGCTTATGACTTTGGGCGCTCTCGCTCAAGAACAGGCTCTCCCAAAACTACGTGAAGCACTTCGGGATGACGACAATGAGATATGCTACGCCGCGATAAAAGCCATGAGTTCCTGGCCTGATTCCGCTCCTGCCGATGATTTGCTGGAAGTTGTCGAATCGTCGGATAATCCGACGCATCGGGTTTTGGCTCTGCGCGGTTTCATCGACCTGATCGACGCCGCGGATTTACCTGCAGATCGCAAGCTCGCTCAATATCGACGGGCAATGCAATTAGCGCTCCGGGACGCCGAGAAAAAGAAGGTGCTTTCCGTGCTTTCAAGCCTTGACACTCTGGGAGCGTTTCGGTTAGCGGCGTCTCATCTCGATAATCTGTCACTGAAAAATGAAGCGGCCCTTGCGGCATGTCGGGTCGCTCAGCAAATCTACGCAGCCAAGGGTACGGAGATTAAGGACGATCTTGAGAGAATCGCAGCCGCCGACGTTGGCGATTCAATAAACCATCAGGCCCGGGAGATTCTTCAGAATATGAACAAGGTCAAGTTCTATATCACCGATTGGGAGGTCTCCGGCCCCTACGTTCAAAAGGGCAAGAGTTATAACCAATTGTTCGACGTTGCCTTCGCCCCGGAGATCGACGGCGGAAAAGATGCCAAGTGGCGTAAGATGCCCGCCGGGACGGACCCGGCACAACCCTGGTATCTCGATTTGCTCAAAGCCCTCAATGGCGGCGAACAGCGCGTGGCGTATCTGCGCACCAGTCTCGAATGGCCCACGAACCAACAGGTGACATTGCGCATCGGCAGCGACGACGGCGTCAAATTATGGGTAAACGGCAAGCTCGTCCACGCCAACAACGTCGCCCGGCCGTTCACCCGCGATCAGGACAGCGCCACCGCGACTTTCAAAAAAGGTGAGAACACGATTTTGATGAAGGTCACACAGAACAACATGCCCTGGGGTGCTTCGCTGAGGATAGAGCATGAGCAGCAGTGAACAGTAGGGTGGGGCTTGCCCCACCATATTTTCTATTCAAAGACATCGATGACAATGCGACGATAATCGTAAAGAGAAGCTATGTCGCTCTTATCTTTTACTTCAAGGATAACATGAATCTGTCTGCCGGCCGCGTTTGAAGGAATTTTGACGTCGGCTTCTGCCTGATTGGAATTGTTGATTTCAACGTGGCCTGTATACGTGCCGGCTTCTTTGTATATCCACCACCTGACCTCCACCTCGTCGCCGTCCGGATCCGATGTGGCCGATGCGTCAAGTGATATCTTCTGTCCGGCTTTAGCCTTGAGGCGGGCGATTGTATTGCTCTTGTCACCATTGAATGCTGCCACTGGATGATGATTGGCCTGCTGATATGGCTTGACGCACCAGTCCATGCGACAGATGAAATCATTATAAAACGCCCGGCGCCAGCGCCAGACCGGCGCGAAAATATCGTCATAGACGTCTCCGGTTTCCGGATCAGTCCATTTGTCGGCCACTTCTTTGTACACGGCGAAAGGTGCGCCTTTCTTTTCGTCCGCTCGGATATCGCCGTGCTTGGACCAATAGTCGGTCGCTTTCTTCCTGCTGAACCTCCCGCTCCAGCCTCCCCAGTGTGGATGATCGATGTCGAAAAGCCCTTTGTTGACCAGTCCCAGCCAGGGGATAGTGCCGCCGCCTTCGAGGAAGGCAATGCGTCCGTTGCCGAACTGCCGGATGGGCCAAAGCGCGCCCAACGGGCCATGACCGCCCTTGATGTGTTCGAGAGCCCATTGATGCTGGCCGAGACCCGAATAAGCGTGGGGCTTCCACGTATAGGGCCCGAGATTGCTGCGTTTGCCCTGGTTGTCGGCGCCGCCGTCGCCACCAGGGCCGCCATAGCAATAGGTTTGATAGTTGCTCCTGATCCAGTGAGTTGTGGGAAACTCGGCGCAGATCCATGCGCCTGCGTTGTCCTGAGCGCCGTTCTCAAAGACTCTGAGCTTGGAGACAAACCGATCCACCTCAGCCCCGCTGTGATCTTTTCGATAATCCCAAAGCGCCTGTGCGAGGGTATTTGATCCTGCGTTGACAACCACCCACACCGGCCGGGGATCGTCTTTGGTGACGGCACTGACGATCAGCTCCGAGCCCGGGCTTGTCTTGCCGTCACCGACATCAGCTATGCCGTAACCTTTCTGTCCGACCGTCACGATGCTTCTAAGATAATCCGGTTCATGCCAGCCTGAGGCGTGTTTCTTCAGGTTGTCGAGCACTCTTGCGTAGCCGTCGATGATTTTCAGAAACAACTCCGGATGCGTCACCTGTTTGTAGGGATTTCTCGACTCCGGACGAAGGTATTTTCCGGTGACGGCGATCAGTCCCTCCAGCTCGAATTCGTTAGAGCACATTATCATGTGCACCATCTGCTGCTCCTCGTCCGGCTCGTTTCCCATATCCGCCAATATCAGCAGACGAGGCTTCGAATTGTTTGCCCTAACCGCATTCGTCCGGGTCATGTTTAATAGAACCAATACAATCAGCAGTAACCTCGTCTTATGCTTCACAATGTCTACCTCCGTTTTTTCGCTGGCCGTTCATCTGCGAAGCGGCGCGCTGCGGCCGCTTTTCTTGAACTCATCGAGTTTAGATTTCAGCTCCTTGACGATTTCGGGATGCTCGAAGTAGAGATTCTTCGTTTCGCCCGGATCGGTTTCGAGATTATAGAGCTGGCCCGGCGCATCCGGTGCGGTGTCTTCGATGATGTATTGCTCCAGTCGCGGATTGCCTTTGTAGCGATTTCCGCCGGAGCCTTTGTGGTCGAGGTACTTCCACTTGCCGCGTCGAATGGCAAGAGCAAGCTTGATAGTCTGGTGGAGCGTGTACTTTCGTACCGGCTCGTCACTTTGCTCGCCAAGCAGAACCGGCAGAATATTATAGCTGTCCTCGGCGGCATCGTTAGGAAGGCTTGCGCCAAAAAGGGCGGCACAAGTTGCCATCACATCGGTAAGACACACGGTCTGATCGCTGGTCGATCCGGCTGCTATCCGGCCCGGCCAGCGGGCGATGAACGGCACGCGGTGCCCCCCTTCCCACTGATCGCGTTTCATGCCGCGCCACGGGCGCGCTCCGTCATGATTTTGATCCCGGCGCATCGCGACAACCGTGGGCACTTCCGGTCCGTTGTCACTGGAGAAAATAACCAGTGTGTTTTCGGCGACACCAAGTCGTTCGAGCGTTTTCAGCAGTTCTCCGACGATGTAGTCCATCTCAAAAAT
The DNA here is from genome assembly GCA_964598225.1 of uncultured Pirellulales bacterium. Taxonomy (GTDB): domain Bacteria; phylum Planctomycetota; class Phycisphaerae; order Sedimentisphaerales; family Anaerobacaceae; genus SG8-4. Next base: position 38,613 of record CAZRBG010000022.1, read on the forward strand.
GAAATCTCCGTGAGGGCTGGCGTCGGTTTTACCTTTGAACTGATCTGCAGGGAATGACGGCAGATGAACCGCCTGCATTGAGTGGAACAAAAAGAAGGGCTTGTCGGGATTGGACTTGACGTGCTGCTCGAGGAATTTTTTACTCTTTTCCAGAAATACGAGGTCAACCTCTTCCAAATTGAAGTCCGGCGCGATCATGCCGGGCCGATTGTCGCGGGAATAAGGATGCTTGGGAAGCGGTGAGCGATCCACGATATGAGTTGGGGGAACCGGCACGCGGTCGCCGTCGATGTAAGCGTAGAGCCAATCGGTCGTGGGGCAACATGCCGTGCCGAAGAACCGGTCGAAGCCGCGGTCGATCGGGCCTCCCTGGATCGGGCGGGAAAAATCGACCTGCTTGACGGCGCCGAGACCATTTTTGTTGATCGGATTGCCGTTCTTATCGAAGAAAGTCGTGCCGACGTGCCATTTGCCGAAGCACGCTGTTGCGTAGCCCGTGTCCCGTAACATCTGCGGCAATGTGAGCCGTCCCTCTTCGATCAGGCACGGACCGCCAACGCCGGTAAATACACCACGCATGCCTGTCCGAAACGCCATCCGGCCGGTCAGCAGACTGTAGCGAGTCGGCGTGCAGACCGTCGACGGGCTGTGAGCGTCGGTAAACCGCATTCCCTGAGCGGCGAGCCTGTCCAGATTGGGGGTCGGAACCTTCGACTCGGGATTGTAACAGGCGACATCCCCATAACCGAGATCGTCGGCAAGAATGAAGAGGATATTCGGCGGCGAGGCGTTGTCTTCTGCTCGGACGGTCCCGGGCACAACGATTGCGGCTATCAGCAGAGATTTCACAAATGTTGACATTATGCACTTTCCTTCGTTTGTTTCCCGTTTCGTAGGATCAGGAGCATCTCATCGGCCCTCGATCTGCCTGATGCGTGCGGCGAATCCATATTGCTGCTGCTCGTTGAGACCCGGAAGCATTAGCCCAATCGAATAAACTTCCCGGGCCTTTGAGTATTGCTGCTGATTCTCGTAGATGTCGCCGAGCAGAAAATAGGCATCTGCATAAGGGATCTGCCTGTCCGTTATGTTTTTAAGGACTTCGGTTGCCTGCTCGATTGAACCGCTCTGCCTCAGGTAAAAAGCGTACGTACAGGCGTACCTGTAATTGTCCGGCTGCAACTTCGCGGCCTTGCGGCACCATTTAAGCGCTTCAGACATGTGGTCTTCGGCCAGCATGACGCCGAGATTATAGGCTGCGACCGCCGAATTCGGATCAATCGACAGCGTTTTTCGGAACGCTTTCTCGGCTTCTTCCATGCGACTCTGCTCGGCCAGCAGCATACCGAGATTGAGATGTGCCGCGACGCTGTTGGGATCGATTTCGAGCGCTTCCTTCAGTGAAGCTTCCGCCTTTTCGTTTTGGCCGGCGGCGTTATAGGCGAGTGAAGCGTTCACATAAGGCGGAAGATAATCCGGCCGCAGCTTGATCGACTCGTTGAATGCTGAAATAGCCCGGTCGTACTCTCGGCGGTCCATGTGAAAATTGCCGAGGTTGTAATGTGATACGTAGTCGTCGGGCCGCGCGCTGAGTGCAGCCTTGAGTTCCGCCGTCGCCGCCGCAAGTGTTCGCCTGTCAGAATCCCGCAGCATCTCTCGCGGCACGCTCGCCAGTGAAGCAGCGGCACGGACCCGAACAAGCCGATACTCATCGCGAGTCGCGTCCAGCAGGGCTTTGAAGGATGTATCCGTCAGATTCGTGCCGAGAACATCAGCCGCAGCGGACCTGACCAGAGGCGACGGATCCTTCTGCAAAGCATTCATTAGCACCGGCAATTTCTCATCAGAATCATTCGCTCTAAGCAGCCGGATCAGCGATGTGGCGACTATCTCGTCTCGATCCGGCTTGCCTATGTATTCGAGAATGTCGTCCAGGACCTTCCAATCCCGTACGCGGGCCGCCTTAATCAGATTACCAGTTTCGAGAATAGCCTGTTGATAATCGTCTTCATGCCACTGCCTCACGTATTCATCCGCCCATTCGGCGCTTTGATCGCTGTGGCACAGATTGCACGCATTGGGGCTCTTGAACGCAATCGTCGCCGCAGGCGCCGGCGGACGCATCGAGTGGTCGCTGCGAGTCATCCGGGCGAATTCCGTCGTCGGCATGTGGCAGGCTACGCACTTGTTCCCCTCACTGTTAGCGGCATGGTGAGTATGGTCCGTCGCGTTTTCCACGCGCTCAGCGTGACACGGCAGGCACACGTGGTTGGCCGGGCCGGGCCCGACGAAGCGGTAGCGCCCGCTGGAGGTGTGACAGTGCATGCAGTCGAGCTTTCCCGATTTGACGCACGGACTCATCCGCCAGGTTGTGTAGGTGTAGTTCTCGCCAAGATCTCGCCCGTCGGGGTAATAATCCTGATGCTCCAAAGTGACGAGATCGAAGTGATCGAAGTATCGCTCGCCGGCCCCGAACGATGGGCTAACCGGCGATAGCTTTGCGTGGCACGAGGCGCACTGCGAGTTGGTCTGCTCGACGTTGAAATTCTTGGCGCTGACGAGCTTCAGATCTTCCGGGGTCTCGCCTTTGGAAGCAGCGGCCAAAAAAGTCTCGACGTGCTCGCCGCCGGGTCCGTGACAGGTCTCGCAGTTAATCCCCGGCTCGCTCCACGTCGTGTGGTACGTGTCGGTAGCAGGGTCGTAGTTGGTCGAAAGCTGGCTGACGTGGCAGCCGTGGCAGGATGTGTTGAAAGTATAGAACGGATCGGTCCATTCCAGAGGGGTATCCTCATCGGCATCCGGGAAGTGCCGCACAGCACTTTTCGCGGTCTCGAACCACTCTTTGCGCCGAATATCGTATGCTAACGGCAGCACCTGAAGCCGGCCCCGCTCCATCGGCGTCAGAAAATAATAAACGTTCCTTCCGCCGAGTGCGTGGGCGATACAGTAAGCTTTACTGTCGTCCGGGCCGGTCGGCGGGCGTGTCGCGGGCAACGTGTCGCGGGCATCCTGCCCGCGATTCGAGGGCGGGACGCCCTCGCCACGAAACTCCCTCACAAGCCCCCCTGCCGGGCCAAGCTCCACGGTGTATTCGTACTCGCCTATCTTGATCGGCTCGGATAACGGCTCAAGCTCATTCGCGGCAAATTCCGGCGTGTAAGGCTGCATCGCCAGGCCGTGGTGCGAAGTCGCCCAGAGCTTGTAGAACTCCTCGTGGCACTGACGACAGCTCACCGAACCGGCGTAACCGGCCGGACTGCTCGTGCGATCGGGTCGCCAGAAAATGAAGACGCCCACAACCAGCGAAAACAGAACCAGAAGAACTGCCGCTATGTAAAAAATGTATGAATGCGTTCGTTTTCCCATTATTCTCGTACTATTATGAATTTACATCAGGATTTCACAGCCGGTTTCTGCAACATTGTACCAAACAGACTGAAAAAAATCGTACCCTATTTCCCGGCCAAACACGTACCCGGCAGTTACGTTTGGCATTATCTCGGGCGACTGGTCCGACTCATCTCACGTTGCGGACCGCTTCGATTGACCGGAGCAGGCTTTCGATGCCGCCGGCGGCAAGGAAATTCTCGGGAAAGATTTCGAGGATGACGGTCTTATTGTAGCCGTTGTTAGTCAGCAAACGGATGAACTCTTTCCAGGGAACGGTGTCGTAAACAAGCGGATGGTGATCGTCGCCGCAGACGTCGTGGCAGTGGACGTGACCGACGCATTTCAGAAATTCTGCCGGCGGAAATAGCGGCACGCCGTAGCGCTGGTGATTCATGAATGCGTGCCCGAAATCCCAGCATGCTCGGACTCGACTTCGCGTGACGACCTCCAGCAGCTCCTCGTACGTATCGCCGATGCGGTGGATGGGTTCGTCGGGATTGGGGCTGATCTGCAATTCCGCGATGGGCCGGACTCGCGGCGCGTTACGTCCGCACCAGTGGCGCGCCCACGAGAAGAACGAGATCGACCGCTCGATGAGTTCACTGCGGGAATGGTCGGCCCTTGTGGCGGCGGCATGAATGTTGACGACGACCGACGACTGCTGCCGGGATGATATTTCAGCCGCGACATACAGAAATCGCTGATGAAGCACCCTGCATGCGTTGTCTTCATCCGTCGAGAAGAATGCCGGATTCGCATTGGTATGCTCCGAGTATGGGTGCAGCGAGATCTCCAGTCCCGCATCGCGGCAGCAGGCGACGTGCTCAGCCAGCGCTTCTGGATCGGTTTCCGGCCCGACCGGCGTTTCCACGCTCGCAAAGCCCGATTTCGCGAGATATTCAGGGATATCGCGCGTGCCGAACAATTCACGATACGTTTTCTCGTTCGCGAATCCGATATCGAGTTTTGTGCCGATAGCTATGTCCATAATCGTCGGGTCAGCACATGGTACAGTCGAACATTCTTATCAGTTGTGCAGTAAAGATTCAAGATATTCGAAGATAAAACGTTGAAAGGAGCGAAAAATGCGTAAATATGTCATTTCAGTATGTGCCGGGCTGTTGTTGCTTGTGGTTTCTCTTTTACCGCTTTGGGCTGGGCAGGATGTGGCGGTTCTCAACGTCGGCGATAAGGTGCCGTTGTTTAACGCCAACGACCACCTCGGCGAGCTCTGGCAGGCGAGCAAGGTGCTCGACAGCGGCAAGTTTCTGGTGGTCTATTTCTATCCGGCAGCGATGACCGGCGGATGCACGAAGCAGGCCTGCGCGTATCGCGATGCCTCGGCGCCGCTGGAGCAGGAGGAGATTCACGTGGTCGGCGTCAGCGCCGATCCGGTCAAGAACCTCAAATACTTCCGCGACGCGCACGGCTTGAATTTCCATCTGCTGTCCGACGTCAACGGCTGCATCGCAAAACGCTTCGGCGTGCCCATAAGGGACGGCGGATCAATCAAACGAACGGTCCAGGGAAAAGAGGTAACACTGGAACGCCCGTTCACCTTCGCCAGATGGACCTTCATCGTAAATCCTTCTGGTAAAATCGTATACAAAAACACCAGCGTCAACGCGGCCAAAGACTCCCAAGCCGTAATAGATTTTCTCTCAAGTCACAGGAGTAAAAGCAACACCCAGAACCGTTGACATAACGAGCATTTGTGACCATGGTAAAAGCTCCATCGCAGCAATTGAGATTGACACATACTTTTTTCTCAGCACGAAGAGAGACACGACGGTTTAAGAAAACATGCGTCTTAGAATCCTCAGCTTGTGAATGCGTTTCCTTTCTCCGATCAAATGGTTGTTAATACCCTTTTCTACCATCGACCAGAGAAAGGATTGCTTCAAGGTCCCAGTTTAATGTGCGAAAACCAAACTACATTATCGGCATATTCAAGTTTGCTCGCGCGTTAATCCTCAATTCCAGAATTTGTCGATACCACTGTAGATATCTGTATCGGTTATATAAACACCGTAGAATCCCATCTTTGACTCTATCGTCGCGACCGATCCGCACGGATTCACACTGTCGACTACTGACGTGTGGTTGCCAGAGTGCTGACAGAGACAACCAGAATACGCTTGCCATTCTTGAATTTCCGTATAGTCATCCTGAAAAACGTACTGGTTCTCCGGACCTGTAAGGTGCGGAGGATAACCAGTCGCCCAGCTATGACAAGTATTATGAATAGTAGCCGATTCCGTTCTGTTTGTGGAAAAGCAATAGTAGCGGTGAGCTTCTATCCACCGATCGGCACATTCTATCTCAGAACTTGTAAGGTCATTACAGGCTTCGGTATGCACGTGAGGTAACTTCCTAAGGTGCGACGTCCAGCAGCACCACCACCATGTGTTGTTAAAGCACTTGTCGGCCGATGTGTCGTAATACTCCTGAAAAAATTTTGAGACCGTCGTCTCATAGCCTTGCTCATTCATTAGGTTAATATCGAACCATTGAATGTCTCCGTTAGCTGCCATGATCGACGCAGACTCGCCCAAAACAAGAGATACTACTGCGATCCAGAATATTCTACTGCACACAATAGGTTTCATATGTAATGCTCCCTTCCTGTCTTTGGTAATTATCATGAAACAGATTAACTCGATTTAGATCATCAATGTCAGCTATCGCATTGTTGCATCACCTCCCTTGCTCTCTCCTTCAAGATAGGCCACGGCGAACTCCATTACAACGCACTGCTTCCTCTCAAGGTTCCAGTCGTCAGATCGGGTCTGTCTATGTTCAGCATATCTTTTCAAGACCTGTAGCTGCTCGGTGGACATTTCTTTCTGCAACTCTAATCTACTGCTAAGAGTGTTCAGGAACTTGTCACAGGCAAAGGCAAATATGAGTCCGGACTTGGATGAAGCCCAGTCGTCATTGGTAAACTCGAAATACGCCTTACCCGCCTTCTACAGTCTAAGGTACATTTTGGCCAGCAAATGCAGCGTGGTTGCATCGTCGTCCACATGTGCAAGAAGATAAGGGAATGCCTTACCTCCGCCTGGATGCATAACAGAAGGTTGCCAGGGCAGGTTCGGGCCACGTTTACGTATGAGAGGTAATTCATCCAGATAGACGTGGCACATCTTCACCAGTTTATCGAGAAGTTCTCGTCTTTCCTGCTCACTTCCGGAGGTCGCAACTTCCAGCAGGGCTTTCACACGGGGATGATCCTGCAGAGTCGCTAAATACCTTTCGGCAGCGGCGAAATCGGCTTCCATTACGGTATCCCCAACAGAAAACGTCTTGTAAAGTAGATTCTCGGCTTTCTCGGGTGTGCTTTCCCTGCTTACTTCTTCAGCAAGGAGCCTTTCGCGCTCAGCGAATTGTCTCTTTCTGATAGCGAATAGCTCTTTTTCCATATTGAAATCGAAGCCTGGCAAGTCGCTAATATCTATTTCAGGCTGGGATTCCTCTTGTGGCACATTCGAAGCACTGCTTGAGACGTTCGATATAGATGGGGTAGACTCAATAGGAAGTTCCTGATTATCCGCTGGTTCATCGAACTGTCTAACTTGTTTGGTCTTCGAGGAATGGAACAGCCAATAGATAAGACATCCGATAACTATTACACCAATGCTGACAGCCAGTATTCTATGCGGTTTTTTACACATCGAGATTCCTCTTTCTTTTCAAAATTTTTTGCAATTCTAGGTTAATTCACGCCATAAGCAGTAAATTTTCTTCAGATTTCAACATTATGCACCTGTTTATAGCATAAACAGCTCTTATTCTCTGTTCTCTATAACTATATGCGTATCTGAACAAGCAAATGTTGATCGGAATTCCGTGAAAAAATTCAAAAAAAAAAGTTAAATTTTGCAGGCAAATCGCCGATTCTCACCGGAACGTTGAACAGTTCTTGGCCTGAATTCAGGTCGAAGGGATAGACCTACTACGCCAAATTGGGCAACATGGGTGAATGGGGGCAACTTCGGGTTAGGATTTTGTGGCCCGTTTTTGTTACGAGGACGTCGTCTTCTATTCTTACGCCTAATTTGCCGTGGATGTATATTCCGGGCTCGATTGTTATTATCTGGCCAGCTTTGAGTTTGCCTTTGGCGTCGGGCTTTAGAAAGGGCGATTCGTGGATTTCCAGGCCGAAGCCGTGGCCTGTTCCGTGGCCGTAGACGGGCAGGTCGGCCTCGGCGATTGTCTGCCGGGCGGCGGCGTCGATTTCGGTCAGCTTGACACCGGTTCTGATCCTCTTTATCGCCGCGGCCTGGGCCTGCTCGACGGCGTCGAAGACTTTCTTATAAAACGCGGTCGGCTCTCCAATTGCGAAGCATCTTGTGATATCGCTGCAATAGCCTTTGTATCTTGCGCCGAAGTCGATCAGCACAGTGTCTTTTTTCTTAAGCTTTCTCCGGCTCGGCTGGTGGTGCGGGCGGGATGCGTTGGGGCCGAAGGCGACGATTGTCTCGAAACTGTTGCGTCCTTTTAGTTTTCGGATTTGGAAATCGAGCATCCCGGCCAGCTCACTCTCGCTGATGCCGGGCCTGATATAAGTCAACGTTTGCCGCAGGGCACGGGTTGAAATGGAAGCGGCGGATTTAATTGCGGCGATTTCGCTATCGTCCTTGACGGTGCGAGCGTTTTCGATGATGTCCTCTGCCGTTTTGGATCGCCCCTTGACGGTCTCCTTCAATTGCTCGAATTCGGCCACTGAAATAGAACCCTCTACAGTGACGGTCCGCACGGATTTCAGTTTCCTGACCAGCTCGGCTACGGCGTCGCTCATTGGCCCGGCCCGGTCGATTATCCTGCACGCGGGGCATTCCTTTTGCGCCTGCTCGGTATAACGGCTGTCGGTGAGAAGGTAGACACGGCTCTTCGTCAGAAGCGCCCAGCTATCTTCTCCGAGGAAACCGGTTATGTAAGTCACGTTAGCGGGCTTTGTCACCAGCAGACAGCTAATCCTTTTCTTGCTCAATACGCGGCGAATCGATCTAATGCGTCTTTTTATTACTTCTTTGCTCATTTCAGATCATTCTCCGATTTACCTAACGGTGTCATAAGCCAATATTTACATCAATCTCGGAAGAATTGAAAGTTTTTCCGCCGGCTCATTTGGCCGGGTACGGATTTATTTTTTATACTTTGAGTGTAAAACAATCGGCTGGGGGGCAACCCGGTCGGCCGACGGCAAAAGGGATGGAGGGGACTCTTTTGCCGAACGCCGAGGCTGATATTTGATGTTTTCCGCAAGGGCGAGGGAAAGGCTGTGGAATACATTTTTCCGCGCAGGACGGCTGTAGCCGTCCTTTTTTTGCGCCTTGTCAGAACCGGTTCCTGCCGTTACAATGCAAATCTCTTTGGATCATGGATGTATCGCTTTAACCGTTAGATTCCTGCACTATTCGGCCCGATCCGAGACTTGACGAATTCTGAAATTGAAAAGGTAAATGGAAAAGTCACCCCGGCCCGCCGGGATTTTACAGTATGTTATTGCCCATTAGAACAAACATTTCGCCGAGACATACGCCGTATGCCAACTACGCGATTATCGTCGCCAATGTAATTATTTACTTCCTGCAGCTCGGAGTAGATCCCGCGACCGGCTCCTTAACTTTCCGCCAGTGGGTTGGGTACTTCACGCTCCACGGCGAAGGCAGGCCGGAACTCTGGCAGTTTGTCAGCTACGCCTTCCTGCACGGGGATTTCCTGCACATTCTGGGCAACATGTACTTTCTCTACATGTTCGGCAATAACGTCAACGATAAGTTGGGAAACATCGGGTACACATGTTTCTTCCTTTCCGGGGCTGTTTTCAGCGGGGTAGGCCACGTATTGGCCGGCGGCGGTGATGTTATAGGAGCCAGCGGCGCCGTTGCCGCCGTAACGGGGGCATATCTCGTACTGTTCCCGCAGACGCTGATAACCGTGCTGTACTGGTTTTTCTTCATTGGCACAATCGAGGTGCCTGCGCTGTATCTTATCTTGCTCAAGATGATCCTGTTCGATAATATCATCGCGCAGAGTTCCGCCTACGTTGCTTACGACGCTCATTTGAGCGGGTACGCGATGGGTATTATTTCCATGGTTTTCTTTCTCGCAACGGGCATTCTCACGGGCAGCAGCTTCGATTTGTGGGCGATGGTGAAACGTTGGAATCGCCGCCGGAGATACCGCGACGTCGTATCGAGCGGCTACAATCCTTTTACAGGCCGAAGGCCCGCTAAAGGCGTTAGAATTAAAGATACCGTCCAGACTCCCGCTCAGAAAGAAAAGCGAAAGCGCGCCGAGAAGCTTCGCAGAGAGATCACCGAAAGGCTCGATCAGCGTAATCTGCCGGCTGCGACGGATATCTACCTCGAACTGATGAGTCTGGACAGCGAGCAGATTCTGCCGCGCCAGCAATTGCTTGATATCGCCAACCAGCTCGCCGGTGAAGGCAGGCACGCCGAATCGGCCCGCGCTTACGAGCAGTTCCTCAGCCACTACAGCAATTACGAATATAAAGAGCAGATCGAGCTGATGCTCGGAATCCAGTATTCGCGATATCTAAACCAGCCAGAGGCGGCGATTAAACACCTTCAGGCCGCTGCAGAAAAGCTCGCCGATCCGGACCAGTTGAAAATGTGCCGCGACGAGCTTGCCGGTTTGCAGCAGTGAAAAACGGCTCTGGACCCAAAAAAAGAGTTGACAATGACCTGCTTCGGGGCTAATTTAAAATAAAGGAATCGCTTGGCGATTCAAGAATTTTGGGCTATAGGGACAACGGTTATTTATAGGGAGATAGAAAATGTCATTCCGCAAGAAGATGTTAAGAGACCGAAAAGTAAATCGCCGGAACAGGGAAGTCGTTGCCATACCATTTCCGAGCCGCTCAGTCTTGCTTTTGCTGACAATTGCCGTTGCTCTCACGGGATCAACTGCTATCGGTCAGCAGCCTAAGGCGCCCGCCGGTGATGAGTCCGAAAAGAGTACGGATAAAACAACGGCACAGACCTTTCCGTTCATGGCCGAGATTACCGGCGACAACGTGTACTTCCGCTCCGGGCCCGGCACGAATTTCTACGAGTGCGGCAAGCTCAACAAGGGCGACAAGGTAAAAGTCGTCAGCAAGCAGTTTAGCTGGTACCGCATAGTTCCGCCGCCGAAGAGCTTTGCATGGATTTCGATGAAGTATGTTAAACCCGATCCGGCTAACCCGGACTACGGGATTGTAGAGGGCGACCGCGTGCGTGTCTACGCCGGCTCCAACCGCGTTCCGCCGCACTATTCCACGAGCTTGCTGGGAAAGCTCAATAAAGGTGACAGAGTCAGGTTGCTGGGCGAACAGTTGGACGAGTATTACAAGATTGCCCCTCCGCCCTCGACGTATCTCTGGGTCAGCACGTATTTCACCAAACCGCTGCCGCCGGAGAAAAAGAAAACCACTGTAGCGAAAGCTGAAGAGGACGAGGCGGAAGAAGAGGCTGAAACTCCCGATGAGCCGAAGCCGGCCGGTTCTGTGCCGAAGGTGGTCAAAATCGATCCATCGTCTGAACAGGAGGAGGTAGCCGTAACGCCTCCTGAGCCGTCGGATACAAAGCCGCCGGTTGCGGAAGAAGTAGAAGTCGTTCCCTCGACCCCGCTCGAACGGTACCGGGCCATACAGGAGATCATAAAGGCCGAGAGGAAGAAAAGACCTATAAAAGAGCAGGATTACACGCAGATAAAGAAAGACCTCGCCGAGATAGCCAAGGATGAGGACGCGGGCAAAGTCGCCGTCTATGCGAAGAAAGTGCTGGAAAGAGTACAGGCGCTGGAACTTGCCATTTCCGCGACGGATCAGTTGAAGACACGAAACGAGCACCTGGAGAAAACCTTCGCGGCCATCGAGAAGGAGTACACAGAGAGACTTGCAGAAGTCAAGAACATGGGCGACTACGCGGTCACCGGGACGTTGCAACCCTTTACGCTTTACGGCGAAGGTCACTACCGAATCGTCGACGAATCCGGCCAGATGATCTGTTACGCTCTGCCGAGCAAGCAGGCGAAGCAGATGAACTTGAGCAGCCTGATCGGTAAGAAGGTGGGACTCAAAGGAACAATCCAGCCGCACCTGCCGACCAAAAAGGCTATGATCCGCTTCACGGAGATAGTGCCGTTAAGCGGCGAGGCCCAGGAACGGGTCGTCTCTGTTGAAACCGAAAGCACAACGGACAAACCCGTCCAGGAATAGTCTTCGATGTGGACCTTTGGTGGACCTCTTGGGCGGGGCAACCCATTCGACTTCGCTCAGAGCCTGCCTCTTCGGCGATACTCAGGGCAAGCTCTGAGAATGCAGGGCGCGACATATCGCACCATTTACTGGTTCCAATATGGTTGGTGCGACGCATCGCACCCTATGACTTGTACATACCCTTCTTGAAAGGATGCTGGTGCTATGCGCGTGATGAAGTTGTGCGTTCTACTGTTTGGGCTGTTTTGTATTCATGTAGTCAAGCCTGCACGGACTTTGCAGGCGAATGATAGACAACCCTGGCGAGCGAAGCCGGAGTTGTCCGATGCCGCCGCCAAGCGTCGGCCTGAGATCAACTATTACGAGGAAAAAGTTCCCGATTACACGCTGCCGGAGCTTCTGGTCGCCGAGGACGGGACGAAGATCGCCACGCCGCAGATGTGGAAAGAGGTTCGCCGCGGCGAGATACTCGGACTATTCCGAAAGCACGTATACGGGCGCTCGCCCGGCCGACCTGACAAGCAGAGTTTCGAGGTGGTAAAGGTCGATCCGAAGGCGCTCGACGGGCGGGCGACACTAAAACGAGTTAAGATAACAGTTGGCGGGCCGAAAGGCCAACTGAGCACAACAATGTCGATCTTCCTGCCCAACTCGGCACGAGAGCCCGTGCCGCTTTTTCTGCTGCTGAGCCATCGCAGTCCCGATTCAACCGACTGGACCCGCAAAATCAGGAAACCTTTTTGGCCGGTAGAGCAGATCATAGCCCGCGGCTACGGCACGGCTGCGATTCAGGTTACGGACTTCGCGCCGGACCGCCGCGACGGCTGGAAGCACGGTGTCCACAAAATATTCGACGATCCCGGCGCAGGCTCAGGCGATGGTTGGGGGACGCTTTGCGCGTGGGCATGGACCGGAAGCAGGGCTATGGATTACTTCGAGACCGACGACGACATCGACAACGCGAAAGTGGCTGTCGTCGGACAGTCTCGCGGCGGCAAGACGGCGCTCTGGGCCGGGGCAAGAGACGAACGTTTCTCGATGGCCGTTTCCAATTGCTCCGGCTGCGGCGGGGCAGCGCTTAGCCGAAGGCGTTTCGGCGAAACGGTCAAGCGGATCAATACCAGCTTTCCTCACTGGTTCTGCGACAATTTCAACAAATACAACGACAACGAAGACAGCCTGCCTGTCGATCAGCACATGTTGATCGCCCTGATGGCGCCGAGGTTAGCGTATGTAGCCAGCGCCGAGAACGATCTCTGGGCCGATCCGATGGGTGAGTTCCTCGCAGCAAAACATGTCAGCGAAATTTATGACCTGTTCGGCCTGAAAGGACTCGACGCCGAGAGTATTCCCCCGGTCGAAAGCCCCGTCCACTCCGGCCGCATCGGTCACCACATTCACGCCGGAAGACACGATCTGATCGAGTACGACTGGCAGCGATTCATGGACTTCGCCGACAGGCACCTAAGGAGCAGTGACGTTATTTTCTCGTGCGATTTCGAGTCTGACAACTGGTTCGAGCAATTCGGCATGAGCAAAAGGCCCGCACGCGTCGACACCGTCGCATCCGATCCGGCACGCAAGTTCGAACCGCTTTTGGGAAAAGCGCTACGAATCAAAGTCGATCGTGGCGGCCATTACGGCACGAGCATCACGTACCGTTTCAAAGAACAAATCGGCGCTGAGCCGGAAGAGATTTGTTTTAGGTATTACCTGCGTTTCGGCGATGACTGGAACCCGCAGCGCGGCGGCAAGCTGCCCGGTATCTCCGGAACCTACAACCGCGCCGGCTGGGGTGGGCGCCCCTCGAACGGACGCAACGGATGGTCGGCCCGCGGCCTGTTCAGGGGACAATCAAACGGCAAAACGCCGGTCGGTTACTACTGTTACCATGCCGATATGAGAGGCCGCTACGGTTCCGGATGGGTCTGGGAGCAGCAGAAGCGAGGTTATCTGGCCAACAATCACTGGTACTGCATCGAGCAGTACGCCAAAATGAACACACCCGGCAAGAACGACGGCATCCTGCGGGCCTGGGTCGACGGCAAGCCCGCTTTCGAGAAGACGGACATCCGCATGCGCGACGTCAATGCGCTCAAGATCGAAGCGATCTGGCTCAACGTATATCTCGGTGGCAAGTGGGCCGCCCGCAGCGACCACCACCTGTATATCGACAACGTAACAATTTCCCGCAACTACATCGGCCCGGCTGAATGAGTCATTAAACAGGTAGAGTGTGCTCCGCACACCACAAGCAACAGTAGCACGCCGAAAGCCTGTTGTCCTCACTCGACTCAATTGTTAGAATATCCTTCCATGAAGCAAACTGACAATCTGAATATATCGCGTTTTAAACCGCTTATCAGTCCAGATGAACTTAAGAAGGAGTTGCCGGGTCCCGATGCGGTTGCGGACCTCGTGGCGGATTCGCGCCTCGGCGTCCGTAATGTTCTGATGAATACGGATCCGCGCCGCCTGGTGATAGCCGGGCCGTGCTCGCTCCATGACCGTGAGGCGTCGCTCGAATATGCCGGCAGACTCAAAGAATTGCAGGATCAGCTTGGTGATAAGGTTCTGATAGTCATGCGGGCCTACTTCGAGAAACCGCGAACGACGCTGGGCTGGAAGGGAATGTTATACGATCCCTTTCTGGATAATTCGTTCAATATCGAGGAAGGTTTCCGCCGGGCCAGGAGTCTGCTGATTTCGATTGGCGAGCTCGGTCTGCCCACGGCAACAGAACTGCTGGACCCCATCGTGCCGCAGTACGTCGCCGATCTGATAACGTGGGTGGCTATCGGCGCCCGGACAACCGAATCGCAGATACATCGCCAGATGGCAAGCGGCCTGTCAATGCCGGTCGGTTTCAAGAACGCGACCGACGGCAATCTCAGCGCCGCCGTCGACGCGATCAAGGCCGCGGCAAGCCCGCATTCCTTCATGGGAATAGACGGCGACGGCAAGGTCGTCATCGCCGAGACTCGCGGCAACGATTGTGGCCACATCGTCATGCGCGGCGGTATCCAGAGGCCGAACTACGCTTCCGAGCACGTCGCATTTGCACAAGTCCTGCTGCAAAAGGCAAACATCCCCACCGGAATCATAATCGACTGCAGCCACGCCAACTCGAACAAAGACCCAAAACTCCAGCGACAGGCCCTCTTCGACGTCTCCGACCAGATCGCCGCCGGAAACCGCCTAGTCGCCGGAGTAATGCTCGAAAGCTTCCTCCATGAAGGCAGCCAGCCGTTCGACACACCCGAAAACCTCAAGTACGGCGTATCCCTGACCGACAAATGCATAGGCTGGCAAGAAACCGAAAAACTAATCCGCCACCTGGCCGACGCCTCCTGAGTACCAGATGCAAACGGGGGCGGCAGCCACCGAATGAGCTTGCCCCTTAGGGGCGAAGCGAATGAAGCCTGTCCTGAGCGAAGTCGAATGGGTGGATGGTTGCTGACGCCATCCGGTTGCTTTCCCTCTGTTGGAAATCGATAAAATTTTTCCATCTACGGGCAAAATAGGTTATAATCCTTTTTGCAACGAGTTCGACGGGACCGCACAAGGGTTCTCAATTGGGGCGTAGTAAGATTGAAGGAGATATCGAAAATGATCGGCAAAAAGAGATTACTGATTGGTGTTGTCTGCGCATTTGTGGTTTTCGTCGGGGCGGTATACGGAGCGAACAACTCTTCAGAAGACCTCAGGGAAGCTCTGGACAAAATTGAAGCAAGGAATGACATTTGTGTCGTCCTCGGCACGCCGTCGGGGGAGATTCGTTCGGTATTGTGGCAGTTTATAAGCGAGCGAAATATGCTGCTCTATTTCCAGTCGCCGAGCTTGTACGAACTGACCGATCTGCGAATGTTTGCCCAGGTAGAGGGCATTCTGGGAAGTCGTGTTTTTGTCGAAGAAGCCGACTTTAAATCCGTTCGCCTGGCCGACAATCTTGCCGGAGTGGTTTATGTAGCCGATTCTGTGAAGAACGAGCTAAGCGAAAAGGAGCTTTTGCGCGTGGCTTATCCGGGTGGAACGATCATCATCGGCGACAAAACAATCGTCAAGCCGCAGCCTGCCGGCACCGATAGCTGGAGCCATCCGTATCACGGCCCGGATAACAATCCGCAATCGACAGATCAACTGGCGCGGGCGCCTTATCTGACTCAGTTTCTCGCCGAGCCGCTGTTTTGCCCAATGCCGGAGGTCTCGGTTGCAGCGGGCGGCAAGGTTTTCCGGGCGTTCGGACACATAGCGCACAAGGCCAACCAGAATGCCATGTTGAATACTCTAATCTGCGCTAACGCCTACAACGGAACGATTCTTTGGAAGCGTCCGCTGAAGGAAGGGTTCATGATCCATCGCAACACGATGATCGCCACGCCGGAGATTCTGTACATGGCCGACGATGAATCATGCAAGTTGATCGACACGCAGACCGGCGAGGTCACCGAAGAGATTGTCATCCCCGACGGAGTCGGCGACGGTCCGGTGTGGAAATGGATGGCGATGGCCGACGGCTTCCTCTACGGCCTTATCGGCGGGACAGAAGTGGATATACACACGCAGCCTTCGCAGACGCCCGGATTGGGTCACTGGCCCTGGGGCATGTGGGAAGGCCACGATTATAAGAACCCAAAGACGAACTTCGGCTTCGGCCGCACGTTTGTAGCTATTAATCCGGAGACAAAGAAAATACTGTGGAAATACGACAGCGACGACTATCTTGACAGCCGGAGCGTGTGCATGAAGAACGGTCGCATCTATTTCTACAGCCCGCAGAAGTTTCTGGCGTGTCTCGATACGAAAGAGCAGGGGATAGTCTGGAAGAACTCCGATGCCGATCTGCTCGAAGCGATAGGCCCCGACGGTCGGGCGCAGCATTATGTGACGGGGTATTCCACTACGACATTCATCAAGTGTAACGATGACTACATTTTATTCGCCGGGCCGCAGCGAAGCCGCCTCGTTGTAGCCAGCGCCAAAGACGGCAGTCTCCTCTGGGACAAAAAAGGCGGAAACCTGCAGATGGTTCTTCAAGACGACGGATTTTACGCCGCAGGTCCCGCCGCGACCGGCGTCAAGTATGCTTACGACGACGGCGAGGTGCTGGCCCAACTGCCCGACCGAAGGGCTTGCACGCGAGCAACCGGAAGCGTGGACAGCGTTTTCTTTCGCGCTACCGGCGGAACCATCCGTATAGAGACCGCCTCCAACGCCGCCCGGCACATCGCTCCTATGCGTCCACCGTGCCAGGACGGCGTCATTATTTCCGACGGGCATCTCTACTGGGGACCCTGGATGTGCGGCTGCCAGTTGTCGCTTTACGGCCACATCTCACTTGCGCCGGCAGGAAATTTCGATTTCCACCCGGCCATCGACGAATCGCGGCTGGAAAAGGGTGCCGGCGATATAACCTCGGTCGCAGATTTCAAAATTCACCGGGACGATTGGCCGACATACATGGGCAACAACGGGCGGATACCTCAGACGGACGTGAGCATTCCCGGACAGGTCGAAACCAAATGGACCACTAAGGCGACCGGAACCATGCCGACGGCGCCGGTGGTTGCCGGGGGATTGGTCTTTATCGGCGATCGCTCTGGAACCGTCCGGGCCATCGATGCCGAGGGTCGGCAGAAATGGAAGGCTTATACCGGCGGAGCCGTCTATTTCCCGCCCGCCGTTGCAAAGGGGCGCGTTTACGCCGGCTCGGCCGACGGCCGGGTCTACGCTTTCGAGGCCGCTACCGGCAGGCGCCTGTGGCGGTTCCGCGTCGGACCTGCGGGCCGGAGAATTCCCGTTTACGGCAAGCTCGTCTCCACCTGGCCGGTATCGGGCGGCGTGCTCGTACACGACGGCGTCGTTTACGCCGCGGCCGGGATCGCCCACTACGACGGCACTTATGTGGTCGCGCTGGACGCCGTCACGGGAGAGGTCAAATGGTACAACGACAAATCCGGCACGCTTTGCGAGAAAGTCAACAGCGGCGTCAGCCTCCAGGGCCCCCTGGCGATACGCAACGACGAGCTTTGCTTCGAGGGCGGCGGCGTGTATCAGATGGCGCGCTACGATCTGCAAACCGGCAAATGCGTCAATACGCCGCATGAGGAGCCGACTTCCCGCTTCCAGACAGCATTCTACGCATATTTTCCCGAGTACGCGCAGTATGAATCGGTCACGCGCGGCTATCCGGACGGCAAGCTGCTTCGCTACGACGCCAGCTACGAGGGCAGCCGGCATACGAAGCTGGCGCTTCTGGGGCCAGCCCCGAAAGACGCTGAAGCATCGGCCCGGCAGACGGACCGGCGCAGCGACAGACGCAGAAGACGTCCGCAGCGTAAAGCCTTATGGCAGGATAACAGTGGAACGCGCTACAAGAGTTTCATAATTGCCGATGACATCCTTCTCGCAGCAGGCGTCAAAGGTCTCGACGGCAAAGACCAGCCCTCCCTGACAGCCATCCGCATCAAGGACGGCAAGTCACTTTGGCGCGAGGACCTGCCCGCCCCCGTTGTGAAGGCCGGTCTCGCAATCGGCAGCGACGGACGAATCATCGCAACTCTTAATAATGGGCAGGTTGTTTGCTTGACGCAAGCCGAATAAACGACATGAACAAATCTGATACAAGCATCGTCTTGTCGTGTACACCTTTCGAGCTTGACGAGTCTCGGCCGGGGGTTTTCTGGGCTTGCGGAAACGGGCCTTACGACAATGCGCGCAAGGCCCTTTCGAATATCGATCTGTCGCCGGCGAAAGACAAACGCGTATTGCTCAAGCCCAACGTCGGCCGCAATGTCAAGCCCGAGACCGGCATAACGACTCATCCGCAGGTTATCGCCGCGGCGATAGATGTCTTCAGAGACGCCGGAGCGGACGTCGCCGTGGGCGAAAGCCCGATTACCGGCGTTGCCGCCCTCGATGCCTTCGAGACCAGCGGCGTGGCGGCCGTCGCCGAAGAGCGGGACTGCAAATTGATCGATATGGACCTGCGCCGCTATGTTACGGCCACTATTCCAAACGGCACGGCGATAAAGATGCTCAAAGTATGCCCGGAGATCGCGGAATATGACATTATCGTCTCAATTCCCGTGATGAAGACGCACATGCACACGGGCGTGACACTGGCGGTCAAGAATATGAAAGGCTGTCTCTGGCGAAGGGCCAAGGTGGACTTTCACATGCTGCCCCGCTCACCGGAAAGCAAAGACAAACCGCTCGACGCCGCGATTGTCGATATGTCTTCGGTTCTGCGTCCCCATCTGGCGATCATCGACGGGACAATCGGCATGGAAGGGCTCGGCCCCAGCGCCGGCACTCCCAAGCCTCTGGACGTGGTGCTGGTCGGAGCCGATGCCTATGCAACCGATGCGGTGGCGTGCGGGATAATGGGGATATCCGCTTTCGATGTGCCGCACCTGCGCCTCGGCGCCGAGAGGGGATACGGCGTAATTGATCCGGGCTCGATTGCTGTCTCTCCCGAAAACTGGGAGGAAATCAAGAGTCCCTTTATGAGGCCTCCGGAACATTTGTCGTTCGAGTTCGAAGGCTTCGATATTCTCGACGAGCAATCCTGCAGCGCGTGCCAATCGACGCTGCTGATGTTCCTGCGGCGTTACGGCAAACAGTTGCGCGAGCAGGTTACGGACGATAAGGAGATTCTTGTTGCAATCGGCAAGGGCCACGATGAGCTGCCGAGCGGCGCCATGTGCGTCGGCAACTGCACTGCGAAACACAAAGACTGCGGCGTGTTCGTCTCCGGATGCCCGCCGATAGCCAGCGAGATACTGGAACGATTCATCTACCAATTCTGAATTAAGAATTAAGCATTCCCGGCGGGGCGAGCCCCTGCCTACTGTTTCGCTTTCTCTATGGCCCGTTGTCGCTGGAGAAGAATATGATCGTATCGTCCTTGAGGCCAATCCGATTTACCTCTTCGACCACACGACCGATTGCATCGTCGACATGCGTGACGTTGGCATGGTAGGCGTCTTTTCTGGCGTCTCCGGTATCGTACAACTCCTCGTATTTGTCCGCTGCGGCTACGCGGATATGCACGGCATCACATCGTGCGAGAAGTCAATGGAGTTTCCCGGCATTCGATAGCTCTGACTCTCCTTTCTTATGTTTCTACTGCTCGGCGGCACGCCAGATTTCGATTCCGGAGAAGTTGGCAGCGCCGCCGGAGCTGGTGATTTCTATTGTGCCGTCTTTAACGGTTGTTATCCATGGCCCAACTCGACGCCACTGGCCCTGAACGCCGCTGTAGTATTCTCCTACGACCTTGCGATTGTTGACCGAGATGCTGAAAGTCTCCGGATTGTTGTCTTCCCAGAGATACGCATAGACGGCGTATTTGCCTTTCGGCACGCGAGTCACTTTGATCTTTGCGTTGCGGTCCCAGCGGAACGAATGAATCATCGTCGCCCGCGCTTCATTCGTCGGCGGCCTCAGCGTCACATCGGGGCTATTGACGGGGCGGTCCTTGCAGATAAAATTCGGGGCATCGTCTCCCTGCCATTTGCTGCCGTCGATTGTAATAGCCGACCCGTTGAGATTGATGCCGCGGTAGAATCTCCACTCGCCCTTCGGCCCGCTCAACTTCTCGATGGGCGTGCTGAGATACTCGGCGAGTGGGCGAACATCGAGTGGCGCCTTGACCGGCTCTCCGCTTACATTCAAGAACACCCGCCTGTACGCCGTGAGTGGAGGATCGCCGGAATCTACAACCTCCAGGATAACGTGAATGGTCCGTCCTGAGGCATTCTTCGGCACCTTTACCACGGCACGGGCCGAATTTTCTGATCGAATGGGAGCGTTACCCCAATAACTGCCCGCTTCCCGATAGGCCCACCATTTATACGAGAGGTTATCGTTGTCGGGGTCGGACGATCCGGCTGCGTTCAATGTTACATCCTGTCCCGGATTGACATCGATATTGAGAATTTTTGTGGTTTTGTCGCCGTTACAGACGGCCTTGGGTTCGTGATTGCACCGGCCGTAAGGCTTGACGCACCAATCCATCCGTGCCTCGAACTCATTCTGATAATCCTGTCGCCAGCGATGGATCGTGTATAACATATCGAGCCGATCTCCTATTTTGTCCGCTGCGGGGACGTATTCATTGCCGCGACCGCTACGCTGGAAGCGCCCGCCCCAGTTGCCCCATTCCGGGTGCTCCGGGTTGCTTAGCCCGTCCGGCAGTA
Source organism: uncultured Pirellulales bacterium (assembly GCA_964598225.1). GTDB lineage: Bacteria > Planctomycetota > Phycisphaerae > Sedimentisphaerales > Anaerobacaceae > SG8-4. Next base: position 59,436 of record CAZRBG010000022.1, read on the forward strand.
CATAGAAGAAAGAAGGTGTGTCGCCCTCCTTTACGCCGGTCTTGCCGGCCGCTCTGGCCGGATAGACGCGCCCGAGCGGGCCGTGCTCGGTGCGAACGTTTTTCTCAAGCCATGCCGGTGAGACTATTTCCTGGTTGCCCTCCTTCCAGATGCCGCGAAACAGTCTGTGCGAATAGATCCAAAATATGTCGGGATGCATATGTTTAATCCACTCTGCCGTGCGGTCCTGGTCTGCGATGGAGTGGACACGAATTTTTCGCTTGAAAGCGACGAGCTGATGGGCCGAACGTGTCTGGCTGACTTTCCATATCGCCTGGGCCAGCTCGCGCGGCCCGCCCCAGATGCTGAACCAGACGGGCCTGGGGTCATCCTTATCGAGGACTTCAATTATCCAGTCCGAGGCCTCCGAGTCCATGCCCGGACCGACCTTATGCGGATCGCCGTTGTGGCCGTCCTTGATAAGGCTTGTAAGGCGTTCATGGGACGGATAATCCGGCCGGTGCTTTCGAAGGTTGGGCAGGACTTTGCCGTAGGCGTCGACAATCTCGCGGATCAGGTCGGGGCGGGTGTTTTTATAGTGACCGTGTCCGAAGCCGGTGCAAAGCCCTTCGACGTCGAAATCGCAGGTGTAGAGCATGAATCGGACCATCGACTGCCGGTCATCCGGATCGCCGCCGATGTCGGTCATTACAACTATCCGAGGTTTGTCCATGGCCGCTCTGCAAAGAGGCACGAACACGACAAGAATAGCGATCATCAATATCATTCGTCTCATCTTTAAGCTCCTTAAACCTCAATTTCAATTGGCACCATGGGCAACAAGTTGAGTTGCCCATCCTACGTGGCTTATTAACGCCTTACGGCGTCGCTGCTAACCAGAACGACTGTAGCTTTTCGAACGCTGAAGCTATCCTCGCCGGAAAAGACGAGGTAGAGTTCTCGTCCGTCTTCGCTCATCCATTTTGCGGGAAAGTCGCCGTGCTCGCCGGGTCCGACGTCCCATTTTTCGGTGTAAAAGGCGGTAGTCCAGGGTCCCCAGGGCTCCGGCGCATCGTAGATGCCGAAACCGCCCTCGAACCGCGTGTCGCCGCGGTCGGGGCTGCCCTTCGGGGCGGGGATATGCTGCCACCAGAGGTAACGGCGCAGCGGCTCGCAATAGGTCATTGCGGATCGAAGGCAACTGTCTTTGTGCCGAAAGACCGCGCCCCGTCGTTTGATGTCGGCGGTCCAGATCGGCTTGCCGGCTTCGTCTATTCGCTCGAAAAACTCCCATGCCTCTCGCCTGGCGATTCGGTTCTTGGGAACGCGCATGAGTATAAAGCGGTTGGCGGGAGTATCGGCCAATGGACCGTCGTGCGAATAGGAGTATACATAGTCGTCGCGTGCCCAATTATTATTCTTGCCAAAGTTGACAAAACCCATCAGGCCGAACTGCGGGAACTTCCAGTCGGCGAAGGTCCACGTTCGAGCGTGGTCACGGGACCAGGCCAATTGCGCCTGACCGCCTTCTTGATCAGCGTGCCCCATCCAGAGATACAGCACGCCATCGACCGAGATAATGCCCCAGCCCTTTTTCCCGGAACGCCCGCCGCCAAGCTGCTCGGCTTCGGATCGGATGTTGATGCCTCTGAAATCATCCGGCCCTCCAATGATTTTCGCAAATCCCATGCTCAGCTTCTTCGGAACCTTGGGCTTGAATCCCCACCCGTCTCCCCACGTGATGTATAGAGCGTCGTCATCGGCCCAGGTAACGGGCAGGTTGTCGCTGCCCGCGGCTTTGCGAACGATCGTATCGGCAGGCGCCCAGACTATTCTTTCGATAACCGGACTTGACGGGTATGGTGGCGCCGCTGAGGCTGCATGATAAAGGCAAAGAGTTACAACCAATACGCGCAAGGGATGAAGAAATAATGAGGGACGAGGGACGAGGGATGAGAGACGATTTGCGATTCGTCTATCTTCCATCCTCCATCGTCTATCGTTCATCCACTTCATTCGCGTCGCTCATTCAGTAGCTGCCACCCTCGTGGCGTGCTTAATCTTCACTATAGGGCTATCTGCGGCCTGCCCTGCTCGTCCCAGCCTCGTTTTACGTAATACAGCGCCAGCATTCTTTCGTACTCGTCTCTGTCGCAGACTTTGCCTGCCAACGGACCGCTGTGTATGGGCACGAACGTTCGCGCCGGGGCGTAATCATCGGTTTTGGCCGCGCCGAGCCTGACGTTTATCGCCCGCGTCATATCGTAACAATGCTTCGACCTGGCCAGCAGATCCTCGAGGCTGTAGTCCAGTCCAACCACAGCGCTGTAAAGCTTGGCATAAAAGTCCTCGTGAAAACCAAGCTCGATCCACGGCAGGCGGCAGACTCCGAACATGTCGAACAGCGAACGGATGTGCTGATGGTGAATCACCAGATCGACCTTTTCGCCTATGCCCCAGTCTGCACCCATTTCGAGTTCCTTGCCGACAGTCCACGCTCTGGTGTGATGAGCACCGATGTCGCTCGTGCCGTAGGCCAGCGCCATTGAGCTTGCACCCCGGCAGTCGTAGGCCGACTGCTCCAGCCCCTTGACATGAAGGCAGATATCGCTCAGTTGCGGCCATCGTTGGAGCACACCTTTGGCGCCGAGCGCGATCGTGGCGCCGACGGATTCGCATTTGGCGATCTGCTCGATAAGCTCCATAATCCGGTCGTCGTCGCCCCAGGTGATAGGCTTGCCGTCAAGGTCGTCCAGCGTCAGAAGGTCCTTTTCGTAGCCTTCGATAATGACCGCTATCAAGTTTCCCGTCGAGATCGTATCGAGCCCGAGGTCGTCACAGAGGTGATTTCCGCGCAGGACGCCGGCGAAGTTATCGACGCCGAGATTGGAGCCGAGCATCGCCGCGGTTTCGTATTCGGGGCCTTCGGTTACCGTACCCGCCCATTTGCCCTCCTTGACCAGATTGATGTTGCCGCAGCACATCGGGCAGCCGAAGCAGGCGGTGTTGCCGATCTTATGCCCGGCGAGCATCGTCTTACCGTTAATCTGGCCCGACTTTTCCCAATGCGTGTCGCGGAAGTTGTACGTCGGCAGAATCCCCATCATATTGGCGTAATCTACTACTCCCATCAACCCTTGCTTCTGCCAGTGATCCATCATGTCGTGAGCGCCGAGCTCTCTGTACGCCTGCTCGGAAATCTCGATGACCTTATCGACATCGTGGACGGGCAGGTCGCGATGACCGCGAACGGCTATAGCTTTGAGATTCTTGCTTCCCATCACCGCGCCGATTCCGGTGCGACCGGCGTTCCTGCTCCACTCGCTTGTCACGCACGCGAATCGCACGAGGTTTTCGCCCGCTACCCCGATAGACGCCACTTTCACGTCGTGATCGCCGAGCTTGTCGCGAATCCTGCCTTCGGTCTCCAGGTTCCCTTTGCCCTTTAACTCCGGGCATGGCACGATTGTTATATTCTCATCGTCTATCAGAAGATAGCTCAGTTCCGGTGTTTTTCCCGTAATTGCGACGGCGTCGTAACCGGCCTGGCGCAGCTCGACGCCGAAGCCGCCGCCCATGCTGGAATCGCCGAACAAGCCGGTCGCCGGTGAAATCGACGCGAAAGAATTCTTGCCCGAACTCGGCAGGTAAACGCCCGTCAGCGGCCCGGCGGCAACGACGAGCATATTTTCCGGCCCGAGCGGATCTATAGTACCGTTCTTTGACAGGTTGTCCCAGAGCAGCTTTATCGCAAAGCCCCTGCCGCCCAAGTATTTCTCGATGAATTCATCGTCGATAGTTTCGGTCCTGCTCGTTCCCTGGGTCATATCGATGTGGAGTATTTTGCGGAAATATCCGCCTTTGTGCTTATTCATCTGAGGTCTCCCTTCCCGTCACGGCCCTCGGCGGCGTTATTGTCGGCATAGTGCAGCCGTTTGGGCTTGCCGTGCTCGGTGTACTCGATCTCCTTCATGTGTGTATAAGACAGCACGTTGTTGAGCCGGTGTGCCTGGCCGAACACGTGCTCGGGCATGAACAGTATCGCGCCGGTCGGACACATCTTGACGCATTCTGGGGCGCCGCTGTCTTCACACAGGTCGCACTTGAGCGGCACGTCGATATCCGGATGGATATACATCGCTCCGAAAGGACAGGCCTCGACGCACGCATGGCACCCGATACAGTCGTCGTGCCGTATCCTGACCACGCTGTTGTTTTTGTATATCGCATCGGTCGGGCACGCGGCCATGCACTTGGCATCTTTGCACTGGTTGCACACAACCGGCATCCTCAGCACCGGATGCGGATAAATCGTGGCCACCCGTATCCTGGCCTTCTTGGGATTGTTTGCCCGTTGTCTGTGTATGGCGCAGGCCATCTCGCAGACCCGACAGCCGGAGCACTTTTCCGGCACCACCGCTATCTTACGTCGCATAGATCACTCCTTTAGGCTCCATGAGCGTGGGTACGCATCTTCAGGTGAAGCACAAAAAAGGTATTCTAATATGTAGATTCATGAAAATCAATGATTTGCGGCACTTGTTTGTCAGGCTTGCAGAAGTTGGTTCAGTGAACGGACTGTCGGGACTCCGCAGGATTTGAGTCGCCTTTCCAAATAGTGACCGCCGGTAAACAGAATGCAATCTATTCCTGTTTCCCATGCCACCTCATAATCATGGATCGTATCACCGATGAGGACGGTCCGCTCCGGAGAGACCCCAGACTCGGCAGCGAGCTTGATTCCCAACTCGGTCTTGCCGTGTGCGTGGTAGTCATCGCGGCCCGATACCATCGTGAAAAGCGATTTCATCTCGAAGAAATCCAGCATTTCCTCGAGCCTTTTCTGATGGTACGCTGAGAGTATCGATTGCGTTTTTCCAGCTTCGAGACAATTCTTCAACACGTCTTTTGCGTGATCGTGCAGCCTGCACTCGCGACAGCGCTGTTCGTATCTGTCGGTATATTCGCGAGCTATTGCCTCATAGGGCTCGACGGAGAAATCGAACTCGATACGTTCATAGAATTCGCTTACGGGAAAGCCGAACCGGGCCAGGTATAGCTCGCGCGTGATAGGGGGCCTGTTTCGCCGGCCCAACATCTCGTTAATTATCTCAACACACAGCCACGCGTCATTGATAAGCGTGCCGTTCCAGTCCCAGATAATATGCCTATATTTCTCGAGCATCAAAAAATCCTTATTACATAGCATCATCGAGACAGCATACTGCCTAAAAAAGGCCGGATCGTCAAATGTTAAGTCGTCGCGTGGCAATCGGCCGGTGCTATGTGGTGGTTCCTTCTTGGCTAAACACATGCTTAACGGATGAGCCTGGTGGGTGAAAACCGGCCCCAACCCGTTCGACTTCGCTCAGGGCAGCGCTTTGCTTGAGGCTGCCACCCGAAGGAACAGATTTTGAGAAGCTTATGTTGACAGTGCGATACTTGGCGGTTAGACTTGCATCTAAAATTGTGGCATATTGAAAGGAATCGCTTGTGTCACCACAGAGAAAGAGAGTCTTCAGAGAATTTCGAAAGCGCGAACCGGCTCGCGGCGTGCGCACCGGCTCGAGGGCGGACGACATAAAAAGATCGTTTCTCGATAACCTTTTCTGTGGGATGGGCCGTTTGGCCAGGTCCGCTACGCTCAATGACCTCTACACCGCTCTGGCGCTCACCGTTCGCGACCGCGTGCTCAAGCAGGGCGTCCGGACACTTGAAACTTATACCGAGAAGGATGCGCGCGTAGTGGCCTACCTCTCAGCCGAATTCCTGCCGGGCCCGCATCTGGCCAATAACATGCTCAATCTCGGAATTACAGAACAGGCCCGCCGGGCGATGGACAGTCTCGGCATCAATCTGGGCATGCTTTTGGAGCAGGAGGAAGAACCAGGGCTCGGCAACGGAGGACTCGGAAGGCTCGCATCCTGCTATCTCGATTCACTCGCCTCGGTCAAGATACCAGCCATCGGATACGGCATCCGCTACGAGTTCGGCATATTCGACCAGATTATCCGCGACGGCCGGCAGGTGGAAATCACGGATAAATGGCTCCGATATGGCAACCCCTGGGAGATCATGCGGCCGGAGCTGACTTTCGAGGTGCCTTTAGGCGGTCGCACGGAAAACTGGACCGACAACGAGGGCCGCCGGCGAGTGCGCTGGATCCCGGAGACAGTCGTCAAAGGAGTGGCTTACGACACACCCATCCTGGGCTATCGCGTCGGTACGTGCAACCGCATGCGCCTGTGGAAGGCCGAGGCCGTCGAATCGTTCGATTTCGATGCATTCAACCACGGCGACTATTATCGCGCCGTCAAGGACAAGATAACCTCGGAAAACATAACGAAGGTCCTGTATCCCAACGACGAACATTTCGAGGGCAAGGAACTGCGGCTCGAACAGCAGTTCTTTTTCGTCAGTTGCTCGCTGCAGGACATGATCCGCGTACATCTGAGACTGGGCCGGCCGCTCGAGGAGTTTCATACTCGCTGGGCCGCACAGCTCAACGACACACACCCGGCAATCGCAATCCCCGAGCTGATGCGCCTGCTGATGGATGAATACTCGCTGGGCTGGGATTCCGCCTGGGAGGTTACGCGAAACACGTTCGCCTACACCAACCATACACTCCTGCCCGAAGCGCTGGAAAAGTGGCCTTTGTCACTGTTAGGGCGACTGTTGCCGCGACACCTGGAGATAATCTACGGAATCAATCACAGATTGCTCGAGCAGGTGCGAGCGAGATTCCCGAACGACCCGTCGCGGGTGCGCAGGATGTCGTTGATAGATGAGTCCGGTGGGCGGTACGTGCGCATGGCGAACCTGGCTGCGGTGGGCAGCCATCGTGTTAACGGCGTCGCGGAGTTGCACTCGGAACTTCTCAAACGCTACGTGATGCGCGATTTTGCCGATCTGTGGGCTGGTAAATTCCACAACGTTACTAACGGCATCACCCCACGGCGATTCATGGCGCTGAGCAATCCGCCGCTGGCCAAACTGCTCACCGAGCGGGTCGGCGAGGGCTGGCTTACCGACCTCGAAAGACTGCGTAAACTCGAAACATTCCTCGACGACGAGGATTTCCGCCGCAAATGGCGCGACGTGAAGCAGGCCGCCAAGCTCAGACTCGCCGAACTCATCGAGCAGCGGACCGCAGTTACGGTTAACACCGACTCGCTGTTCGACATTCAGGCCAAGCGCATCCACGAATACAAGCGACAGCACCTCAACGTGCTGCATATCCTCACGCTGTATCTGCAACTGAAGCGCGATCGGCAGGCCGACATACCAGCCAGAACGTTCATCTTCGGCGGCAAGGCGGCACCGGGCTATTTCCTGGCAAAGCTCATCATCAAGCTGATAAACGCCGTCGCCGACCTGGTCAACAACGACTCAGCGGTCTCCGGTCGGCTCAAGGTCGTTTTTTACCCCGACTATAACGTCAAGAACGCTCAGCCCGTGTATCCGGCCGCCGATCTGTCCGAGCAGATCTCACTCGCGGGCAAGGAGGCCTCCGGCACCGGGAACATGAAGTTCTCTCTTAACGGCGCTCTGACCATCGGCACGCTGGACGGCGCCAACGTCGAGATCCGTCAGGAGGTCGGAGAGGACAATTTCTTCCTGTTCGGACTGACCGCCGAGCAGGCTCGCGGCCTCAAAGAAGGCGGCTATCGACCGCGGAATTATTACGAGGATAATGCGAATCTGCGGCGGGTGCTCGATTTCATATCCTCCGGCGCCCTGGCCGGCGGCGACAAGGACCTCTTTCGCCCGCTCGTGGACAACCTGCTCGAAAACGACCCGTTCTTAGTGCTTGCAGATTACGAATCGTATGTAGAGTGCCAGCAGCAGGTCAGCCGGCTCTGGCAAAACCAGCAGGAATGGACGCGAACCTCCATCCTGAACGTCGCCCGCATGGGCAAATTCTCCTCCGACCGCTCCATCCGCCAATACTGCCAAGACATCTGGCGCGTCCAGCCCATGCACGTAGGAATGGAAGCAATAGCACCCCACGCCCAAACCGACCAGCCCGCCGAATAACAAACCACTCGCGTTGCACGGACGAAATCGTGGCGAGGGCGTCCCGGCCTTGTTTGCGCCACAAGGCCGAAAAAATGTGATTTTATCTGTAATGTCCGGCCCAAGAAAACGTCATTATTATTTGAGAAATACGCGCTAAGGGCAACGGAAGAGCAATGGAAGCTCATCAAAGCAAAGTTGGAGGAGATTCGATCCCTGCGTAATCAACCTCGATCAACCGCGGGACTGAGTCTTGTCAGCTCAAGTGCCAGCGGAACACAGCCCGGCGCCGGACGAAGCGTACCCACGTGGCGGTGGAAAAAGAGTTGGGAGGACAAAGCACTATCCGAACTGACCGAATCGCAAAAAATCGCCGAAGAGCTTATGGCCCTTCTGGAAAAACCGAGAGCAACGCCGGAGCAATTCGGAGAGAAAATGGACGCTTTGAGAGAGAGCAGGATCAAGGATGTGCCAGAAGAACAAAAGAGGGAAGAAGAATCAGCAGCAGCGCGCAGAGAGCTTCGTCAATTGCTAACGACCCGCCAAGAGGCAGCGTTCTTAATAATCGGCTTTATCGACTGATTCTGTCAGCTTGCCACCTGCCAGGCCTGCTGTGCTTCGCGTGATAGATCGATGGGGATGAAATAGGACTCAGGATACAGATAGTCCTCGCCGGACTCGTCAACGATTCGCATGTATCCCTCCTTCGCGGCCTTATCATCCGGCAGGACTTTGTAAATCTTACGCTTTTCCAGGTCCTCACATTCCTTATTCTCAATGCAAAGCGCGAACAATTGTTCTCTTCTATCTTCTGCCATGATTGTCAAATTGCCCTGCCCAGCAGACTTGTAACGGTGTGCAGAGCACACACTACGGTCTCACTGCGAGGATGTAGTCAAGGCCGAACATGTGGCTTTTTACGGCTGAGGGGTTGGCGCCTAAGATGGTTACCTTCAGGGTGTTTTTGCCGCGGCTGAGGCTGCATTTGCCCAGTTCTTGATCGACGGCTATTACGTTCGGATTGTAGAGATCGAGCGATTTAACCATTGTCTTGCCGTTTATGTCGATGCGGACGATGCCGTAATCGACGGCTTTTGTTGTGCCGAGGGTTATGTCGTATTCTCCCGCCTGTTCGACTGTGAATTCTATCACCAGTTCGTCCCCTTCTTCGGCGTTTCTCCACCAGAGTTGGCGGTTGTTGCTCCAGCGGAATCTGGGAATGTTCTGGATTTCCGTGACGCCGCCGGTTTTTTTAACTACCTTCAGTTTCTCGCCCTCGATCGCGTTTTCCACCTTTCGCGGCTCAACAATATCTTCGACTTCATGCGGAATCGGACGTTTCGCCTCTTTCGGGTCCGGCTTAACGTCCCACTTCGCACCGGGGCGCGCGTACCAGAACGTGGCCGGGGCATAGTCCATAACCGTCCTGGCCCAGTGCCACAGCTCCATGTCGAATTTGATGGATTTTTCAAATGGAAGTGCGTCGAGGCTGCGATAGCGGACGTTGACGGTGAAGCCGGGCTTCAGATTGCCGTCGCCGCTCGGCTGGGCGTGGAAGGGTGACTCGAAGAAGTTGGGCTTGCACCAGGCGTAGCCGTAATAGTCCTCGGTGCCGGTGCCGATATGCGAGGGGAAGGATTCTCCGTCTACGTAGATTTTCTCGTCGCCTTCTCCCCACCAGGCGCTTGCCGTGTTGAAAAGCGTAAGGACGTCGCCGACGTAAAGCCCCCGGCCCTCGACGGTTATCCAGTTCAGATCGAGAGCGCCCCGGTCTTTAGCCTTTTCGTTGGACTGGGTCTCAATATCGCTCCACTGCTTCCATGCGGCATGAAAATAGCACGAGCGGTCATCCCAGTCCCACGGCCCGCTCAGCACTCGGCCATGGGTAATTTCGACCGGCTGCGAGCCGAGGTTCTCAACGGTAATCTTTGCCAGCCGCCTGAACGGCATCACCCAGTAGCACCGCAGCGTATTGTCGTCCGATACGTTAGTGTACCACGTCGAGTGGGGACGTATATGATATCCGGTGCCGAAGAAATCCCCTATCGGGCACCATACGGTACGGTCGCCGTCGAATTCGATTTTGAGTATCGTCGACCGCAGGGCTTGGGCAAGATCATCGGCCTGCAACTTGAACTCAAGGCAGCGGAGTGCATTTTGCCCCTTTATCGTCATAAAAAAATGTTCCTGCGGAGCGATACTTGCCCGTAGCCTGTGTTCTTCGGTCTGTCCGAGTCCGGTGCGCTCGTTTTGCTCGAGCAGGCGTTGCACTCGGTCCAGAGTCCCGCGCGCCTGCTCGATGCTGTTCTTTGTGAAGGACTCAACTTTCGTATTCGGTTCGTAGCTGCGGTAGTTAATCTGATAGTACAGGGCCTCGCCTTTGCGGGCTCCTTTGTCGATGAAGGCCTTGGTTTCGTATGTGACCTTGCAGTGCTTCGCGTAGGGAATGGGCAGATAGAGATTGTGGCCCCGACGCCTTATATCCGTTTCCGGCGCAACGCTTCGGGACAACGGCTCGCCGACCAATTTGCCGCCGCTGATCAGATCGGCCATGGGGCCTTCGATGACCGGCTCGGTGTTGTTGTCGATGTAGATGCGGAGCGTGCCGTTGCTGAAATCGCCCCCGCCGGGCCCGTGCCAGGTCGCCCAGAAGCGCACGATGGCGCCGGGGCCGTCGGCGTCCATCAGCACGTGCTCTTTTCTGCCGTTGTTGTCTTCAATGCGCACGAAGTAGCTGCGATCCCAGTTGGCCCACCACGTAGGCGAGCCCGGCTCGGTCGAGTGGCGGTCGTAGCTGCTGAACTGCTTGCAGGTATAAGCCGGTTCCGGCAGCCGGGCGATACAATCGCGGTCGACCATCTCCTTAAGCAGCGATTCGAAAGTAATTGTGTCTGGCGGCACCCCGAGAGCAGAGTAACGTAAGGTGGGGCTTGCCTCCCCATGAGCTTGCCGTTGATTACAATGGTGGGGCAAGGCCCACCCTGCGAAAAATACGGCAATAATTATCCATTTTCCGGCTGGAGTTCTCTCGTTCATTTCGGCACCTCTCTAAAGCTAAATAATCCATTCCTGTTGATATAGAACCAACGCCATAATAGCAAAGATTCGCCGGAATTGTAGAAAAATTGCGCGGCCAGCTCTCGTCAGCATTGTACGGGCTTTTGAGAATAACGCCTTACGGCGTCACTACAAACGGGCAGCACGGATTCTATCGCGGGTGGCTGGGCTGGTAACCCAGCCTGCCGAAGGTTGCTTCCTGGAGCTTGTAGAGGTCCCGGAAGCCTTCTGGTGTCTGGGGCGTGAAGTTGCCGGGGTGGTTGCGGTCGCGGTCCCTGCCCATCTGCACCGTATCGACGCCCTTCCACTTCCAGTATTCGCCGTGGCCGTCGGCGTAGGCGTATGTTGTCCCGTCGCCGTGACGGGCCGTCGGGTCGTCCCACCATCTCTCGTGCACGTAATGGACCGCATAACTGTACGACGTTGCCCAGCCCTCGTCGACGAAGACGATTCTCTCGGCAGGGGCGGGATTGTAAATCTGCTCGCGTTTCTTGACCCACAGCCACACCCTGTCTTCTTTCTTCGGCACTCGCTGTCCTCCCGACTGGTTGAACGTTCCCTGGGGCGGATTGCCGTTCATCGAATGCACGATGGCGTAGGCCAGCATCTCGCCGCGATAGCCGGTTGGGCAGCCGTAGAGCTTGATGTCCTTGCAATAAGGCCACAGCGCGCCGACTTTGATCTGCTCGATCTGCTGCTGCTCGGGAAGCTGGCCTCCGCTGGCGTAGTCGGGCGCCCAGCAGACGCCCACCCACGGGTCTTCGTTCGGATGCCTCGCATCATTAGGCGTTCCGGCATGCCCTGCGGCGCCGTTGACGATGTAGCCGTCGTTGTCGTCGGCATACATGATCCACGAGAGTCCGAGCTGCCGCAGGTGGCTAAGACACACGGCACGTTTGCCCTGTTCGCGTACCCTGTTGAGAGCCGGCATCAGAATAGCCAGCAATATCGCGATGATCGCGATTACAACTAAAAGCTCGATCAGGGTGAATCCTTCGCTATGTCTTTTAAAGCTCATGCCGCACCTTCCAGATCAATACCAAACCACACCTGATGTCTACATAGCTATTCTAAGGAGTAATCCCCCAAAAGTCAAGCTCACAGAAATTATGGATCATGTCAATTATTACGTGTGTTTTTCGTCTTGTACGAACATAAACGAAATTTCAGTTACGGGAATTAAGTTTTTCCCTAAGTCATATTAGGCAATCCCCCTATTACTAATTTCTCTATTTTTCTTCATAGTAATATGGAAAATAGCAACTTCTTTAGGAGACCGGAAAAAATGAAAAAGAGAAGTACAAATGGATTGTCTGTTATCAGCAAAAGGTCAAAAACATGTATGGTGGCCATAGCTATGGTGCTGCCGGTTTTGATCACGTTTTGCGCGGTGCCGGCCCGCAACAATGCCGAAGCCGCCGATTTGCCGGATCAGACCTACATGCCCGTCGTCGTTGAAAAGTCTTTCAATGAGATGCAGAGGCACGACAAGGACACAAAAGACGATTTCATGGAGCGGCAGAAGGAGCTGCTCGAAAAGCGGTACGATCTGAGCGACAATGCTTCGGACGTTATGATGTCCGCCGGTCGAAAAGCCATCCAGCAGGGCGTAAGGGTCAAACTGCCTTCGGGGATGACCTGGGAAAAGCTCGCCGATATGTCGCCGGCCGAGATCAAGCAGAAGAATCTTTTCCCGATGGGTTTCAGGCCGCTGCCCCATGCCCGGCACCCGTTCGGCGGGCAGGTCTTTCCGCAAAACCAGATCGACGAGATGATGGAGCTGGAAAAGAGAGACCTGGCAAGATTCGACGTCGAGTTTGATCTGCCCGACCATCTGACTCCCGAGTTTCCGCCGCCCATCTTTCTTACCACCAGGCCCGACCTCGGCGACGTCTCACAGGGCAAGACTCTCTCTATCAAGAATTACTACGAAATCATGAAGGGTATTCTCACGCCGGTACAGATGGAAGGGCTTCGCTTACTGCTGACGCCGTTTCCTCAGCAGCAGTTCAACCAGACCGAGGACCGCAAAGTAGCCGAACCGAGTCTCGGCGTCACATGTCTCGACTGCCACGTCAACGGCCATACCAACGCGGCATTCCACCTCAATCCGGACACCAGACCCCAGGAGGCTCGTCATCGTCTCGACACTGTCAGTCTGAGGGGAATGTTCAACCAGCAGATTCACGGCTCGAAGCGCTCTCTTCGATCGGTGGAGGACTTCACCGAGTTCGAGCAGCGCACCGCGTATTTCGACGGCGACCACGTTATCGCCGCCAAAAAGGGTGTAAATCTGCCCAATCGCGCCTCGCAGGTCGCGATGATGGCTCAGATGCAGAACATGTTCGACTTTCCGCCGGCGCCGAAGTTGAATCCTTCGGGACGGCTGATGCCGGATAAGGCGACCGAGCAGGAACTGATGGGCGAGAAAGTCTTCCACGGCAAAGGAACCTGCGCGGAGTGCCATATTCCCGAGATGAGCTTTATGGATCAGCAGATGCATGATCTGCGCCTCGAACGGTTCTATGAACCGACTATGGTCAGCGATCAATACTCTGTGCCCGACGGTCCTATCAAGACATTCACGCTTCGAGGGATCAAGGATTCGCCGCCCTATCACCATGACGGCCGGCTGATGACTCTGGAAGATACGGTCGAGTTTTTCAACCTGGTTCTGCAACTCGACCTGACAAGCGAGGAAAAGAAAGCGCTTGTAGCTTACATGCGCTGTCTCTAAGTACGATATTATCGGTCAGTTAGCAGCTACGGCGGTTGACCGAGAAATACACCCACGATCTGAAAGCAGTGAGGGCCAAACCAGCCCTCACTGCTTAATTGTTATTGTGCGATAGTTAGTATTTCCCTGTCCCCGAATTCAAGCTTGCCGCTTTGTGCCTGGAACGGTATATTTGCGTCATACATTGCAACAAAGCGTGTTGGTTTTCACAAGATTTTATACTGAATCAAGGGGACACAAGATGACCAGGATTGCCCGCACAATTACGTTGTTGGTTCTAATCTGCGTCACCGGTGCTGCGACGGTCGGCGCCGCCGAGAGGCAGTACGCGCCGGATCGCAAAGTCGATGTACTGCACATTAAGCTTGACGTAACACCGGATTTCAAGAATCGCACGGTGGCCGGGACTGCGACTATAAGGTTCGCTCCGATCAGCCGGCCGCTTGAGCAACTCAAGCTCGACGCGATTGATCTGGATGTCTCGTCTATTACCTCGACCGCCAAGATAGAAGCATATACGGTGACGGATGAGGCCATTACGATAACCTTCGATCCGGTCGTTCAGCCCGGAGCCGAGACGACCGTTACTATTGTCTACGAAGCCGAGCCCAAACGCGGACTCTATTTTCGTACGCCTGAGATGGGTTATCCAGAAGAGGATACGCATATCTTCACACAGGGTGAGTCGCACCTGGCGCCGAACTGGTATCCCAACTTCGATTATCCCAACGAGCGGTCGAGTTCCGAAGTGATCTGCCGCGTTCCCGCTGGGATGACGGTCGTCTCGAACGGCAGGCTTGTCTCCGAAGACATTGACTCCGAAAGCGGGCTGAAGGTCTCGCACTGGCTCCAGGAAAAGCCCCACGTGAACTATCTGGTCGCTTTGGTCGCGGGCAAACTGGATAAGGTCGAATCGAAGTACGAAGACATCCCCTTAGCTTTCTACACACCGGCTTCGCTGATCGAGTACGCACGTAATTCGTTCGAGGACACCACGGATATGATGGGTTACTACGAAGAGGAGATCGGCATACCTTATCCCTGGGATCAGTACAATCAGGCGGTGGTGCGCGATTTCGTCGCGGGCGGCATGGAGAACACAACGCTGACGATACTCACCGAGCACACATTACATAGCGACAAAAGCGGAAGAATCCGTTCGAGCCAGAGCCTGGTGGCACACGAGCTGGTCCATCAGTGGTTCGGCGATTATGTGACCTGCAAGGACTGGAGCCATTTATGGCTTAACGAAGGTTTTGCCACGTATTACGAAGACCTCTACGACGGCTACAAAAACGGCAGAGACAGCATGCTCGCTGGTCTTTACGCCACTGCCCGCTATCTGCTTCGCGAGCGAAAAGAGCACAAGCCGATTGTTTACCGCCAATACGGTCACGCTGGTGAGCAGTTCGACTACCGGGCATACGGCAAGGGCGGCTGGGTACTCCACATGCTCCGCACCGCACTCGGCCCCGATGTGTTCCGCAAATGCGTCAAGACATATCTCGAACGCCACGCCCTCGACTACGTCGTAACCGAAGACTTCCGCTCGGTGATCGAAGAAATAACCGGACGGACGTTCGACAGGTTT
Organism: uncultured Pirellulales bacterium; assembly: GCA_964598225.1. Taxonomy (GTDB): domain Bacteria; phylum Planctomycetota; class Phycisphaerae; order Sedimentisphaerales; family Anaerobacaceae; genus SG8-4. The sequence goes on from CAZRBG010000022.1 coordinate 74,819, forward strand.
TTCGATCAGTGGCTTTACCACGCTCGGCATCCCGATCTGAAAGTCAACTATAGCTGGTCGCAAAAGGACAAGCTTGCCAAAATCTCCGTCGAACAGACTCATAAGGCCGATGCCAACGTAATGCTCTTTCATTTTGACACGAAGGTGCGTTTTATCGTCGACGACGAAATCATCGACCGCAAGGTCAGAATAGACAGCAAACGGCACGATTTCTATTTCGCCCTGGCGAAACAGCCTGAAATCGTCCGCTTCGATCCCGATTACGGCTTGCTGGCTGACATCAAGTTCGACAAGCCGACCGCCATGCTGTATGCGCAGCTTGAAAACACCAATGATATTATCGGACGGCTTCGCGCGGTAGACGACCTCAAGAAAAAGAAGGACAAGAAGATCGTAGCCGCGTTGAAGGATGCTCTCAACAACGACCCGTCCCACGATGTCCGCAGAAGCGCCTCGTCGGCCCTTCGCCGGATTCACACGGATGACGCATTCGAGGCTCTCGCGGACTCGATAAAGCAGTCGGATGAACGTGTCAGGTTGGCGGTCGTTGGAGATATCGGCGGATTCTACAGGCCTGAAAGCCTCAAGCTGACCAGGCGTGTATTGAAGAAAGAAAAGAATCCGCACATCATCGCACGAGCAATCCGCACACTCGGACAATATCACGACAACCGCACGCGCAAGGTCATTCTCGACTATCTTGAATCCGAATCCTTTCGCAACGTTCTCGCAAGCGCGGCTATAGACGTCATCCGCAAGCTGGATGATTCGTTCTTCATCGAGCCTCTCAGGCGAACTCTTGCCAATAGCGAGAAAGAGTTTACCTCGCGCGGATTTGCTCTGGCGCTCGACACGTTGGCGCACATAAGCCGCAATGAGGATGACAAGGATAAGATTCGCACGTTCCTGACCGGCTACGTGAACCACCCAAAAAACAACATCCAGGCCGGTGCGATAAGAGCCCTCGGCACGCTTGGCGATCCCAAAGCGATTCCGGTTGTTCAGACCTTCGCCGGTGACGATCCGTCCGAGCGCGTACAGCGAGCGGCGAAAGATGCTCTGCGAGAGCTGCGCGAGAAAAAGCAAATCGTCCCGGATGAAATCGTCCGCCTGCGAGAGATCGTCGACAAGCTCGGCAAAGAAACCGAAAAGCTCCGCAACGACCTCGAAGACCTCAAGAACCGACTCGAAGCTAAAGAACAGGCCCCGAACGACAAAACCGCCGAAGGCGATAGAGAATAACCACTAATGAACGCTTATAAACACACCGCGAATCGGTTTCGTGTGAATTCGTGGAAGAACTGGCTCGGCCTTTCTTATTGCGGCTTGATGACTGAATACATCTTTCGGGTCGGCCCGCCGGAAAAGGAAAAAAATATATCGCATTTATGTAAAACGGTGCTGCTTGTTCGTTATTATGTGTAGACGATCGTGAATGTCGGGGCAATAAGGCAGGCCTTAAATGCTGGAAGACAAGCTGCTTGTTCTGAAATGTAGGCACGGCGACAAGGACGCCATGTGCCGGATCTATGAAAAGTACAAGGATTATCTGCTCACTCTGGCCAGAGGGCTTTGGGGCCCGAAGGCGGAGACTGAGGACATTGTGCACGATGTTTTCGTCGCTTTTGCAATGTCGGCCGGGAAATTCAAGCTCACCGGAAGTCTCAGGGGTTCGACTCGTAGTGTCGCGTGGGGTGAAGTGGTACGAAACATCGAAGCGAGCCCCGGATTTATCTGCCAAATGAAGCAAGTCCATAAAAACAATGGTGCACGTATAACCGAGTTCGATACGATAACCTACGGCTCCAGGGAACACGGTATCCGCATGGATGGATATAATCACGGCAAGGTCACCATCCAAACATACGCAAGTCTCAGAGACGAGGAGATTATATCGATCATGCATTCGTCAAAGGCTTACACCCGCACGCCGCTTTCGGGTTATGGATTGGCTGAGATGCAAAGCTTCGAGCCAAAAGAGGCTGTCAAGCAGGATGTCCGGCTTGACTGAAACTTGCTTCAAGAATAAGTTGGCATGGACGAAAGAACCATGGCCGGAGTGGCCCGGCCTCTTCTGTGCATGTTTCGCTCTCAATACGTCACGGATATCGACCGCTGGGCCGTCCCGGAATTCTCTAACGGTTTGGTCGTGTGATTTTCACAGCGGCAAAGCATCCAGAAGTATTTCCCATTGTTGTAGCGAAGTCACCGATGGTACAATCGTTCTTGTCGGTGGAGTTCGGAAATTCCACCTCTGCTAAGCCAGTTGACATTTGTTGGTTGGGAATCGGCATGAAGAACGAAAAGACAAGCGGCATTTATCAGTTCCGACAATATTGGAAGAATTATGTTTTTCAGAGCCTGTTTGCGACGGTAGTGATCTTCTTGATATTGTTATCTTTGAGTTTTCAGGAGGACGCCGTAATTATAGCCTCGCTGGGAGCCACTACTTTCATCGTGTTCGCCATGCCCGAGCAGGTTACGGCAAAGTCGCGCAATATCATCGGTGGATATATCGTGGGCTTCTCATGCGGGTGGATTTGTTCTCTGTTTCCCATAGAAACGCTCATGGGCAAACCTATAGGATATTCTTTGCTCTATGCGGCGGCTGTTGGACTCTCTATTTTCATTATGGTCATCGTCGACATGGAGCACCCGCCGGCGTCCGGCGTCGCACTCGGAGTCGCCATCAAAGGTTTTTCCGTAGTGGTAATAATCTCCATCATTGCCAGTGTGGTGATTTTGACAGTCATACACCATTTCTTCAAGAAGTATCTTCGCGATTTAACGTGAAAATAGACTGTCGTAAAGTACAAACGTATGAAATGCTATTTACAGAATGCTACAAAAGTCAAGACGCCATCTTGTTACATATTCTCCTCAGAAGCCGGACCTTTTTTCGCATTAAAGCATCGTGGAACAACATATACCGGCCCTCCAAATACAAGACCGGCCCCGGCGATACCTTTTCCTCAAAATCAAAGATTGTCTCGCATATTTCAACAAACTCGCTGACCAGAGGATCATCCGAAAGCGGCCATCTGGCATTGTCGAATCTTTTGTTGAAATGCGAACCGTCGTTATATTTTCCTTTGGTATCCGGCAGGAAAAGAATCCTTTCGGCGTGAAAAGACCTGGGGGTAATATCCAGATATTCATCTTCCGGCGAAAGCCAGACGGCGTGATATTGGGCCTGAATCACTATCCCGGGTGATTCCCAGATAGCCCAGCCGAAACGAATGCTTCCTCCATCCCGAGTGATTTTGTTGTGCACGTTCTGCACGCATTTGGCTCTTTCCGCGTCACGCTCCAGGCTCACGTCCACGAAGAAAGGTTGGCCTGCATAGTCCAGCTCGGCGCACACTCTCCGGATATTCTCTGTTACACGAATCGGCGCCCTTGTCAGTTGTTCGTGTATCATCTCATCTGGCAATTATTTCCGAATTCCTGTACCATCATAATAACAGATTATCATGTACAATGCAAAATTCCTGTTAAATGGGAAATGTCGGTTTATGAAATCACATGAAAAATCCCGGCCCGTATGGGCAGTGTCGAATGAAAAGACTATAAGGAGGTATCTGTGGCTTGTTGTTGTTATGGCAGCGTTTCCTGTGAATGCGGCCGAGAAGCCGTACGCGGATTACGTGCGGTCCAGCCTGGATGTGCTTTTAGAATATGGTACGGATCGCTATGGTAAGACTCATGCACCGATATTCGTAAGCATTTTGGACGTAACGTCTCGGAATTGTCCGCGTGAACCGGCCGCTCTGGATGAGGCTTACCGGGTAACGCGCCGGGACCGGCGGAATCCGGCCGGAGCGAACTTACTGACGGACCAGCCGCTGATTGACACGTTGTACCGGATGTCGGACCGTACGGGCGATGGTAAATACGCCGAAGCGGCAGATGCATATATCGCATATTATCTCAAGAATCTCGTAGACGAAAAAGGGCTCATCTGGTGGGGCTGGCATCGGCATTATGACGTCTTCAGAGACGAAATGACCGGCCACAGCGGCAAGCACCACGAGATACACGCGATACATGATATTTACTGGGACCGGCTTTGGGCGGTCAATCCCGATACGACGCGCAAAGAAATCGAGGCCTGTTGGAAGTGGCACGTGATCGACAAGAAAACCGGTGAAATCAACCGGCACGGCGACGGTCGGCGAGGTTGTGATTTCGCGATGAGCGGTGCGAGTTTTATCGATGCGTTCGCCTTTCTGTATAGCAAAACCGGAGAAAAAATCTGGCTCGACCGGGCGCGCTTGTTGGAGTC
>CAZRBG010000023.1:0-75482 GCA_964598225.1 uncultured Pirellulales bacterium
GTGCTGCTGGTGTTCGAGAAAGGCAAAGACGTTAAGATCGAGCCGATATTCGTCCGGGACGATATCTATATGTTCTACGTCGATCTGGCGGGCGAGAAGAACACTGTTCGCATTCTAACAGACCTTAATGAAAACTATCTGAAAGATGACACGCTTCAGTCAGCGCTCGGCAACCACAATGAAACGGTCTTGCGTCGGGCTTTTCAGGTGATTCAAAGAGGCAAGGCGAAAGAGCTTGGTGAGTTGATGACGGAGGCCCAGGGGATTTTTGATGAAGCCGTGGCGAAGCATTCGAAAGAGCTTGCAGCGCCTTTGCTGCACGAGCTTTTGGAGTTGCCCGATTTGCAGAATCATATCTATGGCGGCAAAGGTGTCGGCAGTCAGGGAGATGGAACCGCTCAGTTTGTGGCTAAGAGTCTCGATGACCGGAATCGAGCGATGGAGAAGATCGGCGATAGCTTTCCACAAATGCGCTGCTTTCCATTGACTGTCAGGAGCAATGTGCTCATCGAGCCAGCCAGTCAGCGAGGTTTTCAACGGCAAATAACCGTTCGAGAGAGAGCCGTTAAGAATAAAACCCATTCTCTATCCAAAGCCGTATCCTGAATCCAGCATCGAGACACGAGTAACGAGTAACGAGTAACTTATGCTTCTATCATTGCGTATTTACCGGGCTGTTCTTATCAACTACCCGAATCCACAGGAAAAAGAAGACTTGACAGCTAAGAATAGTGTGACAGTGTGACAGTGTGACCGTACTACCGTATCACCGTACCTCCGTGATCTCTCCGTGGCTTGTGAATTGTAGGCTCCATGCCAACATTTCAGTATTGGGCCATGGTATTTGTTTGGCATTCAGTGGCCTTTTGATATACTGAATCAAGTGAAGCAGGTAAGAAATATCATTCTTCGTTACGACTTGAAATTGAGGTGATTTGTGGAGAGTAAGTACGAAATAATCATATTTTGGAGTGAAGAAGATAATGCCTATGTGGCAGAGGTTCCCGAACTTGCGGGCTGCATGGCTGACGGGCAAACATATAGGGAAGCTCTTGATAATGCCGAGGTGATCATTCGAGAATGGATCGAGACGGCAAAGGAATTGGGCCGGCCTATTCCCTCGCCTCGAGGCCGTCTTAGATATGCGTAAAACGCATACCCAATCCGTAGCATCTTCATGAAGCTCTTCTGAGCCAAGCCGAACGAATCGGTGACCAAGAAATGAGTAAACACAGAGCACACTGAGAACACAGAGAAAAAAGTATGGATATAAATCTCCGTGCCCTCTGTGCTCTCCGTGGTAAAAAAAAGATATAAATACTGAGCACACGCAAGAACTCTTGTTCATTGCACTTTGATATGATATAATGCTTTTATGATGCCCGAAATGAATGATTTGGAGCAGTTGCCTGTGCCTGAGCGTTTGCTTTTGGTGGAAGATCTTTGGGACAGTATTGCCCGGAGTCGCGGGGAGGATGTGCCTATTCCCGATTGGCAGAAGGCTGAATTGATGCGTCGCAGAAAGAAGTACCTTAAAAATCCTGATTCGGCCATATCATGGTCCGAGGAACAAGGTAATGGATATTATCTGGACCGACTACCTGAAACATAGAGCAAGGCTTCGGGGATTCGATTTGAACGAGATCGAGAAGATTGTGAAATCGTCAAGAGAACAATATATGGATACGGCAACAAATCGCCGGATCGCCGTGGGGCGGTGTGGAAAGACGCTCGTTCTCGTTCCATACGAAACACGTGGCGAAACGGTGATACCCGTAACCGTACACGCGACAACTCGCCGTCAAGTTCTGTTACGTATTAAGGCTGGGAGGTTCGTCAATGAATAAACCGCGCTTAGCCTATTTCGAGAAAGAGGATGTTTTGCATCTGGTGCTGGCCGAAGGTCCGGAAGCGCAGAGCGTCGAGCTGAGTCCCAATATCACGGCCGAGCTGAACGATAAAGGCGACTTGATCGGGATCGAGATACTCAAAGCCAGCGCATTTCTCCGTGATACGATTATGGAATCCGCACAAGCCAAGCTGCTGGCCGGTGATTCACGTGGATCAGAGTCCTGAGGTGCATAACGTTAGGCGTTTCCTGCTTGGCGCATGACGCTTGACGCAGAGGCTTTCTTTTGAAAACCCGCGTTCATCAGTGTCTAAAAAATGTGTAACCACAGAGCATACTGAGGACACTTCGTGATTAGAAAAAAGAAGCGAAGAAGATAGGAAAGTAAGAAGATAAGCTTGTGGCTTCCTGCCTTCCCATCTTCCTATCTTCTTATCTTCGCAAAGTCGTGTACTCCGTGGTTAACAAGATCAATAGTATTGTCATCCCTGCGAAGCCTGTCCCCGCCGAAAGGTGTCCCCAAGGGAGAGCGCGGTCGAGGGTGCATGAACAATAGTCAATTCATGCCTTAGGTATAGTCAATCATCAATAGTAAATTATGAGTGTCCTCCGTGGCTAATTTTGCTATTTTGTATTGGACTGGATGGATTGGACTAACGGGTTTATTTGACAAACACACAAGTCAATGATAATATAACGAGAGAGCACAACAATACGATTTGAGGTCTATACATGTCCTTACGGTGAAAGGGAGTGTTATGAAATTTACGAGGATTACATTTGATCCGGCCGTCATGGGCGGCAGACCCTGCATCCGAGGAATGCGCGTCACGGTAGGAACGATTCTTGGATTACTTGCTTCCAATCTTAGCAACAAGAATATCCTTGATCTGTATCCCTATTTGGAACAGGAAGATATCGAAGATGCGTTAAACTATGCGGCTTGGCGTCTTGAAGAAACTGATATTCCGATGACCGCTTAAGCTTTATGAAAGTTCTTGTGGACATGAATCTTTCTCCCCAGTGGATACCGGCGTTAAAGCATGCTGGCATTGAAGCCGTTCATTGGTCGTCGATTGGAGACATCAGAGCTCCGGATCACGTCATAATGGATTTTGCAAAAGAGCATGATTATATCGTCTTTACTCATGATCTGGATTTTGGAACGATCCTCGCTGCGACGCAAGCAGACGCTCCAAGTGTTATCCAAATTCGCAGGCGAAATATCACGCCCGTGTCTCTATGCAAAACCGTTGTTTCACTTTTGCAGCAATGTAAAGATCAACTCCAAACAGGGGCCTTAGTCAGCCTCGATGAAGACAGACAAAGAGTCCGCATTCTTCCATTAATAAGGAATGAGTAGCCTATCCCACAGGCATAGATTGACGATTCTATCCGCGTAATCCGCGTAAACTTGTGCCATAGGTACTTGCGCCACTTGTACCCCAGGTATAGTCAATCATCAATAGTAAATAGTAAATTAGGAGTGTCCTCCGTGGTGAATAATTCACAATGGTCGTGATTTAATCTTGAAAGACGGGTTTGAAAGTGTTATAATTATCACAGATGTTTAATCGCGTAGAATTGCCAGACTCTTGAATGGTTTTGGGATGATGATATGGTTCGCACTCAAATACAACTGACAGAGGCACAGGCGGCTTCTCTGAAGAAACTGGCTCGACGGCATCATGTTTCTGTTGCCGAGCTGATTCGCAGGGGGGTAAATTATCTCTTGGCCTCAGAATCGGCAGCGGACCCTGATAAAGCGAAGCAAAGGGCAATTGCCGCTGCGGGGCGTTTCGCCTCCGGCAAGAAGGATATCTCTGAGAACCATGATGAATACCTGTCGAGAGACATGGGCAAATGACTCTCTACGTCGATACGTCGGCCCTGTTTGCCGTTTTGGATAGGGATGACTTGAATCATGCCGAGGCCAAAGTGATATGGTCCGGCCTGATCCAAAGAGACGCCGTCCTTTACTGCAGCAACTATGTGGTTGTGGAGTGTTGCGCGCTGATTCAAAGACTTCTGGGCAAACAAGCGCTTCGCGTCTTTCTTAAAGATATGATGCCGATGCTGTCGGTTCACTGGATTGAACAGGGGATGCACGAGTCTGCCATCGAAATACTGCTTGAGGCAGGTAAAAGAGGTCCAAGTCTTGTCGATTGTACGAGTTTTGGGCTAATGAAACAGCTCGGCACTCGTAGAGCTTTTGCTTTCGATAAACACTTCGTGCAGCAAGGTTTTGAATGTGTCGATTCCCTGTGAATCGGTGAGAATCAGTGTCTTCACATTGACTGGTGACTATTCAATATCGAATATTTTCAATTCTCTGTGTTTCTCCGTGCCCTCCGTGGTTTAGAATTAGTTGTTTTTTCGTCATACGCAGTGTAATATTGCTGTGAGAGTCGTTATGAGGGCAATCGTATGAACGATGAAGAATTATTACAACGTATCGTTGTTGACCCGAAGGTCATGACCGGCAAACCGGTGATTCGCGGCACTCGTCTGACGGTGGACTACATTCTTAATTGCCTGGCGCACGGCGGGACGGAGGGCGAGATCCTCTCTGAATACGAAGGTTTGACTAAAGAGGATATTCAAGCTTGTCTGCTGTTCGCAACCAAAGCTCTTAAAGACACCGATTTTCTACCTCTGGCAAGCTGAGGTTATGCAAATGGCTTTTGATCAGCGTAGGATTCTGATTACGAATGATAAGGATTTCGGAGCGAAGGTTTACAGGGATCGTCGATCTCATCACGGGGTTATTCTGCTTCGTCTTGAAGATGAGCGGCCATCTTCGAAAACCACTATCCTGTCACAACTTCTTGCCCAATATGTAAACAAGATCGCCAAGGCATTCGTGGTTGTTTCGGAGCGACGGGTGAGGTTTGCTAAGCAGCGATAACGAGATTTGCTTGTTGTTTCAATTATTGACCAGCCGTGAAAATCCGTGTCTGTCAGTGTCCAAAAACCTCCGTTCTCCGTGCCCTCCGTGCTCTCTGTAGTTCCCGTATCCAGTATCGAGTATCCATAGACCATTAAGCAAATCCTTCAAAATCTCAAGACCGGGCAACTGGAATTAGCGGAGGTACCCTGTCCGCAGGTTGGTAAGGGGCAGGTGCTGGTTCGGACCGGAGCGTCCTTGATCTCGGCGGGGACTGAGAGGATGCTGCTCGAGTTCAGCAAGGCCAATCTCATCAGCAAGGCCCGGCAGCAGCCGGAAAAGGTCAGGCAGGTTCTCGATAAGATGCGGACTGACGGGCTGATGCCGACGCTGGAGGCCGTGTTTCGCAAGCTCGATGAGCCGCTGCCGCTGGGTTATTGCAATGCCGGCATCGTCCTCGAAGTCGGCGAGGGCGTGTACGATATACAGCCGGGCGACAGGGTGGCGAGCAACGGCCCGCACGCGGAGGTTGTTTGCGTGCCGCGGAATCTGTGTGCGAAGGTTCCGGATTCCGTGAGCGATGAACAGGCGTCGTTTACTGTGCTCGGCAGTATTGCTCTGGAAGCTCTGCGTCTTGCAGGTCCCTCGCTCGGTGAGAAGTTCATGGTCTTCGGCATGGGCCTGATCGGCCTTTCGGCCGTTCAACTGCTCCGAGCCAATGGTTGCGAAGTTATGGCGGTGGATGTCAATCCGAGACGTTTGGAACTTGCGGAGAGTTTCGGTGCCGCGACCGTAAACGCTGCCGCCGGCGATCCGGCGACCGCCGCCGATAAATGGACCGGCGGAAACGGCGTGGACGGCGTTTTGATTGCTGCTTCGGCCAAGAAGGACCAAATCATCCATCAGGCCGCACAATCCTGCCGCAAGCGAGGTCGGATCGTGCTCGTGGGTGTAGTCGATCTGGACTTACGCCGCAGCGATTTCTATGAGAAAGAAATCTCCTTTCAGGTCTCCTGCTCCTACGGTCCGGGTCGCTATGATGAGAAGTACGAGCAAGGCGGGCAGGATTACCCGATTGGTTACGTTAGATGGACGGAGCGGCGAAACTTCCAAGCTGTTCTCAGCGCAATGCAGTCCGGCAGGCTCAGCGTGGAGAATCTCATAACGGACCGCTTTGGACTTGATGATGCGGTTTCCGCCTACGACAAGATAGAGAACGATCCGGATTCATTGGGTGTGACCCTGCAATATCCGGCCGATTCGAACCTCTCTCCGGTCGTGACGTTTGGCAGCGGCTCTGTTGCCGCATCTGACCGGGCGATAGTTGGTGTCATTGGCGCAGGGAACTTCTCGCGGGGTGTGCTGCTGCCGACTTTGCGCAGGACTTCCGCGAGGATCGCGTACGTAGCGGATCTTAACGCCGCATCTGCCCATTACGCTGCTAAGAAATTCAAGGCCGAGCAGGCGACTACGGATTACCGCAAAATCCTCGATGATCCCCAGGTAAATGCTGTCTTCGTCGTTGTGGGCCATCACCTGCACGCCCGTTTCGTATGCGAGGCGCTCGAAGCGGGCAAGCACGTCTTCACGGAGAAGCCTTTGGCTTTGAATGAAGATCAACTCCGGCAAATTCAATCGGCCATTAATGCCTTAGGTAGCGCTAATAATCAATCGAAAATGTTAATGGTTGGCTTCAATCGACGGTTCAGTCCGCACACTGTAAAAGCGAAGGAATTGCTTACCGAGCGGCACGAGCCTTTGTCGATGATTATGACCGTAAATGCCGGACCTATTCCGTCCGATCACTGGACTCAGGATCCCGAGCGCGGCGGCGGGCGTATTATCGGCGAAGGATGCCATTTCATCGACCTTCTGTCGCATGTTGCCGGAAGCCCCGTGACGCAGGTTTCTGCTTTTGCGCTCAGTTCGGATGAGGCTGCACGAAGCGATAAGATGTCGATCAATCTCAAGATGGCCGGCGGTTCTGTGGGGGCAGTCCATTACTTAGCTAACGGCTCGAAGCAATATCCCAAAGAGCAACTGGAGGTCTTCAGTGAAGGCAGAATTTTGGCGATAGACAACTTTCGGACGACCAAAGGCTACGGTTTCAGAGGTTTCAAGAAGTTCAAGACCTTGCGGCAGGATAAGGGACATCAGCGCGAGATAGCCGCGTTCGTAGATCTTGTCGCCGATGGCGGCGAGCCTTTGATACCGTTCGATCAGTTGGTGAACGTTACTGCTGCGAGTTTCGCCGCCGTCGAGTCGGCTGTGAAGGACCGGACCGTAGCCGTCTCGCAACCGAGGGAAACCACCGCTTCTGAATGCTTGATTCAAGATATCCTCAGCAGTTGATGGCCACGGTCGGACACCTGCGCAGGGATCAGGTCGCCAGCCAGATTCGGCACAGACTGCGCCCTCTATTTGAAAAGCCCGAGGATTTCGAGCGCCGTCCGCAACCGTTCCGCGGATGCAGGTGGAAGCCGAGAATACAATTCCTCCCGCCCGGGCCCCAGAATAATTTTGCTGCCGATATTCTTGCAGGTCGCCTTTCTTTCCTGAATCGCAGCAGCGAAGTCGGCTGGCCGCCGGACTGGAACTATCGCAGTGCGCCGAAGTTGTGGCTTTATAATCTTCACTACCTGGAGTACCTCTGGGCTCTCGATTACGGAAAAGCCAAAGAGCTTGATCTGGATTGGATAAAGAACCACCCTCTCGGACACGGGCAGATTGGTTGGGAACCGTATCCGACTTCTTTGCGGCTTATAAATCTGTGCGGCGTATTCTTCGGCAAGTACCGAGCAAAGACCGAGGCCGATCCGAGTCTTTTGAATCTGCTTTGGGATAGCATCTGCCTGCAGACAGAGTGGCTGTCAGAGCATCTTGAGACACATCTGTGCGGAAACCACCTGTTCGAGAACGGTGCCGCTCTTTCCTTTGTCGGAAGCTGTTTTTCCGGGAGGGAGGCGGATCATTGGCTCCAATTGGGATTGAGAATTCTGGAGAAAGAAATTCCTGAGCAGATTCTCGACGACGGGATGCATTTCGAACGTTCGGCCATGTATCATTGCCGCATTGTTTATCTGCTCGCCATGCTTTACAACACCGGTTGCTCTCGTTTATCTCGATTGACGAGAGAGCCGCTTATAAGAGCTGTTGAAGCGTTGAATTGTCTGATTCACCCCGATGGCGAGATCGCCCTGCTTAACGATAGTGCGTTGGCAATTTACAACAATCCCGGTCAACTCATGACCTGTGCCCGAGAGTTGCTTGGCGATAATGAACAAGCTATTTGTCCGACCAAGCCCGGTCCGTTCGCTCTGCCCGAAGCCGGTTATTACGGCTTTAGAAATGATGCTGGTACGTACTTGATTTGCGATGCGGGGTCTATTGGCCCTGATTATATTCCGGGCCATGCCCATGCCGACATATTCTCATTCGAATTGTCTGCGAACGGGCATCGCGTTATTGTCGACAGTGGTGTGTATGATTATGAAATGGGAGCTTCGCGAGATTACTGCCGTTCGACAAGGGCCCACAACACTGTGGAAATCGCGGGGCAGGACCAATGTGAAATGTGGGCGGCGTTCAGAGTGGGAAGAAGGGGCTATCCTCGAAATATCGAATGGTGTCCATCGAATGACGGTTTTAGTTTGCGCGCTTGGCATGATGGCTACAAAAGACTGAAGGGCAGACCCGTACATCACCGCGAGTTTCACTGGGGCAGATCGGGGAAACTTACGATCCGAGACAGAACCGCCGCTTCGAAGCCGCAGTGCGTGGTATCGAGACTCCATCTGCATCCGAGCTGCACAATCGACAAGCTGCAAAACAATGTAATCTGTGTTGGTTATCCCGGGGGCGATTTCAAAATCGTTTTTTCCGGCACAGGCGAGCCGTCAATCGAAGAGTCATATTACTGTCCGGAATTCGGGGTGAAGACTCCAAACAAAGCTCTGGCATTTTCCTCTTACGGATGCGAGACAGAATTTGAGTGTCGAATCGAGGGCCTTTGAGTGAATATCCTGTTCTTCTCTCATTACTTCCCGCCGGAAAGCAACGTTCCGGCTACCCGCACTTATGAATATTGCAGGCGTTGGGTGCGCCGGGGCCACAAGGTTACTGTAATTACCTGTGCACCGAACGTTCCCGATGGAATAATCTACGAAGGCTACAAGAACAAGCTTCGCCAAAGCGAAGTCATCGACGGGATCAACGTGATCCGAGTCTGGACGTACGTGGCCGCGAACAGAGGCAGGATACGTCGCACCCTGAACTACATCTCTTATATGTTCAGTGCGGCCTTTTTATCGCTGTTTGTGAAAAGACCGGATGTGATATTGGCGACATCTCCCCAGTTCTTCTGCGGCTGGGCCGGAGTAATCGCAAGTCGGTTGAGACGCGTTCCGTTCATTCTGGAAATCCGGGATATCTGGCCCGAGTCCATAGTTGCCGTAGGGGCGCTTCGCAACAGGAGATTGTTAAGAGCTTTGGAATGGCTCGAAATGCGGATGTACGCCGCGGCCAGACATATCGTCACGGTCGGCAGGAGTTACAAGGATGTATTGGTCAAAAAAGGTATTGACGCTGAAAAGATATCGGTAATTACCAACGGATTCGATTGTGAGGTCTTTTACCCGCGAGAGTCGGATGATAAGGTCAGGCGAGAGCATAATCTCAACGGCGAGTTCATCTGTTCTTACGTAGGTACCGTCGGCATGGCCTGCGGTCTGGAAGTGGTGCTCCACACTGCGAAATTGCTCAAGAACCGCCGGAGAAACGATATAAAGTTCCTGCTGGTAGGTTCGGGCGCAATGAGAGAAAAGCTGCGCCGCCAGGCCATTGAAGAAAAGCTTGACAATATTGTTTTCGTGGACCGCCAAGACAGAAAAGCCATTCCCGGGATACTTTCGGTCGCCGATGCCTGTCTGGTTCATCTCAGGAAATCCGATCACTTCAAAACAGTGCTGCCTTCCAAGATGCTTGAAGCCACAGCCATGGCAAAGCCGACCATTCTGGGAGTAGAGGGATACGCCGCACAGTTCTTAAGGGAAGCGGATGCCGGGATCTGCATAGAACCGGAAAACGCCGACCAACTGGCCGAGGCGGTTGAGAGCCTCGCCGATAACCCGAAATTGTGCCGGTCATTCGGCCATGCAGGTTACGAATACGCTCGCAAGAATCATGATTTCGACGTCCTCGCAGACGATTATCTGGACAGAATAGCCCGGTTTAAGAGCATGACAAGCCGTTTATGACGGACACCAGGTCATTACACGATTCGCTTTCTTACCAACAAAGCTCCTTGCAGCTAATCAGCATCTGAGGATGCTTAAGAGACTTTCGATCCACATTCCCAGCCAGGCCCAAAGCTTACGGCACTTCGGCTTCGCTCAGGGCAAGCCTTCTGGTTGATACCCTTTTCGAGAAACATGGGCGGGACGCCCATGCTACGCTGCTCTTCGGTGGCGGAGGCGGTCGAGGGCTACCGCTACTATTATGATTGCGCCGGTGATGATTTCCTGCCAATAGTTGGCGAGTCCCATCTGGGTGCAGCCGGAGGAGATGACGGTCATAATCAAGGCGCCGACGAGTGTGCCGAGGACCGAACCTTCCCCGCCGGAGAGTGAGCCTCCGCCTATCACCACCGCGGCGATGACGTCAAGCTCAAGACCGACCGCTACTGTGGGATCGCCGACTGTGAGTCTCGAGAACTGCATCAATCCGGCCAATCCGGCGAATGCGCCGCTCAGCATGAAGACTATCACCTTGACGCGCCAGACGACGACGCCGCAGAGTCTGGCCGTCTGTTCGTTCGAGCCGACGGCGAAGATGTGCCGGCCCAGGCGGGTGTATCGCAGCAGGAAAGCGACCACCAGCGCCATGATTATCAAAATCCACACGCCTAACGGCAGGAGTTGCCAGCTATCTTTCGGAACCGACGCCATCAGTTCGTCGAGCCATTTGAGCTTTTCGGGATCGACGTCAATCTTCTGCTCCTTGCCGATCAGCTTGGCCGTGCCGCGAGCCACGAGCATCATGCCCAATGTAACAATGAACGGGACCACGCGCAGCGACGTTATCAGCGTGCCGCTGACCAGGCCGACGAGCCCGCCCGCCACGACGCCGCCGACAGCCGCAGTGAGCGGGCCGGCGCCGTAATCCTGCAGAAGTTTTGCGATTACGGCAGTTGATAACGCGACGATTGAGCCGACGGAAAGATCGATCCCGCCGGATATGATGACCAGAGTCATGCCGAGAGCCGCCATGCCGACGATGGTCGTATGCTTGGCGATCATCTGCAGATTTGCCGTCGATCTGAAGCTCGACGGCGCGATGAGCACGAAAATCCCGTAGACCAGCAGCAGCGCCAGCACCGGCCCCACCGTATTGATCCAGCGTTGCCAGTTGCTCAGGAATGTAGAATCCAGAATCCAGAATTGAGAATTAACTGTCTGGTCTTTTTGGTTCATGCCGAAAATCCTTGTCGCAATTCTACATTCTACATTCTAAATTCTTAACTCGCCTGTCCCGTCGCCTCAAGCATCAGCTCGTGCTCGTTGGTTTCATTGATGGGATGGAGCGGCCCCAGCTTTCCCCGGCACATCACGGCCACTCTGTCGCACACTCCCATCAACTCCGGCAGATAGCTGCTGACCATCAGAATCGCCTTCGGTTTGCGCCCTTCGGTAAGCGCACCGGTCGCCAGTTCATCAATCAGTTTGTATATGAGGGCTTTAGCTGCGACGTCGATGCCCCGCGTCGGCTCATCGAGCAGCAGTACGTCCACGTCGTGCTGGAGCAGTCTGGCCAGCGCAACCCGCTGCTGGTTGCCGCCCGAAAGCGACAGCACCGGCTGTCGCGGGTCACGGCATCGAATGCCCAGCTTGTCTATCCACTGGTAAGTAGCGGCGTTTTGTCGGCTCGGCAGGACAGCGCCGAGTGGGCCGAAGCCCTTTAGCCTGGAGAGCGTTACGTTCTCGGCCACGCTCAGGTCCAGCGCCAGACCCTCTTGCTTGCGGTCCTCGCTGAGAATGCCCGCGCCCTGGGCCCATCGCCGGGCGGGCGATGCGGGGCCTGTATAGACGCCGAGCTTGATTTGTCCGCTGCGAACGGGATCGAGACCGAACAGGCTGCGGAGCAACTCCGTGCGTCCCGCTCCGATCAAGCCGGCGATGCCGACCACTTCGCCGCGATGGAGTTTCAGGCTTGCCGACTTCGGCTTGCCCGCTCCGGCAAGATCCTTAACTTCCAGAACGAGCTCGCCGCGTTTGCGCTTCGATTTCGGATAAAGCTCCTCGACCTGCCGGCCGACCATCATTGCCACTATTTCGTCGTTGCTTATCTCGTCCACGGCGCTGCCGCCGACCACCTGCCCGTCGCGAAGGACCGTTACTTTGTCCGCGACGCTCCTGACTTCCTCGATAAAATGAGAAATATAGACGATGGCTTTGCCCTGCTGTTTTAACTGCTCAATGATCTCGAAGAGTCGCTCGACGTCCTGCCGGGTGAGGCTGCTGGTCGGCTCGTCGAGGACCAGCACCCGGCAACCGCTGGCCAGGGCCCGCGCTATCTCCACCAACTGCTGCGACCCGACGGACAGCTTGCTCACTTTGGCGTCCGGCGCCAGTTCCGGATTGTCGAATTCCTTTAGCACCTCCATAGCACGGCCGCGCACTTCTTTCCGGCACACGATTCCCATCGTTGCCGGCTCCATGCCGAGCATGATATTTTCCTCGACGCTCAGATGAGGCGTGAGGGAAAGTTCCTGATAGATCATCGCCACGCCCGCCCGGCGCGCCTCCAGCGGATTAGCCGGGCGGTACTGCTCGCCGTCGAGCCACATCTTACCGGAATCGCCTTTGATCGCTCCGGACAGCACCTTCATCAGCGTGCTCTTGCCGGCGCCGTTTTCGCCGACCAGCGCGAGAACTTCCCCGGAGGCTGCTACTATCCCTACGTCCTGTAGGGCAACCGTAGCTCCGAAGCGCCTGCTGACGCCCTGCATTCGCAGCCGGGCCTTCGATTGCTGAGAATCTACTCGTTCAGCCATTTCTTGAAGTCCGGCTCCAGGAGATTCTTCATCCTCGGCTCGTCAAGGTTCTCGGGCGTCGCCACGTCCGAACCGGTGTCGATGCGCTTGGGCACTTTCTCGCCTTTTAGATGAGCCAACATGTTCTTAACGCCCAGATAGCCCATGTTGATCGGGTCCTGCAAAACCAGACCGTGAATCTGGCCGTCCTTCAGCCCCTGCACCAATCGCGGCGAGCTGTCGAAGCCGACATACTTGACCTTGCCGGCCAGGTTGCTGCCCTGCAGCGCCCGCAGCATTCCAAAGGACGTCGAAATATTCGGGCAGAAGATTCCGTCGATCGTCAGAGTGCCGTCGGCCTTGCGCAGCGGGGCCAACAGGTTCTCGCTGGCCATGTACGCGCTTTCGGTTGTTGGCCCGCCGTACTGGTTCGAACTGACAACTTCGATGTCCGGATATTTCTCTTTAAGCACGTCCAGAAAACCCCTCTCGCGGTTCATAGTGCTCGCCGAGCCTTCCTGGTATCGCAGCATGACGACCTTGCCGCTGCCGCCCAGGATTTCCGCCAGATGCCGGCCGGCCTTTCTGCCGCCGACGTAATTGTCCGTCGATACGAAACTCACGTAATCTTCGCCCTTGAGGCCGCTGTCGATAATAACGACGGCGATGCCGTTGTTAACGGCGTCCTTGACCGGCATTCGCAATGCCGTATCGTCCAGCGGGGCCAGCACTATCCCCGATACGCCGCGTGTTATGAAATCTTCTATCACTCTGATCTGTGACTCCCGGTCGTCTTCCTTGAGCGGTCCTTTCCATATTATCTCGATATCGACACCCGAGTCTTTCAACTCCTGCTCCGCCTTGATCGCTCCGGCATGAATCGACTTCCAGAATAAGTGCGTTGTACCTTTGGGGATAACGGCAATAGAGTACTGGTTCTGGTTCTGTTCTTTCTCTTTACAACCGGCCCCGTACAAGACAACAGCTATAGCGACAAATATGACGATGATTCGGGCCTTTTTCATAATTCTTGCTCCCTATGATGAGTAACGGATCAACGGCTGAACGGTTGGCAACTGCTCATTCAATGAACCAACGATACATGAACGAATTAACCATTTAACTATCTTACTTTTGCGTTGTTACTCCTTGTTGGATGTAAAGTATATAAGCTCTATCCCAATTGTGCAAGATGACGGAGTGCAATTTTGCCCTTTGCCCTGGCGTGTCACATCAGCCGGCAAAAATAATTGAATTCGATGTAAAAAAAGCACTTGAAGTCGGTCAATAGGGGCTTTATGCTACCGTAAATCTCGCACTGTTGGATTCTTGTCACAATCAAGTGATACCGGGCATGTAACTCAATAAAGGGTGTTTTTTAATGACAGAGACTCCTTCTTCCGGCGTTGATGACTCGAAGCGATCATCGAAACTGATTCCGTATCATATTCTGTGGCCTTTCATCCTTCTGTCCAGTTGCTTTATGTGGTGGGGTATTGCCAATAACATGACGGACCCGCTGGTAAAGGCTTTCACGGGCATATTCGAGGATTTGTCTAATTTTAAGTCATCCCTGATTCAATTTGCTTTTTACGGAGCCTACTGTTGTCTTGCAATTCCGGGCGCTATTATTTCGAGAAGATTCAGCTACAAGACCGGCGTTCTTGTCGGCCTGGGACTGTATTGCGCGGGATGCTTTTTACTTTTCCCGGCCAGTCTGATACAGCAGTTTCTGCCGTTCCTTGTTGCTTTCTACGTATTGGCGTCGGGATTATCCATCCTCGAAACGGCGGCCAATCCCTATATCCTGTCCCTCGGGCCGGAGAGTTCTTCAACACAACGCCTGAATCTTGCGCAATCTTTCAATCCTCTTGGCTCGGTGATCGGCAATCTGCTGTGCCGATTCCTGATTCTGGCCAGACTTGAAACGCTCAGACAGAAAATTACAGGGACTGAATCAGCCGAGAGGATGAGCGAACTCCAGAGTCAGCAGCTTTTCATCGTGATTACACCTTATTTGATTGTCGGCAGTATCCTTGTTGTCATCTGGCTGCTGATCGCTTTTAGAAAAATGCCCTACGTCAGAGAGCCCGACAAGAACATTCATATTGTCGCAACTTTTAAGAGGCTCTTCAAAAACGCAAACTACGTGTTTGCCGTGATTGCTCAATTCTTTTATGTCGGCGCACAACTGTGTGTTTGGACCTTCACCGTGTATTACATCCCAGCCCAACTGGGGATCAAAGACAGCGAAGCGTTGCGATATCACACGGTCGCCCTCGTTCTGTTTGGCGTGTCCCGTTTTATCTGTACGGCTCTGATGACGGTGATCAAGCCGCACAATTTGCTGGCGGCCATGGCTGCGCTGGGAGCGATTCTGAGTTGCGTGGTGATCTTTGTCGGAGGCAAAATCGGGGTCTATTCACTGGTGGCAATTTCCGGATGTATGTCGCTGATGTTCCCGACCATTTTCGGCTTGGGAAGCCGCGGATTGGGTCAGGACAGAAAAATCGCAGGATCCGGCCTGATCATGGCAATTCTGGGTGCGGCCGTGCTCGTGCCGGTGCAGGCATATATCATTGATGCCGTCAACGACAATCCACCCGATATCGATCCCACGGCACTGAGTATCAGTGCTTCGTACGCCGTGCCGCTTGTATGCTTCGTTGTGATTGCCGCCTACGGCATATTTGCAGGAAGGACAAAAATAAAGGAAAGCGCGGAAGCCGAAGCGTATTAGAAAGACGCTGATCGGCCTGCCGGGCTGAATTGGTTTTAAGGTACCTGCCCGGTCTCTGGGATCACCAGGTTGCGTTATCGAATATAACGGAGAGGGCGGGATTCGAACCCGCGGTACCCGCAAAGGGCACACCGGTTTTCGAAACCGGCTCGATAAGCCACTCCGACACCTCTCCATTTTTTTATTATAATGTAATAGAGCTACTTGGGCTATACTGCGGCCCTGTTGGTGGAGTTCACTCTCGTGATCAAATGTCGAAAGCCTTCTGCATCTGCTTGCGAACCTGTGTCAGGCGTTCGATGTTGCCGCCTCCGACCTCGGCTGTGGCCCAGCCGGTGAAATGTATGTCGTCGAGGGCTCTGCGTACCTGCTCCCACGGGATGTCGTCATCGGCGCTGGTAATATCGACAAATTTATTCTTAGCCCGGCTGAAGCCTTTGACGTCGAGTTTCACACAACGGTGGCCGAACGCCCGGATCCACTCGCCCGGCCGGGCATACTTCCAGTGATTGCCGATATCGTAATACATGCCAACCCACGGGCTCCGGAAGCTGTCGACGAAGTCGATGAATCGGTCGGGCCCCTGGTCCGGCGGGGCATCGTGGTCGTACATCATCTGATTCCAGACGTTCTCAAACAGGATCATCTGCCCCATTGCCGCCGCCCTGGGCAGAAGCTTGCGGATTTCCTGCCGGGCCCGCTCGGCTATCACGTCAGCCGGTCCGTCGCTGCCGCGGCCGACGACGATCAACACTCCGCTGCCTCCGGCCGCATGTGAGATTCTTATGCAGTGCTCGATGTTCGCCCGACTCTGCGCCCGCTCCTGCTCCTTGGCGCTCGTGAGACGCTGCGACCAGTGCGCGTGGTTAATCGCATTGTGTACGAAAACGCCCGACTCCTGAACGGCCAGCCTTGCCTCCTCCGGTGTGTACTCAGCCGCCTGGTCAAAATCCACACCGTCAAATCCGGCCTCACGGGCCATCCGCAAGCGCTCCACAACCGACAACTTATTGCCGTCCAACTCCTTTGGCAGCATCCCCAGCTTACAGGAAAGCAGGATACGCTTACCCTCCGGCGGTGTGACGATGCGTGTCTCGCCCTTACTGGCCGCACTCGCTGTGCGCGTGCCGCTCACGGTTGCTGCAACGGAGCCGGCCCCAAGAGCAAGGAAACCGCGACGGTCGAACGGGAAATCAGTTTTGTGCCCGGACTTGTTTGTCATGAGAACTCACCTGTAATAGAAGGCCATAGATATCCTGTACAACAGTTACGAATCTAGGCCAAGCCTACAGCTCAGGAGACTAAATGTCAAGGGTCTGACTTCTGAAATCCGATTAAAATTGCATTTCCCAGGCCATAGTTGTGGAATTTTGCCAGGCTTGCTTAGCTTTTTAGGCATGTCCGACGGAGTTCTGCCGGAACGGCTCGCGTCTCGTCGATCAGATCCGCCGGCCCGGCCACAAACAGGCAATCGTCGGCAAGCACCATCGTCCGGGCGAGGATCGGGATGTCGACGTCGATCCGATTGCCTTCGGCGTCGAACTGCTGCGACTTCATGTAAACGTACTTTCCATCGTCCACTAACACATCCGACAACGCCACTGGCATGTTCAGGCCTTTAATTTCAACTTGCAGGTTTTCGTTGGTGCCCGGTACGCGATCATCGAGAATCTTCTCGTCGATCTTTTCACCCGTGTCGCAATCCTGCCGCTTCGTTCAAAGTCTGCCCGCAAAGTAGGCCAATCACCCGTCGCTCGCCCCTCGTCCCTCGAAGTGTCCCGCAGGCCGGACTTTTTTCCAGACGCTGCTGCTTCTCCGCCTCGTCGATGATTTGCTGCCGCTGCCGGAGAAGCACGCAAAGCGAAGAGCCTCGTAATGAATAACGACTTGACAATAATCGAATAGATGCTGACAATACCGTCAGCCGGTGAAACGGAAGCAGGTTCTGCAAGGGATAGCCGGCCGGGTGTGACGGATTACCGCACGGGCGGCCGCCCTCAAGCCGGCTGCCCGGCACACTTGGCTACAACGATAATCCAGAGCTCCCTTATGCCTGAAGAAAACCTCATTGCCGAAGGCAAGGGAAAGGAGATCATGTTAAGATTCGAACTGAGAGGATCAAAGTTCTATTCATTCATTTTCGGCTCATCGGAGTTTCATCCGCCCGGACAAGCTTCTGCTATGTAAACTATTGACACAAATTTTAATCGAAATGAGGTTGGCAATATGAAATTTATTCAGAAAATTGCAGTGGTTGTCCGGCACGTTGACGTGCCGCAGTGTTGGTTGATTTTGTTTGCCGGATTGCTATTGCCGGTCACTACTTTTTGCGCTTCGGCCAGTTGCGAACAGACGGCCAAGCAAATCCTTGACAGGGCCGGCATTAACGGAGGTCTGGTCGTTCACCTCCGTTGCGGAGACGGAAAACTCACCGCGGCACTCCATGCGGATGAAAGTTACATAGTACAGGGCCTTGACGCGGATGTAACGGCGGCCCGCCAAACTATCCGGTCGCTTGGCCTTTACGGCAAGGTGTCGGCGCAGCCTTGGACAGGCAGCCGCCTGCCTTACGTGGACAATCTCGTAAACTTGATTGTCGCGGAGGACCTCGGCAGGTTGCCGACGGAGGAAGTGCTGCGCGTGCTGGCGCCAAACGGTGTGGCGTTGATCGGCGGCGAGAAGACCGTCAAGCCGCGCCAGGAGGGGGCGGATGAGTGGCAACAGCACTATCACGATGCGGACAACAACGCGGTGGCCAACGATGATCTGGTCGGTCCGCCCCGGCATTTTCAGTGGATTGCCGAGCCGCAATGGAGCCGGTCACATCTGAGTCTGCCGTCCATTAACAGTCTGGTCTCGGCCGGCGGTCGGCTGTTCAGTATCGAGGACCACGCCTCGTCCGAGCACCCAGCCCTTCCGGGCGAGTTCTCCCTGATCTGCCGCGATGCCTTCAACGGCATCGAGCTTTGGCGTCATTCGTTTGCCGATTGGGAGCCGATCAACATCTACATCAAGTACACTCCGACCCAACTGCAACGGCAGCTTGTCGCTATGGCTGATAAGGTCTATTGCACGCCGGGTCTCGATGCGCCGATAACTGTGTTTGACGCCATGACAGGCAGGATTCTCAAGAGCTACCCGGGTACTGAGCGGACTCAGGAGTTTGTCTACGACCGAGGGGTCTTGTACATTGTTCTCGGCGATCCTTTCGACACCGCCGGCATAGGCGAAGGCCGCGGCCGCACCATCGGGTCCAGCGCATTTGCGAAGCATACCTACGGTCCAATCATCCCGAAACTGGACGACCCGGAGAGCAGCATGGTGGCGCTCGACGCCGAATCAGGCCGCGAACTGTGGCGGAAAGAGGGCGAAGCCACGCGGGCGTATCAAGGCGCATCGTTGGCCGTGCGCGGTGCGTATGCGGCGTACTGCGCCGCTGATTCATTGATCTGTCTTGACCGGAAAACCGGCGCCGAGCGCTGGCGAGTGCCTTGCATGATTTCACTCTCAGGTCGCAGAAACACCAGGAAAGCGGCCAGATTGGTGCCGGGCACTTCGGTTTCACTGGTGCTTTCCGACGATGCAGTTTATTTAGCTGACAGAAAGAACCTGAAGGCGTTCGCGATAGAGGACGGCACCAGGCTCTGGACTTCTTCGACGCGCATGAATCATTTCAAGGCGCCGGATATATTTCTGGCCGCAGGTGCGGTGTGGACCGCCAACGACAAGGCCTACGATCCGAGTACCGGGGCCCGCGTCGAGAACCTCGCCCAGAAGATGAAAGGCCCGATGGGGCATGATCGCTGTTATCGCAATCGCATCACGGATCGCTGGTACATCAACTCGGCCACCGGCGGCAGCGACTTCCTGGCGCTGGACGGCTCCGGCGAGTTCCCGAACCCGTGGGTTCGCAGTACGTGTGGGGTCGGCTTCCTGCCGTGCAACGGGCTGTTCTACGCGGGTCCGCCGGCCTGTTCGTGCGCAAACAAAGTTCAACTCAACGCGTTTAACGCTCTGACCTCCGATCCGGGCCTGAAATCATCCGGCCAACCTATCACGGTTGCCGTCACTCCACAGCTCGAAAAAGGACCGGCCTATTCTGAAATCTCAGATTTGAAATTTCAAATTTCAGATTTCCACGGCGACTGGCCAACCTACCGGCACGATGCCGGTCGCAGCGGTCATGCCAAGACCACCGTGCCGGCCGCGCTGGAACCGCGATGGCAGACCAGGCTTGCCACTCATGCCAGTCCACCCGTCATCGCCGCGGGTCAGGTGTTTGTGGCCGACGTGGACGCGCATGCCGTATGCGCCTTGAACGCCGCAGACGGCGAGACACAATGGACCTATACCACCGGCGGGCGCGTCGATTCGCCGCCCACCTACTATCAGGGACTACTGCTGTTCGGGTCACACGATGGCTGGGTGTATTGCCTGCGAGCAACCGACGGCGCGCTGATATGGCGGTTCAAGGCGTTACCCGACCGGCTGATATGCGCCTACGAACAGATCGAGTCCGCCTGGCCGGTCTGCGGCAACATCCTCGTTTACGACGACCCTTCGACAGGCTCAGGGCAGGTAGTAGCTTATTTCGTGGCCGGCCGAAACTCGTTCGTTGATGGCGGACTATTTCTCTTCGGACTCGACCCACGAACCGGCCGTGTGGTCCACCAGCGGAACCTGTACGGACCCTACGGTCAGAACGGCCAGCCGATGATCAGTCAGGTGACAGCGCTGGGAGCGACAGGAGCGGGCGGCATCGAGGGAAACAAGGGCGACATTTTGTTGGCCGAAGATGGACATCTTTTCCTGCGGCACGAAGCATTCACGCCGGACCTCAAGTCTGTCAGCGCCGAAGAAAATCTCCCGCCGCACCTGATAACCTCCCACGGTTTTCTCGAACCGATCCCGCATCATCGCAGTTGGTGGACGATTGACACTACATTGCGCTATGACATCGCTACCGGGAGGGGCCCGGCGCATGGCGATATTCTGGTTCGCGACGGCACACGGTTCTACGAGGTACGGGGGTATCGGCCGAGCCGGACCGCCAGCTTCGATCCGCGCCAGAACGGCTATACGCTTTACGCCGGCGACCTCGCGACAATTCGCGTTGAGCCTGGTACAAGCACGAGACGGGCGGTTCCGCGCAGCACGGCGCTGGAACGTTGGCGTGCCAACATACCGCTCACCGGCAAGGCGATGGCGCTGGCCGGTGAGGTCTTGTTCGTAGCCGGCACGCCTGTAACGTTTCCCAAAGGTGACTCTTCGACAAGCTCAGCGCAGGCTCTGGCCAGGGCTTACAAAGGACGGATGGGCGGCATTCTCTGGGCAGCTTCGGCCGCGACCGGCGAGAAACTTGCCGAGTACAAGCTCGACGCCGCCCCGATCTGGGATAGCATTGCCGCAGCCGGCGGCCGGTTATACATTGCAACGCAAGACGGCAGACTTCGTTGCTTCGGAAAAAAACAATGAGATTTATAAATCTCATTTACGAAACCCGGAGCACACCAGAAAAGGCCAGTTTCAGCCAAACTTGTCTTTTTCCAGTCGAAAGCAAACCTCGGGTCCGGGCATCGAGGCCCCGCCAGGAGAACCACTCATTCAGTTGGGCTCTAAGGGTGGCTTTGTACTGAAATGGTAAAAGACAGGATATTGATATAGGCCTTCGACTTTCGTCGTTTCTTTTGTACGGTGTGCTGAATCTGTTAAAATTATTTGGGAATTAAGATTAGATAGTGGCATTATTGACAGTGTTACGTAAAAAGGCGTTGATCATGAGGTTAAGTAGCAAATCTCGAGTGAGAGGATGAGAAAGTTGAAAATTTAAGTATCTCAATTGATAGGGTAAATATAATGATCAAAGCGCGAGCCATTCTACAGATACTGCTGGTGACATTGGTTTTAGCACCGGCCTTTTCTCAAGAGAAACCCAATATCGTTCTTATCCTGGCCGACGATCTGGGATACGGCAGCCTGAATTCATATGGAGCAGATAAGAACCTTGTGCGTACCCCTCATATCGACCGCATCGCAGAGGCGGGGATGCGTTTCACCGATGCCTATACGCCGGCAT
The DNA here is from genome assembly GCA_964598225.1 of uncultured Pirellulales bacterium. Taxonomy (GTDB): domain Bacteria; phylum Planctomycetota; class Phycisphaerae; order Sedimentisphaerales; family Anaerobacaceae; genus SG8-4. The sequence continues at coordinate 21,582 of CAZRBG010000023.1, forward strand.
CTATCTGTACTCCCACGCGGTATGCTTTGCTAACTGGTCGCTATCCCTGGCGTTCACTGCTCAAATCCGGAGTAGTCAATCCTCTCGATCCTTTGCTGCCCGACCCGGACAGGACAACGGTTGCCGATTGGCTTAAAGAGCAAGATTACACTACCGCCTGTATAGGCAAGTGGCACCTGGGTTATGGCAGGGGGCCGAAAGTGGATTTTACCGGCACTCTATCGCCCGGACCGCTCGATTTGGGATTTGACTACCACTTTGGGATTCCACAGAACCATGGTGACATGCATGGTGTTTATATTGAAAATGAGCGTATTTACGGATTAAGGAGCAGGAAAGTGCAGCCCTACTCCAGGACCTTCTATGGTTCACCATACGTGGGCTATGATGCGCCACAACGTGTTAACAAGGACGTCATGAAAGATTTGACGGACAAGGCCGTTCAATGGCTCAAGCAACAGGACGGTCAAACACCGTTTTTCCTCTACTTTGCCGCAGTGGCGGTTCACCACCCCATAACGCCCTCTGATACCATGCGGGGTTTGAGCGACTGTGGTCCCTACGGAGATTTTATCCAGGACCTGGATATGAGTGTGGGTAGAATCTTTGAGACATTGGAATACATGAACATGGTGGATAATACGATGATCATCTTTTCCAGTGACAACGGCGGGGAAATTCCCTCCAATAGACCGGAAGCACCGGAGATTCAAGCCCAAAAAGCCGGCTTAATGATAAATGGTAACCTGCGCGGCGATAAACATACCATCTGGGAGGGCGGAACTCGTGTGCCGTTTATGGTATCCTGGCCCGGGAAAGTGAAGGCCGGTTCTGTCTCCCGTGATATGATCAATATGGTGGATGTATTTGCGACTATCAGTGAAATCACTCACGGCAATCTGTCAGATTCCAAAGAGGTCGCCCCGGATAGCTTCAGTTTTCTTCCCTCGTTGTTGCAATCGGGAAAAACTCATCAACGCACGTCTATGGTAACTGCCAATGCCCGCGGCATGCATGCCGTTCGCATGGGAGATTGGAAATACATCGACAATAGCACGCCTCATGCCTGGTCTCACGGGAAAAGGGGGATCTTCAAGAATGTAAAACCTCAACTCTATAATTTGGCGGAAGATATCTCCGAAAGCGTAAATCTGGCTGTTCAAAGACCGGAAATCGCAGAGGAAATGGCAAGGGAACTCAACCGGATAAGAAACGCTCGGTCAACCAGGTAGGATACGATCAAATGCGCGAGAAAGAGGATAGCAAAACCCATCCTCGGTCGTAGAGAATCCACTTGGCGTTATCGGCGATTGTCATGTTACATATCAAAATTCAGGAATCCTTCTTTGAATGAGATGGGTTCATGATACACGGCGTCTCATAATCTCAGAACCCGACATTCAAGGAATAAAGCCCTACTGTAGCCGGTATCTATGGGCATGTTATACTTCCAGCTTGGCGTTTAATTCTTGAATCAAACATTTCCACGCCTCAAGACCCACTTAACTCTCGTTGTTTCAATGGTTTAGGAAAATGGGCGATACAGGACTCGAACCTGTGGCCTCACGGGTGTGATCCGTGCGCTCTAGCCAACTGAGCTAATCGCCCTTTGTCATTTACTATTTACTATTCGATATTGAGTATTGGATCTCTGCTTCCAACAACTTGATACTCGGTAGTCATTCTACAAAATTCGATTCCTATATTATCTCGAGACGGCGAAGAATGGCCTTGGCCCATCGGATGCTTCGTATCTGCGAGAGGATCAGCAGCAGCAGCATCAGGACGCCGTAGCCGCTGAAACGGACGTAGTAGAGGATTACGTCAAGCAGGTTTTCGGTTTTGGCTGCGTACCGTCCAGCCAGCTCGCTCGGAGTAAACACAGCTCCGGTGACTACGCTGCCGAACACTTCCTGCCAGGGCAGCAGCAGAACGAGCATGAGCAGGGAAAGGAAAAATCCCCTGGTGATGTGGTTTATTCCGCCCAGCCTGCCGTGCATCGAGACCTTGAGACTGAACAGAAGTGTGAGACAATAAAGTGTCGCCGCGAGTATTAGTATTGCGTTTATCAGGTTAATGGCCCAGGATAATTGCACCCACGTTATTTTGGAGAGAAAATCCAGGAAAGGCAGGGCGGCGAGCTGCAACGAAGCTTCCCTTTGCTTTTGGGGATGTGCGAAGCCCAAATTCGGCTCGGCCGGCTCATTCGCCTCTTCAGGACCGCCCGTTTCAGGCGGTGCATCCGGCGCGGGCGTTGCGTTAGGCTCGGCCGGCATGTTAGCATCGGCGGCGTCGTTGGGCTCGGAAATTGCCGGCCCCGGCGCTTCGGGACCGCCGGTCTGCGCCGCTCCGGGAGCGACGTATCCCTGGTCGACGATGAAGAAGCCCGCCTGCAGCAGCAACAGGCACACAACCAGAATCACGAACAGCAGGTTTTTCCATCCTTTGAATACACCAACAGCTTCGAGGCAATCGGTAGTGTCCAACAAATCGTTGGAACCGGTATGGTTCTCTACCATTTCAATATCTCCTAAATTTTACGACAAAACGTTATAATTATGCTTTGTCATGGCCGCCAGTGCAAGTAATTTATCGTCCCGCATAAAAAATCGCTCTCACGTCGCAAGAGCCTTACAATCTCCATTATTAACGAGCTTCGCCTAGGCTACAAATGAACTGCGGCGGGTTTACGTCCGAACGACGAATCTGACGATACCGGGATTGAATTTTGAGTTTGAGAACGTTATAGTAACGGGTATAGGTGCTCCCATGAAAAACAAATGCGGCAACTCTGGATTCAAATGTTTTCTTGTGATGGCAACGATACTGCTGCTCAGGCCCTGTTTTGTTTATCCGGATTCCGAAAGCGAGGAGGATAACGAAGAATATATCCAGATCCCTCTGAGACTTGCCGAAAAATCCGGCGACGCGGAGCGGGGCTGGGAGATCTTTCGATTCGAGGAAGTTCCGCCGAACAAGATAGAAGCCGATGAGGACGGTCTTGAAATCCACGTGCAATCATCTGCCGGGCTGCTCACCTATTGCTTCAAAGAAGAGACGGAGGTCCGACGCGTGCTTGTTGAAGGCTCGGTTACCGGTCTGCCGAGTATTCCGGAAGGCCAGGTGCAGGGTGATGAACAAGCCGATGATTTTGCGATCCGATTCGGGCTTGTCATCTCGGGAAAACGAAAACTAAGCAGGACTGAGAGATACTTCGCTTCCGAACTGGTCAAACGCCTGAGCGAGCTTGTGCCGAAATCACAGGGAGTAGACCATGCCCTGTTTCTGAATCTGGCGAACGATCCTCCGCCGGAGTGGCAAGAGCGCACCCATCCGCTCGGAAATGGGATGATCCGAGAGCGGATAGCCTCTACTCAAAACTGCGCCGGCAAATTCACGATAGACGTTAAGTTCGAGAAGCCGCTCAAGGTGCTGGCCCTGTGTATCGTCAATGACGGCGATCATACGAACTCCAGGTATAAAGTGATGCTAAAAAATATTCAGTTGAACCCTAAAACCAAGGAATGAGCTGCCATGATCCACAAAGTCACGTCAGAGTCCAAAAATCTCATAATGTTGATTCTCATAGCGATTATCCTCGCGGACACAACTGGTGCTGAAACTCATCGCGTGTGGGAGAAGATCGAAATTACGTTGCGCGCAACCGAATCTTACGAAAATCCGTACACCGACGTGGAGACGTGGGTCGATCTCAAAGGCCCTGGATTCGAAAAACGCTGCTACGGATTCTGGGACGGTGGCAAAACCTTCCGTGTTCGAGTTCTGACTACGGCTCCCGGCACCTGGACGTGGCGCAGCGGGTCGAATCAGTATGACGACGGACTCAACGGCAAGACAGGCAAATTCACAGCCGCTGCATGGAGCGAGGCCGAACTCAAGAAGAATCCGTGCCGTCGCGGCATGATAAAGGCATCGGCAAACGGTCACACTTTCGAATATGCGGACGGCACACCGTTCTTCCTCGTCGGCGACACATGGTGGGCGACGCCGACCTTCCGCTTTGCATGGCGCGAAGATGACAGGAAACGCCCCATCGGCCCCGAGGCCGGATTCAAAGATTACGTTAGATTCCGCACGAATCAGGGCTTCAACTGTTTCGCGATGATCGCCGCTTTTCCGAACTGGGCCCATGACGGCAAGCCCAACAGGCTCAAGACCGACGACGGCACGGTGATCCGCTCGGCCTGGCAGCAGCCCGGCACTAAGAGCGCCAAGGACATGCACGATGAAGACGGTAACCGCGCCTTTTTGTTTCCCGGAAAAGTGCCCGGCTTCGAGAACACATTTCCCGACCTCGATCGAATCAATCCGGCATACTTTCGGAACTTCGATAAGAAGGTGGACTATATGAACGCAAACGGCGTCGTCCCATTTATCGAAGTCTCACGCCGCGATATCGGCCAGTGCTGGAAGAAATACTATCAGTGGCCTGAGTCGTATACGCGCTACATCCAATATATCTGGAGCCGCTATCAGGCTAATATCTGCCTGTTCAGCCCTATCCATTTTGACTGGAGCGGCCAGACGATCCCGGCCGAGGATTGGAATGAAGCCGCCAACAGGGTTATCGAGAAATACGGCCCTCCCCCATTCGGGACACTTGCCGGAACGAACTCGAATCCTTCCAGCTTACACAACTTCGGCCACGTCGATAAAGCAAAGTGGCTCACGTTCCATCAAATCGGCAACAGGCGAACCCACAACTACTACGAGCTGCTGACCGAAATATTCAACACATCTCCTCCGGTGCCGGGCATTAACGGTGAACCATACTACGCCGGCATGAACGATGCTCCGGGAGGAACGGCCGAGTCTGCGCTCTACTGCCGCTCCGGAATGTACGGCAGCGTACTGTCCGGCGGTCTCGGCGGCCACATATACGGCGCCGGCGGCTGGGACGGAGGACTCTGGGGAGGCAACGTCGAGAAAGCCGCCAAGAACCATATCTGGGATGCAATGAAATGGCCCTCCGGCGGCCAGATGCGCCATCTGGCTAAGTTTATCCTGTCCGAAGGCCGCAAATATCAGCAGCTTGTACCAAGAAGAGAATTGGTCCGGCCCAAAGAATCCGGCGAGCCAAAAGGTTACATCGGCTGGGCCTACTGCGCGCGTACCGCCGAGAAGGACCTCTTCTTGTTATATTTCGAAAAGGACTGTCCCAGAGCAACGCTCTCCGGCACGCAGCCCGACACCAAGTACTCCGCCGCATGGTTCAATCCAAGAACAGGTGATTGGATAAAAGTCGGCTCTGTGACAACCGACTCTTCGGGCAAAGTCTCGATTCCGGCCCTCCCGGACAATTCCGAAAAATCAAAGAACGATTGGGCGATGAAGCTTACCCCAGCCGGGATGCAATAGAGTTCGCCGGTAATCTTGATCGGGATAGTTTTTGTCACAGATCGAGGTCAACTTTTTAACTCTTTGATTTTTTGCCAGAGGATTTCGCTTAGTTCTCTGATTCCGGAGCCGGTGACGGCGGAGATTGGGTGGATTTCGGCGTTGAGCTTGTTGCGGAGCGCTTCGAGCTTCTCGCCGTTGGGGTCGAGGTCGATTTTGTTGGCGACGATGACTTCCGATTTTTTCGCAAGGGCTTTGCTGTGGCGTTCGAGTTCGCTGCGGATGGCTCGGTAGTTATCCGCCGGGTCGGAGCCGTCGGTGGGCATTATGTCGAGAATGTGGACTATCAGCGTTGTCCGCTCGATGTGTTTGAGGAAATCGTGGCCGAGGCCGGCGCCGGTGTGGGCGCCCTCGATCAGGCCGGGGATGTCGGCCATGACAAAGCGGCGATAGTCGCTAAGCTCGATTATGCCGAGGACCGGCTCGATCGTGGTGAAGGGATAATCGGCGATCTTTGGCCTTGCCGACGAGCAGCGGGAGATCAGCGTGCTTTTTCCCGCGTTGGGCATTCCGACCAGGCCGACGTCGGCGATAAGCTTTAGTTCGAGCCGGATGTTTCGCTCCTGGCCGGGCTTGCCGGGCGTGGCGTTTCGCGGGGTCTGGTTGGTTGCCGTGGCGAAGGATTTGTTGCCGCGGCCGCCTTTGCCGCCCCGGCAGACGCAGACTTTGACGGTGCTCTCGCTGAGGTCTTTTAGCAACAGATCGAGGTCGATGTCATAAATGAGCGTGCCGGGCGGGACTCTGATGAGAAGGTCGTCGCCGTCGGCTCCTTTCTTGTTGTTGCCGGAGCCGGGCCGGCCGTTTCCGGCCTGCCAGTGGTGTTTTCCGGCGAAATCGATGAGGGTATCTATGTTATCGACGGCCTGGAAGTAGACATCGCCTCCGTCGCCTCCGTCGCCTCCGTCGGGTCCGCCCTTCGGGATGAACTTCTCGCGGCGGAAGCTGACACATCCGTGGCCGCCGTCGCCTGCCTTGACCCAGATTTTCGCCTGATCGACAAACATGTTCTTATCTCATAGATAGAAACTCCCGGCACAAAAAAAGGATGGCGAAAACACCATCCTTAAGACTTTCCGAGTTGTGTCTTTTTTATGTCAGACCACGTGAATTTTTTTGCCCTGGAAACTGACCCTGCCATTGGCGGTTGCAAAGAGCGTGTAGTCCTTGCCCATGCCGACGTTATTGCCGGGGTAGAATTTGGTCCCGCACTGCTTGAGAATGATCGATCCGGCCTTTGCCGCCTGACCGCCGTACAACCTGATTCCCCGGTACTGCGGATTGCTGTCTCTGCCGTTTCTCGAAGAGCCCTGTCCTTTTTTATGTGCCATGATTATCTACCTCAATCTTATATACACTTTTTGCTGATCTTGCGAAACCTGAATTGTAGCAGCCTCGATTCGCCTTGTCCAGAGAATTTTTTTCATTTTTTCGATAATCTGTCGCGAAACATCGAACGCCGCTCGCCGGTCATCGCCGAGGGATTTTCCGTTCACCGGCCCGTTCGAAAAGGCCAACCATCAGCATTGAAAATGTGGTTATCCGGCCGAAACGCCTTTGCTCCAAAGATCATATCGATTCGACGTTCGGCGGAATGAGAGAATCTTGCGAAGCGGACCGTTGAACAAGGCGCGGCTTAGCTTCCGGCCGCAAAAAGGTGAGCCAATCGGTGCATCGCGGAATTGGATATCAATGCTGGCAGTTATATACTGTAAATCGGCGGCTTTTCTCTGGCTCCGAATTTAATCTTTTATCGGTCCTGTTTGCATGATACCTCGCTCCGCTACTTGTCGCGCGGTACGGAAATTGGCTTGATACTCTCAAGACATTACCGGCAAAGCACCCTGCCGGAGGCTGCGCAAAAGGCAAAAGATTTTCGGATGTATATGCCGATGCACACCATTGATCCATGGAAGATCAGATCGGAAACAAGGTGACGAGGGTTTCAGCCGAAGCCTGATTTTGACAAGGAAGACAAAGATGAATTTCGCAGCAAGAATCCACAAGAAGCGTTATCTGTCAAGAGCACTTATTTACCTGCTGACATGGAGCTTGCTCGTCAACACTACATTGCCCGTGGCGCTCGCTCTCGAAGCGATTGACGTTACCGGCTCCACCGGCGTTGTCGGCACGAAGTGGGGAGATCACACCGTTATCGGAACCGGTCACGGCGCGATCATCAACTGGAATAACTTCGACACATCTTCGGCCCAGAGCGTCACGTTCAAACAGCACATGGGCGGACAGTTAAGCAGCGCCTCGGCTGTACTAAACAGGATCAGCTCCGGCTCGGTTCCGACGCAATTCAATGGCGCGCTCAACGCAAACGGAAGGGTCTTTGTAGTTAACCCGGCCGGTATCATCTTCGGCGCAGGCTCGACGGTCAACGTTTCACAGTTGGTTGCGTCCGGGCTCAGCATCTCGGACGAGGCTTTCAATGCGATTCTTGCCGATCCCGCTAATCAGATGGCGTTCGAAGGGGGAGGCGGGCAGGTGAAAAACCTCGGCTCAATATCTGCCGATAGCGTCTATCTGGTGGGAGGCAACGTGACCAACGTCGGTTCGATCAAGGCTCCTGATGGGCTGGTGGTTATGGCAGCCGGCAAAAGCATCTACCTGGCGCAAGACGGCAGCGATGTGATGGTCGAGATAACCGGCGAATCCAGCGGCGCAGACGTTCAAAACAGGAGCCTTATCAGTGCCGAAAGGGGCAAAATTGTACTGGCCGCCGGCGACAGCTTCTCCGGGGCCGTGAGCAATGCAGGTGTTATCGCGGCGTCGGCTGGTGAGGTGGTCGTCGAGTCGGCGCATATCGAGAATGCCGGTGAGATTTCGGTGGATTCTGCTAAAAACGACGCGGGCAGCATTAATATCGCGGCTAAGGAAGAAATTGCCCTTCAGACGGGAAGTTCTACAACGGCAAATTCCGAAACCAGCGGCAACGGCGGAGAGGTAATACTTGACTCCGAAGGCATGACCGTCGTCAGCGAAGGCGCGTCCATCGAGGCCACCGGCGGCAGCGAATCGGGCGACGGCGGCTTCGTGGAGGTCAGCGGAGAGCACTTCGTTCTTGCCGGAAATGTCGATACCTCAGCCGCAAATGGTGCTCCCGGAACGCTTCTAATCGATCCGCTTGACGTTGCCATAGCAGATGGGACAAATCTCGGTGCTTTGGACACGGTTTACGAAGAGGACATCGAAAGCGACTCGCAGGCCGGCACGAACGTTCTTGTCGAGGCTGAAAACAGCATTACCGTCCAGAACATTTCGGATGACGAGATCACGGGCGGCGCCGGAGATATTCGTCTGCGCACGACGGATGCCTTCGGCTCGATCTCATTCAATGACAAGGAAGACACGATATCAACGACCGAAGGGTATATTGTTCTTGAAACCGGCAGTGGCGGCATTGATATCGGCAGTTTGATGGCCGGTCGGGGTTTGTCCGGCAAGATGATCAGGCCCGGCAGGATCACGATAAGCACTTCCAACGGCGGCGATATAGTCACAAAGAATCTGTACGTCGATTCCGGAGCGGGCCACGCCGAGATTTATGTGGACGCTTCAGGCAATCTGTCGATCGAAGGCGACGTCTCGGTGGGCACGCCCTCGAATGGGATACTCGATATACCGGGCAGGTCGCAGGCCGAGGCCTTAATTCATCTGACCGCGGATGCTGATGTAACTCTCGGCGGTAACGTTGGCGCCTATGCAGACGGAACGGACGACACCGATGCCGATGCTATTACCCATGCTTATATCACGGTTCGTTCCGGCGCCGACGGAACTCCCGGACGGGATATTACGGTGATGGCCGATTTGTCCGTTCTTGCGGAGACCGACACAAAAGCAAGATCCAGGGGATACGTAACTTTAGGCGCCTCGGACAAAATGTACTTCGGCCCGGATGCTGCCGCTCCTGTGGCCGACGCCGGCGAAGCTCACGCCGAGGGATATGATGACGACAGAGATTCAGTCTGCGGGCGGCATATAGCAAAGATAATAATCAATAGCAATGGTATCGAAACGCTGCCTGAGCCGCAGCGTGCTCCGGATTCCGAGCCAGGATCAACAACCGATCCCGATCCGGAACCAACGCCCGAGCCGGACCCCGTAATCGAGCCTGAACTTGAACCGGTGCCTGCAACGGAGCCGGAATCTGAGCCCGAGCCTGAAAATAAGACCTTAGTGGCGGCGTCGATACCTCCGGCGCCGGTTCCCGATGAGAAACTGGACACATCCGGCTGCTCGTCTCTGATGAAGTGGGCGGCCAAAGAAACCGGGATCGATCCCAAAAAGATGAACGTTTGGATGTCAAACAGTCTTGCGCTGGCCAACGGAATCCACCCTTGTGATACGTGCGCCAGACTCAAGAAAGCGGCTATGCTCTTGCGCGATTACCCGGGGACCCGGATAGCCGCACTTAACCAGGTCATCAACGAGTTCGCATCGAGCAGTGCACCGCTTTCCGAGGAAATGGACGCGTCGATTACCGCCGTGATTATGAGCAACAGCCAGGGTGACAGTCGCTATGCGAAAGCCGGTGCTTATCTCGACTCACTCGCCGAGTACGTCGCCATTCTGAACAGCGAAATGAACTTCAGCGCGGCCGAGTCAATGATGCTTGCCGCGGATCGCTATGTTGCACCGATAGCGGAGGGCGATAATCCCGCTCTGGCCGGCTTTCTCGCAGCGAGGCTGACCGCTCTGGCCGAATCGCAAGTGGTATCGGCTTCCAGCTTTTAGACCGATCTGCACCTACGGGTTACTGGTCTCAAGCCTGTCATTCCTGCGAAGGCGGGAATCCATTTGTTCACGAGTTTCTGGATTCCTGCCTTCGAAGGAATGACAACAACCGGATGAATGACCGTGCTATTAACGGTGCCGATACACCTCCCAGCCCATGTAGGTGTCGAGCGCCTCGGCGATTGCGCCGGCCTTTTGCGTCAGGCCAACCGCAACGTGGTGCTCGAATCCCATGCGGCAGATGTACTGGCACAGGAGTTGGAGGTTCGGGATTTTCATGACGCCGTAGCCGCCGAAGGATTCCAGCTTGTCGTTGGTAAACTCGCCCTCGCCGACATAGGCGCTTACGATGCCTTCGGCGTCGTCGGTGGCGGTTCGGCAGAACGTAGCTTTGTTCGGTTTGATCCTTCCGACTATTGTGCCGTAGGTGTTTTCTTTGCCTGCAAATCCGGCGATTATCTCCTGGTAGTCCATCTTCGAGCTTTTGAAGAAAGACTTGGGCAGATTGCTGCAATGGAACAGCACGGCCTTGTCGGGATCGGCGCCATAGTTGTTGTTCCAGTCCAGAAGCGCGCTGGGCGTGCCGCCGGCCAACTGGAGGATGTACATTCCCAGCAGCCCCGTCACGTCCACCTCACACGCGCTCGGGACAAGCGATTCGCCCATCATGCTCATGAGCGTACAGGGGACGACGCCGAAAAATTCCTCCAGGGCGGTCCAGCATTGAATAGCCGTGCCGGATAGTTCGTTTTCTTTGACCCATTTGTCAATAACAAGACCCAGCTTGGCCATCTTCAACACTTTGTCGTCGGGGATCGAATCGGTCGGCGTATATTTCTTGATGGCGTTCAGTTTTCTCTTGACCGCCGTATCGCCGTCGGCGAGCCTGTCGATTCTTCCGAAGATTTCCGACAAATCAATCGTCTCGATTGAAATGCCCGCCAACTCGAGAATCTTCTCGCTGTAACGAACCGTGTTAAACGCGCCCGTTCGAGCGCCGATTGCGCCGAATCTTACGTTTTCCAATCCCCTGACAATCCTGCATACGGATGCAAATTCGTCCAGGTCGTTTTCGAACGCGGCCGAAGTAACACTGACTGTGTGGGAGCTTGTCAGAGAGTACGGAATGCCGGCCTGCCTCAGATTGTTGCAGACGCTGAACTTGCCGCAGAAGGAATCCCGCCTATCGGCGATTGTCATCCTGCTTCGGTCATCGGGCTCGGCCTGAATCAGAATGGGGACATTCAGCCCGGAGCGTTTTATCGTCTCGGCCACAGCCTTCTCATCGCCGAAATTCGGAAGCGTTACGATGATGCCGTCGATCTTGTCGGCGTTGACCCCAAAGAGCGCTGCGCATTTTTTGGCGTCGTCGAATGTCTCGACCGCGCCGTATTTCGTTTCCTTCATCGGCAGCGCGACCGAGTTGTATCCATTTTTCTTGAGCGCACCGAGTATATCCCTGCGGCCCTGTTGAGCCAGTTTGTCGGGGAAAAACCCCCGGTTACCGACTATGACTCCGAATGTGGTCTTTTTCATTCTGCTTCTCCTTATTTGTATGGTGGGGCAACCCATTCGGCTGCGCTCCGGGCGGGTCCCACGCTACGTTTCTTGCCTGCGATAAGCATTGTCACCACGTTTGCACAAATAGTAGGCGGTAGGGTGCGCATCGCACACCAATCATATCTCGGTGTGCGATGCACACCCTACCGTTTTTGTCCATAATAGGCATTACTGCCGTGTTTACGCAAGTAATGTTTATCCAGAAGAACGCCGCTGATCGCCCTCGTGTCCGGATTTATCGTTATCGTTCCCAGAGCCGTTGCGGCGGTATGCTCGAGCACGACCGTAGCCTCGACGGCTTTTGCGGGACTGTCACCCCATGTGAAAGGTCCGTGATTCGCCACGAGAACCGCCGGCATTTGCGTCGGAACAATCTCGGCGAATCGCTCGACAATTATTTTGCCCGTGTTCAGCTCGTAATCCGTTCGTATCTGTTCTTTTGTCAAGACATCGGTGACCGGGACGTCACCGTAGAAATAGTCGGCGTGAGTAGTCCCGAAGCATGGGATCGGTTTGCAGGCCTGTGCCCACATAGTCGCGTTGGGCGAGTGGGTGTGACAGATGCCGCCGATGGCCTCAAATCTTCTGTAAAGCTCCAGATGCGTCGGCGTGTCAGACGACGGGTTGAGGTCTCCTTCCACCACTTTTCCATCCAGATCGACCAGCACAATCTTGTCGGCCGAGAGTTCGTCGTACGGAACTCCGCTTGGTTTGATCGCTACAATCCCGGCCGAGCGGTCGATGCCGCTTGCGTTGCCCCAACTGTAGATCACGAGCTGTCGTCGTTGCAGCTCAAGGTTTGCATCAAGCACGGTCTTTTTGAGTTGTTCCTTCATATGCAAGGCTTAATTCTGTACGCTGTCTTTTATATTCAGCAATTCCTTCATGACATTGACAAGATTTCCCGACCGGTCCTGTGCGCCGAAAGCATCGTGCAGTTGTTTGTACAGCGTGTAAAGCTTCTGATAAACCTTGTTGTTATCCGGGATAGGTCTATACGTGACATTTTTGATGCCGCACATTGCGGCCTGAGCTTCGGCGAAGCCGTCGTGGCCACCGGCGTTTGCGCCGGCAACGACTGCACCGGCTATTGCCGCACCCAGGGCGCAACTCTGAGCCGACGGGGAAATCTGCATCTCCCTTCCGGTCACGTCGGCGTAAATCTGCATCAGCAGCGGATTCTTCTCGGCGATCCCGCCGCAGTTTATTACCTCCGAGACCGTAACGCCGTACTCTTCGAATCGGTTGATGATCGTAAGAGCGCCGAATGCCGTTGCCTCGATTAGAGCGCGGTAGATTTCCTCCGGCCTTGTGTGCAGCGTCTGGCCGATGAGCAGGCCGGTCAGCCTCTGGTCAACGAGTACGGTTCTGTTGCCGTTGTTCCAGTCGAGGGCCAATAACCCCGACTGGCCCGGTTTGAGCTTTGCGGCCTTTTCTGTCAGGGCCTCGTGGGAACCGGCTTCTGAGCCGCCGGGCTGGATATAGTTTACGAACCAGTTGAAGATATCTCCAACTGCGGACTGGCCGGCCTCCAGGCCGAAATATCCCGGCAGAATCGAGCCATCCACGATGCCGCATATTCCGGGGATGTCCGCCAGTTCCTGATCTGAAGGGCTTACAAGCATATCGCAGGTGCTGGTGCCGATGATCTTGACCAGTTTACCGGGAGCAATGCCCGAACCCACAGCGCCTAAATGGGCGTCGAAGGCGCCCATCGCGACAGGGACGCCCGGCGGTAGATCGAGTTTCCTTGCCCATTCGTCAGTGATGCGTCCCGCCGCCTGATCGATGGGATACGTCCGGTCGCTGAGCGTTTTGCGAAGCCGACCGAGCTCCGGATCGAGCCTGGAGAGAAATTCCGCATCGGGGTAGCCGCCCCAGTCATCATTGAACATCGCCTTATGCCCGGCGGCACAGCGGCACCGTCTAACCTTGTCGGGCGCTTCGTTTCCCGTCAGAACAGCGGGCAGCCAGTCGGCGTGTTCCACCCATGTATAGGCTGCTTCGAATACCTTCGGATCGACGCGAAGACAATGCAGGATTTTGCTGAAGAACCACTCCGAAGAGTAAGTCCCGCCACAACGTGCGAGATATTCGGGATGCTCTTTCGCTGCCAATTCCGTGATCTCAGCCGCTTCGGCGTGGCTGGTATGGTCCTTCCAAAGCCAGGCGAAGGCGTTGGGATTGTCCTTGAACTCATTCAGCATGCTCAGCGGTGTGCCCTTGCGGTCGACAGGTATCGGCGTCGAGCCGGTAGTGTCAACGCCGATGCCGATGATCTGGCTTTCCTCGAAGCCGTCGACTTTATTCTTCACTTCGGCGATTGCAGCCTTGACGGTTACTTCGATGCCTTTGACATAGTCGGCAGGATTTTGGCGGGCAAGGTTGTGATCGGCCGGATCGAGAATAATACCCGCCTCGCCAGTTTCGTATTCGTAGACATTACTTCCCACCTCATCGCCATTGGTGACGTCGACAATCAGGCATCGCACTGAATTTGTGCCGTAATCAAGACCAATCGTGTAAGCCATCAGTTGATCTCCCATATAAAGACCATATCGAAACGGTAGAGTGGGACCCGCCCTGAGCGCAGCCGAATGGGTTGCCCCACCAATCACACTTCGGCGTGCGGTATATGTTTAGCCCCGTTATCTCAACCAGAAACTGAAATATATATATAAGCCGAGCACCAGACCCAAAACCAGCACAGTTAATAATACTTCCGCCAGTCCCCAGCTCTCGCGGGTTTCTTCTCTTTGTTTGGCGGTTACCGTGGCGTAGGTCAGCTCGGCGATTTTTTCATATTTTGGCGGGGCGGTCAGCAGCGATACACCGACTATCGCCACTATGCTGATCAGCAGCAGCCATCCGGTTGCGAAGAGGAAGTTGTACTTACCAACATAGACCAACCAGTCCGGCGATGTAATCACAGGGTCGTCGCCGCCGGTCAGTGCCTGAATCGTCAGCTTGGCCATTCCCACGATAAAGCCGATCGCCAGGCCCGCAACGGCCCCCTTGCCGTTTATGCGCTTGAAGAAAAGTCCCAGCATGAAGACTGCCGTTATCGGCGGTGCGAGATACCCCTGCACGCTCTGGAGGTATTTGTACAATCCGCCTTCCGAGACTCGCTGCATGACTGGAATCCAGATTATCCCCATCACGACCACGAGTCCTGTTGCGACCCGGCCGACCGAGACGAGGTGTCGCTCCGATGCTCTGGGGTTGATTTTCTCGTAGATATCGACAGTGAAAAGCGAAGCACAGGAGTTGAACAGCGATGATAGTGAACTCATCAACGCCGCCAGAAGACCTCCGACCACCAGGCCGCGAAGGCCGGGCGGGAGAAGCGAGCTTACCATAACCGCGAATACCTGATCGCCGTCCAGGGCCTCTTGTCCGTCGGTCATCTTCGTCGGTATTTCGATCAGGCCCTTCTGATGGAGTGCGTAGCCGATGAGGCCCGGGACGAGGAAGATCAGTACGGGCCAAACCTTCAAAAAGCTGCCCCAGAGAGCGCCTCGGCGGGCATTCTTCAGGTCTTTGGCCGAGAGCGCACGTTGGACGATGTATTGATCCGTACACCAGTACCAGAGCCCTATGATGGGCGAGGCTATCAACACTCCCAGCCAGGGGAAGTCGGGATCGGTATTCGGTCGCCAAAGTGCGAAGTTGGCGGCGTTCTCGCGGCATATCGCCTGAAGCTCGCCCCAGCCGCCGAGCTTCTCCAGACCAAGCACCGTAATAAAGAACGAGCCGACAAGCAGAATAACGGTCTGGGCGGTGTCGGTATAGACTACGGCCCGAAGACCACCGAGGACGGTATATATGCCGGTAAGGGTAACAGTCAGCAGCGCTCCGATCCAGAAGGCGTCGAGCACAAAAGTCTCTGTTACACGGATGTTGATCTCAGGCAGTAGGACGTTGAACACCACGCCACCGGCATAAACTGTAACAGAGACCTTGGTAAACACATACGCAACGAGCGAAACGACAGAAAGTATCCAGCGTGAGGCCGGGTTGAATCGCTTTTCGAGAAACTCCGGCATGGTGAATACTTTCGAGCGATAGTAGAACGGCACGAACACCCACGCCAGGACGACCACCACCCACGCGTGCAGTTCCCAGTGGGCCATCGCCATGCCGCTGGTGGTGCCCTGGCCCGCCAGACCGACGATATGCTCGGAGCCGATATTCGAGGCGAAGATCGAAGCGCCGACCACGAACCAGGGCATATGTCTGCCGGCGAGGAAGTAATCGGTAGATGTTTGCTGTTTCTGCCGGACCACCCACCAGACGATAACCACCATTACGCCGAAATAGCCGGCGATTGCGATCCAGTCCAATGTCTCGAATCCACTCACAATATCGTTCTTTCAAGTTGTTGCAGTGAGCGTTTGGCGACGCAGTGTCGAAGCCGGAAATATCTTATATATGCGCAAGCGGAGGAGATAGCAAGGTTTTTCTTTAATCCGCAGACACAGATGTCTGCGTGCAGAAATGCTGCAAAAAACAGCCAACAAATAGTTGCATTTACGGCCAAATTCCTTATGTTAATAACGATCTTGCCTTTGGCCGGTGTGAATCACGATTGGACAATTAACGATATTTCGTAGAAAGGTAAATCAGAAATGAAAAAGAAATCAGCAAACAGCGACAAGTATCTGTTCACGAGCGAGTCGGTAACAATGGGCCACCCGGATAAAGTGGCCGATTGCATTTCAGACTCGGTTCTGGATGCTATGCTCGCTCAGGATTCAAAGAGCAGGGTAGCGTGTGAAACACTGGTGACGACGGGTCTGGTGGTGGTCGCCGGCGAGATTACATCCAAGGCAATCGTCGACGTTCCCACGGTCGTACGCGACACTATCAAAAAAATCGGTTACACCGAGCCGGAGTTGGGTTTCGATTACGACAACTGCGCCGTGATGATTACGCTCGATAAGCAGAGCCCGGATATTTCGCGGGGAGTGACCGAGGGTACGGGCCTGCACAAGGAGCAGGGCGCCGGCGACCAGGGCCTGATGTTCGGCTATGCTTGCCGCGAGACGCCTGCGCTTATGCCGATGCCGATTCAATTAGCTCATCAAATCACGCTTCGGATGGAGAAAGTCCGGCGAAATAAGAAACTGCCCTGGCTGCGACCGGACGGCAAGAGTCAAGTAACAGTCGAATACGAGAACAACAAACCCAAGCGCATCCACACGGTAGTGGTCTCCACTCAACACGCGCCGAGCGTCAAGTATCGCCAACTGCAGCGGGATATCGTCGAGCACGTGGTGCTTCCCATTCTTCCCAAGCGCCTGGTTGACAAGGACATAATCTATCATATTAATCCGACCGGTCGATTCGTTGTGGGCGGGCCCAAGGGCGATTGCGGCCTGACCGGACGAAAGATCATCGTCGACACCTACGGCGGCAGAGGCAGCCACGGCGGTGGCGCCTTCAGCGGCAAGGACCCGACAAAGGTCGACAGGACCGCCAGTTACATGGCGCGGTACATCGCCAAGAACATCGTTGCGGCGCGGCTTGCCGATTCCTGCGAAGTCCAGTTGTCCTACGCCATCGGGGTCGCAGAGCCTATTTCCGTGCTCGTGAACGCCGAAGGCACGTCGAAAGTCAGCGAACATGAATTAAGCCTGATTATAAGGGATCTCTTCCCGTTGACGCCGAAGAAGATGGTGGACCATTTGAAACTTGCCCGTCCGGTCTTTGCCGATACCGCTCACGGGGGTCACTTCGGGCGGAAGGGCGACAACTTCACCTGGGAAAAAACCGACATGAAAGACAAACTCCGCAAAGCCGCCGGATTGTAGAACCGAGGCGCTGAAGGAAGAAAGTCGTGGCGAAAAAACAACCTGAGCTTGAAAACAGCGTTTCACTTGCGGCACGTCGCCTCGATCCATTCGGCCAGGCGGTGGTGCCAGGTCGAGACCGGATTCTCTGATGGTCGGATTCCGTAGCCGTGGCCGCCCCTGGTGAATATATGAAGCTCAGCGGGGACGTCGGCTTTCGTGAGTTCGACGAATAACAAGGCTGCCTGAGCGCCGCGCATCTTGTCGTCCTGTGTCACGGCCATGAAAGTCGGCGGCGTTTCGGCCGTAACTTTCACCAGCGGCCCCAGCTCGGCTACGTTGTCTTTGTAGCCGTCGGCAAGATAAGCGGCATAAATAGGGCACATGAAATCCGGACGGCAGCTCAGGTCGTCTGCGTCGTCTACCTTGTCATAAGTCCGCTCGTCCCAGTGCGTGCCGGCCATTATCGTCAAATGCCCGCCGGCGGAAAAGCCGAGAATACCCACGCGGCGGCTGTCGACATCCCACTGGACCGCGTGCTTGCGTACGAGACGAATTGCCCGCTGGGCATCCTGCAGAGGTTCCCGGTGAGGCCTCTTGGGATCGCGCCTCGGTACGCGGTATTTCAGGACGGCGGCGGTTACGCCGAGCGAGTTGAACCATTCGGCTAACTCGATACCCTCCTTTTCCCACGCCAAGATATTGTATCCGCCGCCGGGGCAGATTACGACCGCGCAGCCGTTTGCCTTTTCGGCGGGCGCTCGATAAACCGTTATCGAGGGATGCTCGACGTATGTTATTCGCTCCGATGTCTGTTTCGCCTTGAGGGTCTCGACGCGTTTTGCGCTCACAGGCCGGGCGCCCTCGGGCAGGCCGTTCGGCCACAGCCTGATGACAGGTTTCTCTTCCGCCCGGACTCCGGACGCCATTACCGACAAAATTAACATGAATTGAAGAAGTTTTTTCATCTCGTGAATTTCCTTTACAGAATTCTCATATCAAAAGACATTTTCATTAAATCATCAAATTAGCTTTGATTCACATAAGTCCTTGTTCCACGCCTGTCATATTATAATAGAGCCTTGCTTTTTCAGCGTGTTTCTGACTTTTGCCGCGTTTAGGGCGGGGATTGAGGTGTTTGTGTCGAGGGCGAGGTATGCGGCTGTTCCGGCGGCCTCGCCGGTCTGGTTCATGTTTACCATTACCCTTACGGCACTGAACGCCACCAGGTCGGCGTCCAACATTCTGCCGGCGGCGATCAGATTGTCGTACTTGCGCGGAATAATAGAGCGCAACGGGATCTGGTAGAACGTGGGGTTGATCTCGGTTTTCTCGCGCCAACGGCCTTTGACTGGTGCATAGCCGGGGCGGTTGTAGGATTGCGTGCCGTCGAGGTATCTGAACGTCAGGCCGGGCTTTTCCTGGTGGTGTATGTCTACGCGATAGCTGCCGTTTGCGATTGCGTCGTCGAATCTTCTGCCGTGGAGAACATCGTCGCCGGTGATCTGGTACTGGCATTTCACGTGCCGCGTCTCTCTTATTCCGATCTGCGACGGCAGCGCCTGCAGGACGACTTTGCTGTCGGGCACATACTTTCGCACCATATCCATGAACGCTCGAACCTGTCGTCTTCCCTCCATCTCGGCTTGCGTCAACTGCTCGGCGTTGCTGCAATCGGCTCCGTAGACCCGCGTACCGGCTAACATGTACACGTCCGAGCCCGGCACGCCTCTACCCCAGACGAAGCCCAACGGTACGTCGAATTCCTTGCCGTGCTCGCGGAATAACCTGTTGAACTTGCCGCCGACGGAATCCCAGCCTGAGAACCTTGCACACGTAGTCGGTGGCTGCAGGTGCTTTCTGGTATAAGTCTCCAGACCCAGACGATGACACAGATCGCCGTCGCCGGTTGCATCGACGAACGTTTTCGCCTTGATCGCTCCTCTGCCGGACTTATTCTCGACGATCACGGCTTCCAATCTGCCGTCTCTTACATAAGGCGCCGCAAAGAATGTGTGCAGATAAGGCCCGACGTCGGCCTCTTTGACCATCTCGTCCAATTCGATTTTCATCTCATCGGAATTGAAGCCGCACCCGACGCTGAGGCTGCCGCGATCGGATTTGACCGCACCGCGCTTTTTCAGCCGTTCTTTGACTTCGAGTGTCAGTCCGGCGATTATCTGCTGCTTGAACTCGGTGTCCATCAGGCTGTGCCAGACGTTGACCATGGAGTTTGTCGCCGTGCCGCCAAAGCTGTTTTGCTTTTCGATCAGGACGACTTTGGCGCCGAGCCGTGCAGCGCGAATCGCTGCGAATACTCCCGTGCAGCTTCCACCGAGAACGCAAACATCAGCTTCGGCAAACACCGGCACCGACCGGGCCGGCTCGCGAATCTCTCCCGGAACGGCATCGCTCGCGCCGGCTTCATTATCTTGAGTGCTTGTCAAAACTCCCCCACCGGCCAGAACTGACAGTTTCAAAAAATCGCGACGGCTGTTGGAATTCATAATGTCACCTCACTTATTGTTAGTTCATTCGGTGAGACAAGCCCCATCCTACGGCGTTCTCCTTCGATTTATTGCCGACCAGATGTAATACACGGGGATGCCTGCGAGGATGCTGCCGAGACTCCAGCAGGATGGTATTCGCCAGTCTTCAAACATGAATACGGCTGCGAACATAAAGGCGGTGACCGCCAGGAAAATTGCCGGCACAACCGGGTATCCGGGCACACGGAACGGCCTTTTCATCTGCGGTCTGCGCCGTCGAAGGACGTAGACGGCGGCAATAAACAGCATTGCAAAGAGCGACTGTCCCACTGCGGCGTACTTGTACATGTTCTGAAAGTCGAACAACAACAGAATAACAACCGCACAGGTGCTCTGGGCGATCATCGCGTGTGCCGGTACGCCGCCCTTCGAGCTGACTCGCCCGGCAATGGCGGGGAACAATCCGTCCTTGGCCATAGCGTAATAGACTCGAGGGCCGGTAATGATAAATGCACTTACTGTGGCAAGGAAGGCCAGGCCTATCGCTACGGAAAAGGCTCCCAGAGTTCTTTGACCGAAGAGATTGCTAACAGCCATTTGGGGGACTCTTTCGGCGTTATCGAATCCCACTTCTGTCAGAGGCACGGCGTAAGCGAAAGTGAGATTCAGCCCCAGGTACAGAACGACGACAAGCACAGTTCCGAGCAAAAGAGACCGGGGTAGAATCTTGGCCGGATTTCGGATTTCACCGGCGACGTAAGTAGCAGCGTTCCAGCCGCTGTAGGCGAACATCACATAGAACAATTGTGTTGCTGCGGACCCGGGCGCGATGTCTGTTATGGACCGGCCCTCTGCTATATTGGCAAAAGTTCCCTTGCCAAACAGAAATGCAAGGGCCACCAGAGCCACGAACAAGCCGAATTTTAGCAGTGTAGTCAGGTTCTGTGTCCAGGCGGATTGACGATGACCGACCAGATTCGGCAGCGTGATTATCAGTATGATCCCTGCGGCGACGACTTTGACGAGATATCCCGTTTCATTTTCGGCCAGACCGAACGGGGTGAGAAGATACAGCGTTGCCATATGTCCGGCGACAGCCAGCGGCGCTGAGAAGCCAACGAAGAACGAAGTCCATCCGGAGAGAAATGCCGGCATCGGGCCATAGGCCTGCCGAAGGTAAACGTACTCACCCCCGGCGTGGGGCAGAGCGGCCGCAAGCTCGGCGACACAAAAGGCCCCGCATAAAGCGAGCAGTCCGCCGAGTGCCCAGAGTCCGAAGATGGCGGGGTAATTCCTCAGCGTGACCATCATGTAGCCGGGCGAGACTAGAATCCCGGTGCCGACCATGCTGGCTATGACGACGTAGGTTGCGGTGGACAGGCCGAATCCCCGCTGTAGTTCGTTCGGCGACTTCACGGCCTGAGCTTGTTGAGCCAAAATAGGGACCTCCGATATGTCTTAATCGATCCGGATCTTATGCCTGTTCGCCCAGTGAATTGGCCAGCATCCGATTCCATATCTGATGTTGTTCGATCAATGCTTCGAGCCGGTCCGGCACCTTGTCGCTGACCTCCAGCAACTGCCAGCCCGTCCAGCCCATCTTTACCAGCAGATCCATCTGGAGCTGATACGGAAACTCAGGATCCTTCAGGTTGTGCAGATGGAGCGTGTCGCCGAGATAATCTTTTACCAGGTTGAAATTGTGCTCGAACCCTTCGCCCCTGGTGTCTCTTTTGTCACTGTTGAGCTTTACCCCGACGCTGGGCTGGTCGACCTGCTCCATGATCTTCTCGAGCGTCGGAAGTTCGCCCGCGCTTCCATGTGCTTCGAGGCGTATCTGCTGGCCGCAATCGCCGGCGAAGGCGCCTACGATGTTGAGCGCATCGGCGATCTGGGCGATGGTCTGCTTTCGCGGGATGCCCGGATGGAAGCTGTTGGGAAAAACCCTGATGCCGCTGCCGCCGATGTCGCGGCTCAGCAGAACGTATGCTTTGGAGTTTTCTATCGCCATCTGGAGTTTCGACGTATCGGGCGAATCGAACCTTTCACTGGTGGCCAGACCGACCACAGTGACAGGGCTGTCGGCGAAGCGTTTTCGGACTTCTTCGCGCTGCCTGATATCGAGTTCCAGCTCGATGCCGTGAGCGTAGTTCTGGCTGGTCCGCAGTTCGACACCGTAAGCCTTCGCCTTAGTGCAGTTGGCGATGAGTGTTGGAATGTCCCAGTCTTTGCCCCATTGATACGTGGTGAATCCGAATTGCGTCGTGCCGGCGGATTTACTCAGGCCGTTGATTTGCAGAGTATCGCAAGAGGGCAGCGCGGTAGTCGCCACTGCAGCGGCGGCGACGGCAAGCCCGCGGTCCAGGAATTCACGACGTGTAGTTTTGTTTCCGTCCGAGGTCATTTTCTTTATCCTCCGTAAATAGATTGAAATTGGTATTGCTAACCACTTCTACGTTTCTTGAGTGTTACGCCGATGCCGGGACCGGCTGGGTTGAGAAAGACCGTTTCCAGAGCCGGGTCGGTGGTGACGGCGTCGAGGTAGTCCTGCATATACTCCGCCGAGTCGGTCGTGTCATGTGCCAGGATCAGTCCGCCCGGTCGCACCAGAGGCAGCAGCTTTTTGAGGTAATCGAAATTGCCGCTCTTATCGGCGTCGAGATAGACTATGTCAATCGGCCCGGTGAGATTCGACACCTTCTTATGGGCGTCGCCCTCGATGATTGTGACGAGCTTAGCAACGCCGGCTTGTTTAAAGTTCTCACTCGCCAGCGCGATCCGTTCGGGATCGATCTCGAAAGTGGTAAGTTTTCCTCCGGTCGCTCGCAGGGCCAGGCAGAACCACAGAGTGGCATAACCATTGGAAGTCCCGATCTCTACGATTTTTTTGGCGCCGGTCGCCTCTGCTAACAGTCTCAACACTCTGCCGTCATCGGGCGGCACGCTTAGAATATCGCTGTGGGGGCCGGAGAGCATCCGATCGAGCACGGCCATAATTCTTTCTTCTTCAACATCAGGCAGTAGCTTTGAGTCTTGTCGGCGTTCGTCGCCGACCTTACGGGCTGCTAAAATCCCGACTCCCGCGAGCGCCACTACTGTTGTAATAGCCCACATGGTCTTGCCTGACATCCGACAGTTCCTTATGAAAGACTCCTTCACTTGCCGTTCTGCAGCGCGGGATTGTCCGGCTTCGAACGATTTCAACAGGGAACTATATTTCGATCTGCGTGAAATTTCCAGAAAAATATGAAGCGTTCCGATAAGCCGTTGGTATGTGAAATTCTTCAGAGGGTTTTGTCGACTATATCTCTTGCTCCGAGGAACAGGTCGATAGCAAGCGGTACGCAGAGCAGAGCCAGGCGGATCGCGACCATTCGCAGGTTCGACCGAGCCATGAAGAAAAGAATAAAGAGCGCTATCGCGCTGAGTATGTACATTTTTCCCGCATGAATGAAAAGTACGGCGTAGCCGCTTCCCAGTCCGAGAAACGTCTGGAAGCATCTCGTGGCCAGCAGCAGCGAGACGATGGCGAGGATGCCCATCACGATAGCTGCAAAGAGAATCCACTTCCTGTCGGCCGCACCGGCGGAGGCCAAACCCTGCATCCCGGCGCCGGCCAATATTGAACAGACCAGCGCGCTGATCGCGAAGAAGATTACCGGGCTTATTTCGAGATAAGAGTCGCAAAAGGCCAGTGCCGTACAGCCCAGAAAGATCACCAATATGCCGAGCCTTCGGGTCGCAACAGAGGCGGTATATGTCAGCCTCAGCCCCACACCGCCGGTCATCAAGAGTCTCAGCGGCGCAAGAAATACCGCGATACCCATTATCAGCGGAGCTATCGGCACATGGTAGAAGCCGATCAGAGTTGTCCGGCGTCTGACGGCGAACAGAGGCGCCAGGATTCCGATTAAATCCGATGATTGCAGTTTGAGTCGTATCGGCATCGGGTACAGCCCGTAGCCAGCGGAAATGCGAAAGAACAACCATATTGCAAGCAAGGGCAGAATTGCCAGCGGCACGCGTAGTAGACGCCACCTGCCGCCCGGTCCGAACGCCGCCGGACAGAACAACCAGGGTATAGATGCGACCAGAACGCCCGCCGTAGGGTGAAATTTTACCAATCCGAGCGCGAACGGCCCAAAGCCGTAAATCGCTCCGGCAAACAGGGACTCAACGAAACCGGCCACCCAGCGTCGGCTGAGCAGGTAGCAGCCCAGCGAAGCTGCAACTGCATTTACGACCAAGAGATTTTGCCATCTGTCGAAGCCTTTGAAGTGCGGCCGATACAGATAGGCGGCGAAGGCGGCATATATCAGCAGCGCCGCAAAGAACCGGGCCATTCTCGCATCGATCGCGGCCCGGCCCCGGCGTATCGTTCGGTATTTTTTCCCGGCCATATATCTACAGAGCGATTTCTTTCTCCGCCGGCTTTGCCGCGGAGGGCTTCTTCACCTCGACTATGTCGATTGCCTTCTTCGGACACGTGGATTTCGGACATTCACCGGTCCAGCAATACAGGCACAGATTCTCCCTCGGCAATCCGATCGCCTCGACCATATCGTCAACAGTCTGGTATCTCAGTGTCGTGACATCTATGTCCCTGGCGATCCATTTCACCATTTTCTCGTATTCTTCGGAGCTGTGGTCCAGGTATGTCGAAACATCGTCGACTTCTCGATGCTCTATGCCGCGTATCGCCTTGCGTGCGGCGAGTTCCTCGGTCGAACGCGTCGAGAGGTTAAATCTGCACGGAAACATTAAAGGCGGGCACGCGGGTCTGACGTGAATCTCTCTCGCTCCGCAGTCCCACAGTTTCTTGATCGCGAAGTTCTTGAGCTGGGTCCCTCTGACGATCGAGTCCTCGCAGACGACTATGCTGTTGTCCTCGATCACTTCGCGGATCGGTATAAGCTTCATTTTGGCAATCAGGTCCCGCGTCCGCTGGGATGGCGGGGTGTAGCTTCTGCCGTAGCCCGGCGTATATTTTACCAGAGGCCGCCTGAACGGCTTGCCGGATTCCATCGCGTATCCCAGGCCGTGGGCTGCACCCGAATCAGGAACGCCGGAGACCAGATCGATCTCGATATCCTTGTCGCGCTTTGCCAGGTAACGTCCGCACCTCTCGCGCACGATCTCCACGTTTACGCCCTCGTAGTCCGACGCGGGAAAGCCCGTGTATATCCAAAGAAAAGCGCAAATCTGGCTTGCGCCGTCGGTGCCTCGCTTGTGCCGGACCATGCCGTCATCGTTGAGCAGGACGATTTCGCCAGGTTTAATGTGCTTGATCACTTCGAATCCATTGTTGGGAAAAGCGCTTGTTTCGGCGGTCACGGCCCACCCCTCGTGACTTTGACCGACAATCAGCGGCGTATATCCGCACTTATCTCTGGCGGCGTAAATCCCGTCGGCGTGCAGTAAAAGAAGCGAGCACGAGCCTTCGATGGCCTCGAAAGCTTTTTCTATGCCGTCAATCAGACTGTTGCCCTGGTTAATCAGCTTGGCCATCAACTCCGGCGTATTGACCGCCCGCCCGCTGACTTCGCTGAAAGACACCCCTTTGTTCAGCATTTCCTTCGCCAGCTCTTCGGCGTTTTCCACAAATCCGCTGGTGACAATACAGAAAGGCCCGAATCTCGAGTTCAGATAGATCGGCTGTTCGTCATAGTCGCTGATGACGCCGATGCCCTTATTGCCCTCGATCTTCTCGTAATCATCGTAGAATTTAGACTTGAACTGGCTCTGGCTGAGGTTGTGTATCTGGCGCGAAAATTCACGACCGTTAAGCACCGCTATTCCTCCGTACTGTGTGCCCATATGAGAGTGATAGTCGGTGACATAAAACAGTGTCTCTGCGCAGTTTCTCTTGGATGCCACTCCAACAATGCCGCTCATGCTGCTGCCTCCTGTGTGATGTTGGTCATTTGAGTATAACTTTACCCGTCCCGGTGGTTATTCTGCCTATTCTGTAAACCTTTTCGCCGAATTTCGTCAGCTTTCTCGCTATCGAATCGGCAAAATCCTCGGCTACAACGAGCACAAATCCTATCCCCATGTTAAAGACCCTGAACATCTCGGTTTCTTCAACAGGTCCGGCGTTCTGCAGGAATGTGAAGACGTCATGCCCGGGCCAGCTTGATTTTTTGATTGTAGCGTTGCAGTCCTTCGGGAGCACCCGCGGGATGTTGCCCGCCAGTCCGCCGCCGGTAATGTGCGCCATGCCGTGGACCACGCGCTTGACCCTGTACTTTGACAGCAGCCTTATCACCGGACGTACGTATATCCGCGTCGGCTCCAGCAGCACGTCGCCCAGCGCAGCGCCGCCGAGTGCGTCCGGAGTATCGGTCATTTTGAGCTTCTTGCGCTTGAAGCAGATATTGCGTACAAGCGTGTAGCCATTGCTGTGAAGTCCGTTCGAGGCAAGGCCGAGAATCACGTCCCCTTTTCTTATCAGCCGGCCTGTAACGATTTTCTGTTTCTCGACGACCCCGACCGCAAATCCCGCCATGTCGAAATCGCCCGGGGAATACGTATCCGGCATTTCCGCGGTTTCTCCTCCAATCAATGCACAGTCGGCCTGGCGGCATCCGGCCGCGACTCCTTTGACAAGCTCGGCAACGAATTGAGGCTCCAGCTTGTGGACGGCCAGATAGTCCAGAAAAAACAAAGGCTCGGCACCCTGAACGAGCATGTCGTTGACGCTCATCGCCACCAGATCGATGCCGACGGTGTCAAACTTCTTCATTTGCCCCGCGAGCTGAACCTTGCTCCCGACGCCGTCCGTACAGGCGATGAGGACGGGATTCTTATAATTCTTCTTGAAAAGCTTCTCATCGTAATCCAGGCGGAACATCCCGGCAAAGCCTTCTTTCGATTCGATGACTCGCGGACCGAACGTACTTACAACCGCCGAGTATATTTGCCGGACCATCTGGTCGTTGGCGTCGATGCTGACTCCGGACTGTTCGTAGCTGATGTGTTTAGCCATCTACTCTATTTCGTCGAACATCTTCAATTGATAATGCTCCATAGCGTACTTGGTCACTGCGATGTCAACGGGAATCTTATACCGGCCGCTCCAGCAGGCCGTGCAGTAATGATCTTCCGGCAGGGCGGCGCACTTTAAGAGTCCGTCCAGCGAGGTGTAGCCGACACTATCGACCTCGAGAAATTCCCGTATCTCATCCAGGTCGCGGTTGTTGGCGAGGAGCTCTTCCACAGTGGGGAAATCGATTCCGTAGTAACAGGCGAATCTGATCGGCGGGCAACTGATCCGCATGTGGATTTCCCTGGCGCCAGCCTCGCGCAGCGCCCTGATCTTGCCCCTGGTCGTCGTTCCGCGTACGATAGAATCGTCCACCACGACGATCCGTTTGCCTTCCACGACCTCGCGCACCACCTGAAGTTTCAGCTTGACCTCCAGCTCTCGCGACCTCTGATCCGGCGAGATAAAGGTCCGGCCCACGTAGTGGCTTCTGACGATTCCCATGTCGAAAGGTACCCGGCTCTGCTCGGCGTAGCCTATCGCCGCCGAAGTACCCGAGTCAGGTACGGGGATAACCACTTCGCCGTCTGCGGGGTGTTCCAGGGCGAGTTGTCTTCCGAGCTTCTTTCGGAACTCGTGCACGTTCTCGTGGAAGATCGTGCTGGTCTGCTTGGCGAAATAAACGTGCTCGAAGATACAGTGCGCGGGGGTAATCGTGCCGGGTGTAACGTAGAATCTGCTCGAAAGGCCGTTTTTGTCTAACGTGACGATCTCGCCTGGCTCGACTTCGCGAACGAACCGGGCGCCGACGGCGTCGAAAGCACATGTTTCGCTGGCTACGACGTAGGCGCCGGTTTCGGTTTGCCCTATACACAGAGGCCGGACTCCATGCGGATCGCGGGCCGCTTCGATGCGGTCGGAAAATAAAAAGAGCAGGCTAAATGCGCCCTGAAGATGGTTCAAAACGTGACCCAGCGGATCCGGCTTGCTGACGTGCGTCGGCTTTGCGAGCAGATGAATGATTACCTCCGTATCACTCGTCGATTTGAAAATGCTGCCGTATGCCTCGTATTCGTCGTGCAGCAGCGATGCATTTATCAGGTTGCCGTTATGCGCTACCGCCACTTGTCCGCGGGAGTACTCCGCCAGCATCGGCTGACTGTTCACCGCCCGGCTGGCGCCCGTCGTCGAATACCGAACATGCCCGATAGCGACGGGATTGGCCAGCTTCTCGAAAATCTGCCTGCCGGAACGAAAGACCCTGCTGACCGTGCCCATGCCGGTATAGCACTGAATTGTCTCGCCGTTGCTGGATGCTATTCCCGCCGACTCCTGCCCTCGGTGCTGGAGGCTGTGCAGGCCGAAATAAGTCTTCTTGACTGCGTCTTCGTCGCCGAAAATGCCGAAAAGACCGCAATATTCTTTCTTGTCCGATCCCATATTAATCCGAAAAAACTAATCTTTCATAAGTTTCCGCCCATCGAGAATCGGGCGGACAACTCGAAGTGAATTCTGCCAACAATCGCCTATTTAAAGACCCAGAAGCGAATCATATCAAATCGGCGTGGAATTTGAAATTTGAAATTTCAAAATTAAGCTTCTTTCTGCGATTCGGGGTACATAAATTCGGGCACTCTTCGAATCTTTCCTTCCGAGTTCACGCACGCCAGGGTGGTTTCTCCCTCGGCGGCGACTATCCCGGCGCTGCCAGTAAGCTTATAGGTATGATCGACCCTGCTTGCGGTTACCCGGGAGCACGTGGTTTTTAGATTAAGACGCTCATCATAAAATACGGGCCGGCGATACTTGATGTTCAGACGGGCTACGACGAAAAACACGCCGGCCTCTTCGAGGTCCTTGTACGCCAGGCCGTTGGCCCGCAGAAGCTCGGTCCGGCCCATCTCGAACCACACCGGATAAACGCTGTGATGCACCACTCCGCCCTTGTCGGTCTCGGCATACCGCGGCACGACGGTTATCGTATGACTGTCAATACTGATTCTTTCCGGAAAATCCATCTGAAATCTCGATTATTAAATCTCAAATCTTAGATAGTATGGCAACAGTTTTTGATGACGTATTATTGCATCCAATGCTTTTCTATCTCCTCCAGCGTTTTGCCCTTGGTTTCGGGAACGAATCGCCAGACGAAGGCCAGCAGAACGACGCAGAAGCCGCCGTAGAGCCAGAATGGGAAGGCGTGACGGAGCTTGTCGATGAGCCATGCGTTCTCGTCCATCATGGGAAACGTCTGAGAGATGATGTAATTTGCGACCCACAGGCACACGGTAGCAATCGCCATCGCTCTGCCGCGAATCCGTGTGGGGAATATCTCCGACAAAATTACCCAGGTTACCGGCCCGACCGACAGGGCGAAGCAGGCGATGTAGCCGAGAATGAACAGCAGCAGCCACAGTTCCGTTCTATCAAAGTACGCCGCCAGCCCCATCGCCAGCAGCGCCAGGCCCATCCCGGCAGAGCCGACCATCATCAAAGGCTTGCGGCCCCATCGATCCACCGTCCAGATGGCGAGTATTGTGAAACTGAGGTTCACCGCCCCTACTATCACAGTCTGAAGGAGTGCGGCGTTTGTCTCCGACCCCATTTTTTTGAAAATTTCCGTGCCGAAGTACAAAAAGACGTTGATTCCCGTAACCTGCTGCAGGACCGCAAGCACGATCCCGATTACCAGTACGATTTTCATGCCCGGCTGAAATAACTGCCTGATCGAACCGCTTTCGTGAGCGATGGCGTCCTTGATCTCGATCAGCTCGGCATCGGCGTAGGCCGGCCCGTCGACGCGAGCCAGAATCTCCCGGGCCTCGTCGCTGCGTTTTTGCTTGGCCAGCCAGCGGGGGCTTTCCGGCACGAAGAAAAGCAGTACGAGCAACAACAGCGCCGGCAATGACTCCGAGCCGAACATCCATCTCCAGCCGAACTGTTCGTTCCACGCCGCATCGCCCTGCCCGGCGATAAAGTAATTTGCGAAATAGACGACCAGAAATCCGGTCACGATAGCGAATTGATTGACCGAGACCATGCGCCCCCTGATTTCGGCCGGACTTATCTCAGCGATATACATCGGGGCCGACAGCGCCGCCGCTCCGACGCCGACTCCGCCGACCATGCGAAAAATGATGAAGGTTGTGATATGTCTGGGCAACGCCGTTCCGATGGCCGAGATAAAGAAAAGGATCGCCGAGACTATGAGCACTTTCTTCCGGCCCAGCCGGTCGCTGAGCACGCCGGCAAAAGCGGCACCGAGCGCGCAGCCGAGAAGCGCGCAGCCGGTAGCCCAGCCCTCAGCGCGGGCGCTGAGTTCAAAATGTTCCTTCAGCGGCCCGATAGCCCCGTTGATGACGCCGGTGTCGTAGCCGAACAGCAGGCCGCCGAGAGCGGCCACCAGACAAACCAGCAGTACGTAGGCCCTGCTACCCGTTTCCGATTGTCTATCGACCATTTACAATCCTCTGTCTATTAGAGTGTGTGTGAGAAGTCGTCTTGTCGTAGCGGGGGCGTCTCGCCCTTGTTCGAGGCCGGGACGGCCTCGGGACGCAAGGGCGAGACGCCCTCGCCACGGTATTCGTGTTACTTCTCATACACACTCTTGCTACCTTTTCTAAACGATGTTCTTTGGTTAATCGGCCGGCGTAATCTTGAAATCCCGCAGGCTTCGGACTTTGTTGCCTTCGCGTGTGACCAGTTCGGCGACAAGCTCGTACTGTCCTTCTTCCTGCGGAAACTCCTGGTCGAAGGTCAGTATTTCTCTTTCGAGCGAAGCGACTTCGCAATTCCTGTTCTGTTCACTGACCACCTCGGAGTCTTTTTGAATGGTAATGCGAATATTCCCTTTCCACGTTCGATACAGGTCGTTTATGACGAATATCTTGATTTCCTGCGTTGTGCCGGCGGCAACCTCGTTCTGCCAGAAGTCGATCATCAGACCCACGGGTGAAAAAGCATCTCGGACATACTTCTCGAAGTGCGGCTCGAACGTCAACTTCTCCAGATCGATGAAATGGTCGCTCGTGGCGCCGCCCTCCGGCCTGGGTTTATCTCCGGCGCGGGAGTAGCCTAGTCCGCAGAAATGCAGCACCCCGGCGCACTCGCGATGGCAGCGCCAGAACTCGGTCAGGGCGGCAAGATACTTCGCATACAGCGTCCGTCGCTGCTCCGTCGTGGAATCCGGTCCCAGCAGCTTCTCGTACACTTTTTCCGTCAGGCAGGTGGGTGTGCCGTCGCGATTCAGCCAGAGCCAGGCGTACTCGTTGTTGATGATGGGCAAGTCGAACTTACGCTGAGCGCCCCGCAGGCGGGGAATGCCGGATATGTTTGCCATGCTCTCAAGACCGTTAAAGTCCGATCCGCCCCAGGACGGATTGTAGAACTTAATGAACAGGTATGGATGAGACTCAACGCAATCGGACTTACTCTGCGGCTCGGCCCAGCCGTTATCCCAGGGCCGCTTGGACAAATCCAGGTCTCTCACCGCCCGGATTGCCTCGCCCGTCTCATCTGTGACGCTTTCATTTTGCGCATCCCAGATTACCACGCACGGATGATTCCATCGCTCGCGCATCCACTCTTTGTATTCGGGTATGATCTTTTCGCTGACGGGGTCTTCGGGCGCCTTGCTGAGCAGCCAGATGGGGAATTCATCCTGAATCAGAAATCCCTCCTCGTCGGCGATTTCGTACCACATTTCCGGCGGAAAGCCGATACAGTAGCGAATCGAGTTCCAGTGCATGCTCTTGAACTTGCGATGTAGCCTGCGAACCCAGTCTTCTCGCCAGGGTTTGTCGCCGCGTTCGGCGTCCTCGAAGAAACGATACGCGCATACGTTTGTGCCGCGCATGTAGTAGGGTTGTTCGTTCAGATAGGCCCGGCCCGATTCGGCGTCGAATCGGAACGACCGCATACCGAAGCGGGTGTGAACCTCGTCGCCTTCTGTTCGCAGCATCAGCTCGTACAGGAACGGATCTTCCGGCGTCCACAGGTGAGTTCGTGCAATCGGAATATCGAACGTAACGGTTCTTGCGCCGCCGATAGCAGCTCCCGCCAGGCCCATAGCGCCGCTGCGAACTGAATTGCCCGATTCGGCCTCTGTCAAACTGAAGTGGATGTGCAGCCCCTGAGCGTCAGGATCGATGTTTTCGATCTCAGCGACCACCTTGACTCTGCCGCTTATTATATCCGGCACCGTCTGGATATTGGCAATGTGCGGCGAACCGGTGAGGATCAGCTCCACAGAGTCGTATATGCCGGGTATATACAGGTACTTCTCGAAGTCCCAGCCGGTCGGCATACCTTCCGGCAGTGATTCGCGGTCGGCCCCGACTCGCACGATCAATTCGTTCCGCTGCCCCGAGCCTTTGAGCAGGCCCTTGACATTCAACAGGGCCGGAGTGAAGCAGGGCAGATGCTCGCCGACCACCGAGCCGTTGAGAAAGACTTTCGTGCCGTATTTGGCCTTATAGATTTTCAGAATCGCAACATCCGGCACCGGGACATCCACTTCAAACGTCCGGCGATACCAGAACGCCTGTCTTCTCTCGCTCTTTTTGCCCACTTCCTCGAAGGCGGGCTCGGCCATATCGAGCAAGCCCGGCACGGGGACTTTGCGATCTGAACTCTCCGGAGCCGAATCCATCGAGCCCTGGGCGATCTCCCACATGCCGTTCAAGTTTACAACTGTCCTTTTGCCTGGACGGACTGGTTCAGCCGTTGTTTCTGTGGGTGTTTTCTGTTCGGGCGAACAACCGGACCAAACGAGTAATGCAATCACAACACAGACCAAGAATGAGCGCTTACGCATTTGCGCAACTCCTTTCTCGTCGATCGACATACTAAATGCAAATTTTACGTCCCGGATTTTGCCTTCACGTCTCTGCCCAACGCCTCGAACATTGCCAGCACGTTTTCGGTCGGCGTATTACACTGGATGTTGTGAATGGTGGCGAAGACAAAACCATTCTTACTGTTGAATATCCGAACGCGCTCGGCAACCTGCTCGCGCACCTGGTCGGGCTCGCCGAACGGCAGCGTTTTCTGCGTATCGATCCCTCCGCCCCAGAAGACTATTCGTCCGCCATATTTGTCAACGAGCCTCTGTGGGTCCATACCTTTCGCTGAGGTCTGAATGGGATTTAGAATGTCGAAGCCCGCTTCTATGAATCCTTCGATCAAAGGCTCGCAGCCGCCGCAGCAGTGCTTCATTGTCTTCCATTTCGTGTTGGCGTGAATCCAGTCGTTCAGCTTCTTGCTGTACGGCTGGTAAAGCTCGCGGTAGGTATCGAGACTACAGAACAGAGTATTCTGTGCG
Source organism: uncultured Pirellulales bacterium (assembly GCA_964598225.1). Taxonomy (GTDB): domain Bacteria; phylum Planctomycetota; class Phycisphaerae; order Sedimentisphaerales; family Anaerobacaceae; genus SG8-4. The sequence continues at coordinate 54,891 of CAZRBG010000023.1, forward strand.
GCCAGGTCCGTCCCGTCGAGCCATACCGCACTCAGTCTGTTGCCGACGGCCTGGTGAATCATCTTGAGATTCTCAATTGCGATTTCCGCCTGGCCCGCGAACACCTCCTTGATATACTCTCTTCGAGAAACGGTGCTTATATACCACTCTTCGATATCGCGAATTCCTTTCGGGTGCTTGAGAAACGCCGCCGGCACCAGCGCGATGTCGCCGAAAGCCGTGCCGGGCAGGCCGGTCGTGATCGCCAGGTCCGTATTTTCATAAAGGTCGCGCGCCCGCTGTTCGCAGAGTTTCAGATCCTCCTCGCTGAGAAGGGAAAAATCCTCCAGATTATCTTCGGGATTCAATCTGGAATCATCAACAGGCTCCTGCCGAATAATGTCATCGAAGTAGAATCCGCCTTTCGGCATACGCCCCGACGGCGGTACCGACTTATCACCTTGCGGATACTGAACAATATCGCCGTCGGGTTCGGGCTCGGTGTTGAATTTTCCCGCGACGAGGACGTCTGTGCCGTCGAAAGTCCTCCACGGCTTCCAGTCGGCATTGGCAAATCCAAAATGGTTCTTCGGCCCCGGCAGATTCACGGTGTCGATGGCCAGCACCTGTTGCAGGTCGGCGGCAACCTCACCCAGCATTTGGTACGGCTCGGTCACCGTAACACGGGCGCCCGGCTTGTCAAGGCCGAGAGCCCGGCGCAGATTGGCGATTACGCTGACGTGCGCCCCAGTGCCGAGCGTTCCGCCCAGATCGACCGGAACCCGGTCCACCTGTTCGTAATTCAGAGCTTTTCGCACCCGCTCTCGTGAAGTTATAGATGAACTTTTGCCGGGGTTGTCGCCCATAACTAATCTCCATCAAAAATCTGCATTCCACGTTCCTGACGGCCGGCATTCTACCACCTACCAGGCGACATTACAAACGTTGTATTGGCGGCCAATAACCCGGAATTTGTGCAAGAGCCTTCTCAAGTATCCCGGCGACATGGACGATGACAATAAGTTGCTTGACATTATGGTCGATTTCTGAGATAATAATTAAGATCAAATCAGGATGTAGGGGCCTTTTTAGAATTTAACCCTCGAAAGGACATAAATTATGCGAAATTGGATATTTAGTGTGGGTTTGTTAGTCTGTTTTGTGGCTTTGACAGTCTTTTTCTGCCCAGGCTGCGGGTCCGAGGATCCTAACAGATCGAGCATCGACAAATCTGAGCCGAACGCTGTCGCCGAGCCTGAGGTCGAGCCTGATACCCAGGGTGTCGCCGCTATTGTAAACGGCGTAAAAATCCTCGAAAGTGACGTCGAGAAGGTTATCAGGCCCAACCTTGACAAGCTTGCCGAGAAGACCAAGAACGCACCGGCCGGAACCGCTGAGAGCTATGCCGAGCAGTTCAGGCAATTGGCGCTGGAACAACTGATACGAAGAACTTTGCTCGACGAAAAGATACGCGAGGCAAAGATAGTAATCCCCGACCAGACGGTGAGGAGCCATATCCAGGAGATGGCTTCGGCACAAGGGATGACGGTCGCTGCTTTCGCCGAGGCCATGAAGCGGCAGGGCCGTACTATGGAGGACATAAAGAGGGAAGTACGCGCCGGGCTTGCCCGCAATCAGTTTATGGAACGTATATGGGAGGGCAAGATCGACGTCAGCGAACAAGAAGTGAGGAAGTACTACGAAGAAAACACCGAAGAATTCAACGTGCCCGAGTTGGTCAGGGCCAGTCATATTTTAATAACGCCCGAGACCGTCGGCGATCCGAACTCAATGGCAAAGGCCAGAGCAAAAGCCGAGGAACTACTGGCCGAACTCAAAGCAGGAGTCGATTTTGCCGAACTGGCTAAAGCTCATTCGGACTGCCCTTCGGCCTCGGGTGGCGGCGATCTGGGTTTCTTTCCCCGTGGAAAAACGACTCCGCCTTTCGAGAAAGCGGCCTTCGGGCTTAAGGTCGGCCAAATCAGCGACGTCGTAGAGACTGATTACGGATTGCACATCATTAAAGTTACCGACCGAAAGGAACCGAGCACCATAACATTCGAGCAGGCCAAAGAGCAGATAATAGAGAAGCTCACCGAAGAAAAGCAGCTCGAACTTGCCAATGATTATCTTGAAAAGCTCAAGGCCGAGGCGGAAATTGTCTATCCGTCAGAATCGTAAGGCGCAAATATTACGCGACCTTGTTACGGTCTGCAATTAACCAGAAAAGAACCAGCCCCGTGTAGCGAGTGTGCTTCATGGTTATGGTTCCAGTGCGGACTGTCATTCCTGCGAAGGCAGGAACCCAGATGCTCGCGAACAAATGGATTCCTGCCTTCGCAGGAATGACAATAACCTACGGGTGGCAGCCTCAAGCTTGTCCCGCCGCGTGGCGGCGGGTCAGGCTTGGGGCTGGTTACTAACCGAAATTACTCTTTCCCGCCGGCGGTTATTTGAGAAGCGTGGCGGGATCGAGATTTTCGGCTTCTATACCCTTGAAGTATTTCGCCGTGCCGACCTTTAATTCTATCGTGGCCTCTTCATCGCAAACGATAATTCCCGCCTCGTGCATTTGCAGCGCGCTGATCGTCCACATGTGATTTACACTTCCTTCTATGGCATGACGCAGCGCGTTGGCTTTGCTGTGCCCGTTGACTATGATCAGAACTTCCTCGGCGTCCATCACGGTGGCAACGCCGACGGTCAGAGCGGTCTTCGGCACCTTATTGATGTCGTTGTCGAAAAACCTCGAATTGGCAACGATTGTGTCGTAGGTCAGTGTCTTGACGCGTGTCCTGGACTTCAACGATGAGCCCGGTTCGTTGAAGGCGATATGGCCGTCCGGGCCGATCCCGCCGACGAAGAGCTTCACGCCGCCGTAGTCCTCGATCTTCTTTTCGTATCGCGCACACTCGGCCTCGAGATCGGAGGCGTTTCCGTCGAGAATGTTGACGTTTTCTTTCCTGATGTCAACGTGATTAAACAGGTTGTTCCACATGAACGAATGGTAGCTCTCCGGGTGGTCCTCCGGAATTTTCACGTATTCATCCATATTGAAAGTTACGACGTTCTCGAATGAGACAGTTCCCTTCTTGTTGAGCTCGATCAGTTCCTTGTACGCGCCCAGCGGCGAGGAACCCGTGGGAAGGCCGAGAACGAAAGGTTTGTCCTTGGTCGGCGCGAAATCGTTAATGCTCTTGACGATATAATTTGCGCACCATTGAGCCGCAAGGTCGTAGTTCGGTTCGATTATCACTCTCATAAATCTGTTTCTCCGTAAATCCTGTTCTTGTTGGATTCTTGCAGGAACACTTTTCCTGCTATGGGACGAAACAGAATCATAAGCGATTGAAGCGTATTTAGCAAAAGTTTTTAACCGCCGAGGTCTCGCCGCCTGTCAGGACTGCCCGCGCAAGGTCTCCATTCGATCGATAAGCTCATCGCCGAGTGCCGTCTTGGTCGCTATATGTTTTTCGATCTCTTGGACGAAGCTGTTTTCCTCGAATGTGCCTCTGACCCGCTCGAAATCAGCCTGTCTGGTTTGCCGGTTCCCGTCGATCCCGTATCCTGTTTGAGCTGTCGGGGCGAATTCCTTTCTGGCATCGGCATCGAGCATCTCGTCAAGCTGCACGACCGCCGTCTTCCAGTCGGTTATCATTGAGACAACGTCGTCGGGGGTCAGGTGATCGAGCGTTTTGCCCAGGCGCTGCTGCAAAACGTTTGCCGTCCACGCCCACTCATACGTTATGTAGTCTGCGTGCATCGACTGAAATGCCTGAGAAACCTGATCCATCGTTTCAAGCGTTCCGCTCTCGGTCTTTTCGATCAGTTGCTCGACGGCCTTCTCAGGGGCGAACATGCCGGCCAGATCAACCCACTTGCCGGGTCCGATATCGGTTTGAGGTTCAAGAACCGCTCGCAGATCCTCCACATTATTTAGCTGCTTGTCTGCAAGTCGCTTGATAAGGCAGTTGCCCAGGAATTTGTCTATACCCAGCCTGTAGAGTTTGAGTCCCTTGGTGAGCGACGTGCCCTTTATCCGGACACTGTGGTATGCAAAGTACTCCGAAGTTTCGCCGGAGGTGTCCTTGAGTTTGGCCAGCAGCGCCGAGCCGTTGAGCATTTTCTGGACCGTGTACGGACTGAGAAGTTGAAAGTTTATGCAGTCCAGCTTGTTCGGAGCCTTTCTCCTGTCGCGCCCGGGCCACTTCCGCGCGTCGCGAATCGTACCTACGCTGCGTAAATTGACGCCGGGAACGAGAATGCTCTCGTCCTCATGCTCGATCAGGTATGAGAAAGGCAGGTCGGAAGTGTCGGAGTTGCGGTAATGCCGCCCCATCACTACGGTGAAGGGCCCGACCTTTGCGGGCCAGAGCACGTAGGAATCGCTGGCCGTCTTGGAGCCTCGCTCGACGATGCCCTGATGCACCGGCCCGAATTTGTACATGTGGTTGCTCTGGTTGGTTCCGCTGCCGGCGTTGAGGAATGAAAACAGGCCGGCGATTAACAACGTCGATTTGTGGTGCGTGACTGTGTACGGGCCGGCGAACACGGAGCACGCCTCACCGTGAAAGCCGCCGCAGTTGGCGAAGAACACGGAGTTTTCCGCCGAGTATTGCCTGGACAAAACGGTGCCCTGGCCTATGAAGGATTTGTATATTATCGTTCCGTCTGAGATGCTCGATCCGCTGCAGGCGATGAAATGCTCTGCGAACACTCCCGGGCCGACATAAACGGGATCTTCGGGGCAGCTATTTATCGAGCCGTTCTCCAGCTTGTTGACACCCTCCAGAACGCCCGCCGGCCCTATCTTGGTATTCTTGATCATTCGGCAGTTGATGATCCTTGCTCCTTTGCCCACCAGGCCCGTCGATGATGTAACAGAAGCTGTATAGTCGGCAATCATCTGTTGCAGCTTTTCGATCAATCCGGGCTTGTGTCGGTAGAAGACCATGATATAAGCTTTTTGGGCGGAAAGGCCGTCATAAATCGGTATTTCTCTGCCGCCAGCCTCGTTAACTACGGCTACTTCCACGCCGTTGCCGAAACTTGTCGGACCCTCGACGGCAAGTAGGTCTATGTTTTCTATTACCGCATCTTCTTCTATCACATAATTGGCGATGCAGTTTTTGACCCCGCTGATGTACACATTGTCGCCGATCGTGCAGTTGTGGATCGTTGCATGACTGATACCGGTCGGCCGGGTAATGCCGCCGAAAAACGAAACGTGCTTTTCGAATCTGCCGAGTTTCACGTGTCCGGAAAAGTGCGTCGTCTTGACGGTCTCGGCTCGAAAACCCGGGGCCGCTGAGACCTTCGACCAGTCGTCGCAACTGCATCCCTCATTTGTCAACTGTGCAATTTGATCTTCCGAAATAGGCTGATAAGCCTTTTGACAACAGGTGAGTTCTAATGTCATTCTCTTGTCCTCATACAGGTTAGTATCGTATGCCTCAAAGCACTAAACAATAGTTTGTAACAGAGCCACTGTTAAGTTATCGGCGAAATGAACAATATGCATAAAAATGCATATCTAAATTCGCAGAGTAGGTTACAGAGCGTCCGAATCTGCCTGCGACAAGATTTTGTTAAAATAGACTATTAATTATCCACAAAATTTGGATGAATAGGTTGGAAAGTGCCGATGAATAACATACTATGAATCCAAGCTTATTGACTATTTAACATTAACAATGCCGAATCAAGTAAGAGTAGCAAAAGTACTGGCAGCGCTGCTGGCCTCAATGACCATCGGGGCCATTGTCCTGATGGTGCTGGGCAACAATCCCCCGGCGGCGGGCCCGTTCTCTCTTTGGACCTACTATTCCCTGGACCCGATAAAGACGGCTATTTCTACTGATGTTACTCCACCGGCCGGAAGATGGAACCGAATCGAGATTTATTACAGCGGCACCAGAGCCGGCAATATACGGCGATTAGTCTCTCGCAACGGCATGTCAAATCCCCAAGACGCCAACTTCCACTTCTGCCTTTGCAACGGCTTAGGCGGCCCCGACGGCCAGATTCTTCCCACCGTGAAATGGCGAAAACAGTGGTCTGCTATTCCGGGCCGCGGCTGGTACGGCAACGGCCAGACCATCCGAATCTGCATCGTCGCAGACGGCAAAACCGCCAGAATAACTGACAATCAGGCCAAGAGACTGCAGATATTGGTCGAGACTCTCTGTAAGCGATTCTCGATTCGTCCCAAATCCATCGGATTTCCCCGCGGCTGGAGTTGAGTCCATATATCGATACCTGATGTTCGTTCAGGTTCGAGAACCATCCTATCAGTCCATTTGAAGAACCATCGATCTTCCGTTAAAATGCCCTCTGTTCTAATAGGGGCGAATTGCAGTCGGCCCCCGTTCGTAGTGGCGCCGTCAGAGCCTGCCCTGAGCGGAGCCGAAGGGCGTTTTTCTTTAATGCTCTCCGCAGGATGGCCAAGCCATTACGAGCACACTACAAACGTCGGGTGGCAGCTTCATCGGTGATTGCCTTTCGTGGCGAGGCCGTCCCGGCCTTGAGTCCCGCGGGCATCTTGCCCGCGTCAGAGCACAAGGGCAAGATGCCCTCGCCACATGGGGCTGGTCCTTTCCCGATTAAACGTACTACGAACAGGAGTATTATCATGGCTAAAATCTATCGCGACGAAGATGTGGATATGCGAGTTCTTGAGAGCCGAAACATCGGTATTATCGGTTACGGCAATCAGGGACGCGCCCAAGCCTTGAACCTCAGAGACAGCGGTTTTGAAATAGTGATCGGCAACAGAGACGACGACTATAAGGACCTGGCTGTTAAGGACGGATTCGAAGTGCATCCGATAAGCCGCGTCGCCGCCGATTCGGATGTCATTCTGTTTCTGATACCGGACGAGGTCCAGCCCCAGGTTTACGAGCAGGAAATAGAACCTCATCTGAATGCCGGCGATATTCTGTGCTTTGCAAGCGGCTATAACGTCTACTACAAAATGATTCAACCGCCCTCCGGCGCAGGCGTTGTCATGGTGGCGCCTCGCATGATCGGCGAGGCCGTCCGCAGTCTGTACGAGGAAGGTTTCGGCTTTCCGTGTCTGGTCGCCGGCGAGAATGATAGTGACGGCCGATTCATGTCGATCGCACTGGCGCTTGCCAAGGCCATCGGGGCAACGCGGCTCGGAGCGTTCGAGTCTTCGTTCAGGGAAGAAGCCGTTATCGACCTTTTCGCCGAACAGATGCTCTGGCCGGGCATAATCAAGCTTTGCCTGCTGTATTTCGAGAAGTTGATCGAAAACGGCTGCGATCCTAAAATCGTGACGACCGAGCTCTATCTGTCCGGTGAGTTTGTCGAGATTGCCAAGGCGATGATCACTCACGGCTTCTTCGGCCAATTAAAGCTCCACTCCCAAACCAGTCAGTTCGGCCAGCTCTCATCCGCAGAACGAATGGCCCCGCCGCAGCTTCTGGAGCAGATCGATGGGGTGATGGATGAAATCTGCTCGGGCAAGTTCCATCAGAAATGGGCCAAAGAACAAAAAGACGACAAGCCCAACATGCAAAAGCTGTGGGCCGAAGCCCTCAATCATCCCCTCGCTAAAGCAGAAGCGGAGCTTGAGTCTTTGCGCAAAATAGTCGCCAGGTCTTACGGTGGTTCGGATTAACTCACCGGTAAAGGCTGTTAATTATATAAAGGCCGTCCCAGAAATCGTTTTGAAAAAGACAAGTTTTAGTGAATAATATAGGTTCATTCGTAGTCGATAATTGCTGGAAGCTCTTTTGGTACGAAACGGTGAAGGATGATACGGATGCGGGAGTTCATAACGAGAGACCACTTTGTAAGGTGGAAAGGCTTGCTTCCCTTGCAGTTTCTCTATTCTTATGAAGCAAATATGAGAAAGACACATTTCGGCGTCGCTCTGATATTCCTGACAGCAAGTTTTCTTTTCTCCGGCTGTCAATCAAGCCCACGAAGAGCTGGTGAAACCCCGGAGATTCTGGCCGAATTTGAATATGAGGTTCTCAGCGATATGAAGGATATTTCTTTGCCCGTCAAGTTCAAGGGCGAAGAATATCAATTCGTTATAGATACCGGTTCAACGGACACAGTGTTCGACGACTCATTCAAGGATAAACTCGGAAAACGGTTTCTATGGCCCAAGAAAGGGACAGGGGCTGGCGGCAAAAAAATCAAGGTCGAGTATTTTCATGTTCCGGATGCTTATCTCGGCCCCTTCAATCTGAAACATCACACCGGACCTCTTATAACAGTTACAGATCTTGATAGGCTGATTCCCGATGAGAAGAGAACGTACCAAGGCATTATCGGCATGGACTTCCTGGACAAATACGTCGTCCGGATAGATTTCGACAACAAGAAAGTGACTTTCTTCAAGGCTGAGAAGGATGTGGATATGTTCTTTTTCCTTAGGCCCAAAGAAAACCGCCATCCCGAATGGGGAGAGCCGATACAACTAAAAACAAAACTCTTCTCTAACCTTAGGTATATCAACGCACAGCTCTCGGACAATATTTCTGCCGATTTCCTGGTTGATAGCGGTTGGGCTGCTCAGAGTGCGTTGAGCAGCAGTTTGTTCGAGAAAATTCATCCTGATGTGACAATCGGGCCAAAAAGTGAGAATACATCGCCAAATATTACTCTGTTTTCTAACCTCAATGCAAAACTGATAGAGAGGTTTTCTGTCGGTTCGTTTGAATACAAAGATCAGTTGTTTCAGAAGAAGAATCAGTCCATACTGGGTTTGCCATTCTTGTCCCGTCACTCAGTGACCTTTGATTTTCCCAACAACGTGATGTATCTAAAAAGAGGCAAAGACTTCCATAAACAATCGCTTATTTACCATATTAAGGGACTGTTTAAGCTAAGCGCTGAGGACTTCACTGTCCTGGAGGTTGATCCCGACGGCCCAGCATATGGAAGGATCCGAGAAAAAGATATTCTCGTGAGGATAAATGACCGGAACGTCTCATCTCTCAGTGTTGTGGGATGGGTAAAATTCCTGTCACAACTATCCGTGCCAAAAGGCGGAGAACTCACCTTTAATTTCAAACGTGGTGATAAAATGGTCACAATTGCGGTTAGTAAACATGATCTGGATGCAAGTGAGAACTAAATACCGGCCACATGACATTAACTAATTTGAATAGGAATAATTCCATGAAGTATATGCTATCGCCGGCAATTTTAATCTTACTCGCTGTTCCCTGCGTGGGGATTGAGGTGTACTTGGAGAATCCATTCTACTGGTCTCGCGATGGAAAGCCCATATTGCTCCTGGGTGGTTCGGGTGATGACAATTTGTTCCAATGGGCCGGCGCCGAGTTTGGTGATAAACTCTCCGAACACCTCGATCTGCTGATTTCGGTTGGGGGCAATTACGTGCGCAATTCGATGAATTCCCGGAATAACGCATGCGACGGCTACAACGACGACCACATGGCGTACCCTTTCAGGAGACTCGCCTCAGGCAAGTACGACTTGGACCAATGGAACGATGATTACTGGGGTCGTTTGGATATTTTTCTTGAGCAAACATACAAACGCAAAATCTACGTTCAGCTTGAACTCTGGGATCTTTGGGCCACTATCGGCAAGCAGGCTTGGTCGAAGCAGCCCTGGAATCCGGACAATAATGTCAATTACACCTACGACAATACCATGCTTAAGCGCAACTCGATCGGCCACAGACAGCCGTTCTTCAAAGCAGTTGCAGGCGATAAAATCGACCCCATGGTCAAACACTATCAGGATCGTTACGTCCGCAGGATTTGTAAAGCGACGCTGGACTGCGACCACATTCTGTATCAAATTGACAATGAAAGCTCCATCGACTATGAAATAAGCGATTACTGGGCTCGATTTCTGCATTCGCACGCCGCTCGACGCGGCAGGAGGATATATGTTTGCGACAGCCGGCGGTACCATTGGCCGAGCACTTACGTAACCACGAATTTTCGCGACTGGAAAAACCCCGACATTCACCATCCGATACTTCATCCGGACCTGTATAACTATTGCGATATCGCCCAAAACGGGGGCAATAAAGGGCAGGTACACTACGACAATCTCATCTGGTATCGATCCCGGTTGCAGGAACACAAGCCCCGCCCCATTAACCACGTAAAGATATACAAATTCGTTTGGCCCACAGGCACCAGGTATCATGACCGCCGGGAGGGAGGGACTACCGTCGCTACACGGCGCTTCTGGCGAACGGTTTTCGGCGGCGCAGCGAGCGCCCGCCATCATCGCGACAAATGTGGTTTCGGATTGGGCCTGACTCCTCGCGCCCGGGCAGACATCAAAAGCATGCGTATGCTCACCGATGCCATGAACGTTTTCACGATGGCGCCCGATAATAGTATTTTTTCGGGGCGTGCTAAGAATGAAGCCTATGCCATGGTCCAAGCCGGCAGGCAATTCGCCGTTTATTTCACCGGCGAGGCGGACGGTTCAATAGACATCGATCTGCGTGAAGCCGACGCGCCGCTTACCATGCGATGGCTCGACATCGAGAACAGTCAATGGGAAACGCCGACGACGATTGTTCCAGGTATTCGTACTCTCGCGACTCCGGGACCCGGACAATGGGCCGCGGTGATTAAGAAAGCAGAGCACGTAGCCACGCCGGCAAATCCGAACGCTTCACCCGCGACATGGGCCGTTCTTAAATATTTTCACTCTCTGCCAAAAAGCACCAACAAGCGCATAGTCTCCGGCCAGTTTCTTGACCATGGAGCCAATGCCGGTCTCGATGAAATAGCCGAAGTGCATGAGAAAACAGGACTTTGGGTTGGAATGGTTGGAGGCGATTATTATGGCGGCGGGCCCAGCCGCGGACCCAACAGCTTCTACAAAGATCCTCAGTGGACTGCGGACGCAAACTGGTCTGACACGAATCCCCTCTTCATCGATTACTGGAAGCGGGGCGGCCTGGTGACGTTGTGTCTGCATGCTCCCAATCCTCAGACCGGCAACAGTTCCTGGATCAGGAAACACGATGATAAAATAGATCTGACTGAGGTGGTCACTCCGGGCGAGTCCGCATATAAGGCATGGCTCCACCAACTCGACTGTGTCGCGCGGGGCTTGCAAGAACTTGAAGATGAGGGCGTGGTTGTGCTTTTTCGCCCGTTCCACGAGATGAACGGATTTTGGTTCTGGTGGGGCAGCATGAACACTCCGAGCGAATTCGTTAAGCTCTGGCGACACACATTCGACTACCTCACGTACACGAAGAAACTCGACAACCTGCTGTGGGTATACTCGGCGAGCGCACGCGACGGCTGCCTGGATTTCTATCCGGGCAACGAATACGTGGATATGATCGGTGTCGATAGCTATGGCAGGACCATAGAGCAGATATGCAAGAATTGCTATGAGCAGCTTATCGCTCTCGGCAAGCCATTCGGGCTTACCGAGTTTGGTCCGTACAGACAGTTGAACTGGGCGGAAGATCCTCGCAGGGACTACGACTACGGCAAGTTCATCCGGGAAATGACCGAGCACATGCCCCTTTGCACCTCATTTCTGATCTGGCACCAGTATTACGGTTTGCAGTTCCAACGGAACGCTCAGCAGTGCCTTGAGCATCCGTGGACCGTGAACCGGACCGACCTTCCTGCTTTCGGACGAGCCGAGCGGATAAGGTGATCGATCTGTATGGATTAACGGCATCATGTCTTGAAATGTGAACTGACCGGAACCAGCTCTTTTAGTCCCTGATGTCTCTTTACGGATCATATTTGCGTGTGACACTATTTGCAGGTCAAGAACGGGACTTGCGTTCTCAAAGTTCCCTGTTCTCGGAGTTCCATTGTGGCTTGTATGGCCAGGGGAGTACGCTGGCGCGTTCTGCCCACGTGTGCCATTTGTCGGCCAGCTCGGCGACTTTTTCCGGATTCTCTTCTGCAAGATTATTCAGTTCGGTTCTGTCGGCCTGAAGGTCATAGAGTTCCCATGGCCCGCCGGGACCGTCGCAGACGAGTTTCCAGTTGCCTTCGCGGATCGCCCAGTTGCCTTCGTGCTCCCAGAAAATCGGCTCTTTGCGCTGAATTTCTTTTCCCTTGAAAGCCGGGACCAGGCTTTGGCCCTCCATAGGCTGAATTTTTCTGCCGTTGAATTGCTCCGGGTATGAAGCTCCGCTTACCTCGACACAAGTAGCCATTACGTCAATGATGTGCCCGGGATCGTGTACGAGCCGTGGTTTTCCATTGATGCCGTTGGGCCAGTGTGCAATTAGTGGCGTTGCGATCCCGCCTTCATGAGTCCATTTCTTGTACTTTCTAAACGGCGTGTTGGATGCGTTCGCCCATGCCAATCCCTGACTGCTGGAGCGGCCGGATTGCTTTCGCCACTGTTGGAAGTTTTCGATGCGATTCTCCTTGAATTTATAGCCGAACATCTGCCGCTCCGGCTCGGCGCTGCAGCCGTTATCCGAAAGGAATAATATGAGCGTGTTGTCATACGTGCCCATTTTCTTGAGCCGTTCGATCAATCGACCGATGTTTTGGTCCATATTGTCGATCTGCGCTGCGTATATCGCCCGTCGAAAATCCAGATTGTCCCGATCATCCTCCGAGAGCGATTCCCATTGCGGCGCGTCGCTCGGCGAGAGCGCCCAGCTATTCTTCAGGATCCCCATTTTCCTCATGCGCTGTAGCCGCTTCTCGCGAACGGGCCGCCAGCCGTCCTTGTATCTGCCGCGATACTTCTCAATATCCGCATCCGGCGCTTCCAAAGGCCAGTGCGGGCTGTTGTAGGCGAGGTATAGGAAGAACGGAGCATCCTTGCCGGCGGCCTCATCCAGGAACTCCAGGGCGTGGTCGGTGAAGACGTTCGTCGTGTACCATTCCTGGTCCGGGTGTAGCCGGTTGGGCGGATCGGCCGTCGGAGCGATAACCTGTTTGCCGTCCATGAAGACCGGACAGCCGGGCAGGACCTTCCAGTAACTGTCAACGTGCTTATGGATTCCGTAGAATCGATCAAATCCCCGTTGTGACGGATAAACGCCATCGTCGTGCCCTACATGCCATTTGCCGGACATCATCGTGTGGTAGCCGGCCGTCTTGAGCACTTCCGCCAGGGTAACACAGTTCCGGCTAAGACGGCCATGATACCCCGGTCCCTCGTCTCTGTACACCATGTGCCCGACGTCCGCCTGGTGCGGATACAGGCCCGTCAGCAGAGAGGCGCGAGTCGGACAGCAGCGAGCGGCGTTGTAAAACTGGGTGAAGCGAAGGCCGTTAGCAGCCAGACGATCCAGATTCGGCGTCTCGATCTCTCCTCCGTAACAGCCGATGTCCGAATAGCCCATATCATCGGCCAGTATCAGGACAATATTTGGCCGGCTTCTTGTATTCCTCGCCCGGACATTGGCACATCCGGCCAAAGAAAACGAAAGCGAAAACAGACCCGCCTTTTCCAAAAATCTTCTGCGGTTCATATAAATAACTCCATTTCGTGATAGTCACAGCCTGTAAGAGCAGGTTATTGCATCTTGTACAATGATGCCAACTTTCGCAACAAACTGCAAGAATTTGTACCCTCCGATCTACAAGAACAACGATTGCATGCCAGCGGGCTTTCTGGTATTATCACGTCAATTGTTAATCTCCGGATTCACCGGAGAACCTGGAAGAGAAACAAAAGTTGCAGCCTTTTATTGAGAGGACCGAAAAATGAAACAAGCCGCACGAACACCCCAACAATCATCTTACGCTCTTATCTTCTTATCTTCTTGTCTTCTTGGGCCGTTGCTGTTGCCGGCCGGCGTTCGTGCGGCACTGCCTGAGACCGCCAAACTCCTGCCGCCCGATACGGCTTTCGTGGTGAAGATCCGGAACTTCAGCCAGCTCAGGGAGCAGTTCGAGAAAACCGATCTTTTCAACCTTTATAAAGACCCTTCGATGGCGCCCTTCGTAAACGATTTCAAGAAGAAATTGAAAGAGAAAATCGAGAAAGAAGATAGTGAATTGGCCAAAATAGTCACCGATGCCGCAACATTTCCGGAAGGCAAAGTGGCCGTCGCCCTCGCGCTCAACGCCGAGACTCTCGATACCAAGCAGCCCCCCATTATGTTTATAGCCGAATGGGGCGGTAATGCCGGGCAGGTCAGGGACATGGTCAATGAGGTCGTCGCCAAAGCCGTCGAGGAAAAGGGCGCCCGCAAAGAGACTGAGGATTACCGCGGCGTCGGCATTACTTCGATAACGGGAAAGTCATCCGATGCAGTCAGCTATTGCTTTATCGACGACGCCATGATCTTGTCGGGCAATCCCGAAACCATGAAATTCGTCATCGCCCAGGCCAAGGGCGCCGGCAGCCAGACGCTCGCCGACAGCGACAATTACAACTCCACGCTCAGAGCGGTAAAGTCGTCCGGCGCCGGCGAGATAGACGTTTACGTAAACATAAAGCATATCATGCAGACCGTTACAGCCAAGGACGAGGCCGGCAAAGTCAAGCCGATTTTGACCAACCTCGGCCTCGACAATGTAACATCTTTCGGGCTTTCGATCGACGTCGGCTCCGGCCCGGGCGGAACTTCCTCGGGCAAAGCACTGCTGAAAATCGACGGCGCCAAGAAGGGCATCAGCAAGCTGCTCGAAGTCGAGTCAGGCCCGATTCGAGTTCCTCGTTTCGTCTCGGAATCGGTCAACTCGGTTTCGGTTGTGAATCTGGACATGAAGAAGGCGTTCGATGAGATGGTTAAAATCCTAACCGCCTTCTCGCCGCAGATGGCGATGATGCTGAACATGCCGCTCTCGCCGCCGGGACAGCAGGGTGAGCCCCCGTTGCAGTTAAAGACCGGCATCATCGACCACCTCGGCTCGCAGATTGTCGTCGCCCAGAACATAGACAAATCCGCCCAGGGGGGGCCGAAGCCCGAGTCACTCGTCGCGCTGGCGGTAACCAATCGCGCTTCGCTCGAAAAGACTCTGCTGTTCATTCACAGCGGCATGATAGCTCCCGGCAAGCCCGACGCCCGGCGGGAGCTGCTCGGCCACACGATATATTCCGTTGATCTCGCCGGTATGATGGGCGGCATGGGCGGGCGTGGATCGAGGTCGCCGATGATGCAGGGACCGGGCGGAGCCGGGATGCCGGGGATGCCAAAACTGGCGTTCACAGTTACCGATACGCATCTGATTTTCGCCAGCGAGGACGCCGTCGAAAGAGCTATCCGCACCTTGAGCAGCAGCGGCAATCAATCAGTCGCCTCGACCGAATGGTTCTCGCAGGCGAAAGCGACCATCCCTTCAAGCGTTGGTCTTGCCGGCCTGCAAAACACCGAAGCTTCAATGGAGGCCGTCTGGTCGGCACTTCGGAATATGAAGATGCCCAACAAAGGCGGAGGCAGGGCCACGGCTAATCTCGGTCTGGCCGGGGCGGCTTCGCCGGAGATGATGCTCTCGCAGATGGCCGGCGATCTGGTCGATTTCAGCCTGCTGCCGAATTTCGACGCCGTGCGAAAGTATTTCGGCCTGTCCGCCTCTTACGGCATCTCCAGGCAGGACGGCTTCTTCTTCGAGTTCAAGTACATAAACCCGAAATAGAATTGGATTAGCAGGTCGGGTGGCCGTAGGGTGGGGCTTGCCCCACCGCCGGGTGGCAGAGATGGTGGAAGCCCCACCCTACACGCGGTTATCCGGTAACCTGTCGTTTCCAGTTACGCCGTGGGGCGTTACGAGGATGTCTATGAATTATCTCTGTGTGCGAGCCTTGATCGTATGGTTTCTGGCGTTGTGCCTGCCGGCTCTCTGCTCGGCCGCCGACTTGTTCTCATCGCAGCAGCAGAAGGACGCTTTCCTCAGAGTGCTTGAAAAGCAGGACAAGAGACACGACCCGGCCGAACAGATGATCCGCCGGCCGTTTTCCTCTCCGGGCTATCATACCACCCTCAAGGGCGGCCACGTCCACCCAACGCGGGATTCGCTCAGATACGCCGTGGCGCTGCTCGATTCGGGCGAACCGGGTCGCCTCGAACGTGCCCGGAAGATCCTCCGCCGCGTCATCGCGCTTCAGGACCAGGATCCCGAAAGCCGAACGTACGGCATCTGGTCGTGGTTCATGGAAGAGCCGCTGGAGAAAATGTCGCCGCCGGACTGGAACTGGGCCGATTTCTGCGGCACGCAACTGCTCCAGGTTGCCATCGACCATAAAGATCGCCTCGACGCCGACTTGCAGCGCCAGGTCAGAGAGTCCATCCTCCACGCATGCGGCGCCATCAAGAAGCGAAACGTCGGCCCCGGCTACACGAACATCGCGATCACGGGCGCATACGTGACTCTCGTCGCCGGCGAACAATTCGACAACAAAGAGTTTGCCGACTACGGCAAGGCCCGGCTCAAGAGATTCTACGACCACACGTTCTCGCAGGGCTCGTTCAGCGAGTACAACAGCCCGACCTACAGCATCGTCGCGATCACCGAGCTGTCACGTATGCTCCGGCACGCCAAAGACGCCGATTCGCGAAAGCTGCTCGATGAACTCAACCGCTTAGCCTGGAGCCATGTTGCACGCCACTTCCACGCCCCGACAAATCAATGGGCGGGACCGCACAGCCGGTGCTACTCGACCCTGCTTCGCGACAGCACCCGCGCATACATCCAGCGCGCCACGGACGGCAGGGTTAGCTACATGCCGCAGAGCGAAGCGCTCGAAAGCCTCAACGCCCACCGAATCGGCGCCAAGTGTCCGCCGGATTTGCTCAGCTACTTCACCGAGCTTCCCGAGCCGCGAGTTGAGACAGAAACCTTCGCGAAAAACGCCCCCGACCGGCACGACATCATCGGAACGACCTACCTTCATCCCGACTACACGCTCGGCTCGGTCAACATCGGCGATTTATGGAACCAGCGCCGCCCGCTGCTGGCCTACTGGAAGACCGATGACGGCACAGTCGCGATGCGCCTGCGCTGCCTGCACGACGGTTACGATTACTCCAGCGCGAGCATCTTCACCGTCCAGGACAAGGGCGACATCTTAGGCGCCGTAGTCTTCGCCACCGACCGCGGCGACACCCACATCTCCTTAGACCGAATCAAAAACGCAACAATAAAAGCCAAAGACCTCCGCCTGCGATTAGAATTCGAAGGCGCGATAGATAAGCTGAGACTTCCTACCATAACGAATCCGGCCAAGATCATGCCCGTCAATTTCTCCTCAGGCCCGATCCATGGAATATTCCATATAAGTTGGGCGAAATTTGACGACCTGCCGATCAAAACCGAAATTGGCCGCGATGCGAATTCTGCATGGATAGATATAATTCTCTATGAAGACGCTGAGCGAGAGATTTGCTTTAACGATATCACAGAAGCCGGGGTATTTTTCGCTTTGTCAATTCGCAGCACAGACAATGAACAGCCTCTGGCCAAGCCAAATATTTTATTAAAAACCTCGGACAGCTTGGTCACAAACAATCCGAAAAAGCCAAGACGTGAGAATCCAAGCTGGCGGCGACGCAAGAAACCTGTCTTGGAGTTGTCAGTTCCGGTAGAACCACTTCCAACCAAAACACAAAGAAAATCTTCTTCAGCCCGAATTGGCAGTGTTAATCCATGGAAGACAACTAACCGATAACTAATCCCCAGTATTTGTTCATTCATCCACTGAGAATTCCAACTATTGGTAATACCTTGAATGCATCTGGAGTTCGTAAAGATTTATGCTCGAATATTGTTTTTAGCCACGACAAGCTTTCCACCAAGCTTCCCACATTGCGGCCATTTGTTTGGCTCTCGCGGGATGTTGGGACGCAAGGTTGTGGAGTTCGGTTCGGTCGTTCTCTAAGTCGTATAGTTCCCAGCCGGAGTTGCCCAGGCTTACGAGCTTCCATTTGCCGGTTCGGATGGCTTTTGCTCTGCCGAATTGCCAGTAGAGGACGTCGTGGGGTTTTCGTTGCTTGCCCCGGAAGATCGGGAGCAGGGATTTTCCGGCGATTGGTTTGGTCTTTCGGCCGTTGATACGTTCCGGGTAGCTCGCGCCGGCGATTTCCATGAAAGTCGGCATGATGTCTATTATGTGGCCGACCTGGTCGGTTTTTGTGCCCGGTTCGATGACGCCGGGCCAGTAGGCTATGAAGGGGGTGCAGTTGCCGCCGTGGTAATCGGTGGATTTGTACTTGCGATATGGTGAATTGCTGGCATTGGCCCATGCCGGGCCGAGGCAGCGGTAGCCCTCGACGGGGCCGGGCGGGATGTTCGGCGTTCTGTCGGGCGTTTCGGGACAGCCGCCGTTGTCGGCGAGGAACAATACGAGCGTATTTTCCCATTTGCCGATCTGCCTGACCTTCTCAAACACTCTGCCTATAGCCTGGTCCATGCGGTCGACCATCGCGGCGTAAACCGCCATTCGCAGGTCGGCATCGTCTTTCTGCTTTTCGCTGAGCGAGTCCCAGGGCGGCACGCCCTCGTCTCGCGGCGACATAGCGTATTTGGGATCGAACATGCCGATCTCGATCTGCCGCTCGTAGCGCCTGCGGCGGAGCTTATCCCAGCCGATCCGGTACTTGCCGCGATACTTTGCGATGTCCTCGGGCCAGGCGTGCAGCGGGTAATGCGGTGCGGTCTGCGGCAGATAGAGCAGGAACGGCTTGCTCTCGTTCTTATACTCTTCGAGCCGGTCGATGGCGTAGCCGGCGAAGGCGTCGGTCGTGTAGAAATCCTTATCCTCGGGGGTGTAGCCCATGATAACCTTGTCTTCAATGGCCCAGCGGCGGGGGGATTTGCGTTTTCTGCCGGGCTTGCCCTCGCCGGGCCGCGCCTTGATGCCGGGATTCCAGAAGTTGCAGCAACCGTCGGCCAAGCCATAGTAGCGGTCGAAGCCGCGAGACGTCGGCAACGGTCTTTGATGCCACTTGCCCGAGATCAGCGTACGATAACCGGCGGCGCGCAGGACTTCGCCGAATGTGGCGCCGTGCTCCATGTTCTGCGTGCCGACGGCCTGGTTGTACTGGCCGGTCAGGAGGGTTGCGCGGGTGGGAGCACATTTGGCACAGTTATAGAACTGGGTGAAGCGCATGCCGCCTTCGGCCAGCTTGTCGAGGTTGGGCGTATTGATTTCGCCCCCGTAGCAGCCGATGTCGGAGTAGCCCAGGTCATCGGCCATGATGAGGATTATGTTGGGGCGGGAGCTTTTTGGGGCGGCGGCTCTAAGATATCCGGGTAGGGCAAGCGAGGCTGCGCCCAGTCCGATGGTCTTGAGAAAGTTGCGTCTTGTTTGGGTGGTGTACATACCATTCTCCTTGCGCAAGCGGTCGTACCTATTTTCATCGGCGCTTATTCTAACCAGTTTATTGAGAATGGTCAAATATTGAAAAACCGTTCGTAGTGTGACCGTAAGAGCCTGCCCCATTCGACTTCGCTCAGGGCAGGCTCTGAGCTTGCCGAAGGGGCATTTTCAAAAAAACGCCTCACGGCGTCACTACAAACCGATGAAAAGAACCAGCCCCATCCCCGCCTTGGGCGTGTTTTAGGCAGATAAAAGACAATCGGGATGAGGCTGCCACCCAACGCTTCTGGTGTGCTCGTGGCGAGGGCGTCTCGCTTTTATTTCGTGAGGCCGTACCTGTCTCGTTATAGTGGTAGACCAAGAAAGGCGTACAAACCGTGAACTCTACAAAATATTTTGCTAAAAAATCCTCTTTTCTCTTGATGTTTACTCGAAATGTATACATAATGTATACGTGAGGATAATAGGAAAATTGAAATTACACGTATTTTGGCGAAAACATCGACAGGCAAGGAAGCCTCTGGAAAAATGGATTCAGGTTGTCGAGCAGGCAAAGTGGGACAACGGGTCGAATGTGAAATCGACCTTCAGGTCAGCCGATTTGGTAAAAATGGAAACCGGCAACTTTGTGGTATTCAACGTCGGCGGCAACAAACATAGATTAATAACTACAGTAAATTTCAAAGGACAGATCGTCATCGTAGACGTAGTCTTGACTCACCCCGAATATAACAAGGGTAAGTGGAAAGGATAGAGATGAGCTTTGCAGGTCAAAAAGTCGTTAACCATAGGGATCGTATTCCGACGACTCTTCTCGGTCTACAGAAGAGGTTTTTTGTGCTTCGTCCCATTCATAACAAGGCTGAGTATCAAGATGCACTGGCAGTCGCAACGGAATTGTCCTCGCGGAATGATTTGACCGCCGGACAGACGGATTATCTGGAAGTCCTGACAAAGCTCATTGCCGATTACGAGGATAAGCAATTGGAGATGTCCAAGCACAGCCCTCGCGAGATATTGAAATTCCTGGCGGAAGAAAACGGCATGAGCGGTTCCGACCTGGGACGCATCCTGGGCAGCAGAACTATAGGCCCGGCCATTCTTCG
The DNA here is from genome assembly GCA_964598225.1 of uncultured Pirellulales bacterium. GTDB lineage: Bacteria > Planctomycetota > Phycisphaerae > Sedimentisphaerales > Anaerobacaceae > SG8-4. The sequence continues at coordinate 75,212 of CAZRBG010000023.1, forward strand.
CGGTAGTCGATCTCTGAGCAAAACGCACATCAAAAAGCTGGCGGACTACTTTTCCGTCAGCCCCGCCCTGTTTTTCGGCTAATCCGGCAGGATGTCCTCGCCATGAAAGAAAGTCAGGCACGTAAGACCTAATACGTCATCGTCTCTGGATTCCCGCCTTCGCGGGAATGACAGAGTATACGCGAGAATGACAGAGTATACTCGGAAATGGCAGGTGGTAGTGTCAAGAATCTTTCGCACATTTTTGTGTAAGCTCTCTCAATCCGGTTAA
>CAZRBG010000024.1:0-74159 GCA_964598225.1 uncultured Pirellulales bacterium
CCGACAATTATTCCTTCCGGACCACATCGCAATTCTCGTGCCGAACAGGATTGGGGTAAACGCGTGTTTTTTGGGCTGAAACGAAGTTTCTATTGCTCTTTCACCTCGGCCACAGGTGCAACACAATATACATAAATGAGCGGCTCATCACCCGTGTTCTTGACGTCGTGGGGCGTTTGCGGGGGGATATAGCAGACTTTGCCCCTGCCGACGTGAAATTTTTCGTTTTCGCCGATTGTCACTTCGCCGGCGCCTGATAAAAGAACGAGCAGCTCCTCACGGTCCTTCGTGCTATGTTGGCCGCAGGCCTGACCGGGCGCCAGATAAACTTTGCCCGATCTCATGCCGTGCGTGCCGGGTTTGCCGGCTAACAGTCTTTGATTTTCAGGGTCCTGATTGAGGTCTATTACCAGCGTTTTTTGCGTAGAAGCCATGCGATCTCCATTTTTTTCAGTTTTTCGATATAGCCCCAAAGCTTGGGTAAATTCTGACAACGTACGTGCAGAATTGTGGCGAGGGCGTCTCGCCCTTGCGTCGCGAGGCCGTCCCGGCCTTGTTATTTTCGTGAACAAGGGCGAGACGGCGTCACTACGAACGGGCCTATTATAAACATCGATACAAGCGAATAAAGCACTAAATCGAAAAAGTACGTGCAATCGGCGAGGTTTTCGTTATGATGGCTGCGCTAAGCTGAAAACTCATGCTGAAAGTATCTTTACCAAGGAAAGGGATAATCATGAAGGAAGAAACGGTAGTGGAAACAGTGATGCAGACAAACATCAGCGGCATCGAGCCGGCTCGCGGCAAGGTTCGGGACATATACGATCTCGGCGATAAGCTTCTGATCATCGCCACCGACCGGATAAGCGCTTTCGACGTGGTTATGACCAACGGCATACCCTATAAGGGCATTATTCTGACGAAGATCTCGCGTTTCTGGTTCGATTTTCTGGGCGATCAGGTCGAGCATCATCTTCTTAGCGACGACGTGTCGAGTTTTCCGGCGCCTTTCTGCGACCACGCCGACCAGTTGGCCGGACGCAGCATGTTAGTTAGGAAGGTCGAAGTTCTGCCGATAGAGTGCGTCGTGCGGGGGTATCTGGCCGGCTCGGGCTGGAAGGAATATCAGCAGAGTCAGACGGTTTGTGGCCAGAAGCTGCCGCCGGGCCTGAGGCAATGCGAGAAGCTGCCGGAACTTATCTTCACACCGGCGACAAAGGCCGAACGGGGCGAGCACGACGAGAATATCAGCTTTGAGCGATGCATGGATATTATCGGGCGCCAAAAGGCCGAATACGTGCGCGAAAAGAGCATGGCGATATTCAAGAAAGCCAGCGAATATGCCGAAAGCAAGGGGCTGATCTTGGCCGATACTAAGTTCGAGTGGGGCGAGGTGGACGGCAAGATCATACTGATCGACGAGGTCCTGACGCCGGATTCTTCGCGCTTCTGGCCTGCGGACAAGTACGAAGCCGGCAGAGACCAGGAGAGCTTCGACAAGCAGTTCGTCCGAAATTACCTCGAGAGCATAAACTTCGACAAATCCGGTCCCGGCGTCGAGCTGCCCGACGATATCCGAGCCAAGACCAGCGACAAGTACATCGAGGGGTACGAGCGCCTGACGGGCAGGAAGTTCGAGCCGTGAGTCCGGTGACCCTTGAATAGAAACATCGGCAAATTCTATTGGATGCAGTTGCTGGCGCTGGCGGCAGTGCACTTCGTCGTGGATCTGTTTGCCGGCATGCCCCCTGCGATTCTGCCGGCGATTCGGGATGAGTTCGGTTGGGGTTTGTCCCGGGGCGCATTCATCTTCGTAGTGCTGTACCTGACTTGCAACGGCGTACAGGTCTTCACGGGTCACGTCCGCTCGGGCAAACGCCGACCGGTTCTTATGCACATCGGACTGGCCATGGGAGCGAGCATCTGCCTGATAGCCGCTTTGCCGAAAGGAAAGCCCGCTTTTCCGCTGATGCTCTTGTTGGCCATGGTGAGCGGCTTCGGAGTCGCCATCGTGCATCCGGAGGCTTTGCGGGCGGTCCACCGTCTTAAACGCCTTCAGCCGGCGCTCAGCACGGCCGTGTTTATGGCGGGCGGCTTTCTGGGCGGCGCCGCAGGGGGCGGCGTTTCCGCTCTGCTTATTTCCCGCCTCGGATTTCAGGGCTTGTATCCCCTGATCGGTTGTTCCGTCCTTGGCATACTGGCAATAATTCTCTTAAGAGTCCGGCTGGCGGTTGAAATCCAGGCACCCGATGAACGCTCAATCGAAACTTCCGGCGTGTGTTCTCTGCCGTTTGGATGGGTTTTCGCCATGGCGATGCCCGCCGCCGTCTCGACAACCGCTCTTGCGTTTCTATTGCCGACTGTGCTCGTCGATGAGCTCGGCTTTGATCTTACTTTCGGGGGCTTTTCCACGACCGTTTATTTTCTGGGCGGATCGGCAGGTGCGTTTCTCTGGGCCCATGCCGCTCGCAAGAGAGGCGAACTCACTTGCGCGATAGCGGCGCTTTTTCTGTCGTTGCCGTTCTTGCTGGCCTATTTGCTGTTGATAGAGCATAGTGCAGCCATCGTGATCCTTCTCGGCGCCGGTTTTTGCACGATCTCGGCTTACACATTGATGATAACACTCGCCAGGCACGCTACAGGTCCGAAGCTCGGACGCCGAATGGGTATGATGGTCGGCGGAACATGGGCCTCGGCATACGTCATTTTCATGGCCATATTGTTCGGAGCCGATCACCTCAAAATCTCAACAAACTCAATCCTGAACCTGACTCCCTGGGGTTACCTGCTTTCGGGCGTCCTTGCAATTTTTGTCGCAGTAAAAATAGCGGCCCCGGCTGGACGTCGTTTCTGCGTGGAAACTGATTGAGTCCGATACGAGAAATGTCAGATTTGCAGCTCTAAGGATATTTCTTATAGTTTGTTTAAGTTGTGAGTGCAAGTGAGGCGGCTTTCGCCATAACGCATGATCTGCAGTAATGCGAATAAAGGCACTGCACACTACGCCAGACCAGGTGAGGGTGATTTCATCTTACGCCGTGAGCGTCTGGCTTCTTTTTTGCGCCGGCGGCATCCTGGCAAAGTGTCGGTACAACTTTCCCGCGCCTTCTGAATCGGTCGGGTCCTTCAACTTTCCCGAAACAATGTGCGTCTTGTTGTCCCTAAGCCGAGTATTTCTTGAATCTCAAATGATGGTTTGCTCTGGCGTCGCTGAGCGCCGCCCAGAAATATCCGTCATCTTTAAGATATTTTCTGGCGACACGAATTGATATGTGACGCTCGTAGTTGTTTCTGGCCCACTCTATTAGGGACTCCATTCTGCTTTTTCTCTCTTCCATAATCAACTTTCTCACCGCAACCTGGCATTTCAGCCGTGCCTGCGAACTGTCTCATCCATGCGACCGCTGCAACGAGACGATAAGCACAAAGCGTACAAAAGAACATCCCGTTCTTTCGGTGGTGGAACACCCTGATACGGGGCTTGCTCACCACAACTCCTTTGAATCACCGAGTATGATACGGAGCCGACACAGGGCTTGTCAATAAGGTAGTTTCTAATATTTTCGGAAAAAATCCTTATTGAGCATTGTCGTCATTGATTGTGGAAGATTGCTGTTGTTTTTCACTTGATTTAAGCCGTAACTGCTCGAAAAAGGGTGTTTTTCCTGTTTCCACACAGCAGACGGCATACAGATACATCGCCGCAGACCAGCTCTGCCAGTCCTGGCCCTGCGGCGTTCCGTTCTGCGCTCGGCACCACTCGTTGAATCCGAATTCGACATCGGCGGCTCTAACCGGACGAACAAGGTGTGTCAGAGCAAGCAGCTTTTTCTCAGCGAGTCGGCGTCTGCCCGCTGCGACAAGTGCCGCGACATAGAAGCCGCAGATAAACGGCCAGATTCCTCCATTGTGGTACTCACCCGGCTGATTGTAGCGTTCGTATCTTGGTCTCCAATCGGGGTCTTCGGGCCTGACGTAAGGAAAGAAATTGGGCGGCAGCTCGACCGCGAGATCCTCATTCTTCCGTAAGGCCCCGCACTCAGCCTCAATCCATTTAACGAGGTCTTTTGCCCTGCTCCGGCTGGCAATCCCTGAGAGAATCGCCAGACTATTGCCCAGCAGGTCAAACCGCTCGCTTCCATATACTTTATACGAGTACAATGCGTAATACGGTTTGTGTTTCAGCACCAGACCTTCGTGCACGTGTCTCTGCTGTCTGTCGGCCTTGATGGTGAAGCGGCCCATCATCTCCCTGAGCTTCGCCGCACGCTCGTTCCTTCCGAGCAGGCGAAGATAAATGTAAACTAAAGTATTTACGTACAGGCCGTAGCCAAAGACCCACTGCTCGTCGCGCCAGTCACTCGTAGGCAATTGCGCGACGACAACGCGGTCGGAAGGGCTCTGGTATTTCATCCACGTTTCCGCTTTGCGCACGGCCGATTCCAGGAAATCCCGTTCGCCGGTGGCGTGCCTGAACAAAGCCGTCGCCATCAGGAACAGCGGCGTGCAATCGCTGGCGCCGCGATCTTCCGGGTCGTGGATTAGCGAAGTGATGTGTCCCAGTTCGCTTTGGTTCAGTGCGGCAACCTCAAGAGTCTTACGAAGGGCCTTGATAAGCTTGCTGTTTTCCGAGACCAGTATGCCCAGCGAGCATATCATCAAGTCGCGTGTGTATGGCTCGGGATATCCCCAGCCGGCGGTTCGAGGCAATCCGCGATATGGGCCGTGAGCGTTGTGCAGCAGGACCTCCAGAGCCGCCTCTTTCGCCTTTTGAATCAATCGCAGGTCTCGCTTTTCCATGCTCAAAAGGTTCCCAGCCGCTGCGAGGCCACATCCGCGAATTTCTTGGCCACGACACGGTAGTCGAATCGCTCCACGGCGTTTTTCCTGCCGGCCTCGCCCATTTTCTTTCTGAGCTGTTCATCCTGCATCAGGTCCATAAGGTAATTTGCGATGTCGTGCACGCTGGCGCGATAATCTACCGTTCGGGGGCGCTTGAACACTACTCGATGTCCGTTCTCAAAGCCTGATTCGTCGCCCACCGTCGCTTCTCTGAGCCTGACTTCCTGGGCGATGCCCGCAAGGAATGCATTTTGCTTATGAACCATCGTGTCCAGCATGCCCATGGCCTTTATGCCGATAACGGGCTTGCAGCAACCCCCGGCTTCGACCTGGATCATCCCAAACCCTTCCAGGCGTGAAGGTGCTGCGTAGATATCGCATGCGGCCAGAAGATACGGCATGAAGTCCCGGGAAATCACGTTTGCAGTATAGACCACGTTTTTCTCGATTCCAAGCTGAGTTGCAAGTTGAAGATCGATCAGGTTCTGCTGCTCTGTTCGGGGCTGAGGCCAGACCTTGCAGACGTATTTCCAGTCCGGAGCCTTGTGGTCGATTATCGCCAGAGCCTGCATTACCTCCTGAGCGCCCTTTGACGTTGCATCGCCGCCGACGGTCAGAATCATTATCTGATCGGGCGCAACGCCGAGCGCCTCTCGAACGGCCGCGACTTTCGGATCGTCCCTCTCTCGCGGTATGAATGAATCGGTATCGCAGCCAACGGGAAGCACTTCGATATTCTCGCCGTCTAATCCGTCTCTCATATAGACCTTTTTAACCCACCGGGAAGTTACAAGGATCAGCGGCAGTGCATTAAGAACTTCGTGATAATTGCCCATGTAGCCGTCTGCAACCAGCCACGGGACCGGTTGGACGCCGTACCTTTGGGGATGAAGAACGAGAAACGGCGTATGCCCCCAGTAGCCGACGCCGAGTACGACATCAGGCTCAAACCACCGGTAATACCACTCTTTCTCCTGCGCCGATTCGAAATGGACCGAGTGCACGTCGACGCCAAGCTCCTGCAATCCTTTGTGCAGAAGACTGCCCTGTGTAGCCAGCCCGGCGGGCGAAGGCGGATAATCATACAGAACCAATACCTTCACTATTGAACTCTTCCTTCTCGGATACTCTTATAAATACCTATCGACACGGAACCACAATGCCCGAAGTTGCGGCCGGTATGTGCTCACGATCCAGATACCATAAGGAATGCACAAAAACTCCCTGTACTGACAATAGTCAATAGTCAATATTAAATAGTCAATAATAATTCACCTGCCTGTTTTGTGTTTGAGACACCAGAATGCTTCTGCCCTCGGAGCCGCTTTTGCCTCGAAGCTGTCGGGAGCGTAGCCGTAGACTTCCGTGATAATCTCATACTTGCGGCGCCAAATCTCCTCGGGTAGTCTTGTCAGAAGGTCCGCGTCGTCTATGGCACGGGGGAGATGTTTGCCGCCGTCGTCTTTATAGGCGAATCTCCACATCTCTTTTGTCTCAAGGATACCGGCATCCCAGAGTGTTATAACCGCCTTGCCTGTCTCTTCATGTCTGAGGTGCCTTGTGTATTCGCCCCAGAGGCCATGCGTGATTATAAGATCGAATTTGTGCGATTCGAGCAAGTTAAGAACGGTATTTTGCACTTCTTTGGCGAACAGCGGCATTTGCTCGATGCCGTCGTCGAGATCCGCCATCGCTCCTTTGGCGTTCAGACGATCGAGGGCTTCGAAGAATTTCGGAGCTCGGTCCGGATCGCTTTTTCTGCAAAGTGTTACGACAGTCCATTTGGCATCCGGATGCATCATCATCGTTCCACCGGCCCACAAAGTCTCGTCGTCCGGGTGGGCCACAATAACTGCACATCTCTTGTTTTCCCACGTCATTCGCTCACTCCTGTTTAACGGTCGCTAACTCCACAGTTTCAAGGCAGAACCTTTTTCTTCCAGTCACCACAAAAAGTTCACGGTGCTCTCAGTTCAGATGATTATCGTATACATCGACATGCCCTTGGTCTTCATTCAGCGGATCGTCCGTCGATCCCTCCAGAAGCTCGATTGTTTTCAGCAACTCATCGATGGTTGCCTCCTGCTCGGCCTCTGCGAGGGCCTTGTCTTTTTCCTCATCATCGCAGCCTGTAAGAATAAATGACAGCGTAAGCAGAGCAAGAAACGTTGGCTTGAGAACTTTTGTCTTCATTACCATTACCCTCAAATCTTTTCAATTGAACAGAGCTAATCGAATATCCTGCTCCATCGCCTGCCGTCTCTGCTCTTCCAGCTTTTACGGTGATAGACATAGCTGACGATCAACGGAAGCACCGAAGTTGCCTCAGCGTAGACCATCTGCTCGTAAACAGTATCGACCTTTCCCCACGAAGACGCTTCTTTCAGCGTGGAACTGGAGCAGGCGCCGTCCCTGACGTCGGCCACTGTTATCTGCACGGCATACTTGTGCATATCGACCGATTTTCCCAGAATTTCGGCGCACACCACAGTGTCCTGGGCGAAGTTTTTCGGCACGCCGCCGCCTATCATGAACAGGCCGGAGATGGGTGATTGCATCTTAATTTGGGTCAGTTCTCGGAAATCCTTTACCGAATCGATGGAGACATGGGCATGGGGATTTTGGTCCTGATGTTTGACCAGACCGAAACCCGCGCTCGAATCCGAAAACGCCGGACAGAATATCGGCACATCCTTTTCGTATGCCGTCTCCACCAGGGAATCAGGTTTCTGCGCGTTTTCCGTCAGATACTTTCCCATCTCTCTGATAAATTCCCTCGAAGAATAAGCTCGCGGCTTCAGCGAGTCGGCTATCTCCTTGATGGTGTTGTCGCATATCTGCAACTGTTCCTCGTCGATGAATGTATCGTAGATTCGGTCTATGTAAAGCTCTCTTAGCTTGCGGTCATCGGCGCCGGGATTGCCCTTGTAGTGTTTGAATCCCAGAGCTTCGAAGAAATCCATATCGACTACGGCCGCGCCGGTCGCAACGACGGCGTCCGCCATATCGTACTTGACCATGTCCGAGTATATCTTCATACAGCCTGCCGCACTTGTGCTGCCGGCTATGCAGAGAATGATCGTGCATTCGTCGTCATCGATCATTCGCTCGAAAATGTCTGCCGCCCTTGCCGTATCTCTGGCAGTGAAGGACATATCTCGCATCGCTTCGATCATGTCGGTCGAGTCGAAAGACGTTATATCGATGTGCCTGACGTGGTCCTGAAGCAAATCGCTCTTATTCATTTCAACCTCGGAACTTATAGCTCAGCAGTTTGTAGATGAGCTTTGCCGCAAGAAAATCGGGGGCTTTATTGTTGCCGTCCGGACACAATTCTACAACGTCGAAGCCGACTATGTTCTTATTTTCCGAAACTTTTCTCAGGAAAGTCAGAACCTCGTACCATAGCAGTCCGCCGGGCTCCGGCGTGCCGGTTGAGGGCACAATGGAAGGATCGAAAGCATCCAGATCGATCGTAATATAAACATTGTCGGTTAGTTTGGAAACGGCCTTCTCGATCCACTCGGTGTTATCGTGGATGTCCTTGGCAAGGAACATTCGCGACTTATCCGCTGATTCATTTTCCTCGACGCTCATGCTTCTGACACCAACCTGCACTATCGGGCAAATCTCCTTCGCTCGAGCCATGACGCAGGCGTGATTGTATTGCGAGCCGTTATATTCCGGGCGCAAATCGGCGTGGGCGTCCAACTGTAAGACCGTCAGATTATCATACCTTTCGGCGTGCATTCTGATCGATCCGATACTGACGGAGTGTTCGCCGCCTATGACGACCGTGAACTTGCCGTCCTCAAGATAATATCGAGCCGCATCTTGTACTGCATAGATCATCTCTTTGGTCGTAATTTGACCGCCAATGGTCTCTTCGGTGAATATGCCCCGCTTATATACTTCGCTGTCGGTTTCAATATCGTAAAGCTCCATGTTCGCCGAGGCTTCGATTATAGCCCGCGGCCCTTGGTCGGCGCCTTTCATCCACGTGCTCGTGCCATCATAGGCGACGGGGATAATTACAATGCCTGCCTCGTCGGCGCCCGAGTACTCTTCGGGCAAATAGCCGAAGTTGATTGATTCCTTCATCGCAGAGAGGTCCTCCCGGCCCGCTCAATCAAATAAGAACATCGCCATCGCTGCTGTTGTTGTCCACAGACCCTCCTGTCCCTTGGCGGTTTGGGTTATATTGCTCGTTCTAATGAACAGGCCGCTCGATTTATACGCCTGCTCCTTTTCCGACCAGGCTTTATCCGGGTCTAACTCCATCCCCAACGTTGTTCCGAGCATCCCGGCGGCCAGGTCCTCGGCCATGTCTCCGGCCTGCTGCCTGTTCATGCCGTGGGCGTGAACTTCGCTGAGGTACCCCCACTTTTCCTTTTCTCTGGGAACCGCCACGCCTATCGAAGACGCAACCAGTCTTCCGTGTTCGCTGGTGTCGGCTCGCGCCAGGACGCAGTAACATATCTGGCCCGGGATTAACTTCGTAAGCCCGTTTTCCCGGCTGACAATCTTGCACTTGGGCGGCAGGATCGAGGAGACCTGAACAAGGTTCTGTTGAGCTACCCCCGCCTTCCGAAGGGCCTGCTCAAATGACTTGAGCTGATACTTATGGCGTCCGACTCCCTTGGTCAGGAACACTCCCGTGGGAACGAGGTTCATCATATACTCCTGCATTTTGGGGTCTGTTAAGTTTCTTTTGCCTACTAAAGCCTCACAAAAATAGCGACTTTCTAACACAAGTCAACTCTTTTCTCAGCAGAAAATCAGGTTCTGACAACAGGCTCACAATTACGGAAACGTGGCTTATTACATTCAAAAGCAACAACCGTCGGAACACATTTCTCAGGCGCAGTGAATTTTTGACAAACGAGCTGGTTTTCATTATAATATCGAGTCGTAAGGAAACAAAACACAAGTCAGAAAAGTGCAGTAGATCAGCAAGGAACGGTTTGCAGAGACCGGGTGTGTCTGAGTTGTAAACCGACGGGGACGGAGTCTTGGAAGTTCCCGGCTTTGTGATCTATGGGGGACTGTTGCTCATCTCCTTATTTATCCGACTATTATCAAGCCCGCGATGTGCAAGCCTTAGAGATGGTCATGCCTGCTATCGGAGAACTGAATGCAAACTCAACAAACACGTAATCTAAAATTGACCGCTGCAGCAAGGCAAGCCGTTATTCTATCTTTGGCGGTCTTATTCTCGGCCGCGTCGGCACAGCCCGGCGGCCGCAGCTCACTGGTAGAGGACCGCGCGGCGAAAAAACTCCTTGGAGCGGGCGACGCCAGGTACGAAGCGGACGAATTCAGGCAGGCCGTCGAGGTTTGGCAATCGGTGATTGAGCGATATCCTCGAAGCCGCGTGCGGTTCGAAGCTCACGTGCGGCTGGGCAATTACTTCCTCGAACGCGAGCGCGCCTATGATCGCGCGAGGGTCCGGTTCAACTCGGTCATCACCGAAGACAATCCCGACGAGCAGCAAAAGGCTGATGCGACGCTGAAGATGGGAATCTGTTTCTACGAGGCGGGGAATTTCGGCAAATCGTTCCAGGTTCTGCGCGACGTGATCGCGAAGTATCCCGTCAGCGAGCAAGTCAATCAGGCGTATTATTACATCGGGCTGGGCCATTTCCAGTTGGGGCATTACCACCGTGCGATTGATGCCCTGGAAAAAGTCGGTACTGCGCTCAGCGAGGGAGAAGGAAAGGTCGAGAAGGTCGAAGCGGGCAAACACTTGTATGTCAAGATTGACGATGCCGATCTGGCCGCTCTGGAGCCGGGGCATGAGATTCGCGTTCGCTGCACGGTTGCCGGCGGAGACGCCGAGACGGTCAGTTGTTTTTGCGTAGGCCGAAACGTTCGGTTAGCGCTGGGCACGATTCCGACGCGCCTGGGCAGACCGGTCCCCGGCAACGGACAGCTCGAGGTAAAGGGTGACGATAAAGTCACCGTCACGTACATCGACCGGCAGACGGCAGACAAAAATTTCGATCAGGACGTCATTTGTGAAGTGACGGTCGTGGGCGATGCGGTTGTGCGTATTACCGATGGAGCATACGCGAGCACGCTGCACGGCGTCGTGCTGGGAAAGCCTGTGAATATAGAGGTCAGCGACCCCGACCTTGATGTGACGGACGGCAGTGACAAAATAAACGCTCTGGTCGAAGTGTTTCGCGCTAAAACAGATGAAGAACTGGAAGCCGAAACTCCCGCCGCTGGATCAAAGGGGGAAAAAGGCACAACGGCGGAACAACAAAACGGGCCCCAAATAGATCGCTTTAGACTGATAGACCGCCTAACGATCAAGTTAATCGAAGCGAAAACGGAACGTCGGATTCCTGTGATCGCCGCGCGAGAAGATGACAAAGCAACGATAACCGATCAGGCTAACCAAAACAAATCAGCGGAAACCGAAGATGACCCGGTCCACACCGGTGTATTTCGCGCCAAGGCGCCGCTTGTAAAATCACAAGAAGTTGATCAGCAGGACGCTTTACTACAGGCGAGGCCGGGCGATACCATTCGAGTTACTTACGAAGACCGGCGTCACAGCGGTGAAGGCGTCAGGAATGTACAGGCCCGGGCACGTTCGATCGAGGGCAGCCTCGGCGGTGTACATGTGACGAAATCACAGATTTCGGATCAGGAGCTTCGCATCAGAACCAAACTCAAGACGGCCGACGCCCTGACGAACATCGGAAACCGCTACAAGGAGTTCGGCCTGAAGGAAAACGCCGACGCCAAGTACGAACAGGCTTTGCAGGTTTGTGAGGCAATAGTCACAGAAGCGAGAAGGCTCGGCGGCAGTCTGCTGGAAGAGACCTACGTGCAGCTCTGGCAAACTTATTTCGAGATGGACAATCTGTCTCTGGCAGCAGCAATGGCCCAGCGGCTGCAGCGTGAATTTCCCACCAGTGGATTTGTGGACGATGCTCTACTCCGGTTGGCACAGGTGGCTCGCAAATCCGGCGATTACCGCCGGGCGATCGGCATCTATAATCGGCTTGCAAATATGGAGGCGAGTCAGTTCCGAGGCGAAGCCCAGTTCGGAATCGCCGGCTGCTATGAATTAATGGCCGACGAAGCAGAGGCGAACGAAAAAAACGCCACCGAGCTGCGTGACCGGGCTTTCCAGGAATACAAGAAAGTATTGGACAACTTCCCGGAAAGCGGGCGCGTCGGCGAAGCCGTCTCGAAGATGGCCGCATACTATTACCAACAGAAGGATTACTCCCGAGCGATCGACACGTTCGAGACCGTACTGACGAATTATCCCGATGCCAAATTCATTGACGTGATCCTGTTCAACTACGGACGCTGCCTGTATCGAATGGAGCGAAAGTCCGAAGCGCGACGGCGATTCGAGCAGCTACTCGCAGATTATCCTGAAAGCGAACTGGCCGCAGACGTCAAAAAGATTTCCGAAACATTAGCGGACGCCGGCTTCTAAGAAGCTGGATCGCACGTTTTGCAGAGACCCTAAGCTATGACAAAACTATTTCATCCTTCGTTTCTGTCGCTATTCTTACTTTTAGCTTCATTCGTAAACGCAGGGTGGGGCTTGCCCCACCATTACATCTCGGTGGGGCAACTCGTTCGGCTTCGCTCAGGGCAGGTCCCGCCCTACCTCCTGCTGAGTTCGATTGCCTCTGCAGAATCGACAACCACCGACGATGTCAACCGTGAGGCTACCAGGCTGGAGGCCGAGCTTGGAAAATATAAAGCTACGTCAGCACGCGCTGCCGATCCGATGGCAGCTTTAGTAGATTTGTACTACGAAAACGGCCGGGTGTTCGGACTTGTCCGGGTCGCACAGAAGTTCGTCGCCTCCCGTCCGGCGGACAGCCGGCACAAAGATATAATGCTAAAATTGATCGACGGCCTGCAGGTGGCGTCGCGAAATGAAGATTTTATCGCGGCATGTCGCCAGTTTCTGGATCGATACCCGTCGGCGCCGCAGTGTGCGGCGATTGAAGTTCGGCTGGCCCGAACGCTGCATCTGGGCAAGGATCGAGTTGCCGCCGCCGATGCGTACCGGGCGATCTGGCGTCGCCAGCCGATGACTGAGGCGGGCCGAAACGCGGGAGTGACCGCCTGTGAGTTATATGCGGCTGCCGGGGGTAAAAACGTCACAACCGCCGCCGAACTGGCCGGAGAAATGTTCGACCGCGTTAAAGGGGACGAATTCAGAAAGCACGTGGGCTTATGGGCGTTCGAGCAGTGGCGACGGGTCGGCCAGTGGACCAAGAGCAATGTCATCGGCAACGCTATCCTCAAGCAAAAGCTGGTCGGAATGGACTCATCTGTAAACAAAGAAGCCCTCTGGCGGCTCAACCGGGACATGGCGGACAACTACCAGCGGCAGAAGCAGTACGCCAATGCAGTGCTCAGCCTGGAAAGATGCCGCAAGATCCGTGATGACGATCCCGGTGTCCATTATCGGTTGATAGAGCGGATGTTTAACGCCGGCGCCGAGCCGAACGAAATGAAGCCGGTCATCGACGAATACGTGCGAAAGTACCCCGGCCGCGAGGACAAATACACGAGACAAATCCTGCTGGCTCAGTCGTATCTCAGGAATGAAGGGAAGGCAAAAGGCCTCGACCTGCTCGAGAAGCTGCTTGCTTTCGAGGCTCGTTACCACAACAGCGCCTCTGTATTCGTTCGCACTAACGGCACGCAGCCGGCTCAACTCGCCGAGACGGAACGAGTGCTTCTCAGCGCGATCGAAAAAAATGAAAAAGACGCGTGGTATCTGCGCTATGTGCTCGGCTTCGAGTTGTATCGCGACCGTATGAAAAATCCCGGCAAAGCCCGCCGGGTATTGAGGGAGTATATTTCTCAGTCGCCGGTTGATAACAGCCATTCTCGAAATGTTATCTCCTGGCTGTTGAACAACGCTGCCAATGAAGATAAGTTTCGTTCCGACGTTGCGCTTATTATCGAAGCTCGCAAAGAGAACATTCACATGGATGATTTTCGCGGCTATCTCGGCGAGTGGGCTAAACAGGCCAGGCGCAAGGCCAAAAAGTCCTCCGAGAAGCGCCAAAGAGCAGTTTACGTCGTGAAAGAGCTGGCCCGGGCCAACGAAGATCCGATAGTCAGTTTCTGGCTGAAGTTTCTCGGCAACCGCCGGGGCAGGCCGGACGTGAGCGTGCAGCAAGAATTACTTGCTCCGGCAATATTCGACCAACTAAACGACGCGACGGCCCGGAAGCTTCTGCGAGAACTGGCCGGTTACTATCGCAGCCGGTCGCACAATCAAAGATCGAAGTCGGTTCCGTTCTATGCCCGGCTCGTCGAGCGTTTCCCAAAAGAATTCTCCGCCGCCGTTGATTATCTGCGCGGCGCGACCGATTACGGCTCGGCAAAAGACGCCGCGAAGGCGGCACGGCACGTTCTGACCTTCGAGCCCGACAATCAGGGATATGCCGATCTATGGCGCCGGCTTCTGGTCGCCGCCGACAAGGCTAAGGACGACGCACTGGCGGAAAAAGCCTATTCCTGGATTGTGCGGTCCCGGCGGCAGTCCGGGCTTGATCCGGGTTACGCCGCGGGTATCGGTGATATTCTGGCCCGGCGCGGGATGGAAAAGCAGGCCGTTGACTACTGGACCGTATACTGCTCTTACGACCGGACACATTCGGAATCGCGTGAGTGCGCCAGACGGCTGATGACCAAAATGGAAACCTCCGACGAGCGGATATCGTTCCTGCAGGAAATGTTCGAGTACGACACTGATTACTATGGCCGCTACGCCCTTTGGCTTGGTCGGGAATATTATGCCCTGGGAGATTTCGACGGTTTCGAGAAGATAATGCGAAAAGCCCTTACCCGCCGGGGCCGGCGTCCCTTCCGCGACTGGGATATGTCCGCGCGGGACCTCTACGATCTGGTGGCCAACTGCCGCGACCGCAAAGATATTTCAGATGAGAACAAACGGCGAGTATTTTCAGTTGCCCGGGATATGAAGCTCGACTGGGCTTCCTCAGTCGGATCCTTGGCATTGCTTGAGATGACGCATCGAGATGCGAAGCCGCCGATTGAGCGTCTGCTCGATTACCAGGCCACGACTCGTATTCTGTCGGACGGCTCGTGGCGATGGGACCGTTTGATGACCTACGCTCAGGCTCTGCTGACAGAAGACGATCACATGGCCGCAGCAACGCTAATCACCGGAATGCTCGCCAATATCGACAATGTAGACGCAAGACGAAAGTCCGAAGGCCGCCAACTCGTAGCGGAGAGTTACTCGCGAATCGGGGACGTTGGCTTAACGATTGACGAAAGCAGCCCCGTCGGGCCTTTACTTCACGCCGCACTATATTTGAGATTGGGTGACGAAGCACAGGCTTTGGAAACGTATCAGGCGAACAGCAACCTCTTTGACAAACACCGCGACGAGGTGCCCATCGACTTGCTGACGTTTGTCTGCGAGAGCTACGTCGCCGCCGGCGGTGACGAAAATCACGAGCGTGCCGAAGGGATCCTTCGCGACTGGATCGTCAAGAACAGCGAATCCGAGCAGTTCGGCGACGACGCCAAAGCCGAAATCCAGCTCTTGCTGGCGAAGAACTTTTCCAAAGCCCGGCGCTACGACCTTGCCCGCAGCGAGTACACCACGGTCATTAACAGATATCCCGATACGGCTCAGGCGTTGGAAGCGGAGTTCGGCGTCGGCGAGACGTTCATGGCCCAGAAGGTATACGATCAGGCGGAGCTTATTTTCGAGGAGCTCGCGAACCGTCGTGAGGCCGATGTCGTCGTAAGGGCGGAGTTCCTTCGCGGCGTGCTTGCATATCGTCGCGGCGAGAGGGACGAGGCTCGCGATATTTTCCGAACGGTTCTCGAAAGAGTTCCGGATGTCGACCTGGCCAACCAGGCGCTGTTTCATCTGGCCGAGGTCTATGGTGACCAGGAGAGATACATCGACCAGTTGAACCTTTTGCGGACAGTCGGGCGTCTGGGCCGGCGCAGCAAGCGGTGGCACGCCCCCGGGGTCGCATTGTCGATCGTCGTGCAGGACAGCGATCTCGGCATCAGCCGTGGGCACAGCAGGATACCCGTAATCGTGACGACTGAACCGGGAGGCGATTCGGAAATGATCTATTTGGTCAGCGGCGGTGCGGGCAAGGGGCTTTTCCGCGCAGATCTCGAAACGCAGCTCGGCCGCGTTAAGCAAAACGACAGAGTGCTCCAGCTCAGCGGTCGAGACGCGGTTCGATGTGACTATCCGGAGCAGTTTAAACAAGAATTTCGCCGCGTGCCGCTGTCGGACGTCGATATTCGCGTAGCGTCCGATGCTGACTTCAAAGTGGCCGGCAGCAAAATCGTCGATGAAGAGGACGAGGACTTCAGTCAACAGCTTGAGCGCGAAGAAAGTGCCGAGCAGGAGGAGCTCCGCGTTTCGCAGTTGCGCCCCGCCAATCAGGTTAAGCCGGGCAATCTAATCTATATGCGGGTCAAAGACGTAGACCGTGATCTGTCGGATGAGCTCGATCAGGTAGTAGTCAAGCTGGCCGCCGAAAGCGGCGACGAGGTGCAGGTGTCGCTGATCGAGACCGGGCCGCACGACGGCGTTTTCGAGGGGACCGCCCGAACCGATGAGCTGCCTGCCGGTGCGCTTGCGACAGACGCGGCGATCGAGTACGGTCCGCTTAGGGCGATTGATCGCGATCCGAACACGTACTGGCTCAGCGAGCCGGATGGTGTTACCCCGAAAACACTCACCGTCGATATGAAAGAGCTAAACCGAGTCTCCCGAATGAGGATTTCGACCCCCTCTGCCGAACGAAATGCCCCGGTTCGCGGCGAAATATACGGGAGCAACGACGGGCGATTCTGGTTTCGGCTTGCGAGCAACCCGGCGCGTCCGGCGGCGGAGCCGGTAGCCGGCGAGTATGGACAGATGACCCGACGGGTCTATTCCGGCTACTATGCAAGATACAGAAAATGGGACCAGGTAGTTGCTCTGAGCAAGAATACCCAGCCAATCGACGAAGCCGGGACCAACGAACTGAGATGGCAGCGACCGCAAGCCGACGAGAAGTCGAAACGCCCTTTTGCTGTTATCTGGCACGGCAAGCTCGTGCAGCAGCGCGACGGGGCGGCCAGGATTGCCGTCCAGGGAGAACTGACCGCGGTCACCATGGACGGCAGACTGGAACTGGACATTGGTCCGGGGAATAGGTCCGTTGACGTCTGGCTGGAGCGGGGCGCGCACGATCTGACTGTTTTTTGCGCCGAATCACGCGATTCCAAACGGGTCGGAGCAACTTTCGCCCGGGCGAGCCGGGATGCCGCTGAGGTAGTTATGATGCCGTTTAGAGCATCCGATTTCGATTTGCAACAGTCATTTGCACAACCGGCGAAGGCGCGCGAGCCGGTGGAGGCCGATTTCGGCGATACGCATTGGACCCTGCAGATTCCGCCGCAGGAGCTTCGCTACGTCAGACTCGTTGTCGAAGAATACATCGGCGAGGCGGTCGCTGTCAACAATTTCGAGATTGGTGGCGGAACGCCCGACGAGATATACATCCCGACCGATGCCGATGTGCTTTCGCTTGCGACGAACGGCATCCTCGAAATCGCCGGCGGCGACATCGTCACCGCCAGCTACACCGACGAGTTCACTCAGCGCGAATCGGCCGCCGGCCGATTGCTGACAGCCGAGCTGACCGCGACCTATTTCAATGCCGACGTTGTGCCGATTGCGTACGATTTCGTCAGGCAGCGTAACGGAGCGGTTACCGAGATAAGAAAGCAGTTGATGCGAGTCGAGCCGGGCGAGAGGATCATCGCGGAGATAACAGACTACGACCGGGATGAAACGACTAAGCGAGACACCGTTCAATTCGAAGTTTCGGTAAACGACGGCGAGCCTCTCAACCTGACGGCGACCGAAACAGAAGAGTATTCCGGCACATTCACAAAGGAGATAGACACCGCCGCCGACGCGGATCCCAACCGACTTACCGTCAAACGCGGCGACCGCATTTATCTACGGTACCACGATTCGCAGAACACGTTCCCGGGCCACGGCGTTCGGCGTGAAGCAATTGTATACGTTAATACTCCCACCGAAGGTCAAATCCGCATCCTCGAGAGCCGATTCATTCCCGCCGATCCGGAGAAGAAAACAAAGCCGCAATTCATTTACGAGATTCCCGCCGAGGATTCGGATGTAAGCGGCATTGCCGTGGAGGCCCCGCTTACGGTCGAAGTGATCGATCCCGACGCCGCCACAGACAGTAGAAGCGAGGTCATCGTCAAGCTTGAGACGACGGACGGAGACATTCTCGACGTTGCATGTGTTGTTTCCGCCGCGTTGGATGAGAGCATTCCAACGACGACCGGCGTTTCTGGCGATCTGGTTGCTCTGGAAAAGGGGCGCTTTATCGGCCAGGTTGTCATGCAGCTCGGCGGCAAGGACAGTCCGGATCTCATCCCGATAACTGCTGGTACGCCGCGAAACCTGGTCGGAGGCCCGAAGATCGACGATGAGTCCGAGTCCGAACCGGACCAAAAGCTGGAGACCCGCGTTTTGAACGCGACAGGCCGGGACCGGATTACCGCTACGTATTCCGACGAATTCCGTCCCGATGCCAACGCTGTCGATCTGGCCGCTCGTGCAAGGATCGTTGCAAACGGGCAACTGATGGTTACCGACCGCGATTATCGACAGCGCGTTGACGAACTGCACGTCGGCGAAAAACTCTTTCTGCTGGTTGCCGACGCCGACCGGGACAGCTCGGATCGGCGTGATTCAGTGACGGTCGAGATTGCCTCGGAAACGGGAGAGAAAGAAGTCGTGCCGCTGATAGAAACGCTTGCTCACAGCGGCGTATTCACCGGGTCGCTCGCTCTCGAAGCAGCGCGGAAACCGACCCCCGGCAATCTGAAAATCGACGAACCACAACTCGAATGTTACTTTGGCGATATGCTCCACCTTAAATACGTCGATACCGCCGCCGGAACCGAATCGGGCCAATTGGAATTATCGAAGGCGGTTCCGGTCGTTGTCGGCACCGACGGCGTGGTCACCGCCTTCAGCAAAACTTTCGATGACGAAGAGCTGGCGGTGGAGACAAGGTTCCGGATAGCTGAGAGCTATTTCGAGCTGTTCAAAAGTCATAAAGACCTGCAAAGAACCCAGGAGCAGGCGAGCGACCTCGAAGCGGGTCGGCGCGTCCTGCACGAGATTATGAAAGACTATCCCGAACCCAAATACGTTCCGCGAACGGCTTATCTGCTGGGTCAGTTTGCCCAGGAACTTGAGCACTGGGATGAAGCAGTCGAGTCGTATGAGATGATCACCAGGCGGTTTCCGGAGCATCCGCTGGCCTCCGACGCTCAGTACAAGCTGGCTCAGACTTATGAGGAATCGGGCGACTTCGATATGGCGCTCGAGGCCTACGTGACACTGGCGGCGACCTATCCGAAAAGTCCGCTCATTCCCAATGTGATGATTCGTATCTGTGACCATTTCTACAAGAAAGAGAATTACGAAGTAGCCGCACAGGTCGGCGCCAAATTCCTCGAAAAGTATGAGGCTCACCAGTACGCACCGCGTCTGGCGTTCCGCCAGGGGCAATGCTACTATAAGTCCGAGAAGTACGCCGAGGCGGCCGAAGCGTTCGATGAGTTCGCCAAACGGTTCCCGGACGATCGTCTCGGAGCCGATGCCTTGTTCTGGGCTGGCGAAAGCTACCGAATGGCAAGAAAGAGTACCGACGCATTCCAGCGATATAACCGATGTCGATGGGACTTTCCCGCCAGCGAAGCGGCAAAGTATGCACGGGGCAGGTTAGCACTGCCGGAGATGCTAAGGCAATTCGAGCAGGAAGCCCAGCGGTTGCAGAACGAGTAAGAGGAAGGAAGATGGACAATGGACGAAGCACTTAAGGCGAGTCCGCCAGAGGCGGATTGGCCACGCCGTCGTGTGGCGGGCATCCTGCCCGCGATTCGAGGGTGAGACGCCCTCGACACGTTAAGCAACTGGAATCTACTGAATTGACTGCAAATCGAGAAAACCATCTATGCTGAAAGTCATAGCAATTGTATTTATCCTGGCCGGTCAGACGGTTGCCGAACCTGAATCGCCGCAGGTGCAAACTACAACGGGCCAGGAGACGGCCTCTCAACGGGCCGAGGCCGACAATGGTCAAGTCGCTCGGGAGCCCGCTCAATCCTCCGAGCATGAGGTTCATATCCTGCGTTCAGGCGCCATCGGCCTGCTTCTGAAGGGAGGCTTTTTCATGTGGCCGATTCTCATCATGGGAATCATCGCCTCAGGCGTGATCATCGAGCGGTATCGCAGCCTCAAAATGCTGACTACCGACAGCGGCCAGGTGCGAACGAAGGTGCGGGCGCTGCTGCATGCCGACAGCATCGAAAAAGCCATTAAGCTTTGCGATCAGGAAAAAGGTCCCGTTCCGGCTATTCTCACCGCCGGTCTGCGCAAGTACTTCGTGCTCAGGCGTCTCGGCTACGATCCGTCGAAGGTCGAAGAGCAGGTCGTCAAGGCGATGGACGACTACAGCAGCCATATCGTCGCCGCTCTCGAGCGACATTTGCCGATTCTTGCAACAGTTTCAAGTGTTGCTCCTATGCTCGGATTTCTCGGGACCGTACACGGAATGATCATCGCTTTTGACGACATCGTCGCGAAAATGGGCGAGACCAATATTGTCGAAGCCGCGGCGGCGGGGATCAGCGTCGCTCTGCTGACTACCTGCTTCGGGCTAATCGTCGGCATCCCCGCGTTCCTGGCGTTTAACTATTATACAAGCGTCATCAACCGGTTCGTCCTCCAGGTCGAGGAGTCGGCCACGGATTTGATCGAGACGGTCACTATGCAAATGGCATTGAGACGTAAAAGAACTCCCAGACCTCCGGCAAAACGTCCGCAACCTTCACCTGAGAAAAGTGTTTAGAGCGTTTGGTGGGGCCAGCCCCACCCTGCATACTCCACCGTGTCATTCCCGCGAAAGCGGGAATCGATCTTATCTGAATCCCTGCTTTCGCGGGGATGACAAATTGGAAAACACCGTATGAAACTCCGCCGCTCATCAAATCTGCTTGTCGAACCGCCCTCCAGCGCCACGGGCGATATTGCGTTCAACCTGATCGTCTTCTTTCTGGTATGCGCCTCGGTCCAGCCGGACAGCGGGAGAAAACAGTCCATCCCCAGCAGCGAAACAGTCGAGGAGGCGTCGAAGCAAACCAAAAACATTGAAGTCGCCCTGACGCACACGGCGGTTTTCATAGACGGCGATATTGTGCCGACCGAGGAGCTTGAGTCCCGCATCCGCGCCAGGCTCCGCGGCAGAAACAAGCCGGATGAGAAAGTTGTAGTCGTAAAGAGCAAGCCCGACGTGCCTTACCAATACTGGATCGATGTCACGACCAGAATCGAGGACGCCGGCGGGATCATAACACTGCAAATCGAGCAAGAAAGGCAGGTCGAACTGCCGGGATAGCCTGACCATAGTGAATGTCTATGAAGATCAAACGCCGAAAAATGCGTGCTCGAGTTCCCAGTATGGCCATGGGCGATATCGCGTTCAACCTGCTGATATTTTTCGTTATCCTCGCCCGAGCCAATGACGACAGCCATCTGCACTGGGATCCCGCCAGCGCACGCAATACCCGGAGCGCCGGGCATTCGGTGGTAAGCGTACTGGTTGACTCCGAGAACAAGCTGTATCTGAACGGGCGGCAAATTGGAATTACAAATCTTGCCGCGAGTATCGAGAGCCTGTTGGATGATCGGCCTGCCGGCGAGCGAATCGTATTGTTGAAAGTTCACTCCGAAACCCGGGCCCAGAGGTTCGAGCCGGTTATCGAAGCCGTCAGCGAGGCCGGAGGTGATTTAGTGCATGTCGTAGAAAATCAACGCGAGGCAACCAATGGACCCAGCGAAGAACGATAGCGCCGATAAATCCAGGCGGCCGGCCGAAACCCCCGGGCGGGATCGTCGCTTAAGAACCGACGCCGCCGCTTCAGCCGAGGAACTCCGCCAATTCGTCACTCGGATGCATGGAAAGAGCCCGCAGGAAGTCCTCGGAGCAGTCGCCGAAAGCGGACTTACCAGAGGAATCGTCATTTCTGCGATCGGCGCTCTTGTGATCCTTGTGGCGTTCACAGTCGGGCCGTATCTTGTCAATAGATTCTCGGCCGACACAGAGCCGGCGCGTGCGAGGACGCCCCGGAGAGCAGCGGATGCGACTGAGCCTAACTCGACGCAGGCTGCTGCCCAACAGCAACCTGCTGAGGCTCGGCCGGGGCCCGAAGAGGCCGACCTCGAAAAAGCAACCGATGCGATGGGCATAGGCGAGACTGAAACGGCCGATCCTGACAAGAACCCTCTCGATGATAGACTCGATTCGCTGCTGGATGGGGTAGACTGAATGCGGCTGACTGAGTGCATGTCACGGCGTTCGGCGAGATTGACTGTCGGCTACACGGTTGTTTGGCTGCTGCTTCTCGCGGACTGGCTCTGGTTCGGCCAAAGGCTGCCCGGGTGGAGCCATTGGCTTGTGTTCTCGGCGTCTCTGCCGGTGACTGCTGCTTGGGTGCTACGCGTTGCCCGACCGGCAAATCGGGACATTATCCTTGTGGCGGGGGTTGCCACTTTTGCGTATGTTTTCTGGTGGCAGTTCTGCGTCTTCGCGGCCGATATGATGGTCTGGGATGTGCTCAGGGCATATCTCGCCTGGCTGGGGACCGCCGGACTGTTTCTGATAGGACTGATATGGATCGTCTGGGGCCTCGAAAAGGCTTCACGACGCTACGAAGCGCTCCGAATCAGCCGCCGCGGGCAATTGCCCGACGAGGAGTCTCTGTTGACGGCTTCGTCTGACGAAGGCGAACTCGACGATGGAAGAGTTGTTTGGAATCCGGTCGATACCGCAGCCTGGTACTACAACCTCAGCTTTTCCGATTGGTTTCATCCATTTTTCTGGCGGCGCATCCGCAAAATATACAACGATAGCTGCGCTCGGTATGAGGGTCGCAACAGAAGGAAGCTTAACCAGTCCCTGACGGCGCTGTGCAGTTATTCCTTTGCCTTTCTGCTGGTATACACAATTTTTGGCTACATCGGCGGCTGTCGCGAAATTTACGAAATGCCTGTCGGCGGCGGTGAGCAGCGGACCATAGCGCAGACCGTTAGACTGGAAAAAATAATCAAGAAGACATTTGTCGTTAATCCGTTAAGTGCGATTCGTTTTCGCGTGCCGCCCATCGACGAGGTCAGACTGCAACTAAATGAGATCACTGAGCACGCCTACACGGTAGGTTACGGCCGGGGCGCAGGCGCGGGCTTCGCCAGCGGAACACAGCGCGGCAAGGTGCGCCTGATCCGGCTCCAATATAACGGCGGCGACTGGAATCAGGATTTCGGCATTGGCGCCGATTTGAACATGCTCATCGAATACGGCGTCCGGACCCGGCACAAAGTCGCCGAGAGAACCGAATCGCGAACGGTGGCGCAGTTGAAGAACTTTCCAGTCGGCAAAAGCCCGCCGGTGGTGTACCTGACCGGCCAAAAGAATATCTCGCTATCGAATACGGAAATTAAAATTCTTCGCGAATATCTGCTGGACAAGCACGGCATGATCTTCGGCGACAACGGCGGCAGCTCACGGTTCCACTACGCGTTTCTGTCTATGATGAAACGCGTCCTGCCCAACGTTCGACATGTTCCGGTGCCGCTCGATGATGTGATCCACCGTATCCCCTATCAGATACCTTTCCTGCCCTACGTTGCCCCTCACGGCGGCAAGCAGGCCCTTGGCTGGAAGGTCGAGGGGCGATGGGTCTGCTACTACCATCCCGGGGACATCGGCGACGCATGGGCCGACGAGCACTCGGGGGTGCCGCCGGAGATTTGGGAATTCTGCTATCAACTGGGAACCAACGTTATTTTTTACGCACACTCGGAGTACGGCAAGTGGCTCGATGCAAAGCAGCTAAACGAATGATTATCAATAGAGATTTACATGGAAATTTGGCTTTGAAAGCTGTCGTGGTGTTGGCGATAGCGGCGATGTCCTTTTTCTCATCGCCGGTCCGGGCGGCAAGGCTCGACGAGATGTCGCTCGATAGCTGGGAGAAACTCCGCGAGGTCGAGCGCTATCAGTTGAAGGTCGCCGAGAAATACTACCGGCAGAAGAACTGGAAAATCGCGATGGACGAGTACGAGAAGTTCCTGACTCTATATGAGAGAAGCGTTGGGGCGGCGTATTCGCAACTGAAGTGGAGCCTGTGCCTTGTCCACCTTCGCAAAATCAACACGGCTATAAGAGACGGCTTTCAATCGGTTATCGATTACTGGCCGGGCTC
Source organism: uncultured Pirellulales bacterium (assembly GCA_964598225.1). Lineage (GTDB taxonomy): Bacteria > Planctomycetota > Phycisphaerae > Sedimentisphaerales > Anaerobacaceae > SG8-4. Next base: position 24,202 of record CAZRBG010000024.1, read on the forward strand.
ACCTCAGGCGGTGGCCGCCGCTTATTACATCGGCAAGTCTTACAAGGATATGGGCGAGATCGAATCGGCAAAAAAAGCTTATCGAAACGTCCTCTCGATACATCCGAAGCATCCGGCGGCGGTTTACGCAACCGTTGATCTGATCGACATTACCAGGATCGAGGACGACACGGATGCTCGCATCCGCTATTGGAAGAAACTCACTTTCGACACCATCCGGACAAAGCAATCCCGGCGCTACTGCGTCAATGCATCGCGTCAGTTGGCGCAGCACCTGTTCAGTGTCGGCGATTTCAGCGATGCCGTAAAGGCGCTGCAGACGACGTATGCCGGGGATGATCTTGCACAAAATGTTTATCGGTTTGCTCTCGAAGCGGTCCGCCGCAAAGGGAAGAACGAGAAAACCAGAGCGGCGGCGGGCCAACTGGCCGACCTGGCAATAGCCTATTTTCGCGATCTGCTTGAAGAGGACCCGGCGGCAAAGCAGCAATCGGACCAAGCCCTCCGCTACTGGCACTATATGGCCGATTTCCACGCGGCCGCCCGTCGGGATTCTGAGGTTCCCGAATTTTACAAGCAGATTATGGAGCGTTTCGGCAATGATGACCGGACTTTGCGCAGGCTGGCCTACTGGTATAAGTCGAAGGGCCGATACGAAGATGCGCGGGCGCAATACGGCCGGTTTGAGGATAAAATCGCAGGGCAGAACCTCACCGCGATCAGCTATCGCGATCAGAAGCAGTACGAGCCGGCTGTACTGGCTTTTCGCCGAATCGCTGCTCTGGATCCCGACAATCAAATAAAATGGACCGCCGAGATCGCCAGGACCTATCACAATTATGCGCGCAAATACGATGCGGCTATCACTGTGTATGAAGAGCTTCTCAAGGCTGATCCCGAGCATGGCGATAAATGGCGCTGGCAGATCGCAACGGCGTATCGCGACGCCGGCAAATACAAGGAGGCCATAGGCCACTATCGCCAATGCACGAACTTCCCGAGCAACTACCGCGAGATGGCGGCCTGTCATCGCAAGCTGGAAAACTACGCCGAAGCTATTGTGCTCTACGGCCAGATTATGGGCGGCGCGCCGAGGCAGGCTCCCTGGGCGCTGCTGCAAATCGGATACACACAGGAGCAGGCCGAACAGAAGGACAAGGCGATAAACACATTTCGGCAGGTCTGCAAGAGATTCCCGAAAGACAGGCACGCCAGCCGGGCACATGCGCGTCTGCAAAGTAAATATAAAATCAACGTGACTCTGGGGGGAGCGAAAGATGAGTAATGCCCCTCTCGCAGCGAGGGCGTCTCGCCCTTGTTCCGTTGTTTCTGGAATTTACGGTGTGCACCGCACACCGAAGGAGCCAGATGGTGTGCGATGCACGCCCTGCCGGCTCTTACCTATTCATCGAGGCGACGTATGAGGTTATCTTCGAGAATTATCCTTGTCTTGGCGATAATCCCGTTTGGGGTGAGCAAGGCGGAGCCACAGCGCGGCATCTTCGAGAGCCCGGCCGAGCCAACCGTGCTAAATAAAATCGACGAGATTCTCTTTGCTCATTGGAAACAGGCGGGGATCGAACCGGCCGAACTCTGTTCGGATTCGGTGTTTGTCCGCCGGGTCTATCTCGACATAATCGGCACGCTGCCTACCGCCGAAGAAGCCGCACGTTTTCCGGCGGATAAGACGCCGGACAAACGCCGCAGGCTGATCGATCATCTGCTTAAAAGCGATGAATTCGCCGTCTACCGGGCGATGAAGTGGGCCGATTTGCTCCGAGTCAGGGCGGAATTCCCGATCAATCTCTGGCCCAATGCGGCTCAGACGTACTACCGCTGGATCTGCGATTCTTTACGCGAGAATAAACCATACGATGTGTTCGTGCGAGAGCTACTAACCTCCAGCGGCAGTAACTTTCGCGTGCCGCCTGTTAACTTCTATCGTGCGATTCCGAGCAAGGAGCCTGAAGCAATCGTCCGGGCTGTCGCTTTGACGCTGATGGGAGAGAGAGCGGACAAATGGTCGAAGGGGCGTCTGGACGGCATGAAAGCTTTCTTTTCATACGTAGGTTACAAGCCTACGAGGGAGTGGAAGGAAGAAATCGTGTTCTTCGATCTCGCTAAAGCCATAGAGAAGCTTCAGGGCGATACGCAAAGGGCCGTCTTTCCCGACCAAACACAGGTCGCGCTTTCCGCCGACCGCGACCCGCGCTGCGTGTTCGCGGACTGGCTCATCCGCCCGGATAATACGTGGTTTACACGGAACATAGTCAACCGCATCTGGTACTGGCTGATGGGACGCGGCATAGTTCACCAGCCGGACGATTCCCGTCCCGACAATCCTCCGAGCTATCCCGAACTGTTGACGTTTTTACAAGAAGAGCTTGTCGCGGCAAAGTTCGATCTGAAGCACATATACCGCCTAATCCTGAACTCCACCACATACCAGTTGGCCTCGGTGCCTGATTCCGGTGATACGACCGCGGCTGATCACTTCGCGTGCTATCGGATCCGTCGCTTGGAGGCGGAAGTGCTGATCGACGCTTTGTGCCAGATCACTGGCACTGCCGAAAAGTATTCCAGCAGAATCCCCGAACCGTATACCTTCATTCCCGAGAGCCGGCGCTCGATCGCCCTGGCCGACGGCAGCATAACGAGCCCTTTCCTCGAGATGTTCGGCCGGCCGTCGCGGGATAGCGGGCTTGAATCCCAGCGCAATAACAAACCAACACCCGAGCAGCGGCTGCACTTTCTAAATTCGAGCCACGTGCAGAAAAAGCTCCGCGACGGACCGAAAATCAGGAAAGTGATATACTCAAACCGCAGGCAGGATCAGATCGCCCGCGAGCTTTACCTGATGATCCTCTCTCGCTATCCCACAGACTCGGAATTGAAAATCGTCGCCGAGTATTGCCGCTCCGATACAGTTCAAAAGCGAGAGGGGCTTGAGGACCTCGCCTGGGCGCTGATCAACAGCGCTGAGTTTCTGCACCGACATTGAAATTTTCGGTGATGTAAGTGCGTTTTCAGCCGGGACAGAACCAGCCTCATCCCGATGAAAGACGATCGGGATGGGGCTGCCACCCGACTGCAGGCTGTTTGTAGTGTGCTCGTAAGAGCATGTTGGCGGGGTGTCTCATCCGGGAGTCTCGAGGCCGTCCCGGTCTCGCTATGCAGTAGAACAAGGCCAACCCTCTTCCGAGTGAAGTCGAGGAAATCCCCTCGCTACGTAACAAGGGCGAGACGCCCTCGCTACAAATGCGTTGCAGCGTCGGGTGGCAGCCTCAAGCTTGTCTCGCCGCGTGTCGGCGGGACAAGCTTGGGGCTGGACGCAAATGCCGCGCTTAAGGCCGGCCCGGTAGAATGTTTGATTTTCCTTTTCAAGCTGCAACATGCAACATTTCTCACGATAATGTGTTATAATAGCCGTAACTGTGGTGTGGGCTTTGGCTCGCCAAACGACTCATTAACCAGCAGGATAGAGGAGAGACAATGAATACCGAACATTCACGTCCGGCCGCGGGCTTGAACGCAAGCGAAATCAATCGAAGTGCGTCGATCAGCAGGCGCGAGCTGATGCGCCGGGGGCTTTTAGGTGCGGCCGGTCTGTCGATTGCAGACCATTTGGTTGCGCCGGCCGTTTGCGCTTCTAAACCGCCCAAAGCAAAAGCCGTGATCCAGATCTGGATGTGGGGCGGCCCGTCTCACCTTGACACGTTCGATCCCAAGCCCGAAGCCGGATACGATTACTGCGGCCCGTATGAAAATCCGATCGCAACGAATGTGGACGGAATTCGGATAAACCAAGAATTGCCCCTTTTGGCACAGCATGCGGACAAGTATTCGATAATTCGCAGCATGACTCACGGCATCAACGGCCATGAGACGGCTTCCTATCTCGTTCAGACCGGTCGCCAGACCGGCGGCAGGCTCGTCTATCCTTCGGTCGGCGCGGTGGTCTCGCTGTTCAAGGGCTACAAGGCGGGCTATGACAGGCTGCTGCCGCCTTATATCGTCCTGACGCGACCGCAGGGCCGGTTCTCCGAGGCGGGCTTTTTGGGATCGCGGTACAAACCCTTCGCCACCGGCGGCAATCCGGCGGCTGAGCAGTTCGTTGTCGAGGGAGTCGTGGCCGAGGGAATCACAAGACAGCGACAGGAAAGCCGCCGCGAATTATTACAGAAGCTCGATGCCCTGGATCATGCCGTCGAAAACGATCCGCAATTAGCGGCATCGAAGAAGTGCGAGAACCGCGCCTATGACCTGATCCTCGGCGATGAAGGCAAAGTCTTCGATTTGTCCGAAGAGGACGAAGAGGTGCGGGCCGAATACGGCATGTCGCAATTCGGCCAGTCTTGCCTGCTGGCCAGGCGGCTGGTCGAGCGGGGCTTTCCCTATATCACTATCAACTATCCCGGATGGGACACTCACAAAGGACATTTCACCGCGATGCGGCAAAAGCTGCCGCAGATGGATGCGGGGATGTCAACTTTGCTGAAAGAGCTCTCCGAGCGGGGTTTGCTCGACAGTACAATCGTCTGGTGGACAGGCGAGTTCGGCCGAACGCCCAAGGTCGCCTGGCAGCCACCCTGGGACGGCGGTCGGCACCACCACGGCAGCGTCTTCTCGTCGGTGGTCGCCGGCGGAGGATTCAAGGGAGGTCATGTGGTCGGCTCATCGGACGCCAAAGGTGAACAAGTCAAAGACCGCCCCGTGTATCCTTGCGATCTGATCGCCAGCATGTACGAACTGCTCGGGATCGATCCCGAAGGCACAATGCCCAATCCCCAGGGACCGCCCGTTCCGGTAATACCGCCCCTCGCCGATGGAGTGAAAACCGGCGGGAAACTAACCGAAATTATGTAGCACAAAAGATCCGAATGAGGCTGCCACTCGGTCACAGCGGTTTCATGGCCTAAGTGAAAAATGTCATTGGCAGGAATCTATTTGTTCTCGAGATTATGGATTCCTGCCTGCGCAGCAATGACAGCAAGAAAACGAACAATAGCCGGCTGCTTCAAGCTCTTATCCCTTCGAGGTGGAGGTGAGAGCGCCGAGCCGGTCGTAGAAGAAAGTTTGACTAAATACATTTCATGTCTCGATTATCTATCGTAACAACTTTCGTGGTTTCACTAGTCTTTGCCATTGCCGCGTCAGCCCAGCAGGGTACTCGGCCGCGGATAGGGTACGTCTACCCGGCGGGGAGTCGGCAGGGGGCGGAACTGGAAGTTGTCATTGGCGGGCGCAATCTGGCGGGTGTGGCGACCGCGTACGTGTCAGGCGGGGGCATTAAGACGTTTGCTTTCGGCTACAGCAATCCGGAAAACGCGCCGACGCCGGCCATCGCCGAGACGGTGACGGTGGAAATGACTATAGCCGACGATGCCGAACCGGGACCGCGTGAATTGCGCCTGGAAACGCCCGCCGGACTGTCGAATCCGCTGGTTTTTCACGTAGGTCAGTTGCCGGAATTCATGGAGCGGGAAAAGCGCCCGGAATCCTCGACTGAAGAGGTGATGGATATCACGCCGCCGGCGGTTGTTAACGGCCAGATAATGCCCGGGGACATCGACCGATTCCGTATCAGGGCGCGCAAGGGCCGGCGGCTGGTTTTTGCACTAAGCGCCAGAGATCTCATTCCGTATCTTCCCGATGCCGTGCCGGGATGGTTTCAGGCGGTTCTTGCTCTGTATGACGACGACGGCAACGAGCTGAAATTAGTCGATGATTTCCGGTTTCATCCCGATCCCATTCTGCATTACGAGGTCCCCGAAGACGGCTTGTACACCGTCGCCGTTTACGATAATATCTACCGGGGCCGAGAGGATTTTGTTTATCGTCTTGCCGTAGGCGAATTGCCCTTTATCACCGGGATTTTTCCAATGGGCGCAAGAGCCGGCGCGCGGACGAAAGTCGAGATGCAGGGCTGGCATCTGAAACAGAAACAAAAGATCGTCGATTTCTCAACACGGGGTATTCACCATCTTGTCGTGCGCAAGCAGCACGATGCACTCGCCGAGCGCAGGCTCGATCTGATGATCGACAGGCAACTCTCGACCGCTGCCGATTCGGTTTTTCGCACCGAGTCGGTTTCCAATCGTATTGCTTTTTCCGTCGATACGCTGCCCGAGTGCCTGGAAAAGGAGGCCAACGATTCACCGCATAGGCCGCAGCGAGTCTCGCTGCCGATCATCATCAACGGGCGGATCGACAAGCCGGGAGACTGGGACGTGTTTCGCTTCGAAGGGTGTGCGGGCCAGGAGGTCTACGCCGAAGTCCGGGCAAGACGGCTCGGCTCCCCGCTGGATTCGATCCTGAGGCTTACAGACGCAAAGGGCAAACAGCTCGCGATTAACGACGACCACCGGGACGAAGGCGCCGGGTTGCTCACGCACCATGCCGATTCTTTGCTGAGCGCTGCCTTGCCTGCCGACGGGTCCTATTTTGTTTACCTCGGCGACATCCAGCAGCACGGGGCAGCCGACTATGCGTATCGCGTGCGGATCGGTCCTCCGAATCGCGATTTCGAGCTGAGAATTGTACCTTCGAGCGTCAACATTCGCGGCGGCGGGACCGTGCCGCTGTCCATACATGCCTTGCGAAGAGACGGTTTTTCAGGAGATATCGATTTGGCTTTCGATAATGCGCCACGCGGCTTCGAGCTGGCCGGCGCCAGGATTCCCCCCGGACAGGATAACGTCCGGCTCACATTAACCGTCCCACCAGTGAGAAAAAAGAGCATAGTGACTCTATCGCTTATCGGCCGAGCGACAATTGGCGGGCAAACGGCTACCCGTCCCGTCGTCCCGGCTGAGAACATGATGCAGGCCTTCATCTGGTGGCATCTGGTTCCGGTCAATGAATTGAAGGCGGTCATTTCACCGGGTACGGCAACGAAAACTCCCGTGACGGTCGTGAGCGAACTTCCGCTGAGGATACCGGTAGATGGCGCAGCCGCGCTCGAGCTTGACACGCCGACGGGAAGGGCCTTCGACAGGCTGCATCTCGAACTTGACGAGCCGCCTGATGGCCTCTCGATCGAGGGCGAATCACCGACTCGCCGCGGCATGAAGATCGTTTTCAAATGTGACGCATCGAAGATCAAAGCAGGTCTTAAAGGCAACCTGATCGTCAGCGCATTCGCCGTGAAATCCGAAGAAGATTCGAAAAGTACGCCCCGACGCCGCAGCCGACCCACCCCCCTCGGGATGTTGCCCGCAATCCCCTTTGAGATCATTGCCTCGAACTGAAGGTCATTTCGTGCTCGAAGTGAAGGTTGTCATTCCTGCGCAGGCAGGACTCTATTTGTTCACGAGTTTCTGGATTCCTGCCTTCGCAGGAATGACATCGAGTGAGTCGGCTGGTCGCGAAAGCCGGCTTCGGTGAACACACGCGTTGCTTCCTCAGGCTCAACCGCCGTCAGCGCAGCTTCTCGATTTCTTCTTCCACTTCCTCCTCGCCTTCGGCGTATAGCTTCTTTTCATCCGGAGCAAGCTCGTGAAGCAGCCGCAGGAATTCTCCGGCATGGACGCGCTCTTCATCGGCGATGTCCTTTAGTACTTCGATAGCGAGCTTGTTATCTATCGACTCGGCAAGCTGCATGTACAGTTGAACAGCTTCATACTCCGCGGCAATCATGAATCGAATCGCCCGAATCAGTTCCTCATCTGTGAGTTTCCTGTCATTAGCCAGTCCCGAAAAAGCTGAACCAAACTCCGGCATGGCGAATCTCCTTTTTTTAGATCAGTTTATTAGTAAGTCTGATGTCCGAATTATTATGACTCAAGGGCTCTACGCTCCATGAGTATCTCCCTACCCAAATAAAGCTTAACCAAACTCTGATAGGGGATATCTCTTTTGTGAGCGAGAATCTTCAATTGCTCAAGCATGTTCTCCGGAAGTCTAATGGAAATCGATTTCATAGTAGGTTTAAGGTTAGGAAAGACACCTTGCTCTGCTGAACTGACATCCATAAAATCCAATGGTGAATTCTTCGACCAAAATTCTCGCTCCCGGTCTTCATTCTTGAATAGAGGTGTTTTTTTACTTCCGTTTTTCATAAAACCTTCTTTCTGTAACATTCATATCTCTTGCGGTGATAGGCGTCAAGTGGAATTCAAGTTATATTTTCTTCGCCGAAAGTGATTGACGAGCTTGAAAGGAAGTCATTATATTTTAGCAACTTGAATCTTGTTCGCTCGCCGCAGCGCGGTGGGTCTTGAGAAAGGAGTCGCTTGATGGCAGAGACTATCGTTGGGTTTGCATTGCTGTTGCTGGGGGCCGTTTGCGGCGGATCGTTCGGTCTGCCGAGCAAGTTCGTTAAAAGGGATACGCCCTGGGAGACGCTTTGGGGGCCTTTCTTCTTTTTTGTGACCATACTGATTCCGACGACTGTCTTTCCCTTCATCGCAGACGGGCTGTTCGCAACCTGCGCCGACGCCGGAACTGCCGGAGCTTTGGCGCCCGTGCTTTTCGGTTTCCTCTGGGGGCTCGGCTCTATGACTCTCGGCATCAGTTTCGGGCTGATCGGCTTATCATTAGCATACGCGCTGAACTACGGCGCTCAGATAGCCACGGGAGGAATGGGGCCTTTCATTATCCATCACAGCGAGCAACTTACGACCGCGCATGGCTACACGATTATGGCCGGGGTCGGCGTCTGCATACTCGGGGTGATCGTGTGCGGCAAGGCTGCGACTTTAAGAAGCAAGAGTCAGTCCGGTGACGGAGCCGATCAGACCGTGCTCACAGGCGTAAAGCTCATCAAGGGCCTGATTGTAGCGGTGCTGTCGGGTGTGCTCTGCGCCTGCTACAGCATTGCAGTCAGCTTCGGGGGGCCTGTCAGTGAAATCTCAGTTACCCAATACGGCAATCCGCCGTGGCGCGCAGCGTTTGCAGTGGCGGCATTGATTCTATGGGGAGGGGCGGCATCAGCGTGCGGGTATTGCATTTACAAATTCTGTGCCAACAAGACCTGGAGCAGTCTGACTAAGCAGGGTGTTGGCAGAATCCTCCTGATCGCGCTTGTGATGGCGGTGCTGCACGATGCGGCTATACTGCTGTTCGGTGTAGGCGCTTCGAGGCTCGGGCCGCTTGGCGTTGCTATCGGCTATGCGGCTTTCATGTCGTTCGCGATCATAGTGGGCAACGTCAACGGCTTTCTGACAAAGGAATGGAAGGGGGCGAGCAGGCAGAGCGTATACTGGATAATAGCCGGCATAATCGTTCTGATCGTCGGTGTGAGCATTCTTGCCAAAGGCAACGCCATGCAGGGTGAGTACGAAAGGCAAAAGGCTGCGGAAAGGACCAGCCCCATCCCATTCGACTACGCTCAGGGCAGGCTCCGATAAACGACAATCGGGATGAGGCTGCCACCCATCGCAGGAGGACATCAGGAAATCAGAGTATCAGGAGGCAGGAGATCGGATTAGCAGGATATCAGAGAGTATCGCACCTGATAACCTGATTCTCTGATAACCACTTCCTGCTCTCCTGATGATCTGATTTACTTGCAATCGAAACTGTTAGCAAGTGCGAGACTTGGTTAAACACGTAGGTCAGGATAGCAATGCCAAGTTCCATATACGATCTTAGCCGGAATCAGTGCATTTCCCGGCCGCCGGTTACGTTTATGGCCTGTCCGGTCATGTAGTCGGCGCCCTTCGAGGCGAGAAAGCACGTGACTGCCACGACGTCTTCGACCTGCGCGAGTCTTCCCAGCGGGACTTTGGCCTTGAATTTATCAACTATCTTGTCTATCGGCATATTGAGGTTCTTGACATATCCCGATGAAACGTTGTCCCATACGCCGGTGTTTTGCGTTATGCCGGGGCAGATGCAGTTGACGTTTATGGATGACGGGGCCAGTTCGTAGGCCAGCGATTGAGTCAGGCCGATTATCGCCGCTTTGGCCGCGGAGTAATGCGACATCAAAGCCGAGCCGGTCTTGCCGGATTTCGAGGAGAAGTTTATGATCTTGCCGGAGCCGTTTTCTTTCATTACGGGCACGACTTCTTTGACAAAAAAGAACGTTCCCTTACAGTTGACCGCGAAGACCCGATCCCATGTTTGCTCATCTATGTCTTCGACTTTTCCCTGAGCGACGATGCCGGCGACGTTGATGAGAATATCTATCTTACCGCCGAATTCGTTTAATGCCGCCCGGACGACTTTCACCACCTGCTCATGGTCGGTAACATCGGCGGCCAATCCTTTACAGTGCCTGCCGTTCGGATCGATCTCTGCGTATGTTCGGTCGATCTCGTCCTGGTTGAGGTCGGTAATGAAAACTCTCGCCCCCTGCTCGTAAAACCGTTGTGCGATTCCTTTACCTATGGAACCGGTTGCACCGGTAACGAGAGCTACCTTGTTCTCAAGTTCCAATATGGATCTCCTTGTGCAAGACGATCTGTTTGTAGTGACGCCGTAAGGCGTTTATTTTCAAATGCTCTCCACAGGATGGCCAAGCCATTACGAGCACACTACGAACGAGTTACTCGAGCGTAGGATAGACAATCTTGCCCTGCAACTGGGCGAGACCGCCTTCCTTTTCGTAGACGCCGTAGAATATCGAGCAGGAATCGAGCCATACGCTGATCCTGTGCATCTCCTCGTCGGAGAGCTTGACGTCGTAATGCCCGTCCTTGAGCAGCTTGTACAGCTTCGAGACGCGGGCGCCGAACTTGCCCGGTATCGTCCGATGACGATGCCCGTATTGCCAGAAACCGTATTCCGGCGCCAGGCTGTGATACGAGGCGTACCATCTTTGTCTGCCCCCGTTGCCCTTTTCTACGACTTCGCTGTCCAGTCTCGGCGCTTTCTCGGCATTTTCAGCGTGACACTGTACGCAATGCTTATCGAGGACCGGCTGGACGAGTCGCGGGTAGCTGAACGGATTCGTGCCGTCAACGTCCGGCTTGGGTATCGAGGGTTCCCTTCTCATGGCGATAGGAATCCTTTCCGGCTGGGTGGGGGCGCGATGTCTTGGTTCGTGACATCCCTGACATAAAAGTCGCTCGCCGGGCTGCAAATATGTTGCCGAACGCATGGATTGAATTGCCAGTCCGTTTTCATCCAGAACCTGGAAGAACAACTCCTTCTTCGCCGGCACTGTGAAGTGAGCGCTGCCGTCTTTTTCCACAGGGACCGTTCCCAGAACGTATCGCGGCAGAACCACCGAGTCGCCCGCCGTCGGTTCTCTGAGGCTGGTTTCGTGCGGCGGTGCGCCCGACGGGACGCTCATAGGTATTATCTGATATATCCTTAGCGATTTGGCCTTCATCGTCTCGGGCCATGGTTTGAGCGTATCATATACATTAACCACCGCCAGCGTGGCCTCCGCCAGCTCGCCCTCGGCGACGCGAACCGATTCATCGGGTATCACCGGCGGCTTTGGTCTGGCTCGCAGCGGCATAGGACTCTGGCATGCAATGTCGGGGTCGCGATAGATCAGCTCTTTGTTGCCGAATACGTCGAGCAGATAGATGCCGTACCGGCCCGGCACAGCCTTTCTTCCCTGGCGCCCCTGGTTCGGCTGCATTGTCGGGTCGTAGACGCAGAGATAGTATTTCTCGCTCAGGGGCCACGCCGTGCCGTAAACCTGCGCCCCGCCCTGGGTTTCGGGAAAATCCACCTCCGGCGTTAGCCGTTTTACCGGCGCCATAGCGTCATCATCCTCCTTAAAGGGATCAAAGACGACCAGCGAGCCGAACGCCTGGCCGTGATGCGGAGCGCCGGTGGCGACGAATCTGTGCGAACCCGGAATAGCACGAACGTCAAGCTCCATATCGGCTCGCAGCTCTCGCGGAGCGAAATTGCCGTGTACTGCTCTGGCGTCCCGGCCGTCCGGCGTGGTGACCCAGGGCAGATGCGCCGTGCAGCCGTGACGATCTACGTAATCCCACCGAGTGTAGATAATCCTGCCGTGGTGGGTGACGCTCGGATGCCATTCGTTGGTCTCGTGCATGCTCAGGCATCGAATGTCGCTGCCGTCTGCGTTCATATCGTGCAGCGTGTACGTCGGGCAAACCCTGCCGCAGCGGAGGTACCCGCCCCGACGTTCGCTGATAAAAGCGACCCTGCCGTTCGGCAGCCAGCATGGATCGAAGTCGTTCCACGTGCCGTCGGTAAGCTGTTCGAGCCCCGAGCCGTCCACGTTGATTTTGAAGATGTGGTAGCAACGCTGTTTGTTCCAATGCCCCCGGCCGGGGTCCGTGTGGTACCTGTGCTTGCGGTCGCCCTTGCACTCAACATAAGCGAATACAATGGTCTTGCCGTCATAAGATAGACCCGGCGAGAGGAAGGAACCGTCGGTTAACCTCTGCCCTTTGAGCCTGCCGCGCTGGACGACCGAATCGGCAAGCACGTCTCGCACTTGCGGATTATCGCTGAATGGGTCGGACAGGACGTATATTCCGCCTCCGGGGACGATGTTGATACCGTAATACTGATCGCACATGTGATTAAATGTCGCCCGATGGCGTTTGATAAAGAGAATCTTGCCGAAATCCAGCAGCGGATTAGAAAATGCGATCCTGCGGCGAAGATCGTGGGCCTTCTTGAATAAATCAAGACGGCTCTCCGCATCCGCTACGGGTGTTTCTTCGCAGGCACTTTCCAGTTTCTTCAATTCGGCCGCCATCGGTTTGAGGCGTTCAGCAGCAGACGTGTGTTTCAGGTCGTTCAGCAATGCCGCCGTACGCCGCAGAATGAGATCGAGAGGATCGCGGTCCGAATCAAGAATCAGAGCTTCGTCACGAAAAACCTGGTCGGCATGCTTAGATATTCGTTCGCGAGCGGCGATATCGCGACGCATGACCTCGTATTGCAGCTCGGGTTCGGTCAGCGGCTCCAGCATCAGGCCGGATGATTCAGCGGCAGTGTACCTGACGCCTTTCGAGATCAGACGCAACTCCGCAATAGATGTCCACGGCCTGCCGTTAACCTCCGAAAGCGCGCGAAGTTTGACGTAACGGCCATTGGCCGGTACCGGCAGCTTGACGCTGTTCTGCGCGTTTCTCTTTGTAAACGTTCCCTTGATGACGGGTTTTCCGAACTCCTTGCGACTATCGCCGACATACAGCTCGAAATCCCTGATTGTGCCGTTTGGGTTGTCGTTTCTCGGCAGATATACAATCCCGGAAATTTCCCGGTCTTTACCGAGGTCGAAGACAATCTCATGGGGATGACGGCTTTCGCCTGCGCCCCAGATGGTATGCCACATCGTCTGCGGGTTGCCGTCCATGGCTTTGTACGCCTCGTAGCCGGGGGCTTCGCTGTCAGCCTTTGCTTTGATCTTTACCATTTCAGTCTTGCCCGCGGCGGTGGCGTTCAAGAATACAACGGCAGTTAAAAAGATTAAAAGGACTGGATATACTCGGGTCATCATCTCAACTCACTTTCTGTTCGTATCGTATGTCAACCAAAATAGCCGCAACCATAAGCTCACGATCATTATACATTTTATAAACTGCTTTCACAAGAAGCTTTTGCCCGTTCGTAGTGACGCCGTAAGGCGTTTATTTTGGTTCATCCGGTTAATGCGCAGGTAGGCCGGCGATCGCAAGGACCGAGAAAAATCGTTCGGGGGCCCAGATGTCCAAATTACCCCCCTGACCGCCCTAATTTGGCCATCTGCCCAAACGATTTTTCTCTCGGCCTGGCCCCGGAGCCCCGATCTATACAGGCGACCTGCGCGTCATCCGGATGAAGCTTTATTTTATGCTCTCACGAGCACACTACAAACGGCCGGGTGGCAGCCTCATCCCGATTGTCGTGTATCGGGATGGGGCTGGTTCATTCAGCGGTTTATCATTTGACTACAGGCGTAAGAACAATATTTCGATAGCTGACTGCCGTGTGGTCGCCCTGGAGGTAGATCGGGCCGGGTTTGAATTCGTCCGACCAAAGCGCGCCGCCCGTGCAGCCAAGCAGCGGCTGATTGTCGATAATCGTCTTGCCGTTAAGCACCACGGTTACGTGGCGGTCCACCAGGGTTATGTCCATAGTCTGCCATTGGCCGGCGGCTTTTTCGGCGTTTACGGCAGGTTTAATTCGGCTGTAAATTGCGCCCATGTGGTGCGAATCGAGAGGCTTGCCGTAGCTGTCGCTGATCTGGACCTCGTAAATGCCCCGCAGATAGATGCCGCTGTTGCCTTTTTCGGGGACTTTCACCTCAAGCTTCAGGTTGAAGTCCTCGAATTCGCCGACGGTGCGCAGGTTGCCGTAAGAAATGTGACGCTTGCCCTCGGGTTGAACCGGATTATTGACAAGAACGCCGTTCTCGATCGACCAGCCGTTTTTTCGCTTTGGATTAACGAGCTTCCACTTTTTCATATCGGTGCCGTCAAAGAGCACAATTTGCTCACCGTACTTGGTCTTCGACAGGTCGGGCTTCGGCGGCAAATCGGGAATTCTCTTGCCGGTAAAGTCATTGCGACTCTGGCCCTTGCCGTTTCTTTTGGGTCGGATGTGAGTTAATTTCATGGTATCTGCGGAGAACCTGGCAAGGATCTTCTCTTTGATAGTATCGGTCTTGATCACTTTGCCTTTGGCGTTTCTGCGTCGAATCTTCCGGATACGTTCGATTTCAAAGATGTTATCGGTTCTATCGACATCACGATCCACTCGGACCACACTTCCACCACCCCAGAGCAGGTCCGCCACCAACCGTCCGTCCTTCTTGGCGATTCCTAACCAACCGGGTCCTCCCCCGGGAATGGTCAGCGCCCACCGGCTAATATATGGATCGGCGGTCTCCGCGACGGAAACTGTCACACAGGCGAGCGAGAAAGCCAACAATGCCGAAACGAGATGGGTGTTCTTGTTCATAGATGCTCCTTTCGTTGAATACTGTCAGCAATACCATACCAGAAGCCGATGGAGATTTCAACAAGTTGTCGGGCGGGGACTGATGGATTATAATCGCCGCGATATTTGCCGAAAGGATACAGATGCTTGTAACTTTGAAAGAGGTGCTAATCGACGCACGGAAGAACGGCTACGCCGTGCCGGCTTTCGACTGCGTAGAGGACGTGATGGTCAGGACAATCCTGGAAACCTGCCAGCGGCTGCGGTCGCCGGTCGTTCTGATGTGCCTCGTCGGGCAGGACCTGGACGGCAACGGCTGGCGATATATCCCGGGGCTGGTCAGGGCGGTTGCCGATTTTCACGATATTCCGGTCGCGCTGAACCTCGACCACGCTACCGATCTGGATACGATAAAGAAAGGACTCGACGCCGGCTTTACCTCGGTTATGATCGACGGCTCGGCCCTGCCTTTTGCTGCAAATGCCGAGATCACCAAAGCGGTAGTGGAGATGGCGCATCCGACGGGCATTAGCGTTGAAGGAGAACTGGGCTTTGTGGGCGGCCAGGATTTGCTGGCAACGGTCGACAACGAATCGGTGTTAACCGAGCCGGACGAGGTGGAAAGATTCGTCGATGTGACGGGAGTTGATGCGCTGGCCGTTTCGATAGGCACTTCTCACGGCGTTTATAAGTCGCTTCCGAATCTGAACATCGACAAGCTCAGAGAAATAAACGCGGTAAGCTCGATCCCGCTGGTGCTTCACGGCGGCTCCGGCACGCCGAATGACCAAATCCAAAATGCCGTGAAGAACGGCATCTGCAAGCTGAACATTTACTCGGATTGCCGGGCCGCAATGGCAAGAGGTTTGGGAAGGTCCGTCGGCCCCAGGACGAGGAAGGACCCGCCTGTGCAGGAACTGTTCGGCCCGATCAAAGAAGAGCTCGCAAAAGTCGTCGAAGAGAAAATCCGGCTTTTATATGCGAACGGTCGAGCTTAGGTCTCCGTATACACCTTTAAATCTAAACTTGAGTACGGCACGGCGGCTTGTTATAATTGCTGTAAGCCATTGCGGAATATCGCAGTTCTGACATTAGTCAAGGAAAGGATGCAAACGATGGAACGACAATACTCAACTCGACGAGATTTCATTAAAAAGACGGCTTATGGACTCTTCGCCGCCAATACCTTTGGCTACGCTTGGGCCGCCTCCGGCAAATCAGTAATTCCAACGAGACCCTTAGGCGGCACCGGGGTGAAGGTTTCAATGCTCTGTCTGGGAGGCCACCACATCGGCCGGATCAGGGACGACAGCCGGTCTATCAGACTGATTCGAAAAGCCATCGACTCGGGCGTAACGTTTATGGACAACGCCTGGGAGTACCACCGCGGGCGATCCGAGGAGCTCATGGGCCGGGCGCTTGAGGACGGCTATCGCAAAAAGGCGTTTCTTATGACAAAGCACCACGGCCGCGACAAGAAGACGGCCATGAAACACCTGGAGGACAGCCTGCGCCGGTTGCGAACCGACGTCATCGACCTGTGGCAATTCCACGAAGTGGTCTACGACGACGACCCGGACATGATCTTCGCTCCCGACGGCGGCATCGCGGCGGCGGACCTGGCCAAGAAACAGGGCAAAGTCCGCTTCATCGGATTCACCGGCCACCGGGACCCGCTGCTGCACCTCAAGATGCTCGCTTATGAGTATCCGTGGGACGCCGTCCAGATGCCGATGAACGTAATGGATCCCCACTACAAGAGCTTTCAGAAGCACGTGCTGCCGGTATTGATCAAACGCAACATAGGCGTCCTTGCGATGAAGACCCTCGCGAGCAGTCATGTGCTGCGGGCCGATGTGACTACCGCTGAAGAAGCGTTGAGATACGTATGGAGCCAGCCGGTTTCGACCATCGTCTCGGGGATGGAATCGGAGAAGCTGCTCGACGCCAACGTCGCCGCGGCGATGAATTTCGATCCGATGGGTTCCGAGCAGCAGACGGCGCTGCTGGCAAAAACGAAAAAGGCCGGGCTGACCGGCAAGTTCGAGCCGTTCAAGACAGCGCCCAATTTCGACGGCCCCGTTGGTCGCCGGCTCCATGGGGTCAGTTGACATACGAACGAGTCGTTCGTAGTGACGCCGTAAGGCGTTATCTTAAAATGCTCTCCGCAGGATGGCCAAGCCATTACGAGCACACTACAAACGGAATTCATCGGATGAGATTACTTGCCATAAGTGATACATATATTCCCGCCGTTTTCATGAGAGACGGTCTGGCGGAGTTGAAGGACTCTGGCGTTGATGTTGAAGTCCGCCATTGGGAACATGACGACCTGATCGGTTTGCAGCAGGACAACCTCAAAATAGAGACCGGCGGTCCGGATGCAGTAAAACTGCCCGACAGCATCACGCAAGACCTCGCGTCCTTTGACATTGTGGTGGTGCAGTTCGCGCCGGTGAGCGGCTCTTTTATAGATCGAGCCAGGAGCCTCAAATTGATCGGTGTGCTCAGAGGCGGCGTAGAGAATGTCGCGGTCGAACACGCGACTAAGAAGGGCATCTCGGTAATGAACACGCCCGGCAGGAACGCGCGGGCCGTAGCCGAGTGTACGATGGGACTGATTCTTGCCGAGATTCGAAATATCGCACGCTCCCACTCCGACCTCAAGCGAGGCAACTGGCACAGATCGTTTCCCAACAGTGACGCGATACCCGAGCTCTGCGGCAAAACCGTTGGCCTCGTCGGCTATGGCGCAGTTGCGCATCTGGTTGCGGGCTATTTGAAGGCATTCGGAAGCAGGATCATTGCCTTTGATCCATATTTTGGAGGTGACGCGCCTCCGGCAGATTTGGTCGATCTTGAGTACCTGCTGAGCAACTCAGACGCGGTTTCTCTTCACGCCAGGCTCACCGACGAGAACTATCATTTGATCGGCGAGAAAGAGTTGGCGATGATGAAGCCGACAGCCGTTTTGGTAAACACCGCCCGAAGCGGCCTCATCGATGAGCTTGCTCTGATAGAAGCTCTGGAGCAAAAGAAGATCGCCGGTGCGGCACTCGACGTGTTCGATCAGGAACCTCTGCCCGCCGATCATCCTTTCATCCGCCTGAAGAATGTCACCATAACGGCGCACTTAGCCGGCAGCACAATAGACTCATTCAAGAACAGTCCCAAAATGATGGCCGGCCATCTGAAAAACTGCCTGACCGGCGGCGGGAACCTGCCGATCATCAACGGCGTTCGGCCCAAATTATAACTTAGACAGGCACCAGTCCATCTCGCCGACAATGCGCATAAACCATTCGTTACAGTCGAGCGCCAGGGTGGTAAGGTTCTTATTTTGCAGCCATCATGTCTTCGGGCATCTGCACGGCGACTACTTGTCCTCGCGCACAGATCTTCCCTTCCGCCGACAATGTCGCCGCGACTACGACCTTTCGCTCCTTGATTTCCTCCGCTCGCGCTCGAATCTCCAGAGGCACTCCGAGCGGCGTGGGATGCAGATAATCCACGTGCAGCGCAGCAGTAACGAAACGAGGCAGGGTTTCTGGGACCTTGCCGGGATTCTCGGCTCTGTGCTTTGCCGCTGCCGCTGTGCCGATACAGTGACAGTCGATAAGCGAGGCGATCATTCCGCCGTAGACATAGCCTGAGACGCCGATGTGATATGGTCGCGGCTCGAAGACGGCGACTGTTTCGTCACCGTCCCAATAGCTTCTTATTTGCAGTCCGTGTTCATTGAGTGTGCCGCAACCGTAACAGTGGCGGAATTCCTCCGGGTACAAGTCCTGAAATGCTTTTCGGTCCATAATTCACCGCAGCGTATGATCATCTCCACTGCAATGACAAATGTCAAGCAAAGACATTCGTAGTTTTGAGATACTCTCTACGCCCATTTCTGCAATTCGATTATATTTCCTTCCGGGTCGGTTATATAGATAAATGTGATCGTCCCGGCGTTCGCGATCTCAACTGTTACCAACTCACCCACACAACCGCCACCTGCTGCGAGCACCTCGTCTCGTGCCGCTTCCACGTCGTCGACCTCGAAAGCAATGTGAGCAAAGCCCGGCCGGTTTATCGCCGTGGCAAGTCTCTCCTCTGCCCTGTTATACTCGAATATCTCGAGAGTAGGTCCATCGTCGCCGCAACCTGGAAGCCGCAGGTGAATCCCCTGAACACCGGCGTCCGGCACTCCGGTGCACCGCTCGACCCATTCTGCCGAGCTCTTTCTCTCAGGCGGCACGGGCGTGCAACCGAGAGCCTGCTCATAGAAATACGCAAGCTTGCGCCAGTCTTCGGCAACAATGTTTGTGTGTCTGTATCTTGCTTTCATTAGTTCTGTGCCTTTCCGATTGGCGGTTTTTGGTCTGCCGGTACCGGTGATTGATAAGGTTTGCCTTCGGTGGCTTCAAGGAAGGATTGTTTGGCTTCTTTTACTAATTCCGCGTTCGTAAGAATGTCTAGGCCCGTGGCGGCGATCACCTTGGCGGCAACGACGGCTCCCTTTCGCCCAGCCTGTGTTCCGCTGCAGGCGGTGGTGGCCCAACTGTGCCAGGGGACGTCCTCGGCCGCCGTTGCCACGCGGAAGCCCGCCGTCGGGACGATCCAGCTAACTTCCGCCACATCGGTCGAGCCGCCTTTTACTTCGCCCAGATCATCGGGCAGCGGCTTTATCTTGTCGCTGAATCCCTTTTCCTCCTTGCCGGTGATGCGCTGGAGCTTGCGGGCGAATTCGTGATCGGACTCGGTAAACGCCGGCGCGCCGACGAGTTCGAGATTCTTCTGAAGAGCTTCCTGCAAAGGCCGGTTCAACAGGTATTCGTGCACGCCGGTTATCAGGTGGACTTTGTGAGTGGTCTCGGTGGCAAGGGCCGCGCCTTCGGCGATTTTGAGGATTCGGTCGTAATATTTGCTTACCTCGGCGCGATTTATGTCGCGGACGTAATACCACACCTTTGCATAATCCGGCACAACATTGGGTGCATCGCCGGCGTTCGGGATGACGTAATGAATCCGTGCCGTGGGCTTTACGTGCTCTCGCATCATGTTGACCCCGTAATTCATCATCTCGACGGCGTCGAGAGCGCTTCTCCCGTTCCAGGGATCGGCCGAGCCGTGGGCCGTCTGGCCGAAGAACTCGACCTCGAAGCTGTTCATCGCCCGCCCGGACTGGTTACGGACTTCATTTGTGGAGCTTGGGTGCCATTCCAAAACCGCGTCCAGCCCGTCGAAAACGCCGGCTTTGGCCATGTAAACCTTGCCGATAAGCGTCTCTTCGGCGGGAGTGCCGAACAGCTTGACCGTGCCCTTGAGACCTTCTGCTTCAATTAGCTGCTTCAGCGCTATAGCCCCGCCTACGCTTGCGGCCCCGAAAAGATTGTGCCCGCACCCGTGGCCGGAAGTAACGCCGTCTGCCCGGGGTTTGCGCTCAGCGACCGCCTGATTGCCGACACCGGGAAGCGCGTCGTATTCTGCGAGAATGCCGATCACAGGTGAACCTGTCCCGTACGTCGCCACAAAGGCCGTGGGCATATCCGCAACGCCGGCTTCAACATTGAAGCCGGCGTCGTCGAGCTTACGAACAAGCAGACCGGCCGAGCGCGTCTCAGCCAGTCCCAGCTCCGCGTAATCCCACAGTTTCATCGCCATCTCCTCAATCAACGGCTCAATCGAGTCCACCCGCTCGATAGCAGCCTGTTTAAGGCGTTCGGATTTTCGCCCGAATGTCGGCGACGCACCCGCGGCCAAGATTACGGCAAGAGTCAGGATCCCAAGCATTACGGACCCGATATTGGTTTCGTTTGGCTTTGTTTCTCCAAATGTGTTTCCGCAGCACGCAGCACGCAGCACGAATAAATTGGCTTTGTTTTGCAAAAAAACTGATTTCACAGCGCGATTTCGACCCCAAATGCGTACACCTGTATGGTGGACTGCTCGGTCACCAGCCGGACGGAGAAGATTCTCAGTATTCGTTGGCTCCATGGTTTGATGTGATATTGAACTGTTCATTTTTCATTCTAATCCATTAGTTAGGTAAGTATTATACCATAAATGAGAAAGGTTGTCAATTAATTGTTGGAGGTTATTCTGTCTTGTCGCCGATGCCGTGCCGCTGGTCAACGAGGCTGAGCGTCATTGATATCTGCAGATTCATACTCTTGCCGCCAATTCGGGTCGCTGGTCCGAAATGCCGGTCCACCCTGTACTTCCTTCACGAAAAGATCGAGTTCACTCAACACGTCCATGTTATCCATAACTTGTTGCCTGGACAATGATATTGTTCGGAGTTCCGGCATTCGGCAGAGAGGCTGAAGATCGGTTACGTCAGTTCCTATCAGATTCAGGAATTGTATTTTTGTGCCCTTCAAAGGCGAGATATCGCTTACAGGAGATTTTACCAGAGACAAACTGCGAAGGGCGGATTTGTTCAGGGGATTCAGGCCAGTAACCTGTGTGTTAATCAGTTCCAGCCTGGCGATTGGTAATTCGGCCAGTGGGCTGATATCTTTAACCTGGGGACCGGCCAGACTAACGCTTTTCCAACCCTTGCCCCTGCCCCAGTAAATATGTACAACGGGAAGCCCTTTAGCTTCCAGAGCTGCTCTAATGCTCTCTTCCTTATTCCTATCGGATCTGGTTCGAACATGATTGACCCATTCCGGCATAATCTGACGCAATTGCAATACGGCTCCTGTTGCAAATATGAGCAGGAATATGCACAGCGCGATACTCCTGATCTGCATTTTCGCTTTCGGCCACGAGCCTTTGGGTTCATCGTCCCGGACATTTTGCAGACGCGAGTATATAGACCGGCGGTCAAAAGCCCATACAATGAAAACCAGACCAACGAACGTTGTGGACAGCGCATGCAACCGCATATTCTCACACCGTAGAGCCTTCGCTGGTTCGAGGGATTGTAACAAAGTCTTGCTATCTAATTTTAACCATACAGTTTTCCTGACATAGGGGCGTCTCTGCTCGTAGTAATCCTCAAGTGCGATCCTGGCCGCTCTTATGCCATAAAGTCCGATGAAAAACAGGATAATACCGAGCGACAGGATAGGAATGAAATAACTTCTTTTCATTTTATCATCCTTAATCCTCTTGCGCTGAAAGTCCTGCAATAACCTGCGAAGATCTGACACATAATGTTCTGCGCGAACTTACGATTTGAACGAGTCGTCTTGTTAATGACCGATGGGGCAAGCCTCACCCTGCTTTTTTGGCGTTTTATGGATCAGTTTCTAATTCTTGAGGATGGTGGTTTATTGCTATCCGGTTTGCTTTTGATTGCGTTTAGCAAAGCGGCGAGTGCCTGCATGCGTTGGAGGTGTATGCCTGAGATCAGGCCTTGTCTGTCCGGGGGGACGTTGAGCAGATAGTTGGCGTTTCGGTTGTTGCAGAGCTCGAGCATTTTGACGATTTCGCGGGTGTCTTTGAGATGTTCGGGGCCGTCGGTCGTGTTCCAGAACCAGGTTTTTGAGATTTTGTCGCAGACTTCAGCCGGTATGGTATTTCCCTCCGGCGGCATGCCCTGTGGCGCCCAGGGGAATTCACAGCTATAGATGTCCGATTCTTCGAGGCTGTGGGCGTTGTTGCCGATGACCAGGCACTTCGGCTGCAACGATCTGACGTGCGCCCGGACCTCCTGCCAGCGCGAGCGGGTGTATTTGTTTCTATATTGATCGATCCAGAGCAGGTCGATGGGGCCGTACTCTGTGAGCAGCTCGGTCAGTTGCTTCTTGATGAATCCTACGTAGTCTCCCGCCGCCTCAGGGGGAAGTCCGTGAAGGTCCGGCTTGCCTTCGGGGACGGCGCTGCCGTGCCGGGGATTCGAGAAATCGCCGGGGAAGCAATAATAGAATCCGACTTTCAGCCCGCGAGCGCGAAAGGCATCGACAAACTCACGGACGATGTCGCCCCTGCCGTTCTTGTAGTTGACAAAGCGGGCGATGTCGTGCTTCGTGTGATCGCTGTCCCAGAGGCACCAGGCGCCGGTATGCTTGACGGTCAGCACGCCGTATTTCATGCCGGCCATGCAGGCGACGTCGGCCCATTGGCGGCAATCGAGTTTTTCGGGCCTGAAAAGTGCCGGATCTTCATATCCGTTGGCCCATTCTCGATTGACGTAGGTGGCCATGTTAAAATGCAGAAAAAGGCCGAAACGGAGCTTGAGGAAATCCTCCCGCAGAGCTGTTCTATCGATTTCAACGTCGTCGGCGGAATCGGCCTGTAGAAAGCGGACGCAGACCGGCTTTCCGACGGTGATTTTGTGGCCTGTCGGCTCAAGAACGCCGGTTTTGCGGTTTATGCTGAAGACGACGACGCTGTCGCTGCCCTGGTTGGCGACGAGGCAGAACTTGCCGGTCGGGTCGATATTGAAGTTTCGAGGCGTCTTGATGCCGGCGGTCTCATGCTCGATGAGCCTGAGCGTTCCTTTACACCGGTTGATTCGGTACACCGCGATGCTGTCGTGACCACGATTAGATCCGTAAAGGAACCTGCCGTTGGGATGAACGCGAACCTCGGCGCAAGTGTTCGAGCCGTCGAACCCATCGGGAAGCGTTGGGATGGTCTGAATTTCCGTCAAGGCGCCGGACTTCGGGTTGTAATCAAAGGCCGTGATCGTACAATGGAGTTCGTTTATTACGTACGCGTATTTGCCGTTGGGAGCAAAGGAGAAGTGTCGCGGGCCGGCGCCGGGTTTTAGCTTTGCGAATGCCGGATTGTTGACGGTGATCGTGCCTTTCTCAACATCCAGTTTGTAGATCATGACCTTGTCCGTGCCGAGGTCGGCGACGAAGGCGAAGCGGTCGTCGGGGCTGACGTTGATCGAATGGGCGTGCGGTCCCTTCTGTCGCCTGGAATTGGGGCCGGAGCCGGTATGCTGAACGAATCCACTGGGTTCAGCCAATCTTCCATCCGGCTCGACTGGGATTACTGAAGCGCTGCCGCTGCCGTAGTTGGCTACGAGCACATTCTTGCCCGCGTGGTCTATGCTGACGTGGCACGGGCCGGAGCCGCCGGAAGGCTGCCGGTTGAGGAATTTCAGGTTTCCGTCGTCGCGGATTGCGTAGGCGCTGACGGAGCCTGCGCCGCCGGATTCACTGACGGCGTACAGGAATTTGCCGTTAGGGTGGATTTCGAGGAATGAGGGATTTCTCGTCTCGGCGGCGAGAATCGGCTCGGAGAGTTCGCCTGTACCGAGGTCGAGTGTGCTGCGGTAGATGCCCTTGCTTGAATCGCTACGTGTGTAAGTTCCGAAATATACCGGCAATGACCTGGCACAAGCGGCCGAGGCCGCTGCCAGAGAAACTGCTACTGTAATAAGATTCTTGATCTTCATGTAAATGCCTCCGTTAGTTATTCGAAAAGTTCTATATTACCGCCTGTGTGGATGAAAAGCACGTTTGAGTTCTTTTCGAAGCGGCCTTGCCGCAGGTAGTCAATCAACGCCGCGGCGGCTTTTCCGGTATAAACGTAGTCCAGGAATATCCCGAATCGGCGTGCGAACATCTCGACAGCCTCCCGGCAGCCGGGTGTTCTGGCGGCGTAACCTTCGCCTATATAGCCATCGTCAACGATTACATTCGAAGCATCGACTTCGGCGTCGATTTCGGCCGCGGTTCTCCGGGCCAGGTAGATAACATTGTTTTCAAGCTCGGCTTGAGGTTTTGCAACGCTTATGCCGATTATCTTACCCGGCTGGCCGGAAATTGCCTGCCCGGCGACGAGCCCGGCTTGCGTGCCCGCCGAGGAGGAAGCGTGGATTATGGCGTCGAATTCCACTTCCAGCCGCGATTGATCTTCGATGATTTCGTCGAGTGCGTCTACATATCCCAGAGCGCCTCTTGGGGTCGAGCCGCCGACGGGCATGCGATAGACTTTCCTGCCCTGTGAGGTCAACTGATTCTCGATTTTCTCTGCCCGGTCGGCCCAGACATCCCAGTCCGGCGAATCGATGTGATGGCATTTGACACCGAGCAGGTGATCTACGCGGAGGTTTCCCGTTGGATTCTCAGGTTTCTCGCCGCCGAGGACGAGATGGACTTCCATGCCGCTTGAGATTCCGTAAGATGCGGCCATTCGGCAGAAATTAGACTGGTTGGCGCCGATGGCAATCAGGGTATCGCATCTCTGTTCGAGGGCCTGGGCGAGCAGGAAATCGAGCTTGCGGGTCTTGTTGCCGCCGAGGCCGAAACCCGTCAGGTCATCTCTCTTGCAGTAGACATTTACGCCGTATTCGTCTGCCAGAGCGTCCAGTTTGTGGGCCGGGGTTGGCACAAGTGAGTTCTTAAGCCTCGGAAACCGCTTGAGTTTTTCGTGGATCACTGACAAATCGGACCTTTCCGTTTTTGTTTGGGCTGCGGAATGCATGCTTGTCCGGCATTTACCGCAAAAAGCTCCGCCCATCGTTGGTTTTCCCAAGACTCCGTCCCCGTCGGCGTCCGCCGAAGAGCGGTTGGCATGAGGAATCTCGCTGCCGTTAGCGAGAGCACCAGCAATTATTGATAAGAATCTATGTTTCACAGGCTCGATTCTCAAGTGAAAAAATCGTCCCGGCGGAAACGGGGGATCGGCGTTTTTGGCGAGAAAACGGCGGTCGGCAGAAATTTTTTCAAAAAAATCAAAAAAATCGCAAATTCGAAGTCTACATTCGGGGGTTGAGAAACGCCTTTATATATGAAGGTGAAGGTTTTTTGCAGCGTGCCCAAATCTTCACGAAATAACGATTGGGGTTGATAAGTTACAATGAAAGGAGTGTGCAGTTATGAAAATTATGAAAATCACTGTTTGGATGATAGTTGTGGCGTTCTTAGCCGGAACGGGCCGAGCGGACAGAACACTGGAGCAAACGGAGATATCGCTGATACTCCAGAGTTTGACAGATCGGCCCATGAAAACGTGGATTTCCTCAGGGACAATCTCGGCGACGCACGACCAATACAGGGCGCCGAAAACAACAGATTCGGCCGAAGTCAACGAAAGGGTTGACCAGGCAATCCAGGAACACGAGAAAGAAGCGGAAAACTCGGCGTTGAGCGAGGAAATCTTGCAGATGAAACTCGATGCGATCCAGTTTAACGTCTGGTACAAATGGTCCAACGAATGTACGATGAATTCGAATGAGACTGTCAAATATGACGGCAGCCGGTTTTACTGGGAGATTGACGTATCCTCTCGCACGGACTCGATAAGGCCGGGATCGGAGCTGGAGGGCAACTTCATGACGAACGAATTCGACATGGCGGATAACGGCAGCCGGGCGTTCGTCTGGGATGGCTCGACTTACACACTCTACTCGGCGTCGAACAACTGTGCATTCGTTGATGCCGCAGGTGAGCTTCCGCGCGCCGTCAACGGGCCGCTTACCGCCGGAATTATTCCGTGGGGATATGGCCAGTATACGTACAGCAATCTGGCGAGTCTGGAATCGTCCGGAGTCGAGAAGCAGCTAAACGGCCAGACCGAGATACACCTGACACTCAACAAGTCGAACGGCACGAGACTGCTTTTTGTACTCGATGCCGATAATGATTACGCCGTGATTTCCCACTCGAACGAGGGGCTTTACAGTACCGTCTCGAAGCAATACGGCGATTATCAGTCTGTTGACGGTGTTTTGGTTCCCGGAACAATCGAGATTGATAAATACGATGCCGCCACGAACAGGCTTCTGAGCAGAGATTCGTGGTATATCACCTCCATCAGCACCGCTGCACTTTCGACCGGGGATTTCACGGTCGATTACGAAGCAGGCGCGCAGATCGAGTACAGCTCGACCCTTGACCAAACGGCTACGTACTGTTATTCGCCGAGGCTCGATACCCAGCGTCTGCTGGCCGAGAGATTGTCATACGCCGCTTCGCAGGACAAAAAAGCCCAGAATTGCGCGACGTCTGCGTTAGGATATGCAGCTCAACTGTTGGGCAGAAACATTTCCAGGTCGCAATTAGCCGGACTTGTAGATCGTCAAAACGGTCGGACGAGCCTTGGTGCGATGAAGGAGTTTGTCAACAGTCAGGATCTTTTCTGCCGGGCGGTCAGGACCGATATACGCACCCTGCAGAGTCTGACCGATTGTCAGGCAATCCTGCACATTCCGCACAAGAATCATTTCGTGCTGCTCGGCGATATTGACAACGAGCACATCTGGACCATAGACCTTGCCGGCAGGAGATTCTGCTCCCGCGCCGATGTCGCCCATTTCGGCATGGACTGGACCGACGGCACGGCGTTGTTAGTTTCGGACAAACCCATCGAGGGGAGCCTCAACGACATCGACCACAGCACTGTCCAAAACATCACGGGCGGTTCGGGCTATACGTGCACCGAACTGTTGCAGGAAGAGTATTACGAGGACTGCGAGTATCTGGATGGTTTATGCTGGAATTGGTACATATACGAGCCGGAAAGATGGGGCTGTGAACAAGCCGAGAGCGGGATGTGTATCGAAGACCAAAAGCTTTTCAGGGCTACCTGTCCCTGCATTGAAGACCCGGACGACCCAACCGCTTGTCAAGTAAATGGAGATTGGGACTTTAAGTATGACTTGGCCTGCTATTGAAAAGGCCGACCGAAGCAAAAAGAGGATAGTGGGTGACCGATGAACATATCACGAGGCTTTATTTCGTTCTCGAACACAATTCAACTTCTAAAGATTTTTTAATTGAAATCTTGTTCCAAAGATGGTATAGTGACGTTCGGTTTTACAAGACGTTTATGGTTGAGTTTTTTTATCGTTCGGCGGGATACGGCTGTGTATCCTTTTCGGAGGGTGCGTTTTGAAAAAGTTGGCCTTACTTGCTTTGGTTTTAGGTTTCAGTTCAATCTCAATGGCAGGAGTCTCGGCGACTGTCTATCTGCCTGACGGCAACACGCCTCTCGAATGGGCCGATCCTAACGTTCCTTATGTATATCGAGACATCATGGTCGGCACGAAGCTGACGATCATCGTCAGCTCGGACACCGACGAAAGCTGGTCCGGCGGATTGCAGGTCACCGGACCAGACGTGGGTTATGGTGTCTTATCGGCCAGGGACTACGATGATGTCACTCGTTACTGGGAAGGCTCGGTCCTCGAAGCGGCGGGCGACGGAGCGGAAGTAAGAGTGCATGAGGACTCCTTTAACGTATCCATTGGCATGTTCAACGGTCAGAACCCAGTGCCGGGCGATTGGTTTATCGTTGATTACAACGCAACTACTTTGGGCCTGCGAACCATTGGCCTCTATGAAAGGCGATGGGAAGCGGACGGAACCAGCGGTCCTTTCAATCCGCCGGTCCCGATAGTCGTCGAAATCTCCGAGTTGGTCTTCTCACACGTTCCGAGCCGCGACTTCAACGGAGATACGAAGGTTGACTTTACGGACTTTGCAATAATCTCCGCGTTCCGGGGTATGACGGATTGCGCCGGTCCGAACTGGTGCGAAGGAACCGATCTCGATGCCGACGGCGACGTTGACGTTGACGACTTTATGCTGTTTTTCGATTACTGGCTTGAAATCACTCAATAGACGGTTTGTAGTGTGCCCGTGAGGGCATTTGAAGATATTGACTATTTGTAACGGAGCGCCCGGCCCGGATGGAAGCGACCCGTCAATAGTCAATTTTTGGAACGGCTTACGGCATCACTACAAACAGCCAAGGCTTTCGGTGGGGCAAGCCCCACCCTACCGCCTGTCATTCCTGCGAAGGCAGGAATCTATTTGTTCGCGAGCTTCTGGATTCCTGCCTTCGCAGGAACGACAACAGAGAACGGATAACTCCACATAGTGCTTGACTCATATCGGGAAAAACCATAATATAAAGAGCTATGAAACGCACAGGCTTTACGCTTATAGAGTTGCTTGTCGTGATTGCTGTGATCACCCTTCTTGTTTCTTTGTCGGTGACCGCGACACGTATTGCCAAACAACATGCCCGGGCGGTTAAATGCTCCTCGAATATCAGACAATTGGGGCTGATGCTGTCGCTGTATGAGACCGACAATGGCACGTTCCCTCATGGATATCGTATAGCCTTCAAAAAGCCACATGGCGGTTACGTCGGCGACCATACCTGCGACAAACCGGGATTTTGGTGGTTCCATTACGCCGAAATCTATAAGAGAAAAGATCGAAAGAAATCGGTCGCCTGCTGTCCGTCAAAACGTCTGGACAGGAAGTTTTCGAGTGAAAATGTATTGTGGGCCAATTACACTGTGAACCAGTCGGTGTGCAAAAACTATCGCACGAGCCGCCTCAGCAAGGAAGAATTCTTCGGAACGCCTCTGGGTTTGAATGCTATTCCGAGTCCGAGCCGAACCCTGCTGCTCGCCGATGGTGGTTACGCGGTCATAAACTGGCACCACGTCACGGATAAGCCGCCGGTCGAACTGGGCCCACGCATAGAGGACGCAGCTTACATCCCGGGCCTTGAGATCAATAAGGGCAAGCCCATCTGGAAGGATCAGCAACAGGACGCCATACTGGGTCGTCACCCGGGTATGACTGTAAACGCCGGATTCGTCGACGGCAGTGTCGACATAGTAAAAGCCGAGGATCTTGCTGTCAAAAAGAGTGATGACGGCTACAGAAATCGACGCCGTCTGTGGACGCCGAAATAGAGCTTTCTAAAAAGAAGCCTCTTCAATAGCAGTCTTCATCATCTCGTCACTTAAATAGTCAATGTCTGTCTCAGAGTACAGGATGTATTTCCCGCCGGCGGAATCCCTACGGAAGTGCCTAATTTTCCGGGGAAGACTTGTTGCGGACACGACAAAATATCGCCATCTCTTAAATACCAGATCACCGCGTCTATTTTCCTCACTCCACAACAGGTCGTACACTTGACGGTTCTGAACCGCCGGCTCCAGACGGATATGGGCGACCCTTTTCCATTCAGCGTTTGCGGAGATTTCAGAGGTGTTCTCAAAAGGGCTCATACCGAGAGTGCCGGTAATTTTTTGTTTGATTCTTATAGAATCTCCTTCAGGTAGCGGCGATATTTTGGCTGAGGCATCGGCCGCTTCTTTCTTCCTTTTTAGATTGGCGGTTGTATCCCATAAAACCACTTCTTGTCCGGTCTTGGTCATGTATATTCCCCGCGAGCGCGACAACCACTTTTCCTGCGGGGCGTCCGCTTTGCCGGGCGTGGAGTGCACGACGTGAATGTTGTCGGCCCCTTGTATTGCTTTATAGATCTGCTCCGGGCCGGCTACTGCTTTGACAGGAGGGGTTTGGAGGAGAATCGCAACGCCGACCAAGATTACCGCCGCGGCGGCGAGCGATGGCTTCAAGAATCGTTTCAATTTACGGACCGAAGCGTTTTGGCGGCGTTCGGAGGATTCGGTATCCTTGCCGAGCAATTGCACTTCGAACGGCCGGGAGGCGTAGGATTTGTCCTGCCCAGCTTCGCCGTCTTCGGGTTTGCCTAATGTGAATAAGGTGGCGACGCCCGAGTCGGGTCTTTCTATCATACCTTTTACCATTGGCATAACCGCTCGAAGCTCCGGGCTTTCGGCATCGGCTTCGCAATCGCCGGCAAGGATTCTGCTTATGCGGCACAGTTGCTCGTGGCTCAGGTCCGACTCGATCAGGGCTAAGAGCTCTTCGGAGCAGGCCTTACAATTTTCGATGTGTGTGGTTATCGGCGTTTGTATCCTTATCTTCAGGAACGGATCGGCCATACCCGGAAGAAAGGGTTTGGCCTCGGCGCATCCGACCGGCCGGCCGGCCCATGCAAAGTGGACACTCAAAAGCTCAATAATTGCCTTGTCCCTGCGGCTTTGTTCGTCGTCTTGCTTTTTGCCGGCCAGGATCAACGACTCTCTGAGCCGATTCACTTCGGATTGACATTTCGCGCAGGAGGCAACGTGCTCTTGTACCTCTCTCGGCACGGATCCGACGGTTTCGGCGCTTAGCAAATCATAATAGCTCAACCGGGCAGATTTACAGTTCAATCCTTTTTTGCACGTGCTCATTTTTATCTCCTTGCTTTTTTCGCTTTTCTCCGACTAACCGGCGTATTTTTTCCTTACCCCTGTACAGGTATTGAGAGAATGTTCTGCGATCCAGGTCCATCTTCTTTGCCGCATCCTCGGTATTATTGCCGAGGATACAGTTTTGTATAACCGCCTCGGCCTGATGGTCGGGCAGATGCTTCCTGAGCGAGCGAAACATTCTTTGCGTTTCTTCGATTTCTATCGCCTTGGTCTCCGGGTCTTCCTGCATTGTTTTGTAGTCGCCGCATTGCCGGTATCCACGAACGCAGCGGCTATAGACGTCAGTCTTTCGTTTTTCGTCGATTATGTCATTTGTAAGGGTTTTGTAGATATATGATACCACATGGCCGCTATTCCGGGGCACCGGCGTTTTCACAATCGACAAGAAGAGAGTCTGAAAGGTATCGTCGGCGGCGGATTCCTCTTCTATGTTAACAGAAATCATAGCGCGGATTTGGCTACCGTACGCATCGAAGATATTCGCAGCCTGTTGGACTCTTTCCGCCGTTTCTATGTTACTCTCCCTGCAAGAAAAAGTGCTCCAATCGACCCAATCCGTGCAAGCTCGTTTAAAACGAATTACTCAAAACCTGCAAACCAGGGAACATCATCACAGGGTGCAGGACCGCTTTATCCCTACCCTTGACTTCGCAAACACCTAAATTCTATAAGGTTATTCCTTAGTACGTCAAGGGCCAATATTGCAACACCCGCGAAAACATATATTGGCGACAGGACATCAACCCACATAATCCTTTTTAAATAAAAGAGTTAGTAAAAGCACTGTTCCGGATTCCGCTCTTCTCGCAAGAGAATATTTTGCAAGAATTCTTGGGTTGTTTTTTTCTCGCCGGCTGTTTTTCCACAACTAAAATGAACAAGGAGGATTCAGTTGGTCGTATTTGTTAATAGTTTTGTTATGTGAAGTTTTGTGCGAAAGGAGAATAAGATGAAATTTTCAAAGATAGCATTGCTAATAGCTTTAGTGCTTTTTGTGGCGGCCCTTACCGGCTGCCGGCAACAACAGTCGAAAGTCGGGGGAGTGGTTCTTGAGCCGAGTGAAACCGGCTTTTGGCACGCAAAGGTGACCTCACCGGCGTTCAAGTAGGAGCCTGCATTACGGGTAATTCGTTAAACAGCAAGAACTTGCACGAGATGAACGTACAGTTGAGGTGAAAAATGAACAAGCGGGCAAAAATCCGAAGAATCGCTTTGATCCTGGTCGGCGCGGCTGCCCTCAGTCTGGTGGCTGCATTTGCAGTGGTCTCAAACCAGCCGGCTGAGTCTCAGGTTGCCGACGCAAGCCTGCAAGACAATAGCCTTCAGGAGGTAATCAAGGCTCGGCAGACGTGGGATGTGGCGTTTCCGGAGTGGTCGGGAAAAGTTGCACCGGATTTTAAGGTAACGGATATAGACGGCGATGAGCACCGGCTCAGTGATTACCGGGGCAGAAACGTTATGGTGGTGTTCTGGGCAACGTGGTGCCCGGCCTGCAACGTTGAGATTCCGCATTTGATCAAGCTCAGAAAACAGTTAACCGGAGACGAGCTTGTAATTCTGGCCATGTCGAATGAGTCGGACGAGGATTTGAAAAAGTTTGCCGCAGCAAAGGAGATCAACTACTCAGTCGTGAGCCTCGCTGGAAAAGCATTGCCGGAGCCTTACTCTAACGTTAGGTCGATACCGACAAACTTCTTCATCGACAAGAATGGTAATATAAAGCTCGCAGCCCTGGGGTTGGTGCCTCTGGAAGATTCCAAAGCGATCCTCGAGGCCGACCTTTAGAACGGGCGACGGAATTTAGGCACTTTAACAAAACCAATGTGTCGTTCCGAGTTTGCCGAGGAACCTATTAGAACAGGCCCGCGAAGCGGCTCCTTCTTCTTTTAGTTCGGTTTTGTTAGAGCCTGTTTGCCTTGCACGGAGAAAACTATATGTCGGATACAACGGCTGGCCCGAAATACACTAACAGACTTGCTGGCGAAACGAGCCCGTACCTGCTTCAGCACGCCCACAATCCCGTCGATTGGTATCCTTGGGGTGACGAAGCCTTCGAGCGGGCTGAAAAAGACGACAAGCCCGTCTTTCTTTCCATTGGCTACTCCACCTGCCACTGGTGTCACGTGATGGAGGAGGAGAGCTTCGAGAATGAGGAAATTGCCGAAATAATGAACCAGCATTTCATTTGCATAAAGGTCGACAGAGAGCAAAGGCCCGACGTGGACCAGATTTACATGAATGCCGTCCTTATGACGACGGGATCGGGCGGGTGGCCCTTGTCGGTATTTCTTACGCCGGGGGGTGAACCATTTTTCGGGGGAACTTATTTTCCCCCGGAGGATATGTTTGGCAGGCCGGGCTTTAAAAGAATCCTCCTTTCAGTGGCGGATGCGTGGAAAAACAAGAGACAGGAGCTGATCGATTCTGCCGGCAAACTAACTTCGTATCTCGAATATGCCCAGCCGTCGGCCGGTGAAGCGAAGCTTTCGGCTGAAACGCTGACCAGGGCTTATGAAACGTTTCGCGATACGTTCGACGCCGTAAACGGAGGTTTCGGGTCGGCGCCGAAATTCCCGCAGCCGACGAATCTGTCGATGCTTCTTTCGTACTGGCGCCGCACGGGCGATGACGAAGCCTTGCGAATGGTGGAAAAGACTCTCGATGCCATGGCCGACGGCGGCATCTACGATCACCTCGGCGGCGGCTTCCATCGGTATGCGACCGATGCACGCTGGCTCGTGCCGCACTTCGAGAAGATGCTTTACGACCAGGCGCTGCTGAGCAAAGTCTATATCGAAGCCTACCAGATATCCCGCAAGCAAGATCACGCCCGTGTTGCAACAGAGGTCTTTGACTACGTCCTTCGCGACATGACCGATCCTGCCGGCGGCTTTTACAGCGCCGAAGACGCCGACAGCGAAGGCGAAGAAGGAGTTTTCTATCTCTGGCAGCCCAAGCAGATTGTCGATGTACTGGACGAGGAACAGGCGAAGTTGTTCAATGCCCGTTACGGCGTTACAAAAAAGGGCAACTTCGAAAAAGGGAAGACCATTCTCAACATCACAGCGTCGATAGAGGATCTGGAAAGGAAATTCCAAACGGACCGTGCCGAGCTCGAGGATGTTTTGTCGGCAGCTCGAAAAAAACTCTTCGAGGAAAGGGAAAAAAGAATCAGGCCCCATCGCGACGACAAAGTCATCACCGCCTGGAACGGTCTGATGATCTCGTCTCTGGCTTACGGCGGAGCGGCCCTCGGTGAGAAAAAGTACGTGCAGGCCGCAGAACGCTCGGCGGAGTTTCTATTGGAAAAAGTACAGAAAAACGGCCGGCTGATGCGTTACTATCGCAACGGACAGGCAGTTGACAAGGCCTTCCTGGACGACTACGCCTTTCTGACGATTGGCCTGCTGGACCTTTATGAGGCGACTTTCGAGACGAAGTGGCTCGCAGAGGCCAAAAAGTTCGCCAAGGAAATGGTGGAACTATTCGCCGACGATGAATCAGCAGGGCTTTATCTCACGGGCAAAGATAGCGAAAAGCTGATCGCACGTTCAAAGCCAAGCTCCGACGGGGCGGTTCCGTCGGGCAATTCAATTGCGGCACTAGCCCTGCTGAAGCTGGGTCGGCTGACCATGGACAGAGACCTGGAGCGACGGGGCCGCAGCATTATCGGAGCCTTCTCACCACAATTGGACCGGTCTCCGGCATATTCGACTGTGATGCTGGAAGCCCTGAGTTTCTCGCTGGGACCTGGATCGGAGATAGTAATCGCCGGTAAGACCGACGATACCGACACGAGGGAAATGTTGAAGCTGACTCATAGCAGATTCCTGCCGAATTCGGTTGTGCTTTTTCACGATCAGGCCAGGGCCGACTCACTATACGAACTGGCCCCTTTTGTTAAGAATCAAACCGCCATTGACGGAAAAACAACGGCGTACGTTTGCAAAAACTATACCTGCGGTAAGCCCGTAACGAGCCTCGGCGAACTGGAGCAGATGTTGGCCGCCACGACTGAGTAATCAAGCAAAGAAGGATCAAACCGATATGGTTTCTGTTCGTAGTGTGCGTGTAAGAGCTTTCCTGAGCCTGCCGAAGGGGCATTCAATAAGAAAAACGCCTCGCGGCGTCACTACGACCAAGTAGATTGCTTGAGATGAAGAAACTTGAAAGAGAGAAAAAGACGGTTGCGGCAATGATAGGTGTTTACTGTCGGGATCATCACGACACCGCAGGTAAAACCTTATGTGCTGATTGCAGTGAGTTGCTGGAATATGCCGAAAAACGGCTCGACAAATGTCCGTTCGGCGAGAACAAGGGCGCATGCTCGAAATGTGAGATTCACTGTTACAAGCCCGACATGCGTAAATACGTGACTGAAGTAATGCGATACTCAGGCCCTAAGATGCTCAAAAAACACCCTCTGCTGGCCATAGACCATCTCTTGAAGCTCAGGCGAACTGGTCACCCTGAAAAATCAGATTCTCAAGGGCGTGTTCCCGACTGATCGGCGCGGGTCTTCGGTTACGGTTCGATACTACTGTCGAGCCACTCTTGCATAAGCAATTCCAAATCCTGGAAATCAACCCGGCAGTCTCCGTTCAGATCGCCCGCAATCGGAGCAATGCAGACCTGAAAATCACCCCGCATCTGCGAAGGGTGGATGCCGCATCGGTATCCTGGTCTCTTTCCACCAGCTCTCATTGCCCTGTAAAGCCGGTCGGTCAGAGTGAACGTAACCGTGCCTGAGCCGTTGTCGATCCAGGCCACGTCCGGATCATCTTCAGAGCGGCCGGTCACTCCATCGACGGCGGAAAGCAAAACCTCATCCTGTGCCGGTTCGGCGCCTTTCGCGATCAACTCGAAGGGGTGACTCGCCGGATCGAGCACTGTTATCTGATACCGTTCTCCCGGATACAGCAAAAATGTCGGATTCTCTACTCCAACTTCACCTGGTAAGCTATTAGCAGGTTCCTGATAATTCAGGACATAAGCCCCGTCAGCAGTATTATCGAACGTCCAGGCAACGTCATAAGCCGGCGCCGGGCCGAGCACGGCGGTTATGTTGTCGATCCCAAGGGTTGCCTCGATATGTCCCGCATGGCTGCCGGGCAGTGAAGGCGCAAGGCCGGGATCGTGACGAATCAAAAGTATATCGACACTTCGCAACGTCTCGGTCAGATTATCGATCTCAAGGCCCGGATCCGCGTATGAACCTGCAGCAAATACTCTTTCCAGATCAGACCGAGTGAGGCCGAACTCGACGCTTTGCCAGCCATCCTCGGTGATAACCGTTACAGGTTCTCTCGAACTGAAAGCCCCGCCGGGACCGAAAAGCACGATACGCAAAGAGAGGTTTTCCGGCCCTACGTCGATAGAGTCGGTCTTGACGTCCAAACGAATTGCCGTGACGCCCGCCTTCAGATAATTGCCTGACCAGTTTGTTTCGTTCTTAGTGCCGAGGTGAAAGGGATACGGCTGTGAGGGAGTTGGTCTGCGGATTTCAAGGTATCTGTCGTTCTCACCTGCCGGTCCGCCGCCGGCGACGTTTTCAAGGTGCGCGCCGCCCGACCAGCCCTGCACCGTACCGTCCTCGAAGTCGTCCACCCGCCCAACCACAAGAGTATTCCGTGCGCCGGCGGTATGAATCACAATGGTAAGCGTCAAACAAATAAAGACTGTCGTAATCAAGCTGTTCTTCATTGTTAAAACCTCCTTTTTTTATTTAGTTAATACGTTGGTCGCTCGCCAATGTTTCTTAATTTCTCTCGTACAGACCGGGGACTGTTCAAAACTAAGCTCTACCTGTGTGGCAGCCGCTGAGTCAGTGGAGCAAAGCAAGCGGATGGTAAAATGGATATTCTCAGCGTTATTGATTCAGGAAGGCGGAATCCCAGTCTTTCCAGACTGGTTCTAATCCCTGGCGTTCTATCATCGCGGCCACTTCTGCCGGAGGGCGATTGTCGTCGATCTCGAACTGCTCGATTGCATCGTTGCGGCCGGAGTAGCCGCCCGGATTTGTCTTGCTGCCGGCACTGATTTTAGTGATTCCCAGCTTTATCAGATGGTCCCGCAGTTCGGCCGGCTCGCGGGTAGACAGCACCAGTCCGGCATCGGCAAAACACAATCGCAACGCAGCAATCATCTGGACGAGATTCTTATCTCGTACTGCGTACCGCGTGCTGCGTGCTGCGTGGCTTGCCCAACGTCGAACGCCGAACGCAGAACCAATCGGTCGAAGCCTTGGGAAGGAAAAAGATACGTGAGATTTCCAGTAGCGCTTAATCAGGTAGTGAGCGTGCTCTGCAAGAGCCAATGTCTCGACGCGCCAGTCGGCCAGTCCGAGAAGCGCTCCCAGCCCCACCTCTCGCATCCCTGCGGCGGCGATTCTGTCGGGCGTGGTCAGGCGATTATCGTAGTCGGACTTTGACCCCGTCGGGTGGTAATATTCGTAGGCCTCTCTATCATACGTTTCCTGGTAGAGAGTAACTCCCTCTATGCCCGCCTCGAACAACTCGGCATACTCGTCGCGAGTCATCTGATAGACTTCGATTGAGATCGATCCGAACTTGTTCCTTAGTCTTTTCGCCAAATCGGCCAAATATTTGATAGTAATGAACTTCGTGTCTTCGCTGCTGACGAGAAGTATATCCCGGAAGCCCTCACCGGCGATGATATTAGCCTCTTCGAGGGCCTGCTCGACTGTCAGTCTCATCCGTGGCGATACATTGTTCATGTTGAAGCCGCAATAGCGACAGCTATTTGAGCAGTAGTTCGAAACGTACAATGGGGCGTACAGGCGAATAGTCTGGCCGAATCTCTGGACGGTCAGTTGACGGGCAGCGCGAGCCATCTCTTCGAGATAATTCTCGGCTGCCGGAGAGATAAGAGCCGAGAGCCTGCGGAGACTGTAGGAACCGGCGGGCTCAGCTAAAGCGGCCTCAACGTCATCTATATCTATACTATCGAGTCTTTCGCGCCAGCACTGGTGGTCGCGGTCGAGGCCTTTTTGTTCCAGTATGTTTGCAATTTCGGTAGTCATAGGCAGGGTGGGGCTTGCCCCACCATCAATCACAGTTTTCGGTGGGGCAAGCCCAACCCTACAACCTTTCGTCCGCGTAAATTAATCTTTCAAAAATCCGGTCAGCGGGCTCGAAGCGCTTGCCGTTTTGGCCGCAGCGCGAGGGCCGGAGTTGAACGCCATTCGCCCGGCTTTTACCGCGATCCTGAAAGCCTCGGCCATCTCGACCGGTTCGGCGGCAGTTGCGATTGAGGTATTTACCAGAACCGCATCGGCGCCTATCTCCATTGCATCTGCCGCGTGCGACGGCAGTCCCAGGCCCGCATCAACTACGACCGGAACGTTTGACTGTTCGATGATTATCTCCAGAGCCGCCCGCGTCCTGAGGCCCTGGTTCGAGCCGATAGGGCTTGCCAGCGGCATAACGGTCGCGGTCCCGGCATCCTCGAGCCGTTTGGCCAGAACCGGATCGGCGTTGATGTACGGCAGGACGACGAAGTCGTCGTTGACAAGAATTTCGGCCGCCTTCAATGTCTCGATCGGATCCGGCAGCAGATAATGGGGGTCCGGCGTTACCTCCAGTTTTAACCAGTTGATACCGGTTGCGGCTCGCGCCAGCCTCGCGAGTCGGACCGCCTCTTCGGCGTCGCGAGCGCCGGACGTGTTGGGAAGCAGCAGGTACCGGTCGCGGTCGATTGCGCTGAGCATATCGTCGTTTTCGTTCTCGATATCGACTCTTCGTAACGCTACTGTGACGATCTGCGTGCCGGATTTCTCGATGGCCCGAGCCATGAGCGAGCTGGATGCGAATTTCCCGGTGCCTACGAGAAGGCGGGAATCGAATTTTCTCGATGCGATGATCAGCTTATCCATGCGATCAGCCTCCTCCCACGAAGCGAACCAGCTCGATTGTCTGGCCGTCGGACAACTGTGTGCTTTCGAAGCTGCCTCTCTCTACGATCTTGCCTTCTACCTCGGCCACAACCGTAGCCTGGTTGATGCCCAACTGATCCAGCAGCTCCGTCAACGTCCCCGGCAGCCCTTCGGGGAATTCTCTCTCAGAGCCGTTTATCTTCAACTTTTTCACCATGCTTTACGAATCTCACCCAGGGTTCTTGGTTTTTGTCATTCCGAGCGGAGTCGGGACTTTTCAGTTCGAAACCAGATTCCTCCACTGCGTAATGCCTTGTATTACTTCGGTCGGAATGACTTTTCTATTCTCAATTCTTTATTCTTTGCTTGTCAGGTATATTGCCTGCTCGGCCAGCAGGTTCGGAGCGAATCTCACCGGGCTAAGACCCGCCTCGGTCAGAGGTATCTTTCTTTCGACTTTTACACCCATCTTCTTGCAGAAGCGGTCGAAATCATTGAGCGAGAGGCAATGTATGTTCGGAGAGTTGCTCCAGTCAAACGGAAGCTGCTTGGTTACCGGCGCCTTGCCGCTGAAAAACAACTGCGCTCTGCATTTCCAGTGTGCAAAGTTGGGAAAACTCACGATCACCTTTCTTCCTACCCGCAGCAACTCGGCAAATACTTGGTCGGGATACTTTATTGTTTGCACAGTCTGAGACAATATGACGTAATCATAACTCTTATCGGCGTATTGATCCAGTCCCTGCTCGACGTCGTGCTGTATGATGGACAGCCCTCGATTTACGCACGCCAGGACAAGGTGCTGATTGACCTCGATGCCTTCGCCCTTTATGTTCTTGTCTACGCTGAGCTTGGCCAGCAGTTCGCCGTCGCCGCAGCCTATATCCATCACCGTGCTGTTCGGTTCTATCAGCGACTCAATCACTGCATAATCTACCCGGATGCGATTGGCGCGCTCCGAGGGGCTTATTTTTGCTCGAGCGTTTTCTTTCTTCACGCCCGGCCGATGGGTTGCATCAAGGAATCCCGAAATAAAAGCACCGAGTGTTTCCGGCTCCAGCAAAAACGCGTCGTGGCCGTATGGAGAAGCGATATCGCAGGAACTGACGTCTCTTTTATTGGCGATCAGAGCGTTGACTATTGCTTTGGATTGTGCGGGCGTGAAAAGCCAGTCGCTCGCGAAGCTGATTACAAGAAATCTGCACTCGGTCCTGGCGAAAGCCGCCTCCAGCGATCCGTAATCCTTACCCAGGTCGAAATAGTCGGCCGCTCTGGTTATGTACAGGTAGCTGTTCGCATCGAACCTCTCGACGAAGCTCTGCCCCTGATGGTCGAGGTAGGTCTCGACGGCAAATTCGGGGTTGAAGTCGTAACTGTAGTTTTCTGCGTGTCGAAGCTCGCGCCCGAATTTCTCACGCATTCCCTGTTCCGAAAGATAGGTAATATGGCCGATCATTCTCGCGATTGCCAGGCCTCTGTCGGGTCCGTCTCCGTTACTGTACTGACCTTCCTCGAATTTCGAATCTGCAAGTATCGCATTTCGCCCTACCGCATCGAACGCGATGGACTGGGCCCCGAGGTGTGTTGTGGTGGCAATTGGAATGGCGGCTTTGACAAAGTCAGGATAGGCAATCGCCCACTGTAAAACCTGCATACCTCCCACCGAGCCGCCGATTACCGCCAAAATGTTCTTGATTCCGAGCTTGTCAAGAAGAAGTTTTTGAACCTTGACCATGTCGGCTATCGTTATCAGCGGGAAATCGAGCCCGTAACGTTTCTGTGTAGCTGGGTTTATCGAGCTGGGGCCCGTGGTCCCCCTACAGCCGCCGAGGAAATTCGAGCAAACCACGAAGTACTTGTCCGTATCGATTGCCTTTCCGGGTCCAACCATGATATCCCACCAGCCCGGCTTCTTATCGTCAGGGCGGATATACCCGGCTACGTGAGCATCGCCGCTCAGTGCATGGCAGATCAGGACAACATTATCACCTGCTTCGTTCAGCTTCCCGTAAGTTTCGTAAGCTACGTCAATAGGCCCCAGAGTCTTGCCGCACTCCAGCTCCAGAGGATTATCGGCCTCTACCACCCGCATAGTCTGAGTCTTGACTATGCCAACAGAATTTTTCTTATTTTGCGCCATTGTTGCGTTTCAGCCAAATCACGATCGCCAAGACGAGTATGTATTCACCGTCAAGCCCGTAACCATAATAGGAAACTATATGGTTTTGTCAACTTGTGTGCTTGGAAAATCGAAAACCGGCAAACGAAAGCGATTACAGGTACTCCCCAAAAAAAATAACTTTTTCCGAAAAAAAGCTGTTGACAGACGAACTTTATTTGTATATATTAGTATTCCGATAGAATTAATGATATATGGATTTGTAAAATGAAACTGACTAAAAAATGCCAGTACGCACTTAAGGCCGTCTTCGAGCTTTCGTGGAGAAATAACGGCAAAGCTATCAAGACCGGCAGGATTGCTGAGGCGCAGAGAATATCGACTCGTTTCACCGAAACAATTCTAAACGAGCTCAAGCACGGTGGATATGTCGAATCCCGCCGGGGAAACACAGGTGGATATTTGATTGCCCGCGATCCGCGGGAACTGACGGTTAGAGAGATAATTGAATACGTCCAGGGACCGATTTCACTGGTTCCGGAGGATACCGACGGCGGAGCGAACGAGCCTTTTTCGGGAAATGAAGCGTTCAAGGAGCTTTGGCAACAGGTAAATGACGCCGTCTGTGAAGTATGTGACGGCAAAACTTTCGCCGACCTGGTGGATTCAGAGCGAGCTGCCAGAGACAGCAAGGCTATGGACTACTGTATATAACCAACCTCTGCAGTGAAGAGCGATAAGACAATAATAGTCATAGACATATAAGGTTTTATGTATGACGGAAACGCATTTTCGAAGCATTGTCAAAGCAATAACCTGGCGGACCGGCGGGACGATAGTCACCTTTGCGGTCGCCTGGATTTTGACTCGCAGATTCGAGTTGGCGGCACAAATCGGTGTACTGGATACGTTGGTTAAGCTCGGGGCTTTTTACCTGCACGAGAGGATGTG
The DNA here is from genome assembly GCA_964598225.1 of uncultured Pirellulales bacterium. Lineage (GTDB taxonomy): Bacteria > Planctomycetota > Phycisphaerae > Sedimentisphaerales > Anaerobacaceae > SG8-4. Next base: position 65,962 of record CAZRBG010000024.1, read on the forward strand.
GAACAGATTGAATTTCGGCAAGAAGAAACCTCCGGAATATCAGATATAGAATGTCATTTAGACCAATAATTAATATGAAAGGGGACATAAGATCATGTTGATCGAAGAAGTTGAACAAAATGTTGTGGAGTTGGTTGAAAAGCTCAATTTTGCGGAAAAAGTCGATCGTTCGCTCGAGCTGATAGAGCAGGCGCACAAGGATTTTGGGGACGGCCTGGTGGTCGCCAACAGTCTGGGCAAGGACTCCAGCGTCGTCTGGCATCTGGCCAAAAGAGTCAGTCCGGACATCCGCGGTTTCATTATTACGACAAGATACAAACCTGCGGAAACCAAGCAGTTTATGTCCGAGGAAGTCGCTCGTTATCCCGAACTGGAGGTATTTAGCAATGATCAGGAGATTCCCGAAAAGTTGTACGAGACGGACCCGGACAAGTGCTGCGACCTTCTAAAGGTTCAGCCGACCCGCGAAGCGGTTAAGCAGATGGGGGTCAGTTGCTGGATAACGGGTCTTCGCTGCACCGAGGGCAGGACGCGAACCAACTACAAGGAGATCGAAGAGCTGGATAAGGGTCTGATCAAGTTGAATCCGATTCTGATCTGGTACGAGCGTGAGATCTGGCAGTATCTGGCCCTGAACAAGGTTCCGGTAAATCCCCTTTACGGCGAGGGTTACCGTTCTCTGGGATGCGCGCCCTGCACGAAGATTGCCCAAGGACGCGACGAGCGGGCCGGCAGATGGATAGGCACCAGCAAGTGCGGCGGCGAGTGCGGTATTCACACCAAGCCTCTTCTGGACTACCAGATATAAGGAATCGACGATGAAAGCCGATACTTTGGCCGTACACGGCGGGCTTGCAGGTGATAGCGGCAGCGGCGCCTCGGCGGTGCCTATCTGCCAGACGGTCTCATACGCCTACAATACCGCTGATGATCTCGCGGACGCCTTTGCCGGAAGATCGCCGGGGTATATTTATACCCGGATCGCAAACCCGACTACTACCGCGCTCGAGGGCAGACTCACCGAGCTTGAGGACGGCACAGGATGCATCGCAACATCAAGCGGCATGGCGGCCATTGCTTCGACTGTGATGTCTCTGATCAAAGGGGGCGATGAGATAATCGCCGCAGGCGGCATATTCGGCGGGACGGTGTCGCTATTCGAAAAGACGCTGTCGAGGTTCGGCGTTAAGACCAACTTCGTTGACGTGGCCAATACGGAGAATTTTGCGGAAGCGCTCACCGACAGGACCAAACTGATCTTCCTTGAAACGATCGGTAATCCGCGTATGGACGTTCCTGATTTACCGGCTGTGGCCGAGATTGCCCGTAAGGCCGGAATACCACTGATCGTCGATAACACGGTAACCACGCCTGTGATATTCAAGCCCCGCGAGTTCGGCGCCGACGTAGTTGTGCATTCGACGTCGAAGTTCATCAACGGCCACGGCACCGCGATCGGCGGTGCTGTAATTGATACGGGCAACTACAACTGGCGTCAGGGGCCTTTCGATGAGATTAAGGATGTCTCTGAGAGAATGGGCCAACTGGCATTTCTGTGGTATTTGCGAAACGTGATTTATCGCGATCTGGGCGGCTGCCCGGCCCCCATGAATTCCTTTCTAATGCTGCAGGGACTGGAGACTTTGCCCGGCAGGATGGCCAGACATTGTGAAAATGCCGAGAGGCTGGCGGAATTCTTGAAGTCCCATTCCGGAGTATCCTGGGTGAACTACCCGGGCCTGGAGTCCAGTCGTTTCAACGAAAGGGTGACAAAACTCTTCGCAGGCTGCGCCGGAGGGTTGTTGACTTTCGGTCTCGGCGATAGACAGAGAGCTTATGAATTCATAGGAAACCTTAAGCTGGTGAAGAACCTGGCCAATCTCGGTGATGCTAAAACTCTGGTTCTACATCCCGCTTCGACGATCTTTCACGAATTCAAGGCCGAGGAACTTGGCCCGATGGGAGTGACCGACGATATGATCAGGGTCTCGGTTGGCATCGAGGATTTCGAGGACATAAAAGAGGATTTCGAACAGGCGATAGAACGAACTTTCAAGGAGATATCATGAATCTTGTAGTAAACGGCAAGAATACTGATATAACAGATGCGTTAACCGTCAGTGAGCTTTTAATCAAAAACGACGTTAAGATGCCTCAGATGGTGTCGGTCGAGCTTAACGGACAGATACTGAGACGGTCGGAATTCGAGACTACAAAGCTCAAGGACGACGATAAAGTGGAATTCCTGTACTTTATGGGAGGCGGCAAATGCCTCTAACCGAGCAACAAATAGAGCGATACAGCCGTCACATAATCCTGGAGCAGGTCGGCGGCGCGGGCCAGGAGAAGTTGCTCTCCTCGACCGTGCTGGTTGTCGGCGCCGGCGGTCTCGGCGCGCCGGTCGGGCTTTATCTGGCGGCGGCGGGAGTTGGAACTATCGGGATAGTCGACGGCGACAACGTCGATCTGACGAACCTGCAAAGGCAGATAATCCACCATACCGCCGACGTGGGCGCTGAGAAGATCAAATCCGCCGAGGATAAGATGCGTGCGATAAATCCTGACGTGAAGATCAGGACCTACAAACAGTGGGCAAGAGCGGACAACATCAGAGAAATTATAAGAGATTATGATTTCATAATAGACGGCACAGATAACTTCGCCGCCAAGTTTCTCGTGAACGATGCCTGCTATTTTGAAAAGAAGCCCTTCTCTCATGCCGGGATTCTTCGCTTCGACGGCCAGTTGCTGACGGTTCTGCCGGGCCAGACCACGTGCTATCGCTGTATCTTCGACAGCCCGCCCCCGGCCGATGCTGTGCCGTCATGTGCGCAGGCGGGCGTGCTCGGAGTTCTGGCTGGTGTAATAGGCTCGCTACAGGCGACCGAGACGATCAAGTACCTGCTCGGCCTGGGAGATTTGTTGACGGGTACGTTGCTGACGTATAACGCACTTAGCATGGATTTTCGCAAGGTGCAATTGAACAGGAATCCGGATTGTCCGCTTTGCGGCGAGAATCCGAAGATCACCGAGCTGAAAGACGAAGAGCAGATAGTCTGCGACCTGAAAAACTGCAAATGCTGAAGTTAGAGATTCCAAATCGTATATTCGAGGACATGCTCGATCAGGCCAGGTCTGAGGCTCCGGTCGAGTCGTGCGGCGTCCTTGCCGGCAGCGACGGAAAAGTCGAGAAGTTGTATAAGATGACGAATTCCGAAAGTCGCAGCGATCATTTTATGATGGCCCCGGAGCAGCAGTTTGCCGTCGTGAAAGATATGCGCGCCGGCGGTCTTGATATGCTGGCGATTTATCATAGTCATCCTGAGACGCCCGCCCGCCTTTCGGACGAGGATGTCAGGCTGGCTCTCACACCGAATGTTGTGTACGTCATTCTTTCACTAATGGATAGTAACGGCCCTGTAGTCAAGGGTTTTCAAATAGAAGACGGCACGATAGGCGAAGTGCCGGTAGAGGTGGTGCAAACGTGAAACCTGCAAAGGATTTTATAATTCTTGTCGGAAAGCTCTTACTGTTGGCCGGGATTGTTGTTATTCTCTCGGGCTGCAACCGGCGCGAGTTCAGGACAGAGAGTGATTTTGTGCCTGCGCCCGGAGATCTGCTTTTTCAGGACCTGGATAGTGGCCCGCTTTGCCAAGCAATAGAGAAAGTTACGACAGGGTACGAAGGAGCGAATTTTTCACACGTTGGCATTGCTGCGGCGGACGATGACGGCGATATTGTCGTGATTGAAGCGGTATCGAGCGGCGTAGAGATTACTCCGCTGCGGTTCTTCCTCGGACGCAGCCTTGATACAAAACGTCGTCCGAAAGTTGTAGTGGGTCGTCTGAAGAAAGCTTATCGCCACCTTATAGCACCGGCGCTTGAAGAGGCTCTCGCCTTGGAGGGAAAAGCCTACGATAGAGTATTTGCCGTTGATAATGACGCCTTCTACTGCTCCGAACTGGTTTATGAAGTATTTCGGCGGGCCAACAATAATACCCCCGTTTTTACTTTGCAGCCGATGACCTTCAGGGAACCCGGTTCCACGCAAACGCAGCAGGCGTGGCAAGAATATTTTTCGGGCTTGGGAGTTCCCGTTCCCGAAGGCCGGCCGGGTATTAACCCGGGCGGCATTTCACGTTCGGCTTGCCTGGTTATTATTCATAAATATGGAAATCCCAGCCGCAACTTAAAAACCGAGAGGCAGGAGCCTTTAGCGTCTAAGAAGTTCTGGCTATGAAATCGACAAGGAAAGTGTATAGAGTAAAGATGGGTAACAGAAAAGAACCAATTTTGCGTATACCGGAAAGCGTAAGACAGGATACTGCAGAGTATCGCAGCAAGGTTGAGAAATACATTGAAGAGCAAACGTCTCCCGTGGCGTTTCGCGGATACCGCGTGCCTATGGGAGTTTACGAGCAGAGGACTACGGGCAAGTTCATGATCCGGATTCGTATCGGGGCCGGTTTGGTTTTGCCGTATCAGTTGGAGCGAATCGCCCAATTGAGCAAAGCACATGGAAACGGAGTAGTCCACGTCACTACCAGACAGGACATTCAGATTCACGAGGTTGAAATCGAGGACACGCCTGACGTTCTGGAAGGATTGTTAGAAGTCGGCCTGTCCTCGCGAGGCGGCGGGGGCAATACCGTTCGTAACGTTACGGCATGCCCGAGAGCAGGGCTTTGCGCCGATGAGCAGTTCGACGTAACGCCGCACTCGATAGCCGTGGCCGAGTACCTTCTGCAGGATAGAAGCTCGTTCAACTTACCGAGAAAATACAAAATAGTGTTCTCCGGTTGCTCGGCCGATTGCGCGTTTGCCTCGGTGGCCGACCTGGGCTTTTTCGCACACGTCAGAGACGGCGTCAAAGGCTTCGCGGCCTACGCCGGAGGCGGCCTGGGGCCGAACGCGCGCGTGGGGGTCAAGATTGAGGATTTTGTGGAGGCCTCGAAAGTTTTCGAAGTCGCCGAGGCGATAAAGAGGCTGTTCGACAAGCACGGCGACCGCGCCAACAAGCACAAGGCGAGATTGCGATACGTCCTGGCCGAAGTCGGCGCCGATAAATTCATTAAACTATACAAGCAGGAGAGAGAAACACTGATCGCCGAGGGATTGCCTTGTGAGGCGCCGGAAATTCGTAATATAGCATCGGATTATCCGGCGCCCGACGGGGCTGCTACCGTCAGGTTGTGGCTCAAAGAGGGAGACATCCCGGCCGACGATCTGACAAGGGTAGGGCAGATCGCAGAGAAATACGGCCAGGGGCTTGTCAGAACGACTCAATTGCAGGACATTCACATTGGCGCCGTCGCCCCGACTGACGTTGATAAAGTCAACGATGAGCTGAAACAACTCAGCATCGACGTCTTCGGCGGCGGTCCCAAGATAGTCGCCTGCACAGGAGCTGCGACTTGTAAGCTCGGTTTGTGCCTGTCGCGCGGGCTGTCGGCGGCGATTTCTAAAAAACTCGAAAAGATAAAGGATACTGGTAGCGTCATACGCATTAGCGGCTGTCCCAATTCCTGCGCGAACCACTATATTGCCGGTCTGGGATTCCAGGGCAAAGCGAAAAGGGTAAGCGGCAGGCTGATGCCGTTCTACGATGTTCTTGCCGGCGCGAAAACCGTCGAGGGAGGCGCAAGGCTGGCCGAACGAATCGGCGCGGTCCCGGCAAAGCGAATCCCCGACCTGGCAGTCGAGGCCTTTAGTAACGGCAGCGCGGACAAAGAGCACTTGAAAGGTCTTGTGGAAAAATACGGCGACGTCAGTGCCGAATCGCTGCCTGACGATTTCTACTACGACTACGGCTGTGATGAGCCGTTCTCTCTTGCCGGCAGAGGACCGGGCGAGTGCGGCGCCGGCGTGATGGACGTGATCAAACTCGATATCAACGAGGCTAAAGATGCACTGGAGGCTAGTCCAACGACCAGCAAAAACGTTTACCGGGCGATAGTCGCCTCGGCGCGGGCGCTTCTGGTAACGTTCGGCCTGGAACCGAAAAAGGACAGAGAGATATTCAGGGCTTTCGGCAGGCATCTTATCGAGCCGGGCTGGGTCAAAGCGACAACCGCTCAACTGCTCGACGACGCGATTGACTGGCGCATGGCCGACAGAGATTCTCTCGAAGATTTACTCCCTCAGGCCCGCGAATTGGCCGAGCGGGTCGAAGCACTGTTTCTGTCGCTGGATGCCGGATTTAATTTCAAGATCCAACCCATTGAGCAAAAAGACTCGTCCGCAGAAACAGTGAAACAGACGCACCTCGCCGACCTCCGAGGTGTAGCGTGTCCGTTGAACTTTGTAAAAGCCAAGCTCGAGATCGAGAAGATCGAAGTTGGTGAAGTGCTTGACGTGCTGCTCGACGAAGGCGAACCCGTCAGAAACGTCCCCGCGAGTTTCGACGATCAGGGACATGAAGTTATAGAAATCAAAGAAACCGGCGATCATTTTCGGGTGAGAGTTCGCCGAAAAAAATGATCTGCGGCTACTCTCGGTAAGGAGTTCCTAAGACCGCGTCGCTGCGAGCGAAGCGCCGCCGAACGGGGGCAATCGGTGGATTGTTTCGGCTTGAAGGAGGCCTTGCAGCGGCGCAGTCTCAGGGACTCCTTATGGAGAATAGCCGTAGGTCCCGCCGGTCGGTAAAGATCGAAAGAAAAAGCGGCAAATTTAGCGGCGAAAATCCTTGATAAGTTAGCAATAGACACTATCGTTGTAGCAAACGACGACATGACAAAAAGGGGAACTAAAAATGAAGATAGCAAAAGACATGACAGATTTGATCGGCAATACGCCGTTGGTTCAGCTTAACACGGTTAGCAAGGGCTGCAAAGCCAGAGTAGTCGGCAAGTGCGAATTCTTCAATCCGGCGAGCAATGTCAAGGACCGCATCGGCGTAAGCATGGTATTGACCGCCGAGCGTGAGGGCAAGATCAAGCCCGGCATGACTTTAGTTGAGCCCACGAGCGGCAACACGGGCATCGCCCTGGCGTGGGTCGCCGCGGCCAGAGGCTATAAGCTGATTCTGACCATGCCGGAGTCCATGAGCATCGAGAGGAGAAAAATCCTGCAGTTCTTCGGCGCGCAGCTGGAGCTTACGCCCGCCGAACAGGGTATGACAGGCGCCATAAACAAAGCCGGAGAAATAGTCGAGAGCACCGATGACGCTTATATGCCTCAGCAATTCCAGAATCCCGCCAATCCGGAGATTCATCGAAAGACAACCGCTGAAGAGGTCTGGGCCGACACTGACGGCGAGATTGACATCTTTGTTGCCGGGGTCGGCACCGGCGGCACGATAACCGGCGTCGGCGAAGTGCTCAAAGAGCGAAAGCCCTCGGTGAGGATCGTAGCCGTAGAGCCCACTGATTCACCCATCCTGTCCGGAGGAAAGCCCGGCCCGCACAAGATACAGGGCATTGGCGCCGGCTTCGTGCCGGATGTCCTCGACACAGACGTCGTCGATCAGGTCATGCAAGTTGGCAACGCCGAGGCCTTTGAAATGGCCAGGCGACTGGGCGGGGAGGAAGGCATCTTTTGCGGCATTTCGGCCGGCGCCGCGGCAGTCGCGGCGATCAAGATAGCGCGAAAAGAAGAAAATACCGGTAAGTTATTGGTTGCAGTCTTGCCCGACACCGCCGAAAGATATATAAGTACCTCACTGTTCGGATAGGATCCAGGAGTTCTCAAGACCTTATCGTGGAGACGCTTGCCGATGTTTGAAGTTGACAGGGCCAAAGTGCGGCGCGCCGACATCTGGCTGCTATCAGCAATGATGTTTTTCATTGCGATTCCGGGACGAATTCTGGGCGAAAACTGGCCGGGATGGCGAGGTCCCCGTGGCGACGGCACGAGCCTGGAGAAGAATGTGCCCGTCGAATGGAGCGCCACGGAGAACATCGCATGGAAAGTCCCGACTCCCGGCAAAGGCCACGCATCTCCTATCGTCTGGGACGATCGCATCTTTGTAGTTACCGCTGTTGAAGAGCGCGAGCAGCGCATGCTTTTGTGCCTCGACCGAAACAACGGCGAAATAATCTGGAAGCGGGTGGTTCTGGTGGCGCCGCTTGAGAAGCTGCATCGTCTGAACAGCCACGCATCATCGACACCCGCGACCGACGGCGAAAAGGTGTACGTCAGTTTCTTGACTTGCGCTTCATATTGTGCCTTTCTACAGCATTTTTAGAATCACTTTTTGT
>CAZRBG010000025.1:0-72190 GCA_964598225.1 uncultured Pirellulales bacterium
CAATTCGGCGATCTCATGCTGCCGTCGCACCAGCGGGCGCTGCAGGATATCGCCGACGGCACTCTTCAATTCCTGCCAAGCGGGCCCGATGCCAAACACCTTTTCTTCTCTGCGCGTATTGATAGCCGAACTCGAATCTTCACGGGGCTGCATGATTCCAACATCAGTTTTCAATCCCGGCCGAAGCGAAACATTCTTGAACTCGATCCATTGATACGGACGAGTCTGAAATCGAAATTCACGGACTTCGCCCATTGGGAGATCAAAACTGTAGGTCAAGCTACTCAGAATATTGCCGCCGCGTCCGCTGACGCTTGATCCGATTTGGCCGCCCAATTTGCTGACGGCAATTACACGAATGGCGCTCGTATACTCTGCGATACTGAAGTTGCGGACAACCGGCAAGAAGGTATCGCCGTCTCTTTCATAGGGGGCCCCAAATGCGACCGCTCCCTGTGCAAGAGAAAAAGTCTGCTCTCCACCCGCGGGAGTAACGGTCGCCGCGGTATCCCACTTTGCTGCTGTCACCCCGATACGCATCGAAGTGCTCTTTCTGTCCTCCGGCTGGTTGGCTGTATAGACTCGCAAGTCAGAAACTCGACTGCCGTCTTCAGCGATTGGAATGCCTGTATCGGTGCTCTGCCTGCTGCCCGGGACCAGACACTCATAGCTTATGTCACTGGAACCTGTCAGGCGCATAGCAAACTCATAGTCGCTATACCCCTCGTGATGTTTCAATCTGCTTCCCATAGTTTTGTAGGGCGCCTCATCCATAAACCTGCCATCAGGCCGCCACCACTGTTTGCCGGCACTCGGATGTTCACAAACTCCGAACAATTCAACCGTAACGCCGTTCGGAAATTTGATCTTAAATTGCCCTTCTTCGCGGTTGCTCTGGCTATTTGGTGAATCCTGGCCGAATATGCCCTGCCGGTCCGACTCTTGTGAAAGACTCAATGTTTTGGTATATCCACAGAGTTTCTTTGCAGAGGCGGATTGCACGATTTTCTTTAGAACCTTGTCTTTATCGTCCCAGGAAGGCGGCAGACTTCTTAGCGAAGATTCGGGGATCTGATACCATATAGCCTTTAATTGCACCAGCAACGATCTGCCGTCCGGCTCGAATTGTATTTCTGTTTCTCTACCCCAGGAATGGTCCCCTCCCACAGGTATATAGACATCAAGCAGATCGACTCCAGCAGCATTTACACGGTAGTTGACCACGATGTCTTTTCTGGGAATCGAAAGTTGACCAAAGAGTCTGAAAACGTTTTCTCCTTCTTCTCCATAGGTGCATCCTACGAGTTCTACCGCCTGAAGAAAATCAATTGCGTCATTTTGCTCTATTTTGCGACTTAAAATAAGTTCAAATGCTAACCCGATCTCCTCCCAAAATACATTGGGGTAGGAATCAAATCTTCGCCGCCGATCCATCGTTTTGGGATGCTTTTTGATTCGACTTGTAATAGCTCTCAGAGCCTTATTCGCAGAGACATCTGTTATTGCTTCGTTTTCTATGATTTCCGCTAAATCCTCCGCGGCACTTCCACGTTTCTGATTGTTGTTTTGTTGCAGAATTCCAACCAGACTTCTGATTTTCCGGCTTTCGGATATCTCATCTGATTTGGCCATTGGCAGAAGAACAGCAGCCACGAGAATAACGACCAGCAGACCAAGCACACCAATCTTCGCATTTTTTGGCATAGGTCGAGCTAACATGTGCTTAATCCTTCCTTGTAAGGCCTTTTTGGATTCTACTACGCCGATGAACGCAGATGCCGTCCCGAGCGAAGTCGAGGGAGCAGGGACAATAGCCAATATTCAATAATAAACTTGTCCTGAGCGCAGCCGAATGGATAGAAAATAACAAATCCATCTTATGATTGCACGTTCACATCGGGTTTTTGTAAACATCATTTGTCGTGATGTAAACTTAATTCATGCTATTGCACGTTTACATCGGCTCATTGCATCTTTACATCGGCACGTTGCGAGTTTACATCATCGAATTGCAGGCTTACATCGACGCAATGCAAGTTTACATCGGCCCGATGTAAGCTTAATCCGCCTCGAATGAAGTTTACATCGCCTCATTGAAAGCGTGCAACGAGGCGATGCAAGCGGCTTTTTGGGCATTAAAACGATCGCATGTTATAATGTAAGTGCTATAGTAACAAGGGCTTATATCTTTTTGAAACCACGAATGAACACAAATGAACCCAGCGCAGCCATTGGCCGCAACCAAAAAGCATGCTCTGAGCGTAGTCGAACGGGTTGGCTTTGCCCCAAAGTGAGCCACAGAGAAAGAAATAGGTTAAAGCCACAGAGGGCACAGAGGGCACAGAGCACACAGAGTGAGAAATAGAGAATTGATTTTTTTCCCGGTGATCTCTGTGTGCTCTGTGACTAATCAAAGGCGGCGAAAATTCCTGCTCCAATAAGTGGCTTATCGGTTTTCATGCCGTTTCTCCATTCTTATTTGCTGCTAACGACGACCTTGAGGCGCGCTGTCAAGCGTCGCCTCGAAGACCTTGTTGGGGAAAGTTTCTTGTGTATGCGTCATTCAGGCTAATAAGAGACACATGGAAACCCTTCCCCTCGTATTGCGTCATGATTTCGTTGGTTAGATGGACGCGCCTGTCGTCACTTGCACGATTTGCGTCCGTTGACACTCCGTGGTCCACGTCCGAAATGCCGTTAGTGATGATCCTCGTGAGTCCGTCGTTACGCGTCCTCGTAAACAGGGCACGGATGCACTCGCGAAAACGGTAGTCAGTCATTCCGTGGTTCTCTTCTGCAGGGACAAACCACCACAGCTTCGTTTGGCCCTCTGCCGCCATGAGATCACGGTCTTGGTTCTCAAACGGGTCACGAATGGCTTCCCATTCGGGCACTCGGCGCTGTGCTTCGCGCCAAGTCAGCGCCATCTCGTTAAACCCAAGATACCCGAATATGATTGCTACGTCGTAGGGATTATCAATAGCCTCTGTGAAGATATCCCCCTGCATGTATGTTGGCATGGTTCTCGTCTCCTTTTCTATTCCCCAACTTCTTGGATCAGGCGTTGGAAATGCGCAGTATCTTCAATCGCCTGAATCCTTTTGTCGGGCTTTCTTTAGTTGCTCCATCATCTCCCCATCAAGGACTTCAAGAGCCTCTCGCGGATCGTCAGGGTATTCCTCCCAAAGCGCTTGCATTCGCTCTTGAAAGCCCTTTATTACGTCCCGAGTGACGTCCGGATATTGCTCCCAGAATGTGAGCATTTCTACTTTTGGGCGCATGAGTTCGATAAACGTGTGGTTTGTCTCTGCAATCTCGTGAACCATGTCCTCGGTGATACGGTCGTCTGGCGCAAGAAATACATCGTCAACAAAGTCGACATAAAGCGAAGCGTTCTTCTTTTCGTTAGACTGCTGATGGAACTCAGCTTGCTGTTTCTTAAAGGCCTGATGTTCGCGCCGCCAGTCAGACTCGTCACGTGCCTTCTGTTGTGCTTCGTTAAGGGGCAACATGTATGCATTGGCGAAATTCTTGACTTTGTGTCTCGCAAGTCGTGATCTTATCCTGCTGACATCAACAGAGATACCCATGAGGTGGCCGGTAGCCCACCACCCAATGATCTCTGTCTTTCCGCACTCCTCGAGAGAGATCTGGTGCAGGAAGAGTGCGCGACTGAAAGCTTTGCAGGCGGACAGAGTCTGGGCCTCTCGAAACAGCTCCTCTGCATTTGCAAACGCCAAGGATGCGCCACGCACAAGCTCAGAGAGATGAGGATCTTTGGGTTCGCCCGGCGTGCAATTCACTGATTCTATCCCCTTTCATTAAGGCCTAAATAACGTTTCGGATCACGCGCGGCTGTAAGCCGTCGCGTGCATCCGGCTTGTTGGGCTTACTGGATTCATGTGTTGACTCATTTCGGTAAGGTGAACTGGTAATTGACAACTTCGGCCATGATTAAAAATAGAAGCCATGCTATGACGAATACAGCGGCAATACATATTCCGACCATCTGGTTCAGTCCGACCGGAACGCGAGAACTCTTCCGTGCAAGGCCTAAAATCTGTAGCTCACCATCTGAGTCTGCCTCCATCATGGCCAACGCACGAAGTAGGGCCTCGTGCATCAGGTGACCTCTTGCCGTGATTACCGCTGTAGAAACAGAATACAGCGTCATCAGGATAAGTGACATTCGGAACAGTCCGGGATTCGCCACAAGAGTTTTCATTGATGCGAGAACCCCTATGAATCCCCCCATCTGAATGCCCATAAGGATATTGAAACGAGACCAAAACCGGGAGGCCTCATCGTTGAAGGCCGAGAACAGCAGCTTGTATTGTTCCATCCAACTGGTTTTCATATTCCTGCCCAACGATAAAGCTCAGTTGCGGCGGAGGTTTGTCGAAGACCGTCCACCCAACCAAACCCACCGCAATCCAGAAAAATTCGCAAAAACCACAGTCTCCGCCGTCAACTGCAACGGCGGGTTAGGCAGATCGCATGTGAAATTAACTCAAAATCGGATGACTCTCACTGAACAATCGGCTCTTCGTCCACAAGGGTTATTCGACAGGTGCAACGCTTAAAACCTGGAAGCAGAAATCGGTGAATGGCCTCCGAACTCTCGGCTTCGACAAGGTAGTAAATGATGTGCTCTGCAAACGCACCATACATCGCCCTTAGCGTTATCCCCTCTGCGTTGGGATCATAAAGAACTTTTGATCCCCCCTCATCTTTGGGACACGTTTCAGGGGTGTGGGTCTGCGTAACAAGAAATAACATCTGATACCTCCTTTTGAAAAGTAGGGGAGCCAAGGCGGGCTCCCCCTTTTGCGTTCATGCTTCCTTAATGTCACCGCGATCGCCTTCCAGTTCCAGTTGCGTAATGCTGTCATAAGGCAGCTCCATCTTCTGGAACCAAGTTGCTATATCCTCCTGGTTAGGCGCCTCAAGGATGCAAACGACCTTGCCCTCGGAAAGGTTAGCAAAACTCCGATAACCCCGCACCGTTGGATCTTCCTGTGCAGCTTGGGCAAACTGCTTTAGCTGCTCGCGAGTGAATTGACCAGGTGGCAGTGTATGGCTGCTCATGAACTTAGGCATAATGATTCACCTCTTTTCTTTCAGTCTCGGCGGGGTTCCGCCTAACAATGGTTATATGGTTTCTTCATAACACCTTTGGGCCGCGACATCGCGGTATAAGACCCCTCCGGCGATTATCTCGTAACCCCTATATTTGCAGAGTATTATGTTCTGACCTGCAATGGACGAGGGGGGATATATGGTTTCTGTATAAGACACCTTCGCTTCTCCTCTACAAGTCGTCCACGGGGCTCTTGACGCCCTTGCCGCCCCGGTTCAGGACATGGGTGTAGATCATGGTGGTCTTGACGTTCCTTCGACAGGCTCAGGACAGGCTTTGTGGTGGGAAGTTCCTGAACGGTCCTGATGTCATATCCGATGAATCGCTTGACCCAATGGCGATAGGTCCGTTCGGTTCGCCGGATGTAACGTCTCGAGCGTAGCGCCTCTTTGAGTTGATCGAGCAGTTTGGGGTTTCGCGTCTGGCGAACGCTCCGTTGGGCAACCGCCGCAACTGAATGACCTCTCAAATTTCCCTGGCGCAACTGTTCCACTGTCTGATTCCTCTATTGCTTGACAGGTTAACACGCGGGCTTGCACAAGTCAAATGGAAAATTTGAGATTATTTTTGAGACGCTTCAGAAAGGCGATAAACGGCCGGCGAGCCAGTAGCCTATCCCGGTGGGCTGGGAGAGCGTGGGTGGCAGGACGAGCTTTATGAACACCAACATCCACATCCAGTATCGCAGCGTCGCCCGCACCCGCCTTCGCAGCAAAAAATCGATTATCAGCAATACGATAATGAGTATCGATGACTGAACGAAGACCTGAGATGAATATTCCCAGAAAGCTTCGCCGATACTGTTGATTAGCATTATCCAATCATTTAGAAAGTGGTTCATTTCGTTTCTCTCCCTTCCTTGTTCCGTTTCTCGACGAGTTTGCGGAGTTGTGCGGCATCTTCGCCGGAAATGCCCTCGTGCTCGATAAGGAACTGCATCATCGGCGTCAGGGCCCCGTCGAAGGCGCGCTTGAGCATCTTGCGAAATTCCCCACGTTTGGCGTCGATCTCGCTGATGCGGGACTTGAACAGTTGAAGATTGCGAATCTTCTCGATTTCGAGCAATCCCTTGTCGACCATGCGGTCCATCGTCGTCTTGACGGTGCTGTAAGCCCGGTTCCTGCTGCCGGCCAGCGTTTCCTGAACGGTGCCCGCGGCACAGGGCTCTTTCTCCCAGACAATCTTCATTATCCCCCACTCAGCCTCAGTAAGCTCCACATTCTGTTTCCTGGATTCGCCCATGGTATTCATTCCCGGTCTCGTTACTTTCTGAAGTTCAAATTCTATATACTTAGAGAAGATACGACCTTTGTCGAATATGTCAAGAGAAAAAAAGAAGAAATAGATTTTTTTTTGGCTCATCCGCATAAAAATGGGCCTTTGCCGATTATTTCAGCATAGGCCCATTCCGGATTGAATTGAGCAAATTATCCAAACTCGCGAGCTCGATAGCTCGACTCGAACGTCACCTTTGCGGGCCGGTGTATCTCTCGGGCATGCTTTCGCAGACCTTATCTATTATCTTCCTGATCTGCTCTTCCTGCTGCGGCGAAAGAGCCTGCCCCGCTACACCGCCCAGGATGCCGCCTCCGATACCCGCCAGGACCCGATCGTCATCACCGGCGACGGCTGCTCCGGCGGCTGCGCCCGCCACGGCGCCCGCTATAGTCGCAAACGTCTTGCCCGTAGTACCCGAGCCGGTGCCCATCCAAAGAATGCGGCCCTCCTCGACGCCGACCATTTTCGCCGATATGGTCATCTCTTCTTTGTACTTGGGTATGTTTACAAGCATCACGGCAGGCACATTCAAGATCTGCCCCGCCCGGGCGGCGCCTGTGTTGCTGGTAATGTCTGAGGCCTGAAATTCCTGCTCTTTGAGAATAGACTGGACCTTCCTTCTTTCTATGGGTGAGTACCCTCTTTTAAGTAATTCCATCTCGAAAAAGGAAGCAATCTGGTTCTTGACCGTGTCGCCCCGGACGGCGCCGGTAACTTCGATAATGGCCACTTCATCCAGCTCGGCAAAGTTGAAGCCGGCCAGCGAATAACTTTCACCCTTCTGCGAAGCGCATCCGCCAACCAACAGAACCGCCAACATTATATAAACACATGCTGTTCTCATAATCTGTGTCTCCTGCAAAAAAACCGAACATCAAAACAGAACTCACACCTTTGAATATGTAATTGATTTGCCTTCCCTTGTCAATCACTTTCCCTTGTTTTTCCTGTAAGGTTTGGTTTGTTTTCGCATCTGTACTAAGATATGAGAAGAAGACTGAATATAGGTAGAGGTTAGCGCAAACCAACCCCATACCGTTGGACGGCAACCGGGATGAGGCTGCCGCTTACCGACTGTCATACCGCCCGCTTTGAACAAAGCGACTGTTATTGCTCGGGGAAAAACGGGAACAGCTTGCGGATTTCCTCTTCTGAGGGGCGGCGGCCGTATTCGCTGATTTCGAATGCTTCAGCGTACTTGATTTCCCTGGCCTTGTCCTGTCCGTACCACTTTACAAGCTCGTCGCCGAATCGATTTGCCGTACTGCCGAAGCGATTGTAAAAACGCCGGCGGACCTGCTTCTCACGCTGCTCGCGTTTGGCCGCGTTGTCCGGCGGGTACAGATTTTCATTTCCGTTGCAGCCGCCCTCGAGGGTTTGCGACTCCAAAGCCAAAGCGGCCTCGACTTTCTTATCTATCACTGAGTCGATCGCAACGACTATGTCTGCTGTGAACGGATTAGGCTTCTGGAAGCGGTCCTCGTAGCAGAGGAACACGGGATTTCGCCGCAGGTACGGCACGCCCGGGCAGAAAAACGGCACAGTAACCATGTACCCGGCGTCCTGGACCAGTATGGCCGAGTAGCGATGGTCCGGATGATAGTCGTTCGTACGATGGCACATGACAATATCGGCGCCCCATTCGCGGATCAGCCGGACGATCTTCCTGCGGTTTTCGAGTGTCGGCATGATCTCGCCGTCGTGGATATCGAGAACTTCCGTCTCAATTCCGAATATCCGGGCGCATTTCTCGACCTCGGCCGTGCGCCGCATAGCCAGCGGCCCACCTGCCATTCCCCAATGGCCTATATCGCCGTTTGTGGTGGAGACAAACTTGACGTGATGCCCCTGCGCCGCCCACATAGCCGCCACACCGCCGGCCCGAAACTCATTGTCGTCCGGATGCGCACCGAAGCAGATGATCCGCAGCTTACCGTCGGGCGAATCCGGAGCCGGCTCCGGCTTCGGGATCACGGCTCTCGTAGTACCGGCTAGAATTAGCAGCAAGCTGCAAAGGAAGATTCCCATAATTAACCGTCTCTGTTTTGCAAATCTTTCGTTCATGGCACAATTCTCCTTCAAAACGGGTCCTCGAAATACGGGACGGTCCTGGTTCACGCCGAACTTACCACACTGTGTCGGCACTCGGCATATCTGTGCATTTTCTATCACATTCAATCCCTCAGACACTATGGGCAACATTATAGCCTTTCACCAGAATTTTGCAGCTTTTTTCTACTGGCCGTCAGAAAGCCTTTGAGCTCTCAGCCTTCCAAATGGTGTGTGATACACCAGATAATGATCGACTGGATATCGTTGCAATTGTTTGGAATATCGTGTAAGATGCTTGGAAAGCAATTATTGTCGGGGTGTAGCTCAGCTTGGCTAGAGCGCCTGCTTTGGGAGCAGGAGGCCGTAGGTTCGAATCCTATCACCCCGATTACCCATAACCTGCTGCTTTCAAAGCACTTACCCTTCATTGCCATTGCTAAAGGCTCCATCAAATATACGTCATTTACGTCTCATACGTCAGTTGTACGTCACTTTTTTTGCTCAGAAGATCCTGAACGACTCTGGCCGCCTTGCGTTCGTGGTCTTCATCGACGGTGCTATAAAACTCCGCCGTGGTCTCAATGCTGCTGTGGCCCATAAGCTCCTTGACGACGTTCATCGGCAGATAGTCGGCCCAGTTTTGGCCGGCACACTTACGCAAGGTGTGTATGCTGAATTTGCCTACCGGCTCAATGCCGGCCCTTTTGACGCGAGCCTTGAACCGCTTCAACACATTGCAGATAACATACCTGCTTTTCCAGGGATCGCCAGTTGCCTTTAGCTTTTGCCATTTTGATCGAACCAAGTTAAACCGCTCGGCCGTCAATAGCACAAAGGGCACACCCTCGGGCGCTTCTGTCTGCCACTTGGTTAAAAGATCGAGCGTGTGCTCAGGCACAGGTATCCTCCTGGCCTCGTGATCCTTGATATGAAACGGCGGAATATCTTTCGTGCCGTCCCTGTTGACGACCTTAATGATACCGTTCTCAAAGTCAATGCAATCCCAGGTGAGATTGTAAGCTTCGTGTAACCGAAGACCCGCTGTATAGAAAAGAGCATAGGCCACCCGGTCCCTGAGTCTCTGTGTTACATCGAGCAACCTGTGATATTCTCCTGGCTTCATGCGATACCAGGGACGTGTAGCCAATTTCTTCTTTCGCAGGATTTTGGTCTTGAAGGGGTTCTCTCGAATAAGATCATCTTCAAGTGCCAGATCAAATATCGTTTTGCTGTGCCGGACAATCTGTGCCCGTGTCCATTCAGATAGCTTTTCCCCCTCATGCCCGTGCTGCCTGCTGGTTTGTGTGACCGCAAACTGCCTGGCCTTTGATTTGGTAATCGCCTCCAAAGGACAATCCTTGCCGAAGAACTCAATCAGGCGCGTCACCGTGCCCTCGTAAAGCTCAAACGACGTCGGCTGGAGTGACGGCCTGCACATCCGAGATAGCTTTTGAGAAACGCGCGCAACTTCGGCTTTTTGGGGTTTGCTTCCGGACGGCCTTTGTATCCAAACTCGACTGCCTGTTGTGATGCGAATGCCTCCGCATCGCGCCTAAACTCGAAAGACTTCCTCCGCCGCTTCCGCTTGCCGGTCTCCGGATCGACGACGGTATACCATCGACAGACCCAGGGCTTGCCCTTGTTCCGATTGTCTTTGTAGATTCCTATCTTGCTTGTCATAAGATATGCCTCCAAAAAGATGGGCAGACCGACAATGACGCCTTTTGGAAAGCGCACCGGCCCTCACGGGTACGGATAGGTCTGCCCATTAGCCTCGATGATGATCCAAAAGTTTGCATACGATTAATTATAGGCATATCACAGTTCATTTCAAGCCTTGTCTGTTACCGCTTCCAAAAAATCCTTGACCGCCGCTGGGGTATAACAGAGACGATGCCCGATCTTCGTGCCCTTGAGCATGTGTTTCTCACGATAATATCGCAACGTGTTAGGCGGATTGCTTATGCCCAACTCATTCAGACGTAGCAGTTCCACGAGCTCGCTTTCGAGCATAACCGCCGGCACTGGCCGGCCATCGGGCATGTAGATCGGTTCGTTCATTCTTTTAATCCGCCGCCGGCGGCCTCTGTCGCCGCCGGCGGTTCACAAGAAGAAAAGTTATGTGCTATACTGTTTTGCCTTTGACACAATACCGCCAGCGGCAAATAGGCTGGCGGCAGACTCGATACTGTTTGTCAGCCGCAGTCCGGACGGCAACGGTGTCAAGGCCACCGCACCGCGGACAGCGACTCACGGTATCAAATGCGTATCGGCGCCGTGCCGGTTTGGACTTTCGTTCGGACACCGCTGGCGGCGGTTGTTTCTCAGGCGGTGACTTTCTGGCTTTTCGCTTCGGCATTTTATGTCACTCCGAGAGAATTTCTCCGGCTTTCTTGGTTGCCTCTTCGAGGACCTGCTCGATCCTAAATTCTTTTTCGTTGATGGCGGACAAAGAGACGCTAATCGCGCAAGCGGCGCGATGCAGTGCCTCGGCAAACTTCGCGAGGTCGCGCGTGACACTGTCTATCCGAGAAAGTTCACCGGATAAAACTTCCCTCTGCTCGGTTAAATCAGAAACGTCCGATCCGCCGGACTCAATCTCTTTCGCGAGCCTGACCAACTTGCGACGTTCTCTGGAGATACCGGAAAGAACGCCATCGGCTCCGGGAGCGTCGCCTTTGTCAATAAGGCCGCGATAAGTGTCACGCATAGCGTCAATTTCGCTTTCAATTGTTGCGATCCGACGAAGGTTCGCTTGAAAATTGCCAAGTCTCTGCTCAAAATCCTGCATGAGCCGGGCTGCTCGCCGTTTCGCCGCCGCGACACTTGACGCCACTTGCCTTATGTCACTTCGGCCGAGGACCGTAGAAACGGTCTCCTGTGTGACGCCGGCCAGCATCGGAGAGAGTTCAGCCGGATCGACCTCCACGGCGTTTGTCTTTTTTGCTTTTGCTGTTGTTGTTGCCATAATCCTTGATTCCTTTCAATTCTGGATTGTGAATACGGTCGAGTCGTTTACGCGCCAAGCGAACGGGCTTCGGCTTGCTGATCCTCCCGAAGATGCTGTTTGATACGGGTGAGCAATGCCTGTGCCCGATTGCGCGTGCCTTCGGCTACGCTGCAATAGCCCGCCGCTTCCGCCCGATCTGCCTGCTCAATCGCCAGATTGAATCGGCGGCACAAATCAGCAAAGTGTTGCGTTCTGCGGTCTTTGAGATTGCCTTTAATTTGCGATTTGCTCAACATTGTTTGTTCCCTTCAAAAAATAGAGTTTGTATATCCATTATTCCATTTTGCCGCCTTCAACGAAGCGCGAGCACTGTGCCAGATTCCGCTGAAGCTTTTTCTGAATGGCTCGGAGACGTTTCTTCAGCCGCTGCTCACTCTCTCGCTGGTAGTGACCCGGTAGCCAGGCAATGACTTCATGCAAGTCATAGACGCCGTTCTCAGACGGCATTCCTGCAGAGGTCCAGAGGCAAACCGTTTGGCGCGATAGGCCGAGCAGCCTGCATAGTTGCTTCTGGGTGAGGCGGTGAATCTCAGGTCTCTTTTCCAACTGCTCGGTATGGTGACGACGAAGCCACCTGCACGCCGTGGTGATAAGTACGCGCCCATCGGCCGTCATCGGCAACCCGGCTTCGAGCCACTGATCGATAACGCTCGTGTCGGTTCCGAACAGGGTCGCAATATCAGATTTGGTCACACTGGCTTGTGTTACAGACTGCATTTTATGTCACCTGGTCTTAGATCATGCTCATAAGTCTCTTAATGCCAGCAACTAACGAATCTAAAGCCGACGTAAAATTCAAAAAAAAAAGTCGCAGCCACATGTTTTTCGCAGTAGGTTGATCCGCGAAGCTGTAGGCGCCAGGAAGGACCCGCGACATTGCGGTGTTGTAAGTCCTTGATGTACAATAACTTATCATCCCTTGCATGATTCGATAGTCCCGGTTGCCGCGTCGATTTCGTTTTGGTTTCAAAGCATCCACTTTTGCTAAGTTCTGGCTTTACGCCGCTTTACGTTAATTGCCTTATTTTCTTGGCTACTTTGCCTAATCGTTACAATAGTCATATTCGACTTAACCGGCCCCTGCTACTACCACCTTTACTTCCGACTTTCGTTTCGCTGCGATTTTCTTGAACACGTCGATCCAGACGGCGCCTTTGTTCTTCGCTCTTTTCCGCCTGGCAATCTTGCGGGCCTCATCAATACCCCGCAACCCAAGCTCATCGACCATCGGTGGCGGAAGCCCGGAAAGCTGCTCGCACGTCCGATGCCAGACACTCGCAAAGGAGCAAATCTCGCGGCGTGCCTCGGCGCTTTCGGTATCCCAACTGTAACCCAGGGCAACGTAGACCCGTTGCCCGTATTGCTCATCGTGCCGGCCGCAGGTACGGACGGACATACCCGCACGGCTGCCCGCACGCGGCCCTGATTGTTTAACCGAGCCTGGGGGCGGTTGGGTGATAGGTATCACCTGCCCCGCCCCCAGAGCCTCGAACCCCTGCGATTCGTTCTGCCGAGCCAAAGCGTCGGACCCCTCCGGCTCCATCGGCATCGGCGGGGCGGCGGCCGGGGGAAGGCTGCGATTAGCAGCCTTCGGCGGGCTTTCGGCCCCTTCGTCTTGGCTTCCCCTTGAGCTTGCCTCAGTGTTCTCTTTCGCTTTTACTATGTCTTGGTGCTTACCGTTGCCGTTATTCTTTCTCTTGCAACCAGAGGCCGATAGGCCGACGGTTGCCTTTTCCTTTTTAGAGCCGTTAGGCTCTATTATCTTTGTTTTTCTTTTTTAAAGAGCTGCGCGCTTTGGCGGAATTTTCCGACCGTTTCCGGCGAGTTCCGCCCGATGAGCCTTTTTGCCCCCGTGAAGCCCGTTTTTTCGTGTCACTACCTGCGGACTGATTGTCTTTTTTGTCTGCGTTTGGTGGCTCATTTTGTTCATAATCGAGCTTGGGCATTTCGACGTGCTCGACCAAATCCACTGATTGAAATTGTTGTAGAAGCGACAACATCTTCCTGCCAGGCACATTCAAGAGTTTTCCGATCTGCCCGGCTGATAGCGGTTCGTCTCTCGCGTCGAGCAGCAGACCCCGCTTCGCTCTGGACTGGCATGCGCTCAAGCGGACCAATTGCCGGTAAAGGCCCTGCATCATCGCATTATGCAGACCATCCCCGTTGTTAAGAAGACCGAATTGATTAAAATATTTGGACGCTTCGTCACCGCTCGCGGGCGTCACATAGTCCTTTGTAAAAAGGAGTGCGGATTGTCTGCATTTTCGTTCGTCATCGCGAAGCTCACACCGCTCACGGAAGTTGAAAATGCGCCATACCTTTTTCTCTTTCTTAGCCGCGTTTTTTGCCATTGTGATTCCTTAGACACTGGCGTCCGATTTCGGCTTGACGGCAGAGCAGGTCGATATCCGTCAAAGCATCCGGATGAGCACCTGCCCATTCAACTATGGTGCGAAGCTCCTTTTTCAGCCGGACTAACTTTTGCCGGCTCAAAACCTGCGGCTGTAATAAGAGGTTGTTGCTCATCGTTGTACGTCCTCAATTGTTGGGTTTAAGGAGTCGGCATCCCACCGGGCCTGCTCGATTACACCAGCGTCGCTGAGCTTTTGTGTGATCCGTGAGACCGACGCCGGCTCGGCCGCGGCCGGGGCTGTATCTCGCCGCGGCCTCTGCCGCTCAACTGCGGTACGGGCTTCAGGCTGTCGGTTGGTTTGCGTCATTGTTGTGCCGCTCGCTTTCATATGGGGCGTGGTCTCGCTGTTCGGGATCGGGCAATTGATCCGCCGGCACACCCCAAACATCCTCGAGGCTTATCGGCTGCAAAACGCCGTGATCGTTTCGCTCTGAATTCTCCATAACTGATTCCATCCTCGATATCATTCTACTGCCCACCACGTGATGCAGGGCACGTGACAAATCCCACAAGGTCTAAGCTGCCCACGCCTTACCAGGTTCCGCCGCTCCAGGTGTGCCAATCTCCGAGCCGGCGTGTGTCGGTCCATACCTGAGAAATGTGCGATCTCCGCTGAAGTTAGGCCCGGTGTCTCGCGCACCGCGCGAAGAACAGCCGCCATTTGTCCTCGGATTTTGCCGGTTTGCAAGGCTTTGTCTCCCGCCGCGTGGCTGCTCAGAGGATCATCGGTGTGGCTCAAAGGCTGATTGAAATGCTCCTCGAAACCAGGACCAAACATAGGTTTCGGCTTCGGTTGCCGTCGCTCAAACAAACTTAGCTGTTTCGCACTCATCGTTAATATGGTCTTTCACCAAGTGGACAGCGACGGCGACACCTTGCCGCCGCCCAGTTTAATAAAGGAATGCCCGCACAAATCCGGGCTGGTGATAACACAAAGATGGGGCGGTGACAGCAATAGGTCCCCACCGCCCCAGAAAAAGACCCGACCGCGCGCCGGCCAAAAATGGCATTGAAAACAAAATTCACCATGCTACCCCCCGGCTCGGCGATTCGGCTGCGATTTTATCGAGAGCTTCTTGAACCTTCGAGAGCCTGCACATTAAGCGCCGAGAAACCCTGATGCTGGTATTTTACCTTCAATCGCATACCGTTTGAGTGTAGCCCTCGGCAGTCCGGTTTTTTCAGCGGCTAAGTTGATCGAAATATATGGTTCAACTGTCATGCCGCCCATTAAGACACGATAAGAAATCGTGTCAAAGGGCGCGCTGCACTAATCCGGCACTGTCCTCACTAATCCGCTACTTAATCCCCCACTTTTAGTGGTGGTAGGGAAGGACTTTCCCGTCTATACCCTTCCCACCTTTGCCGCAGTTCCCAGACAAAATACAATTTGGCATGCCCTCGTTTGTGTTTTTGGACCGTCCGTGGCAACGCAATTTTTCCTCTCCGGTTATATGTATGAAGCCGCTCCGCCATCGCTGTTGTATCGTCGTCTTTTTTCACTGCACATTCTTGAATAATGAAATTTGCTAACGTGGTAGACTTTTTCGGTTCTGATTTTTTGCCTTTGCCGTCCGCGGCCGCTTGCCGCCTCGCTTGTTGCTCGGCTTCTCTACGTATCTTGGCCTGTGCTCTTTGCTCTACTATTCGCTGCACGGGCGCGCGGTATCGTATCTTGTGAGGGCCTGCATAAGGATCATAAACAGGTTGTTTTGGACTTTCCCCTTCGTCTTTGGTCGCCAGTGAGAAGCCCTTTCCTGCAAGATCCTCCTGGCAGAATCCCCACAATACCCCGACAGTCTCATACACCATGGGTTCATTGTCAAAATGAGGACCAAAAGAGTATTTGATATTGACTCCCGAATCGTGGAAAACAGGGTCAATGCACTCTTTTGTTTTCTCTATGATATTAGACCACATTTCATCGGTCACAAGCGACTTCGTTGCAAAGAGGTGGTCAAGCTTTATTCCAACCGCCAGGAAGATATGATCGAGATCTTTGTTCGGCTCATAACTTTGGTGGTCGCCCTCGAAAAACGGCCACGGCTGTTTATTGCCGTCATTCGGAATCTCATAATCTACAATTTCCCGTATAGCCGCCCACTCTCGCTTGTGCCAGTATTCGAGTATGTCCGCCTTCGTGATCCGGACGAAGCGTGCCGTCCATGATTCTCGCAATTTATCATAGATGGCTGGCCACGCCCGAACTTCTTTTTTCAGGGCGTCTACATGGCTCTGCTGAAGCGCCTCAACAGCATGGCTGAACGTATACCGGGCAAAATCGACAGAGTCAATCCCGGATTGCCTGAGACGCCTTAGCATCTTGTCATAGGCGAATTGTGATGGCAGGGACTTGTATATATCCTCAAACCGAATTCGCAATACGAAAAGCTCTTCCTTCGTTGTGGTATGCTCTTCATCGTTCTCGGGATCGAACGGGTACTTGTCAACCTTGACTCCTGTCGCTTTCTGTGGTTTGCTTTTTTTGCGTTTTGCCATTGTTCGTCACTCCATAAAGTTCGGGCCGGTCCGAGCAAACAGCGCTGGAGTGACGGTTCGTGCTGCCCGCTCAGACCTTGCCGGGAGCTACCCGGCGAACCCGATTGTTCACTTGTCATTATTCCGCACGATCCGGCCGGATTCAGCCACCTTCACGCGGCCGGTGAGGCGGACCATGCAGCGGCCGCGGTCGCTGCGGCGGCGGTCGATGAGGCCCCGGCGCTCCAGGCGCCTCAGCGATCGATGCAGCGATGTCCGCCCTGAGCCGGTCTTATTGCTGCTGAGGGCCACTGCAGCGCACCACTGGCCGATTTTGTCGTCGCCGGTCCGCTCAGCGATACGCCGCAAATAACCCCTCTGCTGCTCGCTCAGGCTGCCGAGCGGATTATCGTAAGGTCTTTGACTCGGTCCCAGGAGCCGCTCGCAAGTGCGGCAGCGATTCTCCATATCGAGCCGCTTGAACCGCGTCGGTGAACACAGACTCAGGCTGATCCCCCGCACGCGGCACAGAGGCTCAGAATCACGCCTCACGTGCCATTTGCCGAACGTGTAATCTTGATTGTTGATCGTCGTTTCCATCGTTCAAAAAGCACTAGGGCCGGCCGGATACCCGCCACGACCGGCCCCGGGCACAATTCACAGAATCTCATTCATTGACCGGGCCTTGTCGTGTGCCTCCATCAAAAACGCGAGGTCCGGTTCTTCTCTGAGAACATCAATGTCCACAGTTTCAAGATTGTCGATCAGGCTCCCATAATTCGTGGGCGGGTTCGTCACTCCGTCAATCTGTGATAGCTCACGGTAAACTGACAGAATTGCCTTTGTTCGTTCGTCCAAATCCTGAAAGATACTTTGAATCTTGTGTTGTGATTCATAAAGACACTCTTCCGCCAACCGAACATCGTTCACAATCATTATCGCCGCTCTCAATAGAGCGATTTTGTCAGTGTGATAATCCAATTCGTGTATACAGCGGCGCACAAGCTTCTTTAGCGTCATAAAAGCCAGAGATTCCGGATCGTAGTCGGGCCGGTTCTTGGCCACGCGAACGGCGGTCTCTATCGCTGCCTTTTCGTCGCCGGCTTCAATCTCCGGCAAAATCTGGCCCAGGATTTCAACAACCCATTTCATGCCCGTGCTTGACCACGGGATAGTCCTCAACAAATCTTGAACAGCATCTTTTTCCACCTGCATGCTAGACCTCCTCTCACATCAGCTCTGATGAAAGCATCGCCTCGCAGGCGACGCCGACAAGAAGCATTTCCTGCGGGCCGACCGCCTCGGGACTCTTGACCGCCGCAAGCACGTCGGCTTTGAAGCGGTCGATTATGCCGTAGGCAAAGTCGGCCGTCTTGTGATCGGATAGGCAGTACTCGCCGAGCAACACAACCGCCAGTTTAGAGGCAAAGTCACGATCAAGGAGCCATTCCCGGACGATCTTCTGCGTGTGTTCGGCGGGGCTGATCGCCGGCTCGTCGGCCGGCTCTTTCGGTCCGTCCGGAGCAGATTCCTTTTTCTGTGCCTGGCCGCCATGCCGCCGCCAGACGTCGAGTAGCTTGTGCACCTCAAGGATCACTTCAGAATCTTCCTGAACGCTATCTTCCCAACCAACGCGATCCACATAAGGCCCGACGCAAGTCCGCAATATCGACCTTATCTGTTCGGCCAAAGGCCCTCCGGTTGCGGCAAGCTCCGCAATAACGAATTCGGCAATCAGCCCCGGCAGGCACTCGCGGTCGATATATTTCCGCAAGACCTCAATCGCCCGATCCTCCTTTTTGGCTTCACTCTCCTGTACTGTGGTTTTTGTTTCTTCTATGCTTCCCATGATGTTCTCCTTTCAGAGAAAATGAGCGGCCCGGGCTATGGACACGCATAGGTGCGGAGGTCTTTACAGATACTCCTACCCGGGCCATGATTGGCTTGAATTGAATTGAATTGATATTTTGCACCTATGCGTTTCCATAGCATGAATTATCCCCGATCCGCCCGCCCTCGCAAGGGAAAAATGAGAAAAAACGTAAAATCCGGAAAATTTTTCAATGGCCACACGAAAACGGTAGTAGGTTGAGCCGTCAAGTGCGATGGTGCGGGAAGGACCCGCAACTTTTTCCGAACTTTTTCTCTTGTTTTTTAGTATCAATATTGCTACTATATAATCATGGCAAAGGCACGGATAGCCGATATCGTTCAGGGAATGAGAAACAATCCGGCAGGGATACGGTTCAAGGACCGCTGCCGGGTCTGTGAGCATTATTTCGGGCAAGCCCGGCAAAGCAGCGGCAGCCATAGGATATACCGTATGCCGTGGCCGGGGGAGCCGAGAGTGAATATCCAGAATGACAAGGGCCGGGCAAAGGCTTACCAGGTCCGGCAGGTGCTCAAAGCGATTCAGAGGCTTGAAGATGAAGCAGCAAGCAAAGACTGACCATTATACGTATCGGGTGATTTGGTCCGAAGAGGACGCTCAATGCGTCGGCCTCTGTGCGGAGTTTCCGAGCCTGAGCCATTTGGCCGGGACGCCGGAAAAGGCTCTACGCGGGATCCGCAAAGTTGTTGCCGACGTGATCGAGAATATGGCGGCCAGCGGTGAATCGATTCCCGAGCCGCTTAGCTCTCGCCAGTTCAGCGGCAAGTTTATGGTCCGCGTTCCCCCTGAAGTACATCGCCAGCTCGCAATGGAAGCCGCTGAAGAAAATATCAGCCTGAATCGACTTGTCAGCGCCAAGCTGGCTTGACTCCGCCGCTCACAGGGCCACACAGGGCCTCGAATCGGCACATCCCAAAATCAGCCCCCGACTGCTCGATTTGGGCTTACGAGGATCGCCCACAAGCCACGATCTCGAGTCGACGCGACCTGTACCGGAAAACCGCTACTTTAGCGCTCAGATAGAAACTGCAGCTGCCGCCCGTAAGGCCGCCGGCGGTTGTCAACGAGACAGTGCGCGCCGCCAGAGACTTTCTTGATGGTGAAATTGCGAAGTATGAGACGTGGGAAGCGTTTAGGTCTAATAAATCCATTAGACCTATAATCAAAACTGAGCCAGAATTTCGCAGCATCAAGGGTAAAGGCGTTGGCCAGACCACGATCCTGAAATTCCTGGGCGCCAACTGGAAACAGTGGATGGTGCAGTTGGTGTTATTCCGCTCGGGATCCACGCCGCCAGAGGCGCCAGCCCTCGACGGCCAGTGCAATGAAAACCAGATCCCGGATGCACATACCGACAACGCCGCAATGAGCGTGGACGATCAAGTGAAGGCTGTTCGATAGAATCCAGGGGCCGAAACACCAAATGCACCGCCGATTATTGAGAATAACTCCGGCAACGGCAAGTGCGGTCCCTATCATCGCGAATATTTCAAGTTTTGTGTTCATGCTCAGAGACGCCCCAGATTCGCCTGTGAGCGACGATCCCCTTCCCCTTGAGGCGTCTATGGGTTGCCACGGCCTCTGACAGCCCAGAATAGCTGTGCCCTCGCGAACGTGTGCCCTACGTTTGCCGCTCTATCAGCCATCGGCGCGATCCGCCTCGGATTTTAGCTGCTCGATTTCGCTGTAGATATCCTGCAACCGCTTTCTCGCTCTTCGAAGGTTTTGAAGCGCCGGTTCGTTTTCTTCCTTCAAGGCAATTCTGCAAAGCCGGTCATGCTCGGACTTGATCTGCTTCAGGCGCTTGAACAGCCCGTGGGCCTCGGCAAACAACCCCTCAGCCTCTTCAAATCCAGCGGCAACGTGAGCCAGGGCCTCTTTTGTTTGCCGCTTGAGATCTCGGTATGCAGCCAACCTGGATCTCGCCATTACTGTTGTACTCTCTACTTGCTCTTTCAAGGCGTCGATCGCAGCTTCTAGGCTCTCTAATGACTTAGCATGCCGGTTTATCTGTATGCCAAAATCTACCATATCGCTTTTCCGCTCGGCGCTCATCCGGCCTTTCTCGGCCCGCCAGGTCTGGGCCCAGGCCCGTCGGTATCTATCGTATCCACTTCGTCCTCGCTGCCGGCCTGAGAGTCGGCATCTATCCGTTTCAAATGTTGATCGGCCTGCTGCAGTACAACTCGTACATGCCACTGCCCGTCTTTATAGACTGGCTTATATTGAGTACTACAGATGGGAAAACCGATGTAGTTCTGAATGGTGACGACCAGGCCATCATAGGCCGAAGGCAGCTTCAAATTCCATTGTGTAGGCAGAGCCATTGTTCTAGATCCTCTCGACCGTATCTTTGATGCCCGTGCGCATGTCGCCTCCGCTGTAGATGTCGCCGACCACGATGTTTATTACTCGTTCGTTATCGTTGGCGGTCTGAGTGATGTCTTTGACTTCAAGAGGCTGCCCGTTGTTTTCGATATTGATATTAAATTTCACAGGCCCGCCGCCCGCTCTGCCTATGCCGGTAAGATCGTTCATCTGCTGCGGGGTCAAGACGTGCTCGTTGCGCTTCAGGATCGCGGGGATCTCACTACTGCCGCCGTGCAGCCTCGGAGCGCCGCTGAACGCCGACGCCGGCATTGCACGGACCGGGACGTCCGTCTTGCCGGCGATACCGCCGCCGTGAAAGACGAAGCCGCCCAGCGTGTTGAACGCCGCACCCGCTCCGGCGTTCCAGAGATGCATCATCTGCATCTGGGCCTGCATCTGCAGAAAACCGATTGCAGCGCGTTTGAAAAAGTTTTTCAAGGCGTCCTCGGCCGATTCGGTCCCGTCGATAAAGCCGTCCCACATCGTCACGAAGTCCCGCTCGACGGTGTCCTGGTAGCTGGCCACGATGGAGACGAACTTTTCCTGCCGAACCTCCATTTCAGACAGGCCGCGGCCCCAGAGTTCGGTCCGCCGATCCATGGCTCGATCCCAGATATTGACGTGGCGCTTAGCGAGATCCTCGCTTTCAATGACAAACCCGCCCTCGACGGCCGCCATTTGCTGTGTGCCGGTCCTGCCGGCGCCGCCGAAATATCCGGCGAGCGTTGCCCCGCCTTCAGTGCCAGGGAAAGCGCCCTCATACCGGCGAACCGTTTTTATTGCATCCTCGATGCGTTTCTGTTCTATCTCTCTTTCTTTGTTGATCCGGCGACGCAGCCTCAACTGATCCTCGGCCTGTTTGAGCAGACGGTTATACAATTCGGGATCCTCCGGCGGGACTGTCCGAAATGCCGACGGGCCAAATCCTCGGTTTTCAATCACCCGTTCAGTCCATGCGTCCCTATCGCCGGTTCTACGCCTGTATAAATCGCGGGCAAGTTTCTGGGCATCTTGGCTCACAGTATCGTCAGTACGCACCCCATCTACAATAGTCATTGCAGCCTGCAATGTTTCCGGCAGCCGAATCATTTCTTTCATTCCGTCTGCCATCGTTTCGAAAAACCAGCCCCATGTACTTTTGTTGTCACGTATAGCATCGGCCGCATCCTGCAACTGATCGCTCAGTCCACCGCTTGCAGTTGCCCATTTCGTGAACGAGGTAGCGAGGTCCTCAACCATGGGAGCCAGCTCAATGGCGGCTGTGCGAAACACTCCGCCCATCGCCGATTGTAAGCGAGTCATCGCATCGTTTGCAGCTTCCACTTGCTTAGCTTCAAAACGGCTGAAGGTGATACCCAGTTTCTCCGCTTCACGTTGATATTCGCGTATGCCTGCGGATCCCTGATCGAACAAATTGAGCAGTTGCTGGCCCGATCTGCCGAACAAATAGTTTGCGGCGGCAGCTTTTTGCGATTGCGTCCCCAGTTGGTTAATTTGATCGGCAATGATCCCGATCAAGCTATCGGGTGATTTGTTTATTAGGTCCACGTAGCTCAGGCCCAGAGAGTCAAGCGCGTGTCTGGCCTGGCCGACGCCCATATCGACCTCGCCAAGACGACGGCTAAAGACCTCGAGGGACTTGTTGAGTGTGGCCGTCTCGACGCCGCTTATTTTGGCCGCGTGCTGCATGGCAACCAGGGACTCCGTGCCTATGCCGAGACGGTCCGACAGCTTGGCCGTCGAGTCGATGACGGCCATCTGCTTTTTAACCATGTAGCCGAAGCCGCCCACTCCGGCTAATGCCAACGTCGCAGTTGCCATACGCCGGATGCCCCGGACTGTGTGTTGCAGGTCGCGGCGAAACCCGGCCATCGCACCCTTCGCTTTATTCTGGGCTGAAAACTCGGCTATGATTCGTCTACGATAGTCCATTTCCTAACTCCTTACTGAATGTCGCTCTGTTTCATACGTCAGTTGTACGTCAGTTTTTTTGTTGCGGCGTCTGCAATGCCCCTGCACGGAATCCGCAACCACTCTGCAATCATTTTGACCCGCTTTTCCATGCAAAAAAACGGGGTTAGAGGCATGAAGGGTAAGTACTTTTGGTCGAAAGCCAATTTTGGGAGCAGGAGGCCGTAGGTTCAAATCCTATCACCCCGATTTAGGCGGGCTCGATTTGCGATTTTCACCAAGATGTTTCGCTTGAGGGCAAAAAGTATGTCAGCGTTCTCTCCCGGACGCGGCACGCAGGTAAGCGACGTAGCCGGTGGGGACTTTCAGGCTGAGGCTCTTTAGTTTGTTGACATCGTCCCAGGCCCGGTCATAATCTCCTGTGATGCAGTACATCATACTGCGCCGGAGGTAAATCTCGGCAAGAGTCGGATTGATCTCTAAGGCCTTCGTGAAGTCGGCGATGGCGTGGTCGTGGCGGTTCATAGCGGCCTGGATCAGGCCTCTCTCGATATACCCTCGGACGAATTCCGGCCTGATATCGACAGCCTTGCCGAAATCCGAGACCGCTCCGCCCAACTGGCCGATTGCAATGTATACGAGCCCGCGGTTGATATAAGCCGGTGCGAAGGTTGGGTCTCTTTGCGCAGCTCTGGTAAAATTAGAGATGGCGGCTTCGTACCGGCCTGCTTTGACTGAAGTTATGCCGCGATTGTTGTACGTTCGGGCATCTTCCGGTTCCATTTCCGCTGCATCCTCGTAGCCCTCTAATCGCTCCGGCCATCTTCGGGGTTTCTTGCCGAGCGCAGCGTCAAATTGCTCCTGCCATTTCTTCATGTGCTGGTCCAGGTCCCTGGCCATCCTGGTCTCGAACACGCTGCCCGATTGCAGATATCCTTTACGCTGAAGCGCCCGGCAGCCGCGGGGATATTTGATCTTGGCGGCCTGGTACGGCATCGCTTTGATTTTTTCGGCATTCACGAACGTCTCGCGATAACCGAAGGATTCTTTGAAGGCGACGTCGAAAGGCAGTTCGAAGGGCGAGACCACACCTGTAATAATATGAATGAATCCAAGGCCGATAAGAACAAGCGCGGCGGCGATGCAAAGCGTAACCGTAGTTTTCTCATGCCATTTCCGCGGCCTTTCATCGCCGACATCTCCGATCGGCTTTCCGCAGTGAGGGCATTTTTCGATCTTGCTGTCGGGGCCATTCTTGTCTTTCTTTCGTTTCATGTGCTGTGTCTTTTCTTGATAGATTACAATGTGCCGCCGCCCGATTAATTTCGACTCCACGAGAACCTTCTGCTCAACCATTTAAATGCTTTTGGCCAATCAAATCAAGACAATTGACGCCTCTCTATGAGACGGATTCGAGCTTTCTGCGAAGGATTTCTACAGACGGATATGTTCGAAATCGCAGTCCAAGGACCGGCGTCTTAAAGAGACGTTTAAGGACCTTGCCGACACCGAGCAGCGTCACGCTGATGTAGTTCGCGAAATCATCAGCCGCGTCAGCGACGCGTCGCCATGATCTGTCCGCGCCGGCGCAGCAAGACCAAAGACGAGATCACAGGTCCAGCTACGGATTGGCAGGTGTTACGACTGTGCTTTCGACGTCGAGGATATCGGCGATCTTCTCGATAGTACGGGCGTGGTGACCGATTGCCAGCGCAAAGTGGTGAGTCGGCCCCTCGGCCACCCAGCGCTTGAGAAATGTGCGCACGTCCGGCTCGAAGAATCCTCGCGTGTTCGTATTGCCCGTAGGTGGGATCGGGCCGAAAACGCTGCGGCCTTCGGAGAGGACGAACTTGAATTCTCCGCCGGTCGTAACGCCAATGCTGAGCATCGTGATCGGGCCTTCCTTGATCTTGAACTCGACGCTGGCACCGGAGCCCGGTTTACCATGGTACTTCGACAAACTGCGCAGGACCGGCTTACCCTCGGCGATGTTGATATGGTGCGGCCCATCGTGTCCCACCAGAACGAAGCCTTCATTGAAATCGATAGGATGGAACTCGGCAAAACTGCCTCCGATATCCAGACGATCCATTATCAGCATCGCGATACAGGTCTTCAGGTCGGACTCGCCGCACATGGGAAAGCCCGCGGCGGTGAGCAGCGAGTTGCCGACGATTAGGTTCGTCACCAGCTGACGCAGAGGGCTGCCCTCCTGCCCTTCGTAATAGTAGGCAAGCCCATCTAAATCGTGCGTGTCAACGAACTTATCCAGCGCAACGGCAACGCGTGCGGCTGCCAGCAAGTCTTCATCCGTCAGCTTTTCAGTGATCGGATCGGACTTCGGGTCGGGAGTATCGAAAAGGTTGAGAATCTCTACCTTTTTGGCCTCGATTTCCTCATCGGTAACGGCGCTTTGTGACTCCAGAAGCTCATCGGCTTCGGTCTGGACGATGTGGCAGCCGAACGCCGCCGTCAGCGCGGTTTGGTCCGTCTGCATATCCAGCATGTGCTCGATCGGGTGGCCGAAATGGCCTATCCGAGCGCGTTTGAGATCGTGCAGGACCATAGCGATGTTGCACCATTCTGCGATTTCAGCATCCGCGACCGTATCGTCATCGAGCGTACCGAGAATGACCGGCGGCGGCTTCTTGCCCATGCGAATCGCCACGCCTGTAAATTCCGGGACCGAGCACAAATCGTCGTTGCACAACTGCATATAGGTCGAGGCCTGTGAGTAGTCCAGGGCCCTGAGCGGCTGAAGCGCAACCAGCACTATCGGCACATCAAGGCCACGAACAATCGCCGCGAAAGTCGCCGATGTTGCATAGGTGAGCATATCACAGAATACGAGATCGAGGTCGGCTGCCTTGAGCTTCGGCAACAGATCATAGGCCGACTTCGCATCATCTACGATGCCAAAGTCCTTTACTTTCACTTCACGGTCCCTTACCCGCTCAACAAAGACATTCAACTTCCGCTTGAGTTCATCGAGGAGGCCGTCGAACTGCGGCCAGTAGCTGTGGAAGCCGACTCCGAAGATTCCTACGTTGGCCGTTCTTTTCTTTCTTCGCGGCACTTTCATACGTTTCACCTATTCTTTCTTCTCATCAACATCGTATCTCTGAGGGCGGATTCAGGGGGCGCCTGAAAGAAGCGACTGACGACAGCGCCGACGATAATGGTCGGGAACATCGCGAATGCTCCGAACCACCATTTGGGGATGTTCGTGCAGATCAGCACGAAAAGAAAACACGCAAGTCCGGCCGCGATTCCGATCAGGGCTCCGGGCAAATTCGCACGGCTTGAAAACATCCCAAGCAGATATATGGCCAGCAGCATACCCAGACAAGTCCCGGCGATGACCATGATTATATCGATCACGTTCTTGCCGATATGAGGCACTAAAAGCGCAGCGGCAATAACAATCGTCCCCAGCAAAGTTGTGAGGATTCGGCTGATTTTAAGCGGCAACTCTTTGCCGGCGAGCCAGTCGTAGACAATAACGGACGTGACGCCGTTTATACCGCTGTCCATCGTGCTCATGGCGGCGGCGAACAAACCGGCCAGAATCAGACCCGTTAATCCCACCGTGGGAAGCTGCGTCGATACAAAGTACGGCAGAATCTGGTCTTCCTTTGCGATTTCCGCACCGCCTTCCGGCAAACCGAGACCTCCCGGCTGGCTGTAGAAGGCGAAAATGGCCGTACCGACCAACAAGAATAGCAGGCCGAGCGTGGAGTTGATTATCGCGCTGAGGATTACTACGCCGCGGCCGCGGCCAAGTGTGCCGGCGCAGACGTACCGCTGGATCATGTTCTGAGCAACCGCGTAACCGGGCAGGTACATAAACAACGCGTAGGCGGCAGCAGTGAATACAGAATTTTGGGCAGTGAAATTCTCGGACGACAGGAGTTCCGGATTGAGATGGAACATTCTGAATTTGCCATGCTCGGCAGCAATCGACCAGAAACCCGACCAGCTCCCGTCAATACGACTGACGGCCAGCAACGTCACGGCCACAATCGCCCCGCCGAGCACAACCGCCTGTAAGACATCGGTCCAGACAACCGCCTTGAGGCCGCCTAATACGGTATAGATGGTAGCAAAAGCGCCTATGCCGATGAGTACAAAGTAATATTGAGTGTTAGTAAGTCCCATCACGGTCTGCAATGTTAGAGTGACGGCGTAGAGCATTGTTCCCATCCAGCCGAGAGCGTAAAGGCAGTACAGACCCGAGCCGATGAGCCGGGCGGGCCGGCCGAAACGCCTTCCGAGATATTCGTAGCCGCTGCTCATCTTCAGCCGCACGAACATCGGCACAAAAACAAACCACAAAATCGGCGTAATCACAAACGGGATGAACAAAATGATCAGATAAAAGCTGAAGTCCTGATACGCGCCCCGCTGCGGCAGCCCCAGAAACGAGATCGCGCTGAAACTGGTGGCAAACATCGAGACCCCGACCACAAACCAGTTCATCCTGCGCCCGCCGACGAAGTAATCCTCGTTGTCCCGTTGGCCCCTGGCGCTTTTGAAAGCCAGACCAAAGACTATCGCGAGATACACGCCGCAAACAAACCAGTCAAGAATGCTCAAATCGGTCATTTAATCAAGCCTCAAAATTAGCCACGAATGTCCTTGGGACTCCTTAGGAGAACACGAATAAACACATCGGGTAGGGTGCGATGCATCGCACCATTATTGTGAGTCGCTATCAACTCGCTGATAAGTATATGGGATTCGCGCAGGATAGCAAGCGTAAGGTGTGCTCCCTGTCAGGGGTCCATAGGACAGCACGCTATCATCATACGTTACGTGCGCGTGACTTCGGGTATCGCGATACCTTCCTCGCCGCCGAGCATCTCCGCTTTGCCCGTTAGAAGCCATCGCCCGACCAGCGCCGCCGTGACGGCGTCCAGTTCGTCACCCGTCATCTCCGGCTGCAATCCTTTTACCCCGAGACCTTCGAGCCCCCGCATCAGCCCTTCCCTATCGCGATGCTGACGCGGAATCCCCCACACATCCTGCGCTGCACCGGGGTAGCATTCGACTACCCGATGCCCCATAGCTTTGATCTTCACCTTAAGGGCCATGCCGCGTTCTGTCAGCATCCGCATGGGCCCCAGTGTGATTGGAAAGAACTTGATCTTGCGCCGCTGCAACTGGCGATCGCATTGGCGAAGATGCTCGCCGGCACGGTCGTGGATGGTCTTTCGTCCGGCGGGCAGGCTCAGCGGCGCGTCGATCGGAACAAGGTCCGGTTTCGCCCGATCGATGACGCTGAGAATCTCGTCATCACCAAGAGCGATCTGCGTACGCGCCCTGAACCCCCGCAGTACGCAAACCCCCGTCGGACGACGAGCCGAGCCCGCCAAATCCACTCCGACAATTACACTCGCTTTATGTCCTGCCATAAAACTCCCACCTAACACCCTGTATTCTTGTTCAAACCATCGCCCCGAATCAATGTGAATCAACACTGATAGAATCCATACGAATTAGCAATTATCTTGAAATATTTTAACACAATCTGCGACCATAATGATAGCCACCCGGTCGTTTCTGAGGCATATTGCATCGGCAAACAAGATTCTACTGGTCAAATATGGAGTATTCAGCATGTGGGAGAAGATATTCTCTAATACTGGAAATATTGTTGTAGTTATGGTGTTGAGCATCCCTATCATAGCGGTCGCAGGCCACTACTGGCACGAACTCCTGAAGCACCGGTCCAACAATGAGTTAAAGAAATCGATGCTGGAGCGCGGGATGTCCGCCCAGGAGATCGAGCAGGTGATGAACTCCGGTGGTAAGCAGCCAGAGAGAACTTAGAGCCTGTCCTCGCAAAAGCCACTCCGGTAGACTGCACCGTTATGCGACCTGCACATCACCTATCGCTCCATACGTCTGATGTGATCTGCGGCGTTTCAAATTCATTCTACTCACAAATCTTGAGACCCCTGTTGAATTTTGTTTGATTTGCCGCGCTTATCCTCTTAGAATAGCGTCGTTGTGCCGGAGAGTAGCTCAGTTTGGTAGAGCGCACGGCTGGGGGCCGTGAGGTCGCAGGTTCAAGTCCTGTCTCTCCGATTTTCCCAGGCGCTTCCAAAGACCAGAGAACAGTCTATGTCTTTCGGCGTTCGCGCTTTGCACTGTCTCCGGACTACTGCTTCTCAGGTAGCGGGCCGGTATATTCCCAGGTGAAGAAGGGAGAATCCTCGTGTGAATCGCGGATTATCTTGCGCATGCGCACGACAATTTCGGGATGCTTTGCGGCTATGTCGGTCTTTTCTCCGAGGTCTTTTGACAGATCGAACAATTGCAGGCCGGCTTTGTTTTTGACCGCCTTAAAGTTGCCCATTCGCACGGCACGATTGTCTCTGAGTTCCCAGTAGAGGTATTCGTGCCGGTGCTGGTGGCCCTTGCCGATAAGGGTAGGTACGATAGAGATGCCGTCGGTGCGGCCGGGCACGCTTACTCGGGCAAGTTCGGCAAACGTCGGCATCATGTCCTGAAACCCGCAGATGTGATCGCTGGTTGTGCCGGGAGCGATCTCGCCGGGCCAGCGTGCGATCATCGGTGCACGAACGCCGCCCTCGTAGAGCGTTCCTTTGCTCGCGCGCAGCGGCACCGAGCCGTTGAATTCATTGAGCAGAGCACCACCGGCCGAGCCGTTATCGCTGGTAAAGATGACGAGGGTGTCCTCATCGAGTCCCAGTGATTTGATGAGATCGAGGATTCTGCCGACGTCGCGGTCCATGCGAGAGATCATCGCGGCGATGGCCTTCTTAACCAGCGGCCAGTGTCTATCGGCATACCGGCCAAGCTCGGGAACCTGAAACTTCGCATGGGGGATGGTATAGGGCAGGTAAAGGAAGAAAGGATTATCGCGATTGTCGCGGATAAAGCTCAGGGCCTCGGCGGTTAGCAGATCGTGGGAGTAGTCGGTCTTCGGATTCTCCGTATTGCCCTCGAGCATGATTTTCTCGTCGTTTCGCCAGAGGTGCGGCGGATAATACGAATGCGCCTGCCGCTGGCAATTGTAGCCGAAGAAGTGGTCGAAACCCTGCTTAATCGGATCGCCCTCGGAACCGGGATATCCCAATCCCCATTTGCCGATAGCGGCGGTCTTATAACCGCCCTTTTTCAGGAGCTTGGGAATCGTCTGCGAGTCCGCCGGGATAGGTACATTGCCCTCCACCGGCAGCCGTTTGTTGTTGCGGATATAGCAGTGGCCGGTATGGAGCCCGGTTATAAGGACGCATCTGGATGGAGCGCAGAGTGCCGAGCCGGCGTAGTGATCGGTAAATTTCATCCCCTGCCGCGCCATCCGGTCGATTTCCGGCGTTGCTATTTCTCTCTGTCCGTAGCAGCCCAAATGGCCATACCCGAGGTCGTCGGCGAGAATATACACGATATTAGGCCGCCGGCGCTCCCGCTCCGCAAGGACTCTTTCCGGCCATGAAACAAACGCTACTGCACCAAAACCCGCTAACTCCAAAAAACTCCGTCTCTGCATATCTGACACCCCGTCTCATTGAACTAAGGAAACACTGTTACGTAAGTATAATTGTCTGAGCGTGAAGATACAAGCCAGCAAAGCTACTTGAAGCGCACGCATGACGATAATTCTGTATTGCCCAAATCTTATCTGTTATACTGATTTCACCCGGACCGGGGATTGGCAAGAGAAAATCTTTCACGGATGCTACTGATATTTGGTGTTAAATATGACTATACGCAATAAACTGCTGATCCTGTTGCTCAGCGTGTCCCTGATTCCACTTGTAGCATATTTTGTCCTCGATCTCTCGTTTTCTCGTATCGTGAGAAATCGCGTCCAGAATTCGCTACGTTCGGCACTGGAGGAAAGGGCCGCCGAAAGGCTGGTCGAGACCATCGACAATTATGAGAAAACGCTCAAGATGTCCTCGCGTGCGGTTCGTTACGGCCTTCGACACTATGCCGATCAGGTCCAGCAGAGTCTATGGTCGGTCAAAATGGACTGGAAGCGCCCGCATTTTCGGCGGCGACAACTTGCAGCTTTAGAAGAGCTGTCTGAAGAAATCGAGAAATACCGTTTCTTGTCGACACCTTACGATCAAACACACACTGTCGATTTCAATTCACACTTTGTCCATTCGACTGAAGGCGACCCGAATACTTCTCTGCGATCCGACCTGCCGCGATTGGTCCGAATATGCAGAGATATTTATTCCATCGATCCGGAATCAAAACTGTGGGTCTACACGGTGTTGAACGACGGCACGACGACGCTATACCCGTCCCCCGGATTCTGGCCATACGAGCAGGATTACGATCTCCGGCAGGAGCCCTGGTACATCAATGCAAAAACAAACGCGCCGTTTCGACCGGCTCAGCGCATCGAGCCATTGACCGGCAAGACGGTCATGACAGTTGCAGTGCCGCTCTACGATCAATCAGGCTCTTTTGCCGGCGCTATGGCGATGGACGTTGATCTTTCCGCTATACTGAACAATATGCAAATTCCGCCGGAATGGAAGAAAGGCGCCTGGAAGCTGCTGATACGTATGCCTCCGAATAGAAGGCGTGAGGTTACGAATCCACCGATAGTCTGCTGCGCAACATTTCTGGAAAGTACGCAGCAGCGGAATAAGCCCTCCAGACTTCTTGATATATGTGAGCCGGAAGTCATAGCCGAAATGATCGAGAATTCACGCCGGGGACAGCCGGGACTCGTACGCCGGCCGTACGAAGGCGTCGATTCTCTCTGGGCTTATGGTTCTTCGCAGGACGGGGCCGGGTTTCCAATACTGGTCGTGCCGTATCAGCGAATAGTCGAGCAGGCGGACTATGCTCAGCAAATGCTCTTCAGGAACAACATACGTACTATACAGATCGCGACCGTATTGATCTTCGTGGTAATCCTCGCAGCCGTCATACTCGCGGTTATGAGGGCGCGTAACGTGACAGTACCCATAACGCATCTGGCCGACGCCGCCGGGAAGCTGGCAGGCGGGGATTACGGCGTTCGCGTGAACGTTGCAACAAACGACGAACTGCAGCAGCTTGGGGAGGTATTCAATCAGGTCGGACCTAGACTTTATGAGCGGCAGAAGATAAAGCAATCGCTTGAGCTGGCTCGGGAAATCCAGCAGCACTTTCTGCCGAAGGAGGACGTCAAATTAGACAATTTCGAGACGGCCGGTCTTTGCCGATACTGCGATGAGACCGGCGGCGATTATTACGACATGCTCGATTTGAGGGACGTTCTGCCGGGCCGGGTCGGCCTGGTCATCGGCGACGTATCGGGCCACGGCCTGCCGGCCGCGATGCTCATGATCTCCACGGGCAGCATCCTGCGAAATAACGCCGCTCGGCACGGAGAGAATCTCGCCGCGGCAATGTCCGAACTAAATAGTCATCTGGAAAAGAACTCCGAAACGGGCAAGTTTATGACGCTTTTCTACGGCCTGCTGGACGACAGTAACAGAACGCTCACATGGACTTCGGCAGGACATGATCCGGCCATCTGGTACAGGGCACAAGCGGGTGACGTCGCCGAGCTGCCAAACACGGGAATGGCGCTCGGAATTGCAGATGATGCCCGGTTCGAAAACAGCGATCCCGTAAGACTACAGGTTGGCGACGTTGTCGTTATCGGCACAGACGGCATTTGGGAGGCGACCGATCCATCCGACCGGATGTACGGCAAGGAAAGACTTATGGACCTGATCGGTCGGTACAAAGATAAACCCGCAAAAGAGATCGCTTCGGCAGCAGTCGAATCGGTCCTGGAATTCTGCTCGGCAGCTGCGCAGACGGACGATATCACCCTGCTCGTGGTAAAGTGCGTTAAGTGATGAGGCTCAGAGCTTCAAATGCATTACCTGTTTCTTTTGTGTGGATTCTTCATGTAGTATAGAAAGCCGTCTTCGGCGCCCACCAGAAGATCGGGGATTCCGTCCTTGTTCCAGTCCACAGTGGTCGGGCTTGTAGTGTGGCCGGCAAGAATGCGATCGTCAACCATACCCTCATTTTGGTAAGTGTGTTTTTCGGTTGTCTCCCCGACTTTGCGCAGAAAACTGACGTTCCGGCTATTGACCAGAATGTCCTGTTTGCCGTCGAGGTCCCA
The DNA here is from genome assembly GCA_964598225.1 of uncultured Pirellulales bacterium. Lineage (GTDB taxonomy): Bacteria > Planctomycetota > Phycisphaerae > Sedimentisphaerales > Anaerobacaceae > SG8-4. Next base: position 32,661 of record CAZRBG010000025.1, read on the forward strand.
ATCGGCAAAACAGAACTTGCGCCTGCCGCTCCTGCCGGCGCTGCCGTTATTGAGTCTCAGCAAGCCGCCTGTCTTCTTCTTCGGCCGGTGAATCGAGTCGAAGACCGAGCCACTCTCGCAAGCAAACACCCGCTTCGGCGGCAACAGAACAAGCTTGTTCTGCTTTCTGGCTCGTTGGAAGAGAGCCAAATAGCCTTCTTGATCGAGCATTATCAAATCGTTCAATCCATCCTCATTGAAGTCCAGGACAACCGGGGTTGTACGCCATTGAGTAGCAAGGTTTTTGTTCTTGGGCCGCCACCAGTTCCAGGCGGGTTTCGGAGGCTCGCTCTGCCACTCGACTCGAATCGGCTTTGCTGTGGCAAGTCTGGGATTTTGTCGTATTCCGATGTTTTCGTACCAAAGGACCTTGCCCCAGATCGAGTTGACGGCGATATCCGGCAGGTTGTCATGGTTCCAGTCGGCCACGCTCAGCGTAGTATAGCCCCACTTGGCCTCGCAGGGGCCTTGTATTGACCCGTTTGGACCGGCCATGATCCGGATAGTCTCGCCGTCGGCCTTGAGGAAAACCGGTGCGGCCCATTTAGGCGGATTGCCGCCGTCGAGGTTCTCGATGAATCCGATGTAGCCGGCCGTGTTGCCGCAGATAAGGTCCTCGTCGCCGTCACCGTCCCAGTCGAAGCTGTACGGGGTGACGAGTGCCCCGAACTTAACGTCTTCGGCCTGCTGTTTGAAGAATTTCGGCGGCAGAAATCGGGGCATACCGCCTGAAACTCTGCCGGTGTTTTCGACAAGAGCCACGCGCCCGTCTTCCTGGCCAACGACAAGATCGACGTCGCCATCCTTATCCCAATCAAGAGCAACCGGCACGATCATACAAAGATCCATCCGTAGCGGCTCGGCCTCATACATCAGTAGCCGCCCCGCCGCATATCGAGGCATGGTGCGGGTTCCGGTGTTCTCGAACCATGTGAACGAATCGACGAACTCGCCGCAGATAAGATCGAGGTCGCCGTCGCCGTCGAAATCGGCAAGATTCGGAGATGGCATTCCATAGACATCAACCGGCTCGCCGTCCGCCCTTACCTTTATCGCCCGGGCGTATTCCGGTTTTTCACTAGTTCCTTTGTTACGAATGAAATATACATAACCGTGCAACGGCCCGCGGGTCCATCGCCCCTGCTCGTCGAAGGCGTTGTCCCAGCCATAATCCGCCCAATCACCGACTCCCACTATCACATCGAGCGCCCCGTCGCCGTCATAGTCACAGTACTGCCATTGATTGGCGCGTACCCTGCCCTCTGTCTCGTGCACGTTGCTCGATGGATGAATCGACTCGGTCTTTTTGAACTTAGTAGCCGGGTTGCGAAAGTCCGTGATTTCCTTCCCTGGAAGCAGCAGACGCACGTCGCTTTCGACGTAGCTCGGACGGATATTTCGATGGCCGGCGCCAATCTTAACGGCGGGCTTGAATACGGGCATTCCCTCGACTTCGCTCGGGACAGGCCCCGTGTTGCCGTCGACGTTCTCGAATAAATACGTGCCGTTATAAGGTTTATCCGGACAGCAAACAACCATGTCGTAATCGCCGTCTCCGTCATAATCCATCGGCAGAGGCCATGCCCAAAGCCCCACGCCAAGATCGACAGCCAGACCGGGGTTGTTGTACTTCACGCGCTGAAGAGCGCCCGCGGCAACGTCGGGCAGGAAACCAACAACAAAGATCAAAAGTGTATAAGCCCCGTACTTGAAAGCGCTCGACTTTCGTGTGTTTCCGGCCTGCATATCTTCCGGGCTCCTTGTGATAATAACCTGCGTTCGAGTTAGATTGACATTGCGGGCATTATCGCGAAACGCAGAGGGGATTGTCAAGTACGCGGCTTAATCGCGGCTTGAATGTTTTTGGAGGGACTTGCTTACGATTGCGTAGCCCAATACACCCAGCAGAATTACCGCCGCGGTGTATTTAACGTAATCCGGCAACATTCGACCCGGCTGGGCTATTACTTCGAATGTTGTCCCTGCCGCGAGGCTGTCGAGCAAAATCCCGCTCAGCAAAGCGCAGCCCGCCACTGTTGCGATGTAAGTCAGGGCTGTCCTTCTGCCTAAAGTCTTCCAGATGGTCATAAATGATGCGGCGTTCGTCGCGGGCCCGGTCATGAGAAACACCAGCGCCGCGCCGGGCGATAATCCCTTCATTATCATGGCCGCCGCCACCGGCACTGATGCAGTTGCACACACGTAAACCGGTATGCCCAGAAACATCATGACTACCATCGCAAAGATACCGGTTCCCAATTTTTCCGCGAAATAGCCTTCAGGAACAATCGCCGAAATAAGGGCGGCAATCAAAAGTCCGAGCAGCATTGCTTTGCCTATGTCTCGCGGCAGAGTAACGAATCCGTACTTCATTCCCCTGCGAAATCTGCCGGTCTTTCCAAGGACCTCGCAGCACTCTTCCGTGCATTTTTCGGTTTTCTGACTCTCTCCGCCCTGCCTGCGACTCGCTATATCGACCAGGCTGCCGCCGATGATTCCCGTGGCGAATGCCGCAAAGGGTCTGAATATGGCGAAAACCGGCCCCAGCAGGCTAAGCGTAACCAATATGCCGTCTACGCCCGTCTGCGGCGTCGAAAGTAAAAATGAAATCGTAGACCCTTTGCTGGCCCCGTGTTTATGCAGCGACATCGACACCGGTATGACGCCGCACGAGCATAACGGCAGCGGCACACCGAAGACAGACGCCTTCACCAGCGGCCATATCCCCCCGCCGCCGAGATGCCGTTCCACTAATCTCTGGGAGACCAGCACCGACAGCACACCGGCTACGAAAAATCCGAAAAGCAGGTACGGCGACATCTCCGCCACCGTAGCCCAGAAATCTATTGCGATTGTCTTGAGAAAATCAACCATTCCGCTCATTTGTTTGCATAAGAGTCAGACTTCTATCTTTTCGTTCTCGAGAACCTTACCCTTCACGCTTACTGTTATGTCTTCGAAGGGCATTTCCACGCCGCTGCGGGCGATTGATTCGCGCGCAATGTGCGTTAATCCGGAGCAGCACGGCACTTCCATGTGTACTACTGTCAGGCTCCTGAGCTTGTTCGCTTTGAGTATAGCCGAGACTTTTTCGATATAGAAATCGACGTTGTCAAGCTTAGGACAGCCGACAGCAACGCTGTGGTCTTTCAGCATACTGCTGTGAAAATCTCCCATAGCAAATGGAACACAATCGGCAACCAGAAGCAAATCCGTATCATCGAAGCACGATGCGTTCGGCGACAGCAGCGACAGCTGTACCGGCCAATGAGTCAACTGTGAGCGAACGTCAGCCGCCTGAGGCTCTGACTCCTCTTTTTCCGGCTCCATCTGCTGAGCGGCGATGCCGGGACATTGAAAGCTCACCTGGGCTTTCTCCTGTTTCTGCCGAACCAGATGCTCCTCCGTAGCCTTTTCGTCAAACTCAGCGGCTTCGCGCTGCTCTACTGTAATAGCGTCTTCAGGGCAATGCCCCAGACACGCGCCGATCCCGTCGCAGTAGCTTTCACTTATCAGCTTCGCCTTGCCGTCGATTATCTCGATAGCGCCTTCTGCGCAGGCGGTAACACACTGGCCGCAACCATTGCACTTTTCTTCATCGATTATAACTATATTTCGTAAAGCCATATTTAATTCTCCTGATAATCGGTAATATCCGGCTTTGTCGTATCGCCGCCGGAACCTTTGACTTCGAATACTTTTGCCGGTTTTTCGCTTTCGAGAAGCTTTTCGGCCTTCTCCTCAATCGTCATGGCGCGTTTTTTAAGGTCGTAAAATCCATGCCACCATGCGTAGTCGGGCGCCATCATTGCCGCTCCGAATCGCGCTCTACGCCCCTCGTGGTGCCACAGTTCGTACATTTCTATCTCAAGCTCCTCGTCGAGGGCTTTGGTTTTGTCGAGCAGCTTTTTCTCATACAGCTCGTCGATCAATTTCTTCATCGGCTTGTAGTATGTCTCATTGTAGTTGGCGACGACCTTGTCCAGCCGTGTGAAATGCGCATCGGTCCAGCTCGGAGAGTGACAGGCCCCGCAGACTTTCTTCATTTTTTCGCGTTCGGCCTTCCAATCGGTTTGTGCGGGCCAAGGCTTGAAATTTTCGGGCCTGACCGTCAGCGGCGCCTGAGTCTCCCACGCCAGGCGTTCGGTGACATCGTGCGTCGTCGGAACGCCGTTGATGCGCGACATGTGACAGACCGAGCAGGTTGGGGCGCGATAGTCCACTCCCGCGGTCCACATTCCCGGTGCGGCCTCCCAGTCCCAGGAATCGCCCTCGGCATGATAAATCGCTCCGTGCTTGGATTCTTCATAAATCTCGATTTGTGGGTGATCCGGCCCGAGGTGACACTGCCCGCACGCTTCGGGCTTGCGAGCCTCGGCTATGGTGAAGGTATGCCGCGTATGGCAACTCGAACAACTCCCCTTGCTGCCGTCGGGATTGATTCTGCCCACACCCACGTTGGGCCAGGTGTTCGGATCGAACTTGCCGTCCTTGACCTTTACCACACTGCCGTGACAGGCTTCGCAACCGGTAGTCCTCTCAATCTCGTTGTTGAGTCCATCATTAAGCCAGGGATCGAATTTCCATATAAGCTCAAGGGTATTGGCGTGCTTGCTCCGGGCGTATTCGGCCGCTTCGCTCGGGTGACAACGCGAGCAATCCTTCGGCGAGACAATCGCACTGACTTTGGTCTTCGTATAATCGAGGTGGGCGATGCTGACATCGGCATCGGCCGGCCCGGCGGCATGACAATCGAGACACGTTACGTTGACATGGGCGTGACGGCTGCCTGCCCAGTCTGCGACGATTCCGGCGTTTTCTTCGGCGTGGCATTCGATGCAGCCTTTTGCAACCTCCGAAACACCGCGATCCACTTTATATTCCTTGAGCATAACCGAATCAAGCTGTGACGATTCCTCGGCCCCGACAATTTCGCCGCTCATTACCGCCGGAACCAATACAGCAATCAGTAACATTTCGCTCTTCGCCAAACTCATATCTCGATCCTTTCAATATTCACCGTGAAAACAGTTTGTTCTCACGTTCGTGCCCGACATCTTCGTGGCAATCGACGCATTTCGGTCGGGCGCCTTCGGGCGGACTCAGCACCTCGGCGTGAGCCGTCCTTGCCGCCGGGCTGCCCGGCATAGCCAGCAAATCGTCGTGACAATAAAGGCAGCGACTGTTCGTCATCTTTTTCAAGGCTCGCTCTTGCGCCTCGGCCCTATCGTATTCTCCGCCCAGATAGTGCTTGTAAATATCTTTGCCACCTTCGTATCCTTTGGCGATTAGGTGCCGAAAGTACTTTTCCTTCGGCGGCAGATGACAGTCCACGCACTCCACTCTGTAGCCAAGCTCGTTCGTACCGTGTGAGGAAAGCTCCCAGGTCTGATAGGCCGTGTGCATCTCATGACATTTGCCGCCGCAATACTCAGACCCCGATACAGGTTTCATGGCCATGTTGAGAACGACAAAACACAGAATCGCGGTGATAAAGCCCGCAATAAAAATGCAAAATCGCCTTCTCTTCAACCTGGCAGCCCTTCGCTTGGCGCGTTTCTTCATTTACTCCCTTCTACATAACCATCGCCGCACAGCACTTATATGAAAAACGCCGCGGGGCACTACTGTTGGTGCCAAGCCCCGCGGACGCAATATCACATCAGATAAATATACTGCTTCTTGCAATATGTCAAGATCAGCTTAGAATCTGGGCCAGGTCTTCATCGGGTGTCCCGACCGGCTTGATCTCATATTTCTCCGCGAGCAGATTCAGCACATTGGGCGACAGGAACGCCGGCAGGCTCGGCCCGAGCCTTATATCCTTCACGCCAAGGTGCAGCAACGTCAATAGAATTGCGACGGCCTTCTGCTCGTACCAGGATACTATCAGCGAAAGCGGCAGATCATTGACACTGCAGTCGAAGGCATCCGCCAGGGCAAGGGCTATCTTAACCGCAGAATAGCTGTCGTTACACTGGCCGGTATCAAGCAGCCGCGGGATCCCGTCAATACTTCCGTAATCATGGAAATTCAGCCGATACTTGCCGCAGGCCGCGGTCAATATCACGCAGTCGTCGGGCACCTTCTCGGCGAACTGCGTAAAGTAATTGCGTCCCGGCTTTGCGCCGTCGCAGCCGCCGATGAAGAAGAAGTGTCGAATCTTGCCGGCTTTTACCGCCTCGATAATTTTGTCGGCCAGCCCTAACACAGCGCTGTAATGAAAACCGGTGTTGAGCGTGCCCACGGAGCTGTCGGTAAGCGGCGGCTGCGAGAGCGCCTTGTCGATCACGGCACTAAAATCTCTGTCCTGTATGTGCTGAACGCCCGCTGCGCCGGCAATTCCACACGTATACAGCCTGTCTTTGTACGATTCCTTCGGAATCATAATGCAGTTCGTGGTTACAAGGATAGGCCCGCTGAACTCGTCGAATTCCTTCCTCTGATTCTGCCAGGCCGTGCCGTAGTTGCCGACAAGGTGATCGAACTTGCGCAGCTCCGGGTAACCATGAGCTGGCAGCATTTCACCGTGTGTGTAGACGTTGATGCCCTTGCCTTCGGTCTGCTTTAGCAGTTCGTAAAGATCGAGCAAATCGTGGCCGGTGACAACTATTCCCGGACCGGCTTTGGTGCCGCTCGGCACGGTTGCCGGTGTGGGGCTGCCGAACCTCGACGTGTGGGCGTCGTTTAGCATCTGCATCACACGCAGGTTCATTTCTCCACATTTGAGCACCAGTTCCAGGTGACGGTTCAAGTCGAAGTCAACGTTCGTCAAAGTCGCAAACATCGCTTCGTGCATAAACGCATCGACTTCTTCGTCCTTTTGTCCCAGTTCTCGCGAGTGGTACGCATATGCCGCTATGCCTTTAAGCCCGAAAATGAGGGTGTCCTGCAGACTCTGAATGTCCTCATCTTTGCCACAAACACCGACCTTCGTACAGCCTGTGCCTCCTGCCGCCTGTTCACATTGATAACAAAACATAATTCTCCTTTCACTGTTAAAGTTAAATTTCTAACTGTTTTTTCACTAAGCCAAAATATCATCTGGGATGGCTTATTTCAGCAATTCTGTTGTGTAGAATCTTATACATTGAATCGGGCGTTTCGGAACGCCAGTAACCGAACGACCGACCTATCTGCGCCGCGAAGAAAAACGCCGCAACAGTGATGACGCCGTAAGCCGCCGGGGAAAGCCTGGCCTTTGTCCGGGGCCAGCCCATTCGCAGCGCACCGTCCATTTTGCAGGCTTCGACGCAATCGAAGCACGCCGTACACTCCACCGAGCGCACCATTTCTTTTTTATCAACCGCTATCCGATTCGGGCACGCCCGCCCGCACCTGCCGCAATCCGTACATACATTTGCGTCCCGGCGAACCGCAACCGGACTCAGTGCCGAAAACAAACCCAGCAGCGCCCCATAGGGACACAAATAACGGCACAAAAAGTTCTTGAAAAGCAATGAAAGAACGAACAGCGCCGCAATTACGATCACCGCCGTGACGGTGATGTTTCTGAAGTACAGATACATCTTTACATCTGCGATCCTGTTGTACGGGCCGTATATAAATTGTCGAAGCCCTTCGACCGGCATCCTCAGAATGCTATAGAGAAAGAAGCCCAGGAGCAAGTATTTGAGCGATCTCAAAATGAAATCAAGCCACTTCGGCATCGATAGATTTCGTCCCAGAAATGCTTTGCCGGTCTTGTGTGACCATTCCGAAGCCGTACCGATCGGACAGACCCAACTGCAAAAACCTCGCCGAATCAACAACGCCATAAGGAGCGTCAAACCGAAGATTACCAGCCCGGCCGGATGTATCCGATTTGCCACGCCCGTTCTGGCGAGATACGTTAGACTCATCAAAGAGCTTATCGGCAGATAAGCTTCAACGGCGGGCGGACGGGGTTTCACCGGATTTCCCGCCGGCGCGGTGAGACTGAGCATAAAGCTCCGAAACTGAAGGCCCAGGAGTATAGAAAAAAGCACAAAGCCTATCTGAACGGCGGGGCGCAGCCACACGGGACGCTCTGGCAACCCGCCCTTTGTCTGTGCGGGGCCACCACAACTGTTCTTCTCTCGGTCACTTGTCACCTGAAACTCTCTTCTCTCTTAGTCGCTCAGAAATGATTGAACCGCGATCTCGCGGCCTTTGTCGGTCTTGAAAGTTTTGTCGATGATCTTCTGCAATTCTTCTTCGCCGGCATCGGGGAATTCATCCGGGATGTTTACGAGCCAGTCGGCGTCCCAGACAATGCGAAACTCTTCAGTGTCTATATCTTTGGCACTGTGATGGTTACCAACGATGTTTTTGATATGGTCGACGACTTCTTCCGGAATATCGAACTGCGACAGCATTTCCTCCGCTATAGACGGGCCTTCGATTTCCTGATACTTGCCCGCCGATGAGCCGTGCTTACGCTCGGACTCGGGAATGCCGATGTCGTGGAGTATAGCCGCAGCTTTGACGACGAGCGGGTCGCCGCCTTCGTCCTCCTGTATCTGTTCGGCATAGTCCAGCACGGCCATCGAATGCTCGATCCGCCTGTGGTCTCCGGCGAAGTATTTTTCCATCTCGTAGACGAGCTTGTCTCTGACGGCCTGCAGGCCGCTCACAGTGTTGATCCCAAGGCACTGCTCGGCGTATTGGCACCATTCGGCACAGCCAAGGTCTATTTTCGGATTGGCTACAATCTTTCCACAGCCGCGGCATTTAAGCTTCGGCTCGTCCTTGAAAAACTCCACCGTTTTGCCGCAGCCGGAGCATTCCACCTCGAAAATATCCTCCGGCTTCCAGAATCTCTGATCTTGTCCGGGACATCGTACCATAGTCCATTTCTCCCCTGTGAGTCTCTAAAATCGGCTCAATCGACGACCTGCCGCCTCGGATTGACGAGCACGCGGCCGCACTTGCGACATTCCTGCTCTCGATCATCCGCAAAGAATTCGACAGGTTCTCCGCAGCCGGAGCACTCTACATCGTAAATCTGGCCCGGCTTCAAAAACTTCTCTTCCTGTTTAGGACACCTGTGCATCCCTTTAGCCCTCTGCTTCAATTGATATATTTACGACTATGTGCGAATCATAGTCAACAACATTTTAAATCTTTCCTCGGCGTAAACAGCGTGAGGCACGTTCGCCGGCATAACAATAATCTCCCCCGCCGGCACCTGTCGGATTTGCCCCCCGATCGTCAAACTCGCACTACCATCGAGAACCTGAACAACGGCATCATAAGGCGAGGTGTGCTCGCTTAGCTTCTGACCCTTGTCGAAAGAAAACAGAGTGATGGTCCCGGAAGGTTTGTCCATTATCGTTTTGCTTACAACAGAGTCCGGCGAATAATCCGCCAAATCGTTCAATTTCCGCCCCTCTCCCAGACAAGCGGACAATACACTGCTTTTTTCTCCTTCGATGGTCATATTCTTCTTCCCTTAAGACTGCTTCGTTCTCTGTTTACTTCCATTCTTACCGCGGCAAAGATCGGCAAAGGTAATCTCGCCAAGACCGCCCCTGATGTTCTCTTGTACCGGGGCGAGCTTCTCCCTGACCGGACAATCCTCCTGACGGCCGCACGCATCGGAACTTAAGAGGCACCTGTTAATACTAATCGGCCCTTGAATGGCCTCCACAACCTCCAGCAAAGTTATTTCAGCCGGCGACCGTCCCAGAGCGAAACCCCCTTTTGGCCCCATACAACTGTCTATAAGTTTCGAGCCATGCAGTTTTTGCATTAGCTTACAGGCCAACGGGTACGATACGCCCTCTTCTTTTGCCGCCACTCGCGTTGATACGGGCCCCTGCCCGTATTCCTTGGCAAGATGCACCATCAGACGCACTGCATAATCTGTGTTTCTCCTGACTAAATCCATTTCTACCTAAATGTCGTAACTTTGAATTCTCTTTCCGATCCAACGACCACATATACGACTAAAATAGTCCTACTTGTTCGCAAAGTCAATAGGTAAAATGTTTTTTTTGAGGAATTTTCTATTTTTTGTTTGTCCGGGCGGCACATCAGTCCTTTGCTTTGCGCCCTTATCCTTACATTATCTTGCCGCGCCTATTTCTTCCAGGCCGATGGAAATCCTAAAATCCAGGCTTTTAGCAGAGGCAAATTTGTACTTGTTCGGTACTTCTACTATCACTTCACTTCCCCGGGCGGTGATCTCGAAACCTTCCGAAGGATCGCGATCCCGGATCACGTTGGCAAGCAGAAAAGCCTTCTCGATTCCATCGCCCGACCGGAAATTCGCCACTTCATCGGGCTGAGCCAGCCTCTGGCCGTCATATATGGACTGATCCGGCATCTCTCCGAGCCATTCGTATACTTGGTCTATAGACATCGACTCAGTCATCCGGATAGAGACGGGATTACGCTCGACAGCGGCCTTGACAAACGGATCCCATTGGCAGCTCGACATATCACGATAGGCGTAAAAAGCCAGATCTGCCGTAACATTTTTTTCCCTTTGACTCTCAAGATATTCGATTATCTCCTGCCTGGTTTGGCCGACTTTCACCTCAATAGCCTCAGACGGCAGAAAATTCTTATCCGAAGCGGGAAGATTCGCGTCGGTATGCAGAAAATCTGCAAGCTCGTCGACAAATTGCTCTGAATCAGAGATTACGGGGCTGATGAATTCTCGAAAAGCGGATCGCGATTCGGGGTTTCTCAGGTCGGGCTTATGCTTTTCGATCAGCTCTTCGAGTTTATCGCAGCGAATCCTGCCGGCTAGTTCGTAGTTAAGAAAATCCTCATCGGAGACTTCGTCCAGCAGCTTTTCAAATGTTTTGTCGCCGATCCTGTAGTTACTTCCGTGTTCGTACTGAAAGAGAACCTCGGCCTTGACAAACTGCGGATTACCGCGACAATCACGGCATATTTGAAAGAATTTTTGATAACGCTGGTTGGTCCGGAGAAAACTCGCAAACACCGAAAGCGACAACTCGCTCGTAAGATAACCGTCGAGCTTAATCATGAATTCTTCATAAAGCTGCTTGTCTATAGTCGCCTCATCGTACAAACAATGCACGCATCCGCTGTTGTGAGCAACTATAGTGACGTTTTCATTGCGTAGCGCCCGCTGAGCCTTATTGGAGATAGCCGTGCCGTTGAACCACATATTCTTCGTAACAAGACGCCGGTTGTTGGTGAGTATGCCGCCGTGAAGATCGATAAAATTCTGCGAATGCAGCGGCGTAAGTATCATATAGATGTCATCGAGAGGTATTTCACAGACAACAAACGCTGCGGCTACGTAAAGTGCCGCCAGTGAGACGCATTCTCCGGCCCCGGCCTTATAGCCTTCTTTTAAATGAAAGGCACTCATCGCTTCGACGGTCTCGGTCTTCCAGTACGGGATGATGTCCTCGTCATACTTGTCCAGGCCGAAGTGCCGTCTGATATCGACGTCGAAATAGTATTTGTCCCCGTGATAGCCGAACAGCGCATTACTCTGGGCTATTTGCTCGGGTGAAATGAATCGCTCGAATCTCTCGACCTCCCTGGCCTTGCTCGTGAGGCCCCACGTCTCGAGATCGAGATTGAACTCGAATTCGTCGATTATGAATTGCTTGAGACGCATCAGTTTTCTGTAGCTGGTCTTGCCCTCAAGCTTCTTGAAACAATCCCGGTCTCGCCAGCTCCAGACGATCGGGCTCATGATGTTGGCCAGGACCAGGCTGTACATAAGCTCCGGAAACACGAAAATCTCCATATCCGAAAGCGTGATCGCAGATGAATGTTTTTCGAGTTGCTCCGAGTCCATTACCGATCGTTTGCTTTTACCGCTCATTTAAGCGTCACCCTCCAGGCTCTCAGGAAGCGTTTCCACAAAGGCTCTGATTTCGTCACGCGTCCGGCGAAAAGCCGCGATGATCTGATCGTCGGTGCCTATCATCATGACCGGATCGTTGAAAGCCCTATGCACAAGCTTGGCTTCGCCGGTAAATACCGGGCACTGCTCTTTTGCGTTATCGCACAATGTTATAACGTAGTCGAATTCTACATCAGCAAACTCATCCACGTGCTGGGATTTGTGTGACGAGATGTCCACTCCCTCCTCAGCCATAACCTTTATGGCTCGCGAACTGACGCCGGCCGGCCAGACGCCGGCGGAGTGTGTCTCGATGACGTCGGACTTGAGGTGCCTGGCCCAGCCTTCGGCCATCTGGCTCCGGCAGGCATTACCAGTGCAAAGAAACAGGATTTTAGTTTTAGTCGCGCTGTCGGCCATCGGAGTTTTCCGCCTTTTTTAAGAAATCTGTTCCATTTTCACGACGACTACAATAACCAAGCAGCTCACAGTCGCCGCATTCTGGTCGATAGCTGCCGTCGCAGTTCTCCACGATCCCTATCCGGGACAATGCAAAATCGTATTTTACCGGATCGTCCGGTTCGATTTCAACAAAACTCTCGGTTATTTCCACCGCCGCCGACAGATTAATCGTCCTTCGGTCATAAAGCCCCAGAATCTTGCACAGTCGGCCCATGTGGACGTCCACCGGGACTAACAGCTTTGACTTATCCACAGACTTCCACAGGCCGAGATCGACTTCATCTTCTCTGACCATCCATCTAAGAAACAAATTCATTCTCTTACATGCACTACCCCTGGCCGGGCTCGAAAGTAAATACTTGATCCCGCCGCTTAGACTGCCTTTATGTCTATCGGCGTGCATTGCATACAGAGAATCGCAGAATCTCGACAGTGCCGCCACAATATTGACATCGCCGGCATCGTAGCCCTGAACGAAAAATTCCTCGATGCTGCCGAACCGTTCGTAGATATTCCTTAACAATTCAAGCAAGTCCGATATGTCGTCGCCGGTAGTGAAACGGTGCTTGAAATCCCTGAGTTGCGACCTTTTGTGCGAATCGAAAGCCAGAACAAATCCCGACGGGCTTTTTCCCATGTACTCCAACAATCGGGACAGGCTCTTCTCTATCTGCCGGACTCTGCCGTACGCAAGGCCCGAGGCCAGAAGCCCGACAACCTCGACGTCCGTCCGCTTGGAATATCGATAGAGAAACTGCAACGGATCCGGCTTGACAAGCCGGCGATGGTTGTACTTCGCGTATATGTTCTCAAGTATCCGTCTAAGCTCGATGTTCTTTTCGCTCATCTTCGGTTATTTACAGCTTACTCACTGAAACATAAGCAAACTCAAGGCCATGACCATCATGCCCCCAACCAATCCATAAGCCGCCAGATGGTGCTCGCCGTACTCCTGGGCGGCCGGCAAAAGTTCGTCTAAAGAGATGAAAACCATGATTCCGGCGACAGATGCGAAAAGCACACCGAAAACTACGTCTGTAAAGAACTTAAAAACGATCGCATATCCGATTACCGCACCCACCGGTTCGGCCAGACCCGAGAGAAACGAATATAGAAATGCCTTCTTCCTGCTGCCGGTAGCGTAGAATATCGGGACCGAAACCGCCACGCCTTCGGGTATGTTGTGAATAGCTATTGCAACTGCGATAGCCATGCCCAGCTTAACGTCTTTAAGAGCACTAACGAAGGTGGCGAGTCCCTCGGGAAAATTGTGAATTGCGATAGCCAACGCCGTGAATAGTCCCATCCGATACAGTCTCTTGAACTTGGCCGCCTGTTGCGGCATGTCCATTTCTTCGGCCCTGTGAAGTTCGTGAGGATTCTCGAACGAAGGGACCATCCGGTCGATTACGCCGATGAAGATAAGCCCACCGAAAAAAGCGGCGGCGGTGGCCCAATACCCCCTGACCTCACCCATCTCGGCGACGAGCGCCTCCCTGGCCTTGACGAATATCTCCACGAACGAGACGTAGATCATAACTCCGGCGGAAAAACCAAGGGCTAATGTGAGCGTTCTTGTGCTGGTTCTCTTAGCAAAGAAAGCCAGCGCACTGCCGATCCCGGTCGACAAACCGGCAAACAGCGTCAATCCAAACGCTATCAATACTGCCTCAGAATCCATGTTTCTACCGGTCCGTTCCCGAATCCAGCATCTTTTTCCATCTGCTTATGTGGCCGTCCTCATCTGCCTGGTCCTTTTCGATGATTTTTCGGGTGTCGTCGTCCCAGTCGATAGTATCGAGGAGCTCGGCGTAATGTTGGACCGCTTTTGTCTCGACCCAGATGCCGGTCTTAAGAATTTTCTCTTTGCCGAGAATCCGCGAGCCGAATCCGAATACAAAACCGACGATCCAGAAAGACCACCTTATTATGCTCGGCCGAAACCCGAATTCATAGAGCTTAACCTGAAAATCCTGGTAATGAGTCATTTCGTTACACATTGCCGCAACTAACTGACGATTCAGCTCGGAGTCTTCCCCGGTCATCTGAAACCTGTAGATGGTCGACGCCATCAGCTCGAGAGTATTCAAAGTTCGAAGTCCCTTTCTTATGTCCTTGAGCCTACGGGGTTCCATCTGCCGGCCCCTGATCTTAAAATCCTCAGATCGCAACTGAGGACGGACTATCGAAATATCGTAAGATGCCTCACTCTTGGTTTTCTGTTCACTCATACTTCAATCTCTTTCAAAGCCCATTGATTATTCCCGCAGTTCAACCCTGCAATAATGAACGCCATTGCCGCCCATCGGCGTTGAGGAGCCTGTCCGCCCGTTCGAAACTCTCACAGCCGGCGGGATAAATGTCCGGCTCGGCACTCGATTGCTCCCACGCCCGAAGAATCGGCGTAATCAGCCCCCAGGAAACTTCGACGTCATCCTGTCTTGTGAACAGCGTCTGATCGCCAACCATGCAATCGAGCAGCAATCTCTGGTAAGCCTCGGGCATCTCGGTCGAGAATACGCTCTCGTAGCTGAAATTCATCTTCAGCGTGTCCATGCAGATTTTCGAGCCGGGCCTCTTGGCCTGAAAACTCAGCGATATGCCCTCTTCCGGCTGGATCCGAAGCACAAGAGTGTTCGCAGGCAGTTCGTCGAGACCAACCGACGAAAACATCGAATAAGGGACGTGCTTGAAGGTTATCGCGATTTCCGTGTTCTTTGCGGCCAGCCTCTTGCCGGTTCTCAAATAGAACGGAATGTTTTGCCACCTCCAGTTATCGACGAACAGCCTGGCTGCGACGTAGGTCTCAGTCCTCGAATCGGGACCAACTTCGAATTCATCCCGATAACCTCTCACTTCTTTGCCGTTGATTCGACCCGGCCCGTACTGTCCACGTACGAAGTTATCGTCCAGCTTGTCGAGGTCGAACGGCCTGATCGAACGCAGCAGCTTGGCCTTCTCGTCGCGGACGTAATCTGCCTCAAATGATATGGGCGGTTCCATAGCCACCAGAGTGAGCATCTGGAGCACGTGATTCTGAAACATATCTCGAAGGGCGCCGGCCGAATCATAATAGCCCGCCCTGTGCTCGACTCCCACGGTTTCGGCTATTGTTATCTGCACGTTGTCGATGTAATTGCGGTTCCAGATCGGCTCATAAATAGTATTGGCGAACCGCATCATCAGTATATTCTGAACCGTTTCCTTGCCGAGATAATGGTCGATACGATATATCTGGGACTCTTTGAAGCATTGGCCCAGATTGCTGTTAAGTTCAATTGCGCTTTCCAGGTCTCTGCCGAAAGGCTTTTCGACAACCAACCTCGTCTTTAGCCCGCGGTTGCTCTCATCCGGACAGGCCAGGTCCGCCTTACCGAGACGTTCGACTATTGTCGTGTACAAGAAAGGCGGCACCGATAGATAGAACACATGGCTGTCATTGACCTCGTGTCTGAAGTCCAACTTGGTGAGTTTGTCTTTGATTCGCCGGTACAGACCGATGTCATCATAGGAACCGTCCTGATAATAAAGCCGATTTGTAAAAGAAAGTAAATCTTCTGTTGACACTGCACCGATGATGTCGCGAATCGATTGCTCGGCTTTGTTGCGAAACTTCTCGTCCGAAAACTTCTTTCGGCCACACCCCAGAATATAAAACCTCTCATCGAGAAGATCGTCCGTATAAAGCCGGAAAATGCTCACAAGGAGCTTTCTATGAACGAGATCTCCCGAGGCGCCGAAAACGATGAGCGCATTAGGGCCGGCAGCCGCCTCTGCACAGAGAATTTCTCTCTTACTTATGTATGGCTCGATTTCCATAGCAGACGCCCCGCCGTCCGGCCGGGAATCCAACAGTTACATCACTGTTTTGCAGACAGTTATTAATCAATCGACTCAAAATCATCCTGGCTGGCGCCGCAATCGGGGCATACCCAGTCATCGGGCAGATCTTCAAAGGCCGTACCGGCCTCGACACCGTTATCGGGATCACCAACGGCCGGATCGTAAACATATCCACACAAAAGGCATTTATACTTCTTCATTTTTCAAACTCCTTTTCTTGATGTCTCTTCTTACATTTCTTCCATGCCGGCTGACTCACCGGCTTAAACAGTTTTCCGACGAATTATACACGCTGGAAGGTCGGATTCAAGCGAACGGCCTGTATTGCTGAAGCATCTGATTCGCAAACAGGTTTCGGCGCCGACTTCATTTCAGCAATTCATCGAGTATTTCAATGTGCCCCATCTCTTGCTCTATAACCTCATCGATCTTGTCCCTGGCCGCGTTATCCGTGGCAAAATCCTTCAGACCCTCGTAGAACGTGATGGATTCTTTTTCCTTTTGAATTGCTCTTTTCAGTATATCTGTTTTGCTTTCGTGGCCCTTTAACTCAGCGGACGGATCAGACCTTATGCCGAATACGGCAAGACCGGCCATCGCTCTTGGATCTGTCACAGTCCTCTGTGTCCTCGAAGTACCCGCCGTTCTGCGCAATGCAGACAGTCGTTCCTTCATGCCGGCAAATACACGCGCGTGATCGACTTCCCAGTCCGCGAGTCGCAGCAGCGTATCACAGATCGTATCGTCATCAAATATTTCTGCCGCCCTTCGGTAAAATGCCGCACCGTTGCGCTCGATTTGGTCGGCGATTTCGAAAATTCCGCAACTATCGAACGTATCAGCCATCATTGTGACTTTCCCGGTCGGCACGTGATAAAAGTCTGCATGAGATTCGACAACAGAAGCCCGACAACATAATCGGATGCACTCTCGATGATAAAGAAATTCCTGTTTTGTTCCGCGCACACCGACTACTTCAGAGCCTCCAGTTCCTTGTTCAAGATGGCGACGTGCTGGATTTCTTCCTTGATTATGTCTTCGACCTTGTCCTTACCGGCCGCGGGTGAGACGGAGGCTTTCAAACCCACATAGAACGCGATTGAGTCTTTTTCCACGCCTATAGCCATCTTTAAAATCTCTTCCGGAGTATTCTTACCATCCAGTTGCTCTGCGGGATCCACATTCAGATTGAAGACGTGGCCGTCCGCCATCACGCGCAAATACATCTGCGCCTGGTCGTCCGGATCGAAAATGGGAGGATCGGCATCGCCGCGGGGAAGTTCGGCGCGCATTTTCGCAAAAGTCTTCTCATGAACATCTTCCCACTTTGCCAGTTCGAGCAAAAGGTCCCGGACGTCAGGAAACTTTTCCGCCGCCGCACGGTAGAACTTACTGCCGTTTCTTTCGATCTGCTCGGCCATTTCGAAAACTTCATCGGCGTTAAAGGGTACTGCCATAATTATTCTCCTTCGGCGGCGGGCGGCGTAAAGACTCTCTGGCCCAATTCACGATCGAGCATAAACATTCCGCCCGGAGCCTTCTCTACCATCTTGAGTTTCTGAACAGCTTCATCGGCGGATGCCTCTTCCTCGACCTGTTCACTGATGAACCACTGCAGGAAGTTATTTGTCGCGTGGTCCTTTTCCTTGGTCGCCAGGTCAACAAGGTCGTTGATCAAACTCGTCACTTTCTGTTCGTGCTCGTATACCGCCTCGAAGACCGCCAATGGCGAGTCCCACTCCGTCGGAGGTCCGTCTATTGCCTTCAGGATATTTCTGCCGCCACGCTCATCTATGAAATCGTACAACTTCATTGCGTGGGTCATCTCTTCCTGCGCCTGCACTCTCATCCAGTTGGCGAATCCGCTCAGATTCTTCGACTTAAACCAGGATTCCATAGCCAGGTAGAGGTACGAAGAGTAAAGCTCGGCATTTACCTGACTATTCAGCGCATCTTCTATCTTTTTGCTGATCATTTACTGCCCTTTCCAAAGCCCGTGAACGTTGCAGTGCTCTCTGGCGCTGACCGAATCGCCTTTCACGTCGAATACGGCCTCCGGCTCGCTGCCGGGTTGGAGGAACTGCCTGTAAGCCTTGCCGTCGGCGAGCAGTTCGATCCACTCGATGAAATGCTCTTCCTGCATCGGATGCCGCACGGAACCTACCGCGACCTTGTAACCGCTGTCGATCTTCTCTATCACAGGAACGTGCTTTTCATTACCCGAGTCAGTCGTCTTCTCATCGAGAAGCTGCATCGGCTCGCCGCAGCAGACCAACTCTCCCTCGCCGCCGTGGAGCACTTCCACGATGTTGCCGCAGACAGCACATTTATAAACCTGAAGTTTTTTCGCCATAGTTCAATTCCTTTCAAAATCAGGGGGTATCAGTTCACGATCCCCGCTTCCTTATGCTTTGCTGCGATTTCGTCCGCCAAGCGGTCGAGAGCGCGAAATGCGTCCTCTGTCGGCTGGCCCTTGGTCAAAACCGGATCGAGAAGCTCGACCTTGAGATTCGGCATCAGGCCTGCAAGCTGCTCGACGGTCTTGCCGCCCCAGCCGAAAGAGCCGATAATCGAGGCAAATTTCGCTTTCGGCCGGACGGCGTTGGCCAGGAACGCGGCGTATACGGCCGCAGGATGCGCTCCGGCCAGAACCGTCGGAGTGCCGATCACTATGGTCGCCGCATCCACCAACTCGATTGCGAGCTTGCCGACGTCCACGGTAGAAAGCTCGAACTGCTTGACTCCAATGTCCCTGTCCATCAGCGCATCGACGAAATGCCCGACCATCTCCGCTGTGCTGCCGTGCATCGAGACGTAAGCCACCACAACTTTGCTTTTGACCTCATCGGATATCCAGTCCCTGTACGCATCAATAATGAAGGCCGGCCTGTCGTAAACCGGACCGTGACTGGGGGCTATCATCCCAATATCCAGGTCGTCCAACTTCGCCAGGTTGCGCTTTATCTGCTTGCGAAACGGCATCATGATCTCGGCATAGTATCGCTTCGCAGGCTCATAAACAGCAGCCTCGTTGTCGACGAAAAGGCTGCTGGTAGCCAGATGCGAACCGAAGAAATCGCAGGAGAACAGGATTCTGTCCTCGGCAACGTAAGTACACATGGTCTCGGGCCAGTGCACCCACGGAGTATAGATGAATTTGAGTGTCTTGTCACCCAGGGACAGTTCCTGCCCGTCCTCGACCGTGATAATTCTGTCTTGCTCAAGGTCGAGCAGATCCATTAGCATCTGCTTGCATTTGGGATTCGTCACGACCTTGGCGTCCGGATACATCAGCAACACGTCCGGCAGAGACCCGGAGTGGTCCTGCTCGCCGTGGTGAGAGACAATGTAGTCGAGTCTATCTATGCCCAGCTTGCTAAGGTTGCCCAGCAGAACACTGGTCTCGGCCGGATCGACGGTGTCCAACAGAGCCGTCTTTTCGCTGCCCCGCACTATATATGCGTTGTAACTGGTGCCGTCAGGCAGCGGGATCAGCCTGTCGAACAGCCGCGAATCCCAATCGATCGCCCCGATTGAATATACGTTTGGCCTCAGTTCTCTTGTCTTCATAAATTCTTTACCGCTTTCAATGCTCCTTCATAATCGGGTTCGTTCGTCATCTCGTCGACCACCTCTATGTAACGCAGCACACCTTCGGTGTCCGCAACAAATACCGACCTCGCCAGGAGCCTCAATTCCTGGATCAGTACCCCGTAGCTCTTTCCGAAGTTCGCGTCGCGATGATCCGACAGGGTCCGGACGTTCTCTATGCCTGCCGCTCCGCACCACCGCTGCTGGGCAAAAGGCAGGTCCATGCTGATCGCCAGAACGGCTACGTCGTCGCCCAGAGATGCCGCCCTTTCATTGAAGTTGCGAATCTCGGAGTCACAAACCGACGTATCCAGAGACGGCACCGCACAAATGACGCAGACTTTGCCCCGAAAATCAGAAAGCTTCACCGGGGACAGATCGTTAGCCAGAACCTCGAAATCAGGCGCCGGCTCGCCCACTCTGGGCAGGCTTCCTGTCAATGTCAGCGGATTACCCTTGAATGTAATGTTTGTTGCCGTACCTTCCATAATACACCTCACTTTCCCTAATATAATCTTCGTCCCGCGTTTTTCAGCTTGAATATGCCTTCTTGAAGTCCTCCAGCAGATGCCTGAGCTGATCAACATTGTCAAGATCAGTGGTCTGCTTGGCCTTCATCGCATAGACCAGCATGTGATGCAGCAGGGTCAGCTTCTTGACATACGCACTTTTGGCCTCTTCGTCTCCGACAGGCGGTATCTTGATCCGCTGGGCCATGAAGTAGTACGTCACTATCTCGCTGATCTCATTGGCGTGATCTTCCTTGTTATTGACCCATCGCACAACCTGGTTCGCATTCGGCGGTTCCTCTTCCATGAGTAAATCGATTTGCTTCATCGACTTCTCAATGGTCGTGATGTGCTCGGCTATCTGGCCAAACCGCATATCATCGCCGTAAATACCGCACGGTATCTGACAATGCGAATATGCCAGAGAACCAAAAACCACACCCACCGCAAGTACGGCCAACAATACAACTTTTCTCGTAATTCTCTTTTTCATTTTTTTTGCCCCTTTCCCCTCTTCGGGAATCTAAATTAGTAATTCTGAGCTTCCAGCTCAAAGTACGCCTGCGGGTGGGCACATGCCGGACATGCCTTGGGAGCTTCCGGCCCCTCGTGCACATAGCCGCAGTTCCTGCAAACCCACCGTACGGGCTCGCCACGTTTGAAAACGACTCCGTCATTTATGTTCTTCGCCAGCGCCAGGTATCTCTCCTCGTGTCGCTTTTCTGCGACCGCGATGTTCCTGAATACTCTGGCTATATCGTCGAATCCTTCCTTTTCCGCAGCTTCGGCAAAGCCCGGGTACATTTCGGTTGTCTCGTAATGCTCGCCTGCCGCCGCGGCCTTCAAATTCTCCACCGTAGAGCCGATTACGCCCGCCGGAAAGGCCGCCGTAACTTCCACTTCCCCGCCCTGAAGGAATTTGAACTCTCGCTTGGCGTG
Organism: uncultured Pirellulales bacterium; assembly: GCA_964598225.1. Lineage (GTDB taxonomy): Bacteria > Planctomycetota > Phycisphaerae > Sedimentisphaerales > Anaerobacaceae > SG8-4. The sequence goes on from CAZRBG010000025.1 coordinate 53,862, forward strand.
TTCCCTTTCCTGGTTCGCCGTCTCTTCAAAAATTGACGCTATCTGAACGTATCCTTCCTTTCTGGCCTGGCTTGCAAAGTAGGTGTACCTGTTTCTGGCCTGTGATTCGCCCGCAAAACCTGCCAATAGATTCTTCTCCGTCTGACTGCCTTTTAGTTCCATCCTTCGAAACCCCTTTTTCTAAATTGCTGAAATCTACTCTCCATCTAATTGCACAGATCGCATATCCCTTCAAGGTATACACTCTTCCGCAAAACCACAAATCTTCCTTCTACTGCTGCTGGTACCTCTATATTATCAAACGGCTCGTGATGAAAATCAACAACTCTTTTACATTTTATGCATTTAAAATGCTGGTGACTCTCCAGGTCGCCGTCGAAACGCCTTGCGTCCCCCGAACCTTCCACTATGGAGGCGGCGCCGATCTTACCGAGAGTCAGCAGGGTTCTGTTGACCGTATCCAGCGATATATTCGGATAAATACGCTTGACCTTTTCGTGCAGCATCTCGGCAGAAGGATGGTCGTCAGCCTTTACCAATTCACGGTATATCGCTATTCGCTGCGGCGTGACTTTTAGACCCGCTTTTCTACACAAGTCTGTGAACCAACCGGTTTTTATGTCCAGCTCAGCCGGACTGATTGTCACCTTTTTCGTACTCATGCCTGCTACTATGTAGTAGTACTTCCTGTTTGTCAAGGCGATATTTGAAATTTTTCAAATATTTTTTACATCCGCTGCCCTTAGATGGAGCCCGGCATATTGCCCAAAATTGCCAAGAATCTGCCGTAAATAGTTGTACAAGAAGGCACAGTTGAGTAAACTGAGGCTTTAGGTCCAGGTAAGCTTTGCACAAGCAGCCAATAATACAAGATTTCGTAACAGTACGGCGGGCAGACGCATTATAACAGCTTCATGAAATACCTCATAGTAACGTCTATAGCCATGCCGGCGATTATCCTTCTGACACGCGCGAGCCCCGGACGGGCCGCCGAAAGAGGGCCTTTGCGATCTATGAAAGCAGTTCGGACAGAAACCCGACCGGTCATTGACGGCAAAGTCGACGAGCCCTGCTGGTCCAAAGCGGACGAGGCGACCGATTTCACCGACTACAAGCTCGAACGCCTCGCAGTCGAGCAGACCATAGTCCGCGTGCTGTACGACGATGAGAACCTGTACGTCTCGTTTGAGTGCCTCGAGCCGGATCCGAACAGCATTGTCGGCGTCGAGCGAAAGTACGACCAGTCGCTCAGGGAGGAAGACTGCGCCACGATTCGCCTCGACACATTTCACGACCATCGCTGCACCTACGTATTCGCCGTCAACACGCTGGGCACACGCTACGACGCTCGCATGGGCCTTTTCGACAGTTACGACGACGAAACATGGGGCTGCCACTGGACCGCCGCCTGCACGGTCGAAGAGGACCGCTGGTACGCAGAAATGGAAATACCGATCTGCAACATGCTCTTCGACCGGCGCGACGGAGTCACATGGGGCGTCAACTTCTACCGGCGCGAAAAAGGTCTCCAGGAAAGAAGCTACTGGTGCTTTCGCAGCAGCCGCGCACGTTATCCGCTCGAGTACGGGCATCTGACTGACCTTAACCTGGCCGACGTCAAGCTGGACCGAAAACCAAGGTACGAAGTATACGGCAGTGCAACGTCGGATTTCGAGGACGACAGCACAAAACTGTCCACCGGCGCCGATGTTTCCCTCAGGCTCAGCTCCGAGCTCACCAGCGCCTTTACCATCAACCCGGACTTCGGCCAGGTAGAGGCCGATCCCGACACCATTGAACTGAGAGACACCGAGCGATTCCTCGCCGAGCGGCGCCCCTTCTTCCGGGAAGGCAACGAAATCTTCGTAACGCCCCTCAACGTCTACTACAGCCGGCGCCTCACCGACATCGACGCCGGCGCCAAGGTCACCGGCCAGGGCCGGGCCTGGACGCTCGGACTGCTCGACGTTCAGGGCGAGGTCGTCCGCAACGACGTACCGCTCGACGGAAACTATCACGTCGGCAGGTACATTCGAAACGTTGGCGAGAATTCCCACGTCGGCGGCATCTGGGCGAATTCGGCTCGCGAGGACGGCACGAATTTCGCTGGTGGAATGGACACCCGCCTGTTCCTTGACACTACAACATCGTTTACCGCCCAATTGCTCGGGCTCACCGATTCGGAAGGAATCGAAACCGACGGCGTCACCGACAACGACGCCTACGGCCTGACTACATCTTTGAGCGGCGGAACCAACCCTGTGTATTGGCGCGTTCATTTCCTCGATATTTCCCGCGGCTTCAAGCCCGATCTCGGTTATATTCCAAGGCGCGACATCCGCGGTCCCGGTTCCTACGTGCGATACCGAAGATACTACGACGAGGGACTTCTCAAATACTTCAGCGTATTTTCCGACACCGACTTCTACGAAAACAACGACCACGACACCGTTTTGCGCGACTTCCGCGAAGGCGCCGGCGCGACTTTTCAAAATGAAATCGAGCTCTGGTATTACCGATCCGACAGCTTTCACGCACCCTTTCAGAACTACTACGACAAGGTCAGAATCGAGTATAATGAAGAGGTCGACATCTGGGATTCTATCAGCACCAGCATCACCAAAGGAGTCTATGAAAAAGAGCCTTACCACGAGTATTCTCTGGAAAAACCTATGAGAATTACCGACCGCCTGGTTACGACTCTGGAGGGCAACTATCGCATAAAAGAGCCGGAAACGGGAGGCAACGAAAACATCTGGCTGTGGCGATGGGTCAGCCAGTACAATTTTATCTGGAACGCAAGAATCAAATTCACCGCCGAACAGACATCAGAAGACCGCCACAATCTGACGCTGCTGTTCTCCTGGCCGATGGCGCAAAACAAGGATTTCTACGTTCTGCTCAACGATTATGAAATCAACGGCGAAAAAATCCGTGCGGCATTCGTCAAAATGGTTTACCGTTTTTAAATCCATGGGAGGATAAAAAATGAGTAGTCAAAACAAACAGAACAGACGGGATTTTCTACAAAAGACCGCCCTTGCCGCTCTGGCGGCAGGTTCGGCTCTGAACACCACGGGTGCGCCGGCCCAGCCCAAAGGTGAGAGGCCGCCGAGCGCGGGCGACGTCACCGTACTCAATCCGCAGAACCGCGTGCCGATGAGCTTCATTATCGACGACTCCACCTGCCTGGTGAACATGGCGCACTTCGGCATACCGCACTTCGCGACGGCATGGCCCGACAGGTACAAGCAGAATTGGCGCAGCCTGCCGCGTGAGATACCCGATTCCTTCGTGCGCAAGTTCGGCCAGTGGTGCCGCGAGCACGGCGTAAAAGGCAAGTACAGTATTGTTCCGTACCCGGCGTGCGTCGGCTGGCTGGATCGCTGTCTGCCGGGCTGGTCGCAGAAAGACCTGGACGACAGCCTCAAGCTCGTCCGTGACTTCATGCTGCCCGACTGGGACATTCACCCGGAGATGATCAGCCACACCTGGGTCATCAACACCAAGACGGGCCGGCCCTATCCCGAGCAGACAGGCTACTACATCGAGAACGCCGGCTGGAGCCAGGACAAATCCGCCGACGAGCTGGCCGACTACATGGCCTACGCCCTGCGAATCCTCAAGAACGTCGGCCTGCCCTGCGAGGGCATCACCACGCCCGGCGGCTTCGGCAGCCGCAATCGTCCGAACCTCGCGCAGGCCACGCTCGAATCGTGCCGCGACGTGTTCAACGCCGAAATCCCCCACTACTTCCGCGACCTGTTCACCAACGAACGCAGCGTCGCCCCGCTGGTCCAGTACGCATCCGGCCTCGACGGCGACAACCCGAAGTGCGTCGTCTCGATCATCGGCTGCACCGGCGACTGGCTCGGCGGCTGGGACGGCCTCAAGCCCGGCTCGGTGGATAAGCACATCACCGAGGACCTCGAAGGCGGCCGGCTGCCGCAGGTCATAGCTAAAGGCGAGCCCACAATAATCGTCTGTCACTGGCCGGGCGTCTATTTCAACGGCGAGGAGATCGGCTTCAACATCTTCAAGGAAGTTGTCCGCCGGCTGGAAGCCCGGTACGACAACCTGATCTGGATGAAGAACAGCGAGATCGCCCGCTACTGGGCCGCTAAGGAGCTGACGCGAATCGAGAAACAGGGCCGAAAAATAACCTTCAACGCTCCGTTCGCCACGACGAGGTTCACGATCCGCACGAAGTCCGGCTCACGAGGCGCACCAGCGCTGATCGCCGGCGCCGATCGCGCAAGATTGGATCGTGTCACCGCCCCGCTGCAACTGAAAAGCCAGACGTGGTGCGCCGAAGGGCCGGATATTGTGGCCTGTTTCGACCTGCCGAAAGGAAAGTCGACCCTGGAGATTTGACGAAACCACGACCTTCCTCGCCCGCAACGGAGATACGTCACCCGGTATTCGGCTTCGTTCGGCTTTGTTTTCAGGCGCGCCCTCAGGCGACTTATCGTCATAAGTCCTTGCCGGACAAGGCACTGCGCCCCTCAGCGTCGGCGCGAATCGGGTTTGTTCTGCCGAATCGCTGTTCCGACGTCGGGTGGCAGCCTCATCCCGATCGTCGTTATCGGAATGGGGCTGGCTCAGCTCACGAGATGCGCGGGCGGTCCTAGGGACTCCTTACGGAGGACTCCCTCGTCACGCGCGGACGAGACGTCCGCGACACCAAATCAGGGGCTTTGGTTGGGGGGCAGGTCTACCAGGCCGAGGGCGATTGCTCTTTTGGTCAGTTCGAGCGTGTTCTTTACGCCGAGCCTCTGCATCACGTGGGCGCGGTGAACCTCGACGGTCCTCACGGAGCGCTTCAGCATCTCGGCTACCTGCCTGTTGCTGTGGCCTTCGAGGATGAGTTGGAGCACTTTTGTCTGTGTCGGGGTGAGGGGCCTGCCCGCGGCGGAGTTTGCCGAATCGTTGTCGTGCAGTATCAATTCGACCACGCCGAGCAGAGTGCTTTTGTCCAGGGGCTTTTCGATGAAATCGGCCGCCCCGGCCTTCACAGCCCGCACCGCCGTGGGAATGTCGCCGAAACCGGTCACCACGAGGACCGGAACCCAGGGGGTTCGGCTTTTGACATTCGTCAGCAGCTCGATCCCGTCCATCTCGGGCATCTTCAGGTCGGCGACAAGCAAATCGCACTTCCGCGATTGCAGCCGCTGGAGGCACTCGACCGGATTGACGAAGCAGGCGACTTCGACGCCGAGAGTTGCGAGCGTCTCTTCAACCGCCTTGAGGACGCTTTCTTCATCATCAACGACAAAAATCTTCTGTTTACGGGCGGCCATCTTAGTTTGGCATCAAATCGCTTTATCGAACAATGAAATTACGTATCTGCAAAACGACTATACTCGGCGTCTATTTTGAAGGCAAGCAATTATTTGCGGCGTCATTCGGCTGCGATCTTCCTCAAATGAGCCACTTCGTTGGGCGTCAGCTTCCTGTATTTGCCGACTCCGAGGCCTCGCGAGGTTATCTTGCCGATTTTCGTTCTCTTGAGCGATTTTACGGGCAGGCCAACCTTCGCCAGCGTTCTGCGTATCTGCCGGTTGAGCCCCTGCCGGATCGTTACCTCGATCAGCGATTCCTTGTGCCCGCGTTTGAGGATTTTGGCGGACGCCCTGCCGGTCTTACCCTCGGCGAGCCACATCCCTTTCTTGATCTTTTCGAGCTGGCCGCCGGCTATTTTGCCTTTGACGCCGACCACGTAAGTTTTGGGCAGTCCGTATCTCGGATGCGTCAGCTTGTTGACCAGCTCGGTGTCGTTGGTGAGGATGATTACTCCCGTCGTATCGGCATCGAGCCTGCCGACGCAGACGATTCGCTCGGGACAGCGGACGATATCTATCGCCTTTTTCCTGCCCTGGGGGTCGCTGCTGGTGCAGATCACCCCTTTGGGCTTGTTCAAGAGGTAATAGACCTTACGGGCCTGCTGGATTCGCTTGCCGTTAACGGTTATGACGTCTTTTTCCGGGTCTGCGAAGGCGGGCAGCTCGTCTACGACCTTTCGGTTCACACGAACCGCTCCGGCAAGAATCAACTCCTCGCACTTTCTGCGAGAATCGACGCCCGCCGCCGCTAAAACTTTTTGTAATCTTTGTTCCGCCATTCTTTCACTTCAAAAGACTTACTGTACCACCAACTGATTCTATTCTGATAACTCAGAATTTTATACCAGGGTTATCATAATATATTATCCCGATACCCGCCAGGTCGGAAAACGCGGTTTATATCGCCGATAACGAGAAAAATGATTCTATCGCGACTGCGGCCGACGCCAATATCTGTCACGATAGCCCTTCTGCCGCAAAAAGACCCCGACATCGTCTTTTTTTGTTGACTTGGGGGCCTTTTCCTGAGATAATATGGTTCTGGACAAGCATTTAAGGGTGATTTCTTTATATCTGAGGAGTTGTTACTATGCCAGCACGCAGGAGAAAGCAGAGCAATGCAATGCTCTACACTCTGATAACCTTTGTCGGCCTTTTCATCGCAACCACGACGGTTGCCGTGATCTACTACGTCAAGGCCGAGGAATACAAGACGGACCGGAACGACCTGGAGCAGAGAATAGACGAACTTGCCACGGAAAGCCAAAGGAACGCGCTGGGAAGTACCGTTGGAGCAAGGCAGGGAGGGGAAACCTATCTCGGTCTGCTCACGGATTACGTAGACGAAACTGTAACCATGATCTTAGGCGGGGTTCCGGCACCGGACGAATCTGCGGAAATCAAAGTCAACAACGCCGAGAAGTCAGCGGCAGAGGCGCTGAATCTTGCCTCTGAGCCGGATCAGATCACCATCACCGATCCTAACAGCATAGGGCTCGTTCAAACGATGAAAGATCTCGTGGCGGCTCTTAAAGCCACAACCGAGGCCAAACTCGATATGGAGCAGACGCTGGCCGAGAAACAAGAGGAATTTGCCAACGCTCTACAGTTAAATGCCGAGGCGTTCGATACCCTGCAGGCTGAGAAGGACAGGCTTCAGCAACAATTTAATGAAACCAAAGAGGATTATGACGAACTTCGCGCGTTGCTGCAGCAGACGACAAGCGAACAGGTGCAGACCCTCAGAACGCAGTTGGATCAGACTCAGCAAGAATTGACTGCGACCAATGATGCCTTGCTCAAAACCGAGGCGGAGTTGAAGGACGCCCGGGAAAAGATGAGGCTCGCTTTGGAAGAAATCGCGAAGATCGAGCCCGGCCCGGATCGCGCGGTGCTGGCGAGAGAGCCCGACGGCCAGGTCATACTGATAGACGACAAGTCAAATGTCGTCCACTTAAACATCGGCAGCAACGAACACGTTTACCCGGGGCTCACATTCAAGGTGTATGACAGGGGCGCGGCAGTGCCCAGCGACCCTAACAAAGGCAAAGCTGAAATCCAGGTATTCGACGTAGCCGAGACGTATTCGGCGGCGAGAATTCTCAATCCGGACGTCAGCGAGCCCATTCTAAAGGGCGATATCGTTGCCAATTTAATCTGGGACGCCGACAGAACGAATGAGTTCGTGGCGGCCGGAGAATTCGACGTGGATCGCGACGGTCAAATCGAACAGGACGCCCTGGAGCGCATACAATCGCTCGTAGAAAAATGGGGCGGCAGGATGGCTGACACGATTACCATCGATACCGACTTTCTCGTACTGGGCAAACAGCCGTCGGTTCTCGAAGCGCCCACTCTGGAAGAGCGCGAGATTGATCCGAGAGCACAGCAAAGGTACCAGGAGTCCTTAGAGAGACTGGCGAGATATAATCAGCTTAGGGAAAAGGCCCAGAATCTGTGGATACCTGTCCTGACCTACGAAAAGTTCCTGCACTTTATCGGATATGATACGCAGGTCACCCAGGCCGGCGCGATCTAAGGGGCCGCGATTCCGATAGAAGCTACGAATACTTCACCGGTATATCGCTCCGAATGCGCGCATGTAAAGCCTTTCTTGACTGCGACAAACGTCACCGTCCGGGAAGCTTTGATTGCGATCCCAAGGGGCTGTCCCGTGTCGCAGTCCAGGCCGGACGGTATATCCACCGCCAGAACGGGGCATTTCGCTGCATTTACCGATTCCAATAACCGCTTGTAATCGTCTCTGACCTGTCCGCTCAGGCCGGTTCCGAATATGCCGTCGACGAGCATGTCCGCTCCGGCGGCGAATTGCTTAACCCGGCTTTCCATGTCATCGTCGTCCGGTTTCAACTGCTCTATGGAAAAACCCATTCGGTCCAGGATATCCAGGTTTATCTTTGCATCGCCTTTGATTTTGTTGCGGTCTCCGCACACTACCACCTTAACGTCGAAACCGACGTTATTGAGGTGTCTGGCGATGACGTATCCGTCGCCGCCGTTGTTGCCGGTGCCGCAGAAAATACAGACATTCGGTTCGGCTATATCTGAAAGCTTGTCGCTTATCAATTCGGCACAGCTCCGGCCGGCGTTCTCCATCAGAACCACGCCCGGTATGCCAAGCTCGTTTATCGCCCAGGCGTCAACTCTGCGTACCTGCTCCCTTGTCATCACCCTGGCATTTTGTCCAGCCGAGTACTTTTCCATAGCCGTATTATACATTGCATCGTAAAGCTGTCAATTGACACCAACCACCGCCGTGATTAAAATCCGTTCTTTTGTTGGGCGGCAAATAAAAGGAACGATAGATAGATGAATACGAATATCGTTATCAGGAATGAAACAACTTCCGATGTTGACATGATAAGCGAAGTAACTAAGGCGGCGTTCGAGACCCTGGAGATAAGCAACCATACTGAGCAGTTTATTATTGAGGCATTACGTGCGGCCAAAGCCCTTACCGTTTCGCTGGTTGCAGAGCTGGATGGTCGTGTAATCGGGCATATTGCTTTCTCTCCCGTGAGTATCTCAGATGGCACACGAAACTGGTACGGGTTAGGACCTGTTTCGGTGCTGCCGGAACATCAACGCAAAGGCATTGGCAAATATCTAATACAGCAAGGGCTATCACGGCTAAAAAGCCTGAATGCCCGGGGTTGTTGTCTTGTCGGGCATCCGGATTACTACAAGAAACTGGGATTCAGGAACGTATCGGGACTTGTACATGAGAGAGTGCCACAGGAGGTCTTTCTCGCGTTGCCTTTCGACAGGCATATTCCACAGGGCACCGTTACTTTTCATGAAGGTTTCAAAGCAAATGGCCAACAAGGGCCTTGAATCGCACGTGTTTAGCGCGGAAAGAACCAGGCCCATGTAGCGAGGGCTTGGGGCTGGTCGAACAGGATTGGCTATACACATAAGTGAAATTGGTTAAATGAAGATATTACTGACAAACGACGATGGTATTTTCGCACCGGGTCTGGCAGCGATATACAGAGAACTGGTCAAGATCGGCGAAGTAACCGTTGTTGCCCCGTCCGACAGCCGCTCGGGGGCGAGCCACAGCATTACTTACCAGGAACCGCTGGTCTGCAACAAGGTCGATATCAAGGGCTTGTTCGCCGGCTACAGCGTCCAGGGTTCTCCCGCCGACTGTGTCAAGCTTGCAGTAATGCAACTGCACAAGGATCCCATAGACCTGCTTGTTGCAGGCATAAACGACGGCGCAAATACGGGTATAAACGTCTACTATTCCGGCACGGTTGCCGCCGCAATGGAAGGAGCATTTCTGAAAATTCCTTCTGTTGCCATGAGCGTGGCCGCTGAAAAAACGATGGACTTCGAGGCGGCTGCGAGGCATTGCTCGAAGATACTTGAGAAACTCATACCCGTCGAGAAAGGCGCTGTGATAAATGTTAACATTCCGCGGCTTTCAAACGGCGCGCCCAAAGGCATCCGCGTGGTGCCGCAGTCAAACAAAGGATTCGACGAGTATTACATCTCGCAAAAGAACGAGCAGGGCCAGACCGTATTCCAGTTGGCCGGCGAGCACCATCCGATCGACGGCGTCCATGCGGATTCGACATCTTTGCTTGAAGGTTATATAACTGTAACTGCGTTGAATCCCGACATGACCGACCACAAAAGAACGCGGGAGCTTATGAACAAGAAGTGGTGAGCCGATGAAAGCGTTAGTCAAAAGCAAGGCCGAACAGGGTATATGGATGGAGGATGTGCCAATACCTAAGATCGGCAGGAATGATGTCCTCATAAAGATCCTCAAGACCGCCATTTGCGGCACCGATATTCATATTTTCAACTGGGACGCCTGGGCTCAAAAGGCCATAAAAACACCCCTCGTGATAGGACATGAGTTCGTCGGAACGGTCGCGGAAATCGGCGCTAACGTACACGATGTTGAAATCGGCGAGCTTGTGAGCGGCGAAGGACATATCGTTTGCGGCCGCTGCAGAAACTGCCTGGCAGGACGCAGACACCTATGTATAGACCCGAATTGTATAGGCGTGGAACGCGACGGCGCTTTTGCTGAATATCTTTCGGTCCCGGTTTCGAATATATGGCATTGCGACCCGAAAATACCGACCGAAGTGCTTAGCTGCTTCGACCCGTTCGGCAACGCCGTACACACGACGCTGTCCTACGATCTCGTGGGTGAAGACGTGCTAATAACCGGCGCAGGGCCTATCGGGTGCATGGCCGTAGCGGTCGCTAAAAAAGCCGGGGCGCGGTACGTCGTGATTACCGACCTTAATCCATATCGTCTGGAACTGGCCAAGAAGATGGAACCCACCCTTGCCCTTGACGTCAGAAGTGAAAAAATCGAAGACGCCGTCAAGAAGCTCGACATGAAGGAGGGCTTCGACGTGAGCCTGGAAATGTCGGGCAGTCCGCAGGCATTCCAGGGCATGTTGGCAAATGCTTGTCACGGCGGCAAGATCGCTATGCTCGGGATCATGCCGCCCACGGCTATCGATTGGGATTACGTTGTCTTTAACGGTCTGACGATCAAAGGCATCTACGGCAGAGAAATGTTCGAGACCTGGTACAAGGCAACCATGCTGATCCAGGGCGGCGTTGATCTGATGCCTCTGATTACGCATCGTTTTGCGTATACGCAGTTCAGTGAAGCCTTCGACGTGATGAGGTCAGGCAATTCAGGAAAGGTAATTCTGGATTGGACACAGGAAAAATAAGGCCGAGCGTGTCATCACCGGTCGGCAGGATGTGCATCGCACACCACGAGGAATTTAGCCATGTTCGGAAAAATCAAATCGCATATAGCTGAAGAAATCGATAGGATAAAAGCCGCCGGGCTTTATAAAGGCGAGCGCATTATCACCAGCCCGCAGGAAGCGATGATTAAAGTTCGAAGCGGCAAGCAAGTCCTCAACCTCTGCGCCAATAACTATCTCGGCCTCGCCGACCATCCCGATGTTATCCGAGCGGCAAAAGAAAGCTACGACAAATGGGGCTACGGCCTGTCCTCGGTCCGATTCATCTGCGGCACGCAGGCAATACACAAGCAAGTGGAAGCCAAAGTGTCCGAATTTCTCGGCACAGACGACACTATCCTTTATTCATGCTGTTTCGACGCTAATACCGGCCTGTTCGAGACGCTGCTGACCGCTGAGGACGCCGTCATAAGCGACCAGCTCAACCACGCCAGCATCATCGACGGCATACGCCTGTGTAAAGCTCAGCGATTGCGCTTCAAGAATTGCGACATACAGGATCTCGAGGACAAACTGAAGGAGGCCAATTCGGCAAGATTCCGCATGATCGCCACCGACGGCGTTTTCTCGATGGATGGAACTATCGCCAGACTCGGCGAAATATGCGATCTTGCCGAAAAATACGATGCCCTTGTGATGGTGGATGATTCGCATTCCACGGGCGTGCTCGGCAAGCACGGCCGCGGCACGCACGAGTATTGCGATGTGATGGGCCGCGTCGACATCCTGACCGGCACGTTCGGCAAGGCACTCGGCGGCGCCAGCGGAGGCTACACAAGCGGCAGAAAAGAAATCATTGAATTCCTGCGGCAGCGTTCCCGGCCGTACTTGTTCTCGAACACTCTGGCCCCGGCAATCGCCGCAACCTCGCTCAAAGTTCTGGAGATGATATCGGCATCAACGGAGCTGCGTGACAAGCTTGCCGAGAATACCCGCTATTTCAGGGACAAGATCGCGGAGATCGGTTTGAATGTAGTCCCCGGCGAGCACCCCATCGTCCCGATCATGCTCGGCGAAGCCGTCCTGGCCCAGGAGATGGCCGAGAAACTCCTCGAAAAAGGCATTTACGTCATAGGATTCTCGTATCCGGTCGTTCCCAAAGGAGCGGCCAGAATCCGCACGCAGATATCCGCCGCCCACAGCCGCCAGGACCTTGACTTCGCCATTGAAAAAATCAGCGAGGCAAAGCGGGAACTGGAAATCTGACCTCAATTGTAAACAGACAAGAACTAACTTGGAGGATAAAATGACAAGAACAACTCGATACTTTACACGCGCAATAAGTATTCTTATCTTTGCGATAGGGATCGCCGCCGACGCTGCCTGTGCCGCTGATCTGGCAAGACCCAACATCGTTCTGATAATGGCGGACGACCTCGGATTCTCCGACTTAGGCTGCTACGGCGCCGAGATTGCCACGCCGAACCTGGACACCCTTGCGTCTAACGGCCTGCGGTTTACCCAGTTTTACAACACCGCTAAATGCCATTCTTCCAGGGTCTCGCTGCTGACAGGGCTGTACTGCGATCAGGCCGGCAGCACAAAGCTCAGCCGCGGCGCTACTATCGCCGAAGTCCTGGGCCGAGCGGGCTACTTCACGGCAATGACCGGCAAGTGGCACCTCAGCGAGCAGCCCACCGACTTCGGCTTCAAACGCTACTGGGGACATCTGTCGGGAGCGACCAACTTTTTCACCGGCGACAATACATTCCGGCTCAACGGCGAAAAATGGAATGTACCGAAAACACTCAACGGACGCCCCTTCTATACTACACACGCTATTACCGATTTCGCACTGGATTTCCTGGAAGAGGCAACTCAGGAGGACGACCCCTTCCTTCTATACGTTGCTTTCAACGCGCCACACTACCCGCTCCAAGCGCCCGAGCAGGCAGTACGAAAATACGACGGCTTTTACGACAAAGGCTGGGATCAGATTCGCATCGAACGGCACCGGCGACAGCTCGATTCGGGGCTCTTGCCGGCGAAGTGGAAGCTCAGTCCGCGGCCCGATCACGTTCCCGCGTGGAACAGTCTGCCGGAGAAGAAAAAGCAATGGGAGGCGGATCGCATGGAAGTCTTCGCCGCTATGGTCGATGTGCTCGATCAGAACGTCGGGCGGCTGGTCGATTTTCTGAAAGATAAGGGCATCTTCGACAACACGCTGATCCTCTTTTGCTCGGATAACGGCGCCTGCCCTTTCGAGCGCACACGCGGGCGCTACCTCAAGCCCTGGGACCCCAAGTCCTACTGGACCTATGACGCAAGCTGGGCCAACGCGGGAAACACGCCTTTTCGTCTTTATAAGCAGAATCAGCACGAAGGCGGCATATCTTCCCCGCTGATCGTGCACTGGCCCGAAGGACTCAAGTCCAGGCCGGGAGCAATCACCGATCAGCCCGGCCACCTGATAGACTTCATGGCCACCTTCATAGATCTGACCGGCGCGACCTACCCGAAACGGATCGGCGACCGGCAAATCGATCCGCTCCAGGGCAGATCGCTGCTGCCGATCTTTCGCGGCCGGACGCGCGCGCCCCACGAGACGCTGTATTTTCACTTCGGCAGAGACCGAGCCCTGCGGCAGGAACCGTGGAAGCTCGTCTCGGCCAAGTTAGGCAGATGGGAACTTTACAACATGCAGGAAGACCGCACGGAGCTGAACGACCTCTCGAAAGTCATGCCCGAACGAGTTGCGGCGATGGAGAAAGAATGGTTCCGAATAGCAGAGCACGTAGACAGGCTTAAAGGCCGTGGCCTGGCCCCCGTCCGGGACACTCTCACGTCGCTGAGCTTCCGGAAAGACACCACCTCCGGCTCAGCCTCGAAGTGAAAAGCAGGAAAAATGAATGACTGCAAAGAACCAGCCCCATCCCGATAAACGACAATCGGGATGAGGCTGCCACCCATCGGCTGTTGTCATTCCTCAGTCAAAGGGTTGTTTTCGGCTTATATCTCCCATCCTTTTCGGAAATGGCCGTGGGTGATCGGGTCGACTTGCGGGGCGTTGGTGGCTTGCATGTTCGGCCCGTCCCAGTGGAGGGTTTTGCCGGCACGAACGGCGACAAACGCCTCTTAATCAACCTCATAATCGTGCTCCTTAAGGGAACATCAATCTACCTTTTCGATCGCTCCGGCATCCCGCCTGCCATCCGGCGTATTACCTGCGAAGTCGCGCAGGAACGGCCCGTCGAACTGCCATGTGTAGAGTTCGTCAATGTCGGTCCCGGCGTCTGCGAGTGTTCCCAGACATATTCGCAGAAAGTCGAACGTTCCTTCGAAGTATGAACCTCGCGGTGTTCCTCCGACGTAGAGGTCGCTGCTGTTTCGCAGAGAAACCTCGGAACCAGCGCCCGTGGCTTCGTTGTCCGTTTGACCGTCGATGTAAATCGTCAGCTTCTCTGCATTCCTATCGCATTCTGCGATGACGTGATGCCATTTGCCGTCGTTGATCGCTGCTGCGCTCCGGGCTTCTTCCCTTCTATCTTCGCCGGTAGTGACAGCGAACGTAACTCCGCCGCTATCGTTGACGTGCAGCGAATATCCCGCCCCGGCCATCTTCTGCACAAGTATGCCGCCCGTGTGATTCGCGGCGGTTTTGAAGTAAGCCTCGATCAGGAAGTTGCTGTCGTGGATCTGGGGACTCTTGAAGCGCTTGCCGGAAGCTGTCCGCGTCTCGCCGTCGCGACCGTCGTGCTTGAACCATCTGTACTTTACCTCATACGTGATAGACTGATCGAGCTGGCCGTTCGGGCACACTGCGTACTGGTTCCGGCCGTTAAACTTCAAGGCGCCCTTCGTCCAGTCTTCCAGTGGGCCTTTGACGTAATCATCCTCGCTTACGTTGATACCGGTAAGCGGAAACATGGGCTTTTCGTGATAGTCTTCTCTGCCGAAGTAATACTCGGCCATGTACCAGTGCTCATCCATAATGCGCGTCGAATCGTTGCCGGCGGGGTAAAAATTCCACTCACCGACCATGCCGTACAGCCCCCACGGCACGAATACCTTCACACCCTTGTCGATTGCGGCCGATCCGCCCGAGGGCCTGAAATCATGATCGCTTGAATCCCTGAGCGGCCAGGAGGGCGCCACTTCTCCCATGCTATGCTCGATCGCATCTACCTGTTCCAGCGTCCGTTTTGCCTCGTGGAACGTTTCATGCCACTGGCCGGAGGGCTTGAAAGAGCCGTATTTGCCGGTGATGTCGTGGAAGACGTTCTGTGTGTAGGCGTTGGTTTCGAGGGCGTAATGCTTGGCCTGCGGTCCGGCGTCGCGTTCATTGCCGTCTTTGGCCGTCCTTGCCGGCGGCGTGTGCCAGAAAACCCAGTCGCTGAGGGATTGCCATATATTGCCCACATACTTATTCCTGCCGCCCGCAGGCGCCTGCCTCCGCGTGCCTTTGAGGAAGTTGTACACTGTGTTGTTGAAGAACGTGTTCTGATACGAATGAATCTCCTGAAACGCAGCGGTATTGCCGAGCGGACTGAACCGGTCGCTGGACTTACCCCATGCGATATTGTTGAAGTGGTAATTTTTGAAAGCCCCGTCGAGATAATATGCATGGCCGAACCTGCACCCGTTGCCGTCTTTGCCGCTGATCATATATTTCCAGTGCTGGTAGCCGCCGGGATTACCCACGACGTTGTTATATACGTAGAACGGCCCGCCCTGCCAGGTTTCGATGCCGCCGAAGTCGTTGTTGTTGAGAAGCGGGTCGATCACTTTGTTATGATGGCATATCACTCGCGAAAGCGGCCTGTCGGCACAATTGCCGTTCAGCTTCGCGCCTCGCATGTTGATGCCCAGCCCCCAGCACCGATTGAGGATGTTGCCGGCAATCTCAGCGGTTTGCGCGTTGCCGACGTCTATCGCAATGCCCTGCTCGTATCTGGTTGGCCGCAGTCCGATCCTGAAGAGCCGGTTCCTCAGCACCTTGACGTCGTAAAGCCTGCCCATGCCCGGCAGCACGTGGCCCCATCTGTTGCCGTCGACTATGGATATGCCGCCGTGATCGGCGTGGTTTATCTCGTTATCCGAGACGACGACTTGATCGATCTCGTTGCCTCTGTCGCGCGCGTCGATGCGCACCGGGCGGTTGACGTGCTCGAACAGGCAGTTCGAGATGCGAATGTCCTTGCCCGGACCCGCAAGACGAATGCAGGCGGGCTCGGTCTCCTCCCGGATTCTCATTTGACTGCCGGCATAAGGCGTCGCCGTCAGGTCCCAGCCGACGTTCGTGAACCGAAAGGTCAGGCCGGTAATGTGGACATGATCCATCACCGTCGCATCTATAAGCGTCCTTATCCTGGCCGCCTCGATTTGTGCCGCGTTCGGATTCCTGTCGCCCGGCAGCCGGATGTACAACCTGCCGCCGCCGCCCTTCTTGTCGAACCAGAACTCCCCTTCGGGATCGTCGAGATAATGCGGCTTATCATCGAGGTAGTACCGGCAATGCCGGACGATTTTGTACGAACCGGCGCCTCCCCACTGGCCGGCGAATCCGATGCCGTTTCGCCCGATATCCACGACCTCCACGTATGCCGGATACGGACAGCCCATGACCCACCCGTACTCGGACCACACTATGGCGTCTTTGAAATAATCAGGGTCGCCCTTGATATGTTTGGAATCCACGCCCAGGTGGAGCTTTCTGCCGCCGGGGCCCCGGATATAGTTGTCGAAGTGCTTCATGCCGGGATAATCCCAGTGCCACCACCGGCTTTTGACGTCGTCTTCATCGACCACTTCCCAATTGGGCGTGCGGGCCAGCGGGATGCGGGTTATCTCATCACCTTCGACGAGCCAGACATTTCTCGGAGCAAAATCAATGTCCCTGTGCCAGACCTTGCCCTTATCCGGAATGTCTTTATGATCTGCGCCTCTTGTCCAGCCGCCCGTGAGCGCCTCCGAGCCGCAGATAACGGCCTGCCCTTGTCCCCATGACGGGTCGCTCGTAAGGCGTATGGGTTCGCCGGGCCTCCCCGCGTCCTGTACCGTCAGGCTGCCGCGATAAACGGTCCCCCGCTTGAATACGTATGTGTGAATGCCGGTACACGAAGCGGCGGCCCCGGTTGCTTTCGAATCCCACGGGTGGTGCTTCCACGCGGCATCTCTCGACGTGCCGTTGTTGGTGTCGCTGCCGTCGTCAAAATCTATATACCGCACCGAATCGCCCGGCTCATACACGAACGGCTCGGGCGACCATTCGAGATCGCCCGCAGGATCCGGTTCGGCGTGTGGTATTTGCCACGAATATACCTTTGGCGCTTCGTCGCCGCCTGCCGCAACAGCGCAAACTGCGAGTGCGGCAACAATCATTACCAACATGTTTTTGACCATAGGCCCTTCTCTCCGTTTCATAACCAACTCCTGAATCGAATAAATTGTCTTTTCCGTGCCGTCGCTCATCCTATCCCCACTTCTGTTCCCGGATTACGTATCCGATCACCCCGGCGGCTGTCCCGCCCGGATCCTCAAGGTAACACCAAAAAACACCAAGTGCAATCGCTTTTTAAAACCCCAGAGAACACCACGAAATGGTACGGTGTGCTCCCCGTAAGTCCCCGGGGGACGCCTTATGCCGGGGTCCATAGGACAGCGCACCGTTATTCTTCAAACTCTGATACCTATACCTAAGGCACAAGTGGCACAAGTTCCACCGATTACGCGGATTTATGTAGGGTGGCGGCTTGCCCCACCGATTCTCTGATTTTATTTTGATTCACCACCGAGAACACGAAGCTCCACGGAGAAGAACAATAGTAATGTCATCCCTGCGGAGGCAGGGACAATAGATAATTTATGGCTTAGCCATAGTAAACACGTCCTGAGCACCGTCGAATGGATAGTAAGCTTGTCCCGTTCGGCAAGCTCAGAGCTTGCCCTGAGCATCGTCGAACGGGGCAGGCTCTGAGCGTAGCCGAATGGATACTTACGGCCTGCTGTCAGCACTAACGCGATAAACGCTAAAAAAAGAATACCGCAACTCTCTACAGGACAATCAGAATTCCAGGAACTTAGTTCTTAAGGTTTGACCCTGATACTCCCTGCAACTCTCTACAGGACAATCAGAATTCCAGGAACTTAGTTCTTGATTCCGCTGATAAACCCATGAAAACCGGCAAAACACCCTCGTTTTTGATAGCGCCAGTGCATGTCACAAGGGGTTTTTCCGCGGAATCAGTTCTTAAGGTTTGACCCTAATACTCCCTGC
>CAZRBG010000026.1:0-70379 GCA_964598225.1 uncultured Pirellulales bacterium
GTCCACTTATATCTAATTCGCTCCGATTCTACGTAAAACCAAACCTGCACCCGATGTAAATATCATGGGGTCCGGTTCCTTTGTCGGCGCACTGGCCGGGGAAAGCCACGGCGATTTGACCGGCTGCTACAGTAGCGGCACTGTCCGCGGCGACTGGAGTGTCGGCGGACTTGTGGGTGCGAGTTTCGGATGGACAGACCGAGGGCCTGCTGTTACCGAATGCCACAGCACGTGCGTGGTCAGTGGCAATGAATGGCTCGGTGGGCTGGTGGGGAACAACAGTGGATTTGTTACCCAATGCTATAGCACTGGCGAAATCAACGGGCGAGATAGAGTTGGTGGGCTGGTGGGGTACAACAGCTCCAACACTGTGACAAAATGTTACAGCACCAGTGTAGTTAGTGGTGACAGTCATGTCGGCGGTCTCGTGGGACTCAACGATAACAACGGTAGCATCGACACGAGCTACAGCACAGGAACAGTTAGTGGATATGAATCCGTCGGCGGTCTCGTGGGTTGTAACGGCAGGTCCACCAGCAGGGGCAATCACAGTATTATCACTGCATGCTACAGTACCGGCATGGTCATTGGAAATGAACATGTCGGCGGTCTTGTGGGTGATCACCGCTATGGCAGCGTCACAGCAAGTTTCTGGGATGTGGAGATCTCCGGCCAGACCGTTAGTTCAGGAGGCACGGGTCTGACTACCGCTGCGATGCAAAACATTAACACCTACCTCGATGCCGGTTGGGATTTCGTTGATGAGATCGCTAACGGTACCTCCGATTACTGGCGGATATCGCCGGACGACTATCCCCGGTTGTGTTACCTTGACGGCGACAGCCCAGTGATGCCCGAGGGATCCGGAACGGCACAGGAGCCGTATCTGATTCGAGATGCCCGCGACCTGGGCACGATGTGGTTCAAACCCATCGCCCATTACCGCCTGGAAACGTCAATTGATCTATCGGGGATCATATGGTCAACGGCTGTTGTCCCCTGGTTTGGAGGGACCTTCGACGGCAATGGCTATGTTATCAGCAATCTTCAGATTCAAGGTGGTAGCTATCTGGGACTTTTTGGTGAATTAGGCCCTGAGGCGAAACTCCTTAATCTTGGCCTTGAAACAATAAATATCAATGGAGATTGGTATGTCGGTGGTCTCGCGGGTAAAAACTTTGCCAGCATCACTAACTGCCACAGCACCGGTTTGGTCACAGGTAATAATTATGTGGGCGGTCTCATAGGTTACAACGGGGGTGGTAACATCACCGGTAGCCACAGCACGGGCACGGTAAGGGGAGACGTGTGGGTCGGCGGCCTTGTGGGGGATAATACCGGTGGTACCATCAACGTAAGCTACAGCACCGGCGAGGTCAATGGAAATGTCTCTGTCGGCGGCCTCGCAGGCGACAACTACACTGGTAGCATTACCGCGAGCTTCAGCACTGCCACGGTAGGTGGGGATGTGCGGGTTGGCGGCCTCGTGGGCTACAATTTTGGTGGCGTCCATGGGCATGGCACCGTCACCGAGAGCTGCAGCACGGGCACGGTGACCGGAAGCAGCCGTGTTGGTGGTCTCGTTGGCTGGAATGACCGAGGAAACATAACAACGAGCTACAGCACGGGCATAGTCAATGGAACTAATTTGCGGATTGGCGGCCTCGTGGGCTGGAACGACCGGGGTAGCATCGCCAACAGCTATAGCATTGGCACGATAAGTGGAAATGTGCAGGTCGGCGGCCTAGTAGGCTATAGTTGGCGTGGCAGCGTCACCACAAGCTACAGCACCGGCATGGTCACTGGAAGTGAAGATGTCGGCGGTCTGGTGGGTGACCACGACTATGGCAGCGTCACCGCGAGTTTCTGGGATATAGATACCTCCGGCCAGATCACCAGTGCCGGAGGTATCGGCAAGACCACATCAGAGATGCAGAGCCTATATACATTTCTCGACATCGGCTGGGACGTTATCGACGAGACGACAAACGGCACCGAGGACATCTGGTGGATTCTTGAAGGGCAGGCCTATCCGAGGCTTTGGTGGGAAGTTGACGGCAATTGACTATTTACGATTGACTATTGATCATTGCTCTAAAATATTGAAGAAAGAGGGAATTGACGTTTTCTATGTCTTCATCTCATCGAAAAAAAGCACTGACATCTGAAGCTCTGCCCTGTCCTGAGGATGGACAATTGCAGATGATTCGCGTCGTGGAAACCTGTCGGCTCGAAGACGGGTTGCTCATCAAGAAACTGGCACATTACAAGTGCAGTTCCTGCAATTCGCGTTTCTTTGATGATGACGCAATGCATCGCATTCAGACTGCGCGTTTGTCGCATGGCTCACCGGCTCGGGCTTGATGATATCTCTGGGCAAGCTCCTTGCCCCCTTCCTGCACGCTGGCTGGGATTTCGTGGATGAGACACCATACGGCCGAACCTTTCCACAAAGCCGGAATCCTGTATAGTATGGGCGTGAAACTGTGTTTTCATTTATCTACCTGAGAAAGGCTGTGAAAATGTCTCACCATATCGATCGGCGCAAATTTCTGAAATCTCTTTGTCAAGGTGCTGCGGCGTTGACCTTATCCGGATGTGATGGCATCGCCAGACGAAAGCCGGCCGCAATATCTGCCGGAAAGCCTAACATTGTCTTGATGTTCATCGACAATGTCGGCTACGGCGATCTGAGCTGCTACGGCAACAAAGACGTCAAAACCCCGCGAATCGACCGGTTTGCCCGTGAAGGAGTCCTCTGCACCGATTTCTACATTGGCTCGCCGTCCTGCATGCCATCCCGCGGGGCGCTGCTGACCGGGAGGCATCCTGTTCGCAACGGCCTGAACGAGCAGCTCATCGACGATCTCAAGCAAGTCGCACTGCCGCACTCGGAGATAATCCTGCCTCGCTACCTCGCTGAGGCCGGATACGTAAGCGGCTGTTTCGGCAAATGGAACCTCGGATTTGTCGAAGGCAGCCGGCCGACCGATCGCGGATTCGATGAGTACTTCGGCAACATCTCCGGTAACTGCGATTACTATACTTACATCTACCGTGGCCGCAACGATCTGTATCGCAACACCGAGCCGGCAAAAGCCGAGGGCTACAGCACGTACGTCTTTGCCGATGCCGCTTGTGACTTCATCGAGAGGAACAAGGACAAGCCCTTCTTCTGCTATGTTCCTTTCAACGCGGCACATTTTCCGAATCCGAGCAATAAGCCGCCGGCAACGCCCTGTCTCTGGCAGGCCCCGTACGAGGCTTTCGAGAAATACGGATACTCCCCAGACACTCTCGACGAGCGCCGGCGCTACCGTGCCGTACTTACAGCGCTGGATGACGGCATCGGCCGGGTTCTCGACAAGCTCGACCAACTTAAGCTGACGCAGAACACGATAGTCATACAGCTCTCCGACAACGGAGCGTTCATGATGCCGTCGCGCGGGATGGAGTGCGCATCCAACTACCCGCTGCGAGGCGGCGGTGTAACGCTCTGGGAAGGCGGCATCCGCGTGCCCTGCATGGTGCGCTGGCCTGGCCGGATCAAGCCGGGAACGGTCTGCCGTGAGCCTCTGGTAAGCATGGATTTCGTGCCGATGGCGCTCCGCGCTGCGGGGCTTGAATTGCCGAGCGACCGATATCTCGATGGCAGGGACCCGACAGCCGCGCTGGCCGGAGAGGCGACATCGCCACACAAGTATCTTTACTGGAGCTGGGGCTCGAGAAGTACGGCAATTCGGATGGGCCGCTACAAGCTGCTGCGGGAAAGACGAAGCACGAACTCGGACTGGCAACTGTTCGATCTGAAAACCGACATAGGTGAAACCGCCAACCTGCGCTCGGCGAAACCGGAACTGGCCGATCATCTTATGGCTGAATACGCACGCTGGCAGAAGGACGCCGGGCCAGGACGCTGAGCACAGTAAGCTGGCGCCTGCACCACCGTCGGTCGGGCGGACTAATATCCACTCTATCTGTCATGTGTTGGCTGCCGACGGACAATTTCTACTGTTTTCGGGTGAAAAACGCCGAAAATATATTCAGGACACGATCCCGAAGGCAGGAAGAAATTTGATGATTACTGCGACACGACACAGCCCGACAGCCGATTGCATCGCGATGGTCATCGTTACGTTGATGGCCCTCGGCACGGTTTTTGTGTTCTCGGCCAGCGCTAACATCGGCCACGAACTCGACTTACATCGCTTCTATGACTACACGGGCCTTCGGCAGATACTGTTTTTTCCGCTGGCCTGCGGCGTGATGTACTTCTTCTCCTACGTCGATTATCGCAGGTTCAGCTTCGCCGATGGCTGCTCGCGAAATCCAACGATCTACATGCTCGCCACGAGCATCCTGCTTCTGGCTGTCGTTCTTTCCCAAAAGTACTGGCCCGTTCTGCCGCGGCTGATTCCGCCTATCAACGAGCATTACCGTTGGATACGGATCCCATTGGGGCCCGTGGCCGTGAGCTTCCAGCCGTCGGAGCTGGCGAAATGGGCCGTGATTTTCTTCATAGCCGCTGCTTGCGCCCAGTTCGGCGACCAGATAAGGCGCTTCTTTACAAGGTTTGTTCCTCTATGTCTGACGGTCGGCCTCGTGGCGGGATTGACCATCGTCGAGGATTTCGGCACCGCGGCATTGATAACTGTGCTGGCGTTCTTGATGCTGATAATCGCCGGGGTCAGACTGTGGCATATCCTGCCGCCTCTTCCGTTTGCCGCCGCCGCATTTTATGCCGCGATAGCAAGCTCGCCGACGCGGGTGCGACGTCTGCTGGCGTTCCTGCACCCCGACAAATGGACCGACTCGATCAACTATCAACCACACCAGTCGCTGGTCGCGCTTGGTTCCGGGGGGCTGCGCGGAAAAGGATTGGGCAATGGCATTTGCAAGTACGGGCATTTGCCCGAGGACACGACGGACTTCATCTTCGCAATCATTGGCGAGGAACTGGGCTTTGCGGGCACTGCGGCGGTGATATTGCTGTTTATTCTGTTCGTCTGGCTCGGGATTCTGGTGGTGATGCGCTGTAAAGATCGTTTCGGCCAGCTCCTGGCCGGCGGTATAGTGCTCACAATCGCAATTCAGGCGGTGCTCAACATCGCGGTTGTAACGGTCGTCGTGCCGACCAAAGGTATCCCGCTGCCGTTCGTCAGCGCCGGCGGCACGAGTATGCTGCTCTCAGCCGTGGCGGTCGGCGTGTTGATTAACATCGCAAAGCAGAATCAACCTGCCGGAATCGAGGTATAAAAGCCACGAAGGGATATAGAAGATAAGAAGATAAGAAGATAAGAAGTTAGGAGATAGAAGACAGGAACATAAAGATCGAGCTAAAAGCGCCAACGCGGGGCTTCTCTTATCTTCTTATCTTCCTACCTTCTTTGTGCCTTCACGTCTTGGTGGCACGAAAAATCAAATTTTCGATGCTCAATGGATCCTCGAAACGGAAAAGAGACAATCAAGTCGCAGCGCCCATGGGGCGACATCTACATGGTGGTGCGCAACCAGGAGTGCTCGGTCGATCTTACGAGCGTCCGGCCGGGCCATCGGGCCAGCCTGCATTCACACGAGGTTCGGTATGAGCTGTTTCATTTTCTCGACGACGGGGCGCATCTGGAGCTGGACGGCCGGATTTACCAACCGAAAGCCCACGACGAATTCCTGATCGAACCGGGAGTCAAACACAGATTCTGGGCCGAGGAGAAGCCGTTTCGGATGCTGGTCGTCTGTTTCGGCCGGTGGCAGGCCGAGGATCAGTATCGGCACGAGGATGACTACGGAAGAGAGGGCAAAGATCTCAAGCCTTAACGACGATCCCCCCAGACAAGCCACGAATGTCATTGCGGCCGGTAAAGCGCGGAAAAACAGATCTCCGGCGGAGAAAAACTTGACATTTCATTTTATCGCAGTTACATTCACTGCGAGTCGTCAATTCATATAAACACGGGCATTTTCAATAAGGGAGTGCGAAAATGAGTACAAAATTCTGGACAGGCCTGGTTTTGGCAGCGGCGGTTATCTGCATGCACGGATGTAAGAAAAAGGAGCAGGCCCCGGCCGAACCGAACACCGATCAGCAGACCATGGAGGTCGTAGAAATGAGCGTAAATCAGGAATCTTTCGGCACGACACCCGAGGGCAGAGAAGTTGACCTTTACACCCTTACCAACAGCAACGGCATGAAGGCCCGGATTACCAACTACGGGGCGATCCTGGTCTCGTTGGAAGTTCCGGACAGAGGCGGAAATCTCGCCGATATTACGCTCGGATTCGACACGCTCGAAGGTTATCTAGGCGAGCACCCTTATTTCGGGGCCGTCGTGGGGCGTTACGCCAATCGGATCGGAAATGCCGAGTTCGAGCTTGAAGGCGTCAAGTACGAACTGGAAGCCAATAACGGCACGAATCATCTGCACGGCGGCATCAAGGGATTCGACAAGGTGATCTGGAAACTCGAGGACCTGAAGACCGAAGATGACCGCGCCATGGTGAAGCTGAGCTATATCAGCGAGGCCGGCGAAGAAGGCTACCCAGGCAACCTCGCCTGCAGCGTGACTTACGCTCTGACCGAAGACAACGAACTGCAGATGAGCTACGAGGCCGACACGGATAAGACGACCGTGGTGAACCTGACCAATCATACGTATTTCAACCTGGCCGGCCAGGGCAAAGGCGATATTCTCGATCACGAGATCATGATCGACGCGGACAAATACACCGTGGTCGATGCAAACCTTATACCCACCGGCGAGCTCAGAAGCGTCACCGGTACGCCCATGGACTTCACGATCTCGGCAACCATCGGCTCGCGGATCGAGCAGGTCGAAGGAGGAGGCTACGACCACAACTACGTGCTCAACAACGGCGGCGGCGATTCTCCGGAATTTTGCGCGAGGGTGTACGAGCAAACCAGCGGACGGGTCATGGAGGTATACACCACCGAGCCGGGGGTGCAGTTCTATACGGGAAATTTCCTCGACGGCACCGTGACCGGAAAAGGCGGCAAGGCGTATGAGAAGCATTACGGATTTTGCCTTGAGACTCAGCACTTCCCGGATTCGCCGAACAATCCGGACTTTCCGTCGGTCGTCCTGAAGCCGGGGCAGAAGTATTCCACGAAGACAGTCCTGAAATTCAGCACCAGACAATAGCACATAACGCGAAAGGGACAGAGGGCTGTCGAAAGACCTGAGATTGCTCCGTCGCTCCGCTGCTCGCAACGACAAAAGGTAGATGTTCTTGTCATTGCGAGCGATTCGTAGTCCTCGGGACTCCTTTCGGAGAATCGCGCGGCAATCTCAATTAGGGCGTGAGACTGATCACGCGGATGTCGTCGATGTAGATCACGCCGCTGCCGCCCGGTTGCGGATTATCGGGTGAGCCTATGCCGATGTCCATTTTGCGGACTGCGGTGACATCCAAGCCGGCGGCAATCAGATCGGCCAGTGGAATGTCCCATCTGAGCCACCTGGACAAGCGCACTGTATCGGGATCGGGATGGACCACTGTCGCAACGTTTCCGGCGAAATCTTCAAGCGTTAGGTACAGATCGGCCGGCACGTTGGTCGGCTTGCCCCGGACGAATAGTTGCAGAGTATCCATGCCGTTAACGGTCCAGTCCTGCGGGATCGTCCAGGTGCGTCCGGCCTGCGAGTACCACGGCTCTTTGGCATTGTCGTATTGCAGCGGCATCGATTGTCGGCCGCCGTGAACGATTATCCGCTCGGTGTAGGGCGGCTTCTCATAGCCGACGGAAGAGTTCGTGCCGTTACCGGCGAAGAACGGGGGCACCTCGGGCGCACCGAAACCGAAGCCGTCGAACCAGGTTTGAAAGACCGCTTCATTGGCGTCGACGTTGTCGTCGTAAAGCTCGAAATCGTCGACCACGACAAAGTCGGCGGTGGTGAAGCTCCACACAGAACCGACAATCGGACTCCACGATTCCGGCTCGTTGATTTCGTCCACTCTCCAGTAGTAGGTTGTGTTCCATTCCAGAACGCCGGGATCGTACGAAGTCACATCCAGAGCGAGCCGTCCCTTGTAGACGTTGGGATCATTCGGGTCAGCGTCGGTCACCGCCCCTGGGTCGGTGCCGAAATATACATCGTGCTCGGCGGTGTAGGCGCCGGATGTCCAGGTCAGTGAGAGGTCGTCGGTGATATCGGCCGCTCCATCATACGGCCTGGGATCGAAAGCCCACGGGCTCGGGTCGTAGACAAGTTCGATCCCGGGATTGTTGGCTTCGATCAGCGGCAGGACATTCGAGTACGTATGCTCGTCGATGGGATTGCGGCTGATATCCAGATGAGTCAGTCGGCCCAGCTCAGTGAGCGGTTGGATGTCTTCGATCTCGTTGTCCTGAAGATTCAGCGACCGGAGTCCGGGCAGGCCCGAAAGCGAATTGACGTCGGTGATCTCATTGCCTTCCAGGTCCAGCGATCTCAATGCAGTCAGGCCGGACAAAAGGGGAACAGACGAGATATGATTCCTGCGGAGACCTAAAGTCCGGAGGTTGGGCAATCCCGACAGGCCGGCAATGTCGTCGATCCGATTGCCGCCGAGGTCGAGCACTATGAGGCTCGGCATAGCAGATGCGCCTGAGATATCGGTTATCTGATTGTGTTGCAGGTCGAGAGCCTTGAGATTGGGAACGTCGGACAACGCGGGAACGGCAGTAAGTCGGTTGTTAGACAAATCCACGATTTCAAGATTAGGCAGTCCCGAAAGGCCCGATGCATCGGTGATCTGATTAACGCCCAGACCCAGCGACCTTAGGCTCGGCAGGCCCGACAGCCCTGCGACAACTGTAAGTCTGTTGCCGTAGAGCGTCACCGTCTCAAGGCTGGGCAAACCCGACAGGCCCGAGATGTCGGTTAGTTGATTTCCCGTGAGATTAAGGGATTTGAGATTTATCATATCTGACATTTCGGGAAGCTCAGTCAATCCCGTCCGTTCGAGCTGTAGGTTCTCAAGCACCGTCATTTGGGCCAAAGCCAGAGTACCCGCGACCCGGTTGTTGCTAAGGTTCAACCATCTGAGCCGAGTAAGATTCGCCACAGGTCCGGCGTCAGTTATCTCATTGCCGTCCAGGTCCAGAAGTGTGAGATTACCAAGTCCCGTG
Organism: uncultured Pirellulales bacterium; assembly: GCA_964598225.1. GTDB lineage: Bacteria > Planctomycetota > Phycisphaerae > Sedimentisphaerales > Anaerobacaceae > SG8-4. The sequence goes on from CAZRBG010000026.1 coordinate 9,128, forward strand.
AGCGGCGAAACATCCGCGATCCGGTTGCCGTATAAAATCGCCGTCCTAAGGCCGGTCAACTGCGAAAGGGGTCCAATATCAACAATTTGATTGCCGCCGAGGTTCAGCCATACCAGTCGGTTTAGTCCCGCAAGCGGCGAAACGTCTGCAATCAGATTCTTGCGCAGCACAGGCGGCCATACGGATCTGTCGTAGAACTCTCCGGCATTCAGATGGCTGAGATTCACGGCGTGTTCCAGACCGGTAAGACTTTCGACGCCGGCGCCCGCGGCATATAGTTGAGTCAGCCCGAGCATATCGTTCGGGTTCGGGTCGTCAACTCCCAAGCTCTGTTCAACAAAGGCCTTCAGATTGGGATCGGCAAAATTCACCGGCTCCTGACCCGCCGCCGTGCCAAGGACAAGCAAAGCAATGAATATGTGATTTATGAACTTTATGGGCGAGATTTTAAAGTGCGACATCTTTACTGCCTCTTTCCCGCACAGACGGACGGTTGACCAATTGCTTAATAATCTTTACTATAACGGATGTGGGCGGTTGATGTCAACAACCCGATGCAGTTAATGTGATTCAAAGTGGAGTGAGAAGTCCGGCATCGTGATTAAGATACAACGTATTTTTATTTGTCTTATCGTTCTCGTCATGCTGTCGCCGCCGCAGACAGCATGGAGCGACTGGCCGGAATTCCGCGGACCCCACGGCAACGGCCTGACAACAATACCGGGAGACTCCGAGCCAATCGGCCTGCCGCTGCGCTGGAGCGAGACTAAGAACGTGGTCTGGAAAACGCCGATACCTTACGCCGGCTGGTCTACGCCCGTGGTGATGGACGGGCGGATCTGGATTACGACTGCTACTCTGAAAGGCCGCGATTTCTTCGTGATATGCGTCGATGCTGATTCCGGCGAGATTCTTCTCAACAAGAAGATATTTCATGTGGAAGACCCCGAGCCGCTGGGCAATCCGCTCAACAGCTACGCTTCGCCCTCGACTGTTGCAGAGCCGTCAAGAGTTTACGTTCATTTCGGAGCTTACGGCACTGCCTGCCTTGACACGGAGAACTTCGACGTACTCTGGGAGCGCAAGGACATAAATTGTCGGCACTTCCGCGGGCCCGGCTCTTCTCCGATCCTGTTCGAGAACCTTCTGATCCTGACTATGGACGGCGTGGACGTGCAGTACCTGATCGCGCTGGACAAGACGACAGGCGAGACAGTCTGGAAAACCGACCGAACGGCTGAATGGAACGATCTCGGCGACGACGGCAAACCGATCCTGGAAGGAGATTTTCGGAAAGCATATTCGACGCCGCTGATTATCGACGCCGGCGGCAAAAAGCAAATGATCTCCGTGGGGGCCAAAGCTCTGTACGGCTACGATCCGACCGATGGCAGCGAAATCTGGAAGGTCCGCACGCCCGCGTACTCCGGCGCATCCCGCCCCGTGTACGGCGACGGGATCGCCTATATGATAACCGGCTTCGGCAAGACCGAGCTGCTGGCCATACGAGTCGACGGCTCCGGCGACGTTACCGATACTCACGTCATCTGGAGAACCAGAAAATCCGTGCCGCGAACGCCCTCTCCGGTGCTCGTCGACGACCTGCTCTTTACTATCAACGACACAGGCACCGTTATGTGCCTCAAAGCGGCTACGGGTAAGGAAATCTGGAAAGAACACATCAGAGGCAATTGCGCCGCCTCGCCCATCTACGCCGACGGCCGAATCTACACCTTCAACCGCGACGGCAAGGCCACCGTCTTCAAAGCGGACCGAGAATACGAAGTTCTGGCGGAAAATGAACTCGATTCGGGCTTCATGGCATCGCCCGCCGTATCGGGCAGGGCTCTATTTCTAAGAACAAAAACGCATCTCTACCGTATCCAATCGGAAAAATGAGTCTGTCTAACACAAAACAGGTCTAAAAAGAAATGAAAGGGTAAAGTATGTTAGGACGTATTTGCAGCAGCCTGTACTTGATGTTTGTCGTTGGATTATTGGCACAAGCCGCCCTGGCCGAGGACTGGCCACAATTCAGAGGGCCGGGCGGCCTGGGCGTTTCAGAGGCCGATAATCTGCCCGTAACCTGGAGCGACACTAAGAACATGATCTGGAAGACGGCCATGCCCGGCAGCGGAGCTTCCAGCCCCATCGCTCTGGACGGCAGACTTTACGTGACCTGCTACAGCGGCTACGGCCTGGATCAGGATGGAGGTTCGGTGGAAGATCTGATGCTGCACCTCGTGTGCGTCGACGGGAGCAGCGGAGATATCATCTGGGACAAAAAGGTCGAACCCGCACAGCCCGAATCCAAGAGAGTGCGCGATCACGGCTATGCTGCACAGACACCTGTGACTGACGGCAAACATCTCTACGTCTTCTTCGGCAAGAGCGGCGTCTTCAAATTCGACCTGAACGGCGAGAAGATCTGGCAAACGAGCGTGGGCGCCGGCACGCACGGCTGGGGCAGCGGAACGTCGCCGGTATTGTATAACAATCTCGTAATCGTCAACGCCAGCGTCGAAAGCGGTTCATTGGTGGCGATCGATAAAGAAACCGGAAATGTGAAATGGCGCGCGCCGGGTATGAAGTCATCATGGAACACCCCTCATCTCGTGGAAACATCGGATGGAGATCAGGAACTTGCTGTGACTGTAAAAGGATTTGTTCTGGGCTTCGATCCTGACACCGGCAGGCAACTGTGGAAATGCGAGGCGATCGACGACTACATCTGTCCGAGCATTGTGTCCCATAAGAGCATTCTATATGCAATGGGCGCCCGGCGATCCCAGACGGTCGCTATTCGCAGCGGCGGACGCGGAAATGTAACAAACACACACAAACTGTGGCAGGTTGACGTTGGGGCAAATGTGTCTTCTCCCATTATACACGACGGCCACCTATACTGGGTGAGCGACCGTAACAAGACCGCGTACTGTCTCGGCCTCGACGACGGGTCGGTCAAATATTCCGAACGGCTCAGAGTCCAACCATACGCTTCGACGCTGTTTGCCGACGGCAGACTTTACGTTGTCACGCGCTACGGCGGCACGCTGGTGCTGGCTGCAGAGCCGCAGTTCAAGCAGTTGGCGCACAACAAGCTCTCCGACGAGACAGTGTTCAACGCAAGTCCCATCGTCTGCAACGGCAACCTGGTCCTGCGAAGCAACAAAAACCTATACTGCATCGGAAAGAAAAATTAGACAGCAATGCCCGCACAGTGTAACATCTGACCTGTAAGGAAGCGGCAGTCTCAACCGACAGAGCTGAGATTGCTTCGCTTCGCTCGCAATGACATCAGTGCAATTGGATGTTACGGAGCCGTGGATGGTCGTCGAAAATCGACAGGTCGGCTACAACCTGAGATTCGTATGGCTGATCTGCATCGTCGCGGCGATGGGAGGATTGCTCTTCGGATACGACTGGGTAGTCGTCGGCGGGGCGAAGGCCTTTTACGAGCCGTACTTCGAGATCACCGACGACACGCCTCTGATACGCGGCATCGCGATGAGCAGCGCCCTGTTCGGCTGCGTCATCGGGGCGATTCTCTCCGGCATGATGGCCGACAAACTGGGGCGCAAGCGCCTGCTGATCTCTTCCGGCCTGCTGTTTACATTCTCGGCAATCGGCACCGGATTGTCGTGGAGTTTTCTTTCATATAATGTCGCCCGCATCGTCGGCGGCATCGGCATAGGGCTGGCTTCCAATCTCTCGCCGATGTATATCGCCGAGATTTCCCCGGCGGCTATGAGGGGCAAGTTCGTCTCGATAAACCAGCTCACAATTGTCATTGGCATTTTAGCCGCACAGATCGTCAACATGATGATCGCTCAACCCGTTCCTACCGCCGATCAGTTGCGCCTGCTCGCCGATGAAACTTCCGCGGCGGCGGCCATGGAATCCGACCCGAAGGTCGATTTCGCCGAGCGAAAGCAGAAAGCCCTCGACGTGGTAGACGAGTCCGCGTTTGCTTACGCCAGGGAGAAGTTTCCCGACATAACCTATTTCGAGCCGACCACCGACGAACAGGTCGAGGCTAAGAACAAACAGGACAATCAAATAATCGCCGCGTACATATCGCAAACCTGGAACGGCTCGCGCGGCTGGCGCTGGATGTTCGGCGCCGAGACCGTTCCGGCGTTTCTGTTCTTTTTACTCATGTTCTTTGTGCCGGAAAGCCCCCGTTGGCTGATTAAATACGGCAAGGACGACCAGGCTCAGCGGATTCTCGCGCGCGTGGGCGGCGACGAATACGCCGCAGCAGAAGTCGAGGACATCAGCAATACTCTTGCCGGTGAGGAGATCGCGCGAGTCCGTTTCAAGGACCTGGTGGAACCGAAGCTCACGAAGATAATCGGCCTTGGAATTTTCCTGGCCGTTCTCCAGCAGTGGTGCGGCATAAACGTCATCTTCAACTATGCCCAGGAGGTCTTTCAGGAGGCCGGCTACGGCGTAAGCGACATGCTATTTAACATCGTGATTACGGGAGTTGTCAATCTCGTCGCCACCTTCGTCGCTATCCAGACCGTCGACCGGCTCGGTCGAAAGGCGCTAATGTTGATCGGGGCCGGCGGCCTGACATGTTTTTACGCCCTGCTCGGCACGGGTTATTTCCTCCACAGCACCGGCATCCACATGCTTCTATTGATTGTTGTTTCCATCGCCTGCTACGCGATGTCTCTGGCTCCGGTGACGTGGGTGTTGATTTCCGAGCTGTTCCCCAATCGCATTCGCGGCGCTGCTATGTCGATAGCCGTGCTGGCGCTCTGGATTTCGTGCGCGGCTCTGGCGCTGCTTTTTCCGACCATGAAGAACACGCTCGGAGCGCACGGCGCATTCTGGACTTTCGGCGGAATCTGCATACTCGGCTTCTTCGTGATCCTGAGGACCCTGCCCGAAACAAAGGGCAAGACCCTCGAAGAAATCGAACGAGAACTGGTCGACTGAGAATGGAGCTACTGCTGTCATTCCTGCGCAGGCAGGAATCCATTTGCTCACGAGTTTCTGGATTCCCGCCCGTTCGGCTTCGCTCAGGGCAGGCTCTTTGCGGGAATGACAAAGCATTCAATCAACCTCAACGGAGCGTGAGATGGTTAGTCGGTGGGGTGCGATGCATCTCACCATCGAACCGGTGCGGGTAAGGCAGGGGTTTTACGTGCTGTCACTGATAATGGTGAATCGGCCATCCTCGAACAAAATGTTTCTGACACGGAGGCTTTTGACGTTTTCGTCTTCGAGCAGCCTGTTTATCTCCACGGTGACGTGGGGGTAATCGAGTTTCATGTGATCGGGCATCTTGACCTTGACCAACTCATTCAGCCGGCCGACGGCTTTGTTTGCGTGAGAGCTGACAACTGTAAGCTCGAATATCGCATTGTCGCCGTCGAAGCTAACGTACCGCGCCGATGCCGGGATGTACGGCAGGATGAGAGAGCCGGTTCTGATTACAAAATGGATTTTCTCGCCCTTGACTCTCAGGCGGATTATCTCCGGCGGGAGAAGTCCGTTGGAGTTGACGATTTCGACAAGTTCCTCAAGATTGAAGGTCAGTTGTGCCATGGTTTCCTTTTCGATCTATTGTTCGTGCCAAATGTATTTTGCCGTTTAGAACTTGTGGTCGCACTTTTGCAGCCATCTTGCTACCAGCCAGCACATCAGCGCCCAACTCGCCCCGGCCGCCCAGCCTCCGAGGACATCCGTCGGCCAGTGCACTCCCAGATAGATTCGGCTAATGCCCACAAGAAGGGTAATCAGCATCGAGATGGTAATGATGTAGACCTTCGTCGGTTTGTGGCCGCACGTCCGAACTATCATCGATCCGAGCGTCAGATAAGTGATAGCCGAAAGCATGGAATGGCCGCTGGGAAAGCTTTTGGTATAGACGTACGAGCCGTGCGGCACAAGGTCGGGTCGGGGCCGGTCGAAGCTCTGCTTGAGCAGCAGGGCAATAACCAGGCCGCCCAGCACGGCCACGAGAATCAGCGTGGCCGCCTTATGCCGTCCCTGCAGCAGGTAACCGCCTACCGTGGCCCCGGTTAGAAATAACAGGATTCCTATTCCCCCCAGCGCGGTAAAATCGCGCCCCGTCTCTTCGAGCCATTTTGGCCCCCACGGATTCTTCGTATCTCCGGGATCTCTCATAGCCAGAAGGACCGCCTTGTCGAAATGGTGCGTATCACCCTCGGCGACTTCGTCCGCGATCTCGGCGAATAACCAGATTCCCCCTGTTATGACCACAAATGTGAACAGAGTTATCCATTCCCGCCAGATGGGTTTGCTCTCCCGTGGCGAATTCGGAGAGGTTGAAACCTCGCCGGATGATTCCGTTATTTCCGTCATCAGTTTAGTTCCCGTATCTTTTCAAGGACAATAACAGCAGTGCATCTTGCTCATAATAGTCTTCTTTGGGGAATACTCAAATCCTTAAATTGAAATGTCCACTTTGCCGCGGCGGCTTATTGTGCCGCAAGCAGGAATCTGGTATGCTTTGACGATAAAGATCAAGTTTGTAGTGACGCCGTAAGGCGTTCTCGTAGCGAGGGCGTCTCGCCGTTGTTTTCCAGAAAAAAGTTAAGGAGGCTGGCATGGCTCAGAGACATCTGAACGTATACACAATTCTGTTGCTTCTTGCCGGGCTGGTGTCGGGCGATAATGTTAAAATGAAGCCCTTCACGATGGACTGGCGGGATAATAGTAACTCACTGGTCGACATTTCGTTTCTTCTCGATGCCCCGGCGGGCAAAGACGGCTTTATCGGCACGAGCAAGGGCCACCTGGCAAAACCGGACGGCGAGCGTTTTCGAATCTGGGGAATCAACTTCACGGGCTCTTCGTGTTTTCCCAGGAAGCAGGATGCTCCGATAGTCGCCGAGCATCTGGCCCGCTTCGGGATCAATTGCGTCAGATTCCACTTTCTCGATTCGAATTGGTCGGACAACGTGTTTATTGAAGGCCGGGACGACACGCGCGCTCTGGATGAGCAACAGCTCGATAAGTGGGACTTTTTTGTCGCCGAGTTGAAAAAACGCGGCATATACACGAACATCAATCTCAATGTCGGTCGTAACTATCGCAAGGGCGACGGCGTGAAGGACTACCAGCATCTCGGACTGGCAAAGGTCGTCAACTACTTCGATGATCGCGTCCAGCAGCTTCACAGAGAATATGCCGAACAGCTCCTGACCCACTACAATCCCTATACGAAATCGCAGTACCGGCACGAACCGGCGGTTGCGACTATCGAGCTTGTGAATGAGAACTCCATCGTCGAGGCATGGTTCAGCGACAGATTGCTCGGCACGAACACCGGCAACCAGCGCGGCACGTGGATCGATATCACGCCGTATTACGCCGAGCAGTTGACTGAGAAATATAACGCATGGCTGGCCCGCCGCCTCTCTGCGGCTGAACTGAAGGAATTGCGCAAGACAGCGGGTGTCGGCGATGACGAGTTTGTGCCGCGTCTGACAAGAAGTCAGTTCGCAAAAGCTGACAAAAAGAGATTTCACCTGGAAGCGACTTTCTACATGGAGCTGGAGCATGATTATTTCACGATGATGTACGAATTCCTGAAGAAGGACCTCGGCGTCAGGCCCCTGGTAGCCGGCACCAGCGACCACAATCACGGCAGGTCGGGCTATGCTCTGCTGACGTCCACTTCGCAACTGGACATCGTCGACGGTCACGTTTACTGGCAGCATCCCAGGTACGGCACCGATCCGAAGACCGGGCGGCGGACTTTCTCCATAAAGAATACACCGATGGTCGACGATCCTTTCAACTCTACGGTGGTTCAACTGTCCCGCTCGGCGGTCGCGGGAAAGCCGTACACCGTCTCGGAGACCAATCATCCGTTCCCGGGCGAATACGCCTGTGAAGGCATCGGAATACTGGCTGCTTATGCGGCTTTTCACGACTGGGATGGCATCTATTTCTATACGTTCGAGCACAAGAATCCCAAAGAATGGAAACCGAGAATCAGAGGACACTTCGACATTCGAGCCGATCCCTTGAGAATGACGAATATCGCCGCATGTGCAATGATGTTTCTAAGAAGCGACGTTCGTCCGGCCAATGAGACCGTCCGAAGATCGTACTCACTCGAGCAGGTGCGCGAAAGCATCCGCCTGCCCTATTCCGAGCGGACCTATTTCACGCCGGGGTTCTCACTGGCGATTCCGCTGCGGCACGCCACACGAATAGGCGGGTTCGACGAATCTTACGGCCAACACGCCGAAGCAGGCCGGGGCAGCCCGACCGTCTCCGACACGGGCGAACTGGCGTGGTATCATCCTGAAAAGGGCAAAACTTTCGTAACTGTGGAGACTGATAGGTCGCAGGCGATGCTCGGCTTCCTTAAAGGATGCGACTACAAACTGAAGAACCTCTCGGCGAAAGTTGAAAATGAGTTCTGCTCGATAATCCTGACCTCGCCGGACGATCAACCAATATCCCGCTCGGAGCGTCTGCTTCTCGCAGCGACGGCACGCTCGGCCAACAGCGGCATGGTCTGGAACGACAAGAGAACGACACTCACCGATTGGGGCTCGGCGCCGACTGTTATCGAGCCTGTAAAAGGAGAAATCGTCCTGCGAAATCTGAAACCTTACCGGCGAATGGAAATGATCCCTCTTGATGGCGGTGCCAAACCTTCGGGCCAGTCAATCAGCCGCCGCGCAGGCAGGGGAGATGTTACACTGCCGATCGGAGAGCAGGCCACCACATGGTATATGATAAAAGTTGATAGATAGAGACCGGTTGTAAAGGAGACGTCAATGTCACTGAAACTACAAGTACTGCCGCTGCTGGTTGTCTTTGTGGCGGCGCAGGCTGTCGGCAACGACGGATACATCATTCGCAAGAATCAGAGGACGTTAGAGAAGATTGAATGCGTCTATTCTCAAATTCCTCCGGTGCGATACAGCCCGCCGGCGAATCGGTGGAAGAACCTGCCGCAAACAGAAAAATGCCTGACAGAAGGCGGGATCCTGACCGTGGTAATGCTCGGCGACAGCATCGTCAACGACACCAGCCGGTCCTGCTGGAATCTCCTGCTGGAGAAAGCGTATCCGGAGTGCAGGATCGAAAAGATCACATCGGTGCGGGGCTCGACCGGCTGCTGGTGGTATAAGGAGCCGGGCCGAGTGCAAAATTTCGTGCTCGATCACGAACCGGATCTGGTCATAATCGGCGGCGTAAGTCAGCGCGGCGACATCGATTCCATTCGGGAAGTAATCGGTCAGATTCGTGACGCCTCGGATGCTGATATTCTCCTGATGACCGGGGCATTCGGGAGGGTCGATCCTCGCGAAGACGAACAATGGAAAAGGATCAGCAATCCCGATCATTTCAGCGATTACCGCAAAGGCCTGGAGAATCTCGCGCGCGAGGCCGGGGCGGCGTTTATCGATATGGAGCTTGCCTGGGCTACGTATATCCGCGCTTCGGGAAAAGAGCTCGAATGGTTCAAGCGCGATCCCATTCACGCCAGCGAGCGCGGCGAACAGATTCTCGGCCACATTCTCGCAGCTTACCTCAATCCTCGCGTCACGGCAGACGAGGCGTACATTGTTCTTTCCGAGCACGGCTGCGGCAGAGCAACGGCGTATTCCGAGTTCAATAAGATCGTCACCATAGGCGAGAGGACACACGTATCATGGCTGGACTCTCAAGACGGCAAGTTCCTGGTGCGGATACGAACGCTGAACAGAGACACCGGCCGGTGGTCGCCGACGTATACCGTAGGCGAAGCATTCGACAACCACGGCGGACCTTCGCTGACCTTCGACGGCGAGGGGTATCTTCACATCGTGTACTATCCGCACCACCATCCGTTTCGCTATCGCAGGTCCCTGAGACCCAACGACGCTTCGCGATGGACAGAAGAAACGCAGTTCGGCGAGAAATGCACCTATTCTTCGATGATCTGCCTGCCGGACAGCACGCTCGTGCTCGTCTGCCGGGAAAGCTCGAAAGAACGGTGGAAGCTGAATCTTTACGAGAAGCCTCCGGACACAAACTGGCAGGGTCCCCGAACGATACTGCACGGCCAGGCCCCTGGCGGCTATACTCGCTGGCAGGCGGCATTAGCGCTCGACCCGGAAGACGAAACGATACACATGAGCTTCATGCTCTACGAGCAGGCGCTGAAGAAGATCGGCTACGCAGTCGGATATCTGCGTTCTAACGATCAGGGACAAACATGGCAGCGATCCGACGGCACGCCCGTCGATCTGCCCGCTACACCTGAGACGATTGACCTCGTCGCCGGCGCCAGGACCGCCGAAGGGCCGGCCAACTTTCGTCCGGGTAACGTGGCGGTTGATTCCGACGGCGTGCCCTGGCTGATCTACTGCCGCATGGACCGCCAGCCATTCGAGACGTGGATTGCGCGGGCCGGTGGAGGCGCACAGTGGCAAAACATTCCGCTGCTGCCTTTTATTCAGAGACGATGGCCAGGCCGCGCCGTCAAGACCCCGGGCGGCATCGTGTTCAGCGAGGACAGGATAATGTACATAACCGTAACGACCGTCGACAGCGGCGCGGAAGTCAAACCCGCCCAGTGGGGACATCCTTCGGCTGAAATCGCCCTGCTCGTCTCCAGAGACTACGGCCGGACTTTCGCCGTTTTCGACGTGTCCGATCCCGACCCTTCGGAGCCCAACTGGCTGCCGAATCTGGAGCGGCCGACCACTCCGCTGTGGATGTACGCTCCTTCGCTGATATTCACGCATGGCCCCAGGGGGCAGAGCAACAAAGAAATTATGAGCAATCAAGTGATCTGGTATCATCCAGCCGGTTTGTAGTGGCGGCGTAAGACGTTTCCGCATGGTGGGGCAAGCCCCACCCTACGGCTAACGGGGTGAATGCTGAAGCAGCTCGTAAAGCTGGCGGTAGTAGCCTCGGCGGCGCATCAACTCGTCGTGTGTACCTTCATCCACGAGTTCGCCATGCCGCAACACAAGGATACGCGTGGCGTGTCTTATTGTTGACAGTCGGTGTGCGATCACGATGCTCGTGCGATTCTCCATCAGCTTGCCGAGCGCATCCTGTATCAGCACTTCAGTGGCGGTATCGACGCTGGCGGTGGCTTCGTCAAGGACGAACAGGAGTTCGGGATTCTGCGCCAGCGTGCGAGCCATCGAGAGCAGTTGCTTCTGCCCTAGCGAGAGGCCTTCGCCGCGTTCGTTCAGTACGGTGTCGTAGCCGTCCGGCATTTCGGAGATGAATCCGTGGGCGTTGACGGTTTTCGCCGCGGCGATAAGATTGTCCCGGCTAAGGTCCGGATTGAGCAGGGAAATATTCTCCGCTACGGTCCCTGCGAATATGAATGGGTCCTGGAATACGTACCCCAGGCGCTGGCGAAGATCGCTCTTGCGAAAGGCCCGCACGTCCTTACCGTCAATCTTCACGGCGCCTCGCTGGATGTCGTAGAACCGGCCTATCAGGTTAATGATTGTGGTCTTGCCCGCGCCGGTGGCACCTACTACGGCGATTATTTCACCGGGTTTTACTTCGAAGCTGAGATTCTGTATCACCCAGTTTTCATGTTCATAGGCAAACCAGACATTGCGAAATTCGATTTCACCTTCGATGTGCGCCGGCGCAAGCGGCTCCTCGGGATCGGGGATTTCCTCGGGGATGTCCATTATTGCGAAGACTCGCTCTGCGGCGGCCATCGCCATCTGGAACATGCCGGCTTTGTCCGAGAGAGAGCCGAGCGGGCGGAAAAAGTTACGGATGTACGTCAAGAACGCGATCAGCACACCGAGTGAAATCAGGTCGCTGTCATTGAGCAACAAAAATCCGCCGGTGCTGAGAATCAATATGAACGAAAGGGCCTGACCGGCCTCGATAACGGGAAAGTACAGGCTGAACCAGCGGTTCTCTTCGAAATGGGCGGCCCTTAAATTTACGTTGCGTTCCGTGAACTCATCCTGGGCGGCAGGCTCGCGGTTGAACAACTGTATAGTGGTCATCCCAACGATATCCTCCTGAAGAAGGGCGTTCATCGCGGCCTGTCGGATGCGGATCTTACGATTGGCGTTGCGGAGTTTGCCGTTGATCAAGAACAGCGCAACAAACAGAAACGGCAGCACTGCAAACAGAGCCAGAGCCACCTGCACGTGGATCCAGAGCATATAGATCATGATGCTCGCGAGCATGAAGAGATCGGCGACCGTTCCCACGACGCCGTCGGTCACGAACCGCTGGAGCCGGTCGACGTCGGAGGTTACCCTCGTCAACAAAGAACCGACCGGGGTGCGGTCGAAGTGGCCCTGGTGCAGGAGGATGACTTTCTTGAAAAGGCCGACTCGCAAATCGTATATGATGCGCTGGCCCAGCCAGGTGGTCAGCAGCGCCTGGACGTACCTTATCAAGTGGCCGGCGAGCGCCAGGCCGACGTAGAGCAGGCTCAATTTAGTCAGGCCTTCGAGACGATCATCTGTAGCAAGGTCCTCATTGAGCAGGTACGAATCAGTCATGTATTTTATCAGCACCGGCAGATAGTTGATAGTCGCCGATACGATCAGAATCAGAATCAGCGACAGCAGCATCCATCGCCGGTAGGGTATAGAATAACGCAGCAGCCGAAGGGCCAGACTGGATTTGGCGGAAGTCTTGACTTTTCCCGTCATGAATCGCCCTCCAGTTCCTTTTCGATCTTCTGCATTGTGTTCAGGTCGCAGTAGTAGCCCGGCCGGGCGATGAGCTCGGCATGTGTGCCGCGCTGGGTAATTCGACCGTCCTCGATCACTATGATCTCGTCGGCGTATCTCAGTGTTGAGGCTCTGTGGCTTACAAAGAGCGTCGTCCGCTCTTTCATGACCGGCCGGAGCTTGTCCATAATGGCGGCTTCTGTTTGCGTATCGACCGCCGAGAGCACGTCGTCCAGAATGAGAATCACCGGATGGCGCGCCACCGCCCGGCTGATGCTCGCTCGCTGGCGCTGGCCGCCGGAGAGAGTTACGCCGCGCTCGCCTATTATTGTCTCGAATTTCTCGGGAAAGGTCTCGACGTCCTGTCTCAAATGTGCAACGTCGGATGCCCAGTGAATTAGACCCCGGTCGGGTTCGTGGACGCCGAAACCGATGTTGCTTTCCAGAGTTTGCGAAAAGAGTATCGGCTCCTGAGCGGCAAAGCCGATATGATTGCGCAACACTTCAAGCGGTATGACTCTGACGTCGTGTCCGTCGATGCGGATTTGGCCCTGTGTCGGATCGATCAGGCGGGCGACGAGCGAAACAAGCAATGTCTTGCCGCTGCCGGTAGGGCCGGTTATTCCCAGAGTCTTGCCGGAAGGGATATGAAGATTAATATCGTGCAGGAAACGCCGTCCTTCAATATCCAGCGAGAGGTTTTCGAGTTCGATTTCGCCCTGAAGGACCTCGATGCTGTTATCGGTACGCTCGGTATCCTTTATGGTCGGTTCCTGCTCGAGTATTTCCTTTATCCGGTCCCAGCTAACTTTGCCGCGCTGCAGCATGCTTGCCATCCAACTGATCGCGAGCAGCGGCCACTGCATGTAGAGCAGGTACTGGATGAACTGCACCAGCGTTCCGATTGAGCGTTTGCCGTCTATCACCTCGCGTCCGCCGAGGTTCAGGATCATAACGACGCTCAGGCAGAACCAGAAGGCCATGAACGGCCAGAGGGCCTGCCGGGCACGCTGCATTCGCAGATGCAGTTTCACGAGGTCCTGATTGATGGACTCGAACATGCTTATACGCCGCTGCTCGATGGCGAATCCCTTGATGCACCGCACGCCTGAAAAACTTTCCTGACAGAAGCTGGAGACATCGGAGACTTTTTCCTGCAGCGGCTTCTGACGGCGGCGCAAAGACATAAGCACCAAAAAGAAAACCAAAGTCATCGGCAGATATAGAGCCAGCACCAACAGCGCCAATCTTGTATCTGTGACGAGCATGATTAGCGATGCAAACAGCAGCACGCCGACAGTGCGAATGCCCTGGAGCAGACCCTGGCCTATCGAATCGCGCACGAGGAGCATGTCCGACGACATGCGCGTTATCAAATCGCCGGTGCGCTCTTTGCGAAAGTAGTCCTGATCCATCCGAGTCAGATGATCGAACACGTCCTTGCGCAGGGCATATTCGACCTTGTGCGACAGCTTGAGCGGTATCTTGCGCAGGTTCCTCGAAAAATATAGCGTGACCGCCGAAAGCCCGGCATAAAGCACAAGCAGATTCCTCAGGCCGGAGCGGTCGATAGTCTCGTTGGTAAGACCGTCAATCGCACGGCGCACGAGAAACGGCAGGTAGAGATTTACCCCTACCGTCACGACAGCGCATACCACCGTGAGCGCGATTTCAAGCTTGTGCCGGGCGACGTATCGCCATAATCTGACTGATTTCTCTTCCATGTCGTACTCGCATTGTGTTCGGCGCCGCTGGAGCGCGCGGCAGGCGGTGCGCCGAACTTAAACGCTGAGGTGATTCACTTTTTGGCCCATATCCTCCACAACTGGCCGACGATGCACGTCAGGGAGCTTGCCGCAATTACCAGGAGCCAGCCGACCGGACCAGGGTTAACAAGGCTCAATACGTCCGCCATGAACGGCACGTAGACAACGAATATCAGCAGTCCCGTGCACAAGGCCAGCGCCGTCCAGACGAACGGATTGCTCGTGATGTCGTTTTTGAGAGCGCGTGTCTTTGCCGCCCGCATGTTGAAGATGTGCCATAATTGCGCGAACGCCAGCGTCAGAAATGAAATCGTTACCGCCTGTTCGGTTTCCATATTCAAAAGCTTGAAGGCAAGCGCGAAAGACAGAAGGACCGAAAACGTTAAAGTCATGCCGTAACCGAAGATCGAGAGCCAGCGGCTTTTCGGCAAAATTGGCTCGTCCGAAGGTCTCGGCGGCACCTGCATTATTCCCGGATCGCCCTTGCCGACGCCTAACGCCAGCGCCGGAAACACGTCGGTAACCAGGTTCAGAAACAGAATCTGCAGCGGCAGGATCGGCAGCGGAGCATTTACCACTGAAGCGGCAAAGACAATCATCACCTCGCTGATATTACAGGAGAGCAGATAGATCACGAATTTTCGTATGTTCTCGAAGATAATGCGCCCCTGTTCGACGGCGACCACTATCGTGGAGAAGGAATCATCTTTCAGCACCATGTCGGCGGCTTCGGCCGCCACCTGAGTGCCGCGCTTGCCCATCGCAACGCCGATGTCGGCCTTTTTCAGAGCCGGAGCGTCGTTGACGCCGTCGCCGGTCATTGCCACGACCGCCCCGGCCTGCTGATGGACCGCGACAAGGTCAAGCTTCTGGCTCGGGCTGACTCTCGCAAAGACCGGCGTCTTCCGGTAGGTCTCCTTGTCTTCGTCGGACATGGTGTCATACGCCTTAATGTCTTTGCCGATGATGACGTTTTCCCGGCCGGGTTCGAACAGGCCGATTGAAGCGGCTATGCTTGCGGCTGTCTTAGGATGGTCTCCGGTTATCATAACCGTCTGAATTCCCGCATTTCGGCAGGCTTCTATCGACCGGCCGACGTCCTCGCGGGCCGGGTCCTCCATGCAGGCCAGAGCCATGAAGATCAGGTCCTCGTACGGATCGGACGTGGCGAGGGCATTCCCTCGATCCGCCGCGGAGGACTCGGGACGGGCCTGCCCTTGTGCTTCACTATTACAAGGGCGGGATGCCCTCGCCACCTCGGTCTCTTTCATCGCCAGCGCCAGAACCCGGTAGCCCTGTTCGGCGAGTTGGCCGTTCTGCCGCATCCAGAACTGCCGCCGCTCTTCGTCCATCGGCTCGTTCCCTTCCGGCCCGGCCACGAATTTGGCATCGGCGAGAATCGCCTCGGGCGCGCCCTTTACTGCCACCCAATACTTATCGCTGGAGCGGTTGAAAGTCGCCATCTTCTTGGTGTCGGAGTCGAATGCGTCCTCGTACTCTTCGGGGTATTGTTTGTTGACCTCTTCGTAGTCGATGGAGGCTTTGCCCGCGGCTGCCAGAAAAGCCACTTCGAGCGGGTCGCCCACGCCGCTTGTCAAATCGCCCTTGCTCTTGTCCAGAGAAGCGTTGTTGCAAAGCACGCCGATCCGGAGTGTCTTTGTGAGTCTGTCGTTTTGTTTCGGATCGATAGGCTCTCCGTCGATTGAGAACTCCGCCAGGCCCCGCTCATCGATCCGCCCGATCTTGATTCGCTGATCGGAGAAGACAATGTCGGTTACGGTCATCTTGTTCTCCGTCAACGTGCCGGTCTTGTCGGTACAGATGACGCTGACGCCGCCGAGCGTCTCGACAGCGGCCAGGTGGTTTATCATCGCGTTTCGCCTCGCCATGCGTATCATCCCGCGCGCCAGAGCGAGCGTGGCGACGATGGGCAGCCCCTCCGGCACCGCCGCTACGGCCAGAGCGATCGCGGTCTCGATCATCTGAATCGTTTCCTTGCCCCTGGCGATTCCCGCCCCGGCGATAACCGCGATCAACACCAGCGTTAGCCAGAGGAGCTTTCTGCCAAGCATATCCAGCCGCTGCTCCAGCGGCGTTATTTCCTCCTGGGCTTTCTGGACGAGATCTGTGATCTTGCCGAGTTCCGTCGCCATGCCGGTTGCCGTTACGACTGCTTCGCCCGAACCTCGCGTGACGGATGTCCCTTTATAGAGCATGTTCGTGCGGTCGCCCAGCGAGGCGGATTCGTCGACGCTCTTAGTCTGTTTTCCCGCCGGGACGGACTCGCCGGTCAAAACGGATTCATCCGCTTCGAGCTTGGCGGCGGTGACCAGCCGCATGTCCACACTCACGATGTCGCCGCCCTCGATCAGGACGATGTCGCCCGGGACCAGCTCGCGGGCCTGAACCTGCTCGACCTTGCCGGATCGGCGAACCCTCGCAGTAATCCGCTCCATTCGATGGAGAGCTTCCATGGAGCGCACCGCCTTTAGTTCCATGAAGAAACCGATAGCGGCATTTATGGCTATCACGCATGCAATCGCTATGCCGTCCATCCACTCCTGAAACGCCAGCGACAAAACGGCCGCGACGGCAAGGAGAATCACGATCAGGCTCTTGACCTGATTGAACAATATCTTTGCGGCACTTTTCTTCTCGGCTTCGCGAAGTCGATTCGGCCCGTACAACTTCAACAGCGACTTGACCTGCCTTTTATCGAGCCCCCCTTCGCGATCTACGCCGTAATGCTTGAGAACGTCTTCACCGTCGCGTGCCCAAGGTGTCGGGATACCGCCCGGGTCTCCTGATTTCCATTCTTTCTCAGCCATTAATTCGATTCCGTTCTCTATCTCGTTTTTATATCGGTCCAATGCCCAGCGTTTTGCGGGCTTCCTGAGCGGTCATTGGTTCTAATCCCGTTGCTTCGACCAAATCCCTTAATCTGACCACCAGCTCGACGTTAGTTGTTGCCGTCTTGTCGGGCGCAGGCAACGACCTCCCGGGCGATATCCTCGGCCTTTTCGGGGTTGCGGCAGCCCGGCGGCATCTCCGAGCCCGGATGCTTCACCGGAGCGACCGCGATGATGACATTTCTGCTCATAATGACTTATCCCTTCTGCGATTTCCGATTCGCCGTCTGAAACACTGTGCCTCGGCGGCTGTAAGGATACTACAATACCGGCATGGATTTCAATTTCTTTTCCTTGATCGCGGCGTCGGGTTATATTATATTGCCGCCGGTATCTATGGAATGGATCGGTGATTTCTCGGTGTAAGGAGATGCCCAAGAATCAGCTTCAGGGTGTTTCTTCGTTTTGGAGCGGTTTTATGCGCGGTGCAACTTCGGTTGTGCTTTAATTCACGGATGACTTGACAGATATGGAGGTTTGTGAAATGGAATCGAAAAAGTGGATTTGGATCGTAGTAGTGTGCCTGGCGATAGCTATAGTTTGCCAGGTCGCCAAAATCGCTAATGTAGAGCCGACGGGGCCGCAAGGGCCAGGGAAGGAGCCGGCTTTGCAGCCGGACCAGACCACAACGCAGACGGCCTCGCTCGCAGGCCTGTCGAATATGCCGGAGCAAAAAACACCGCCGACCATCGAACCGGCCAAAGTTGAAGAGCCGAAACAAGTGGATTCTGCCGCAGAACCGGAAAGAGAAGATTCAGCACCGATGCCGGAAGAACAATCTCAAGAAACAGAGGAACCGGCCGAAGAGCAGAATCCACCTTCACCGGAGACTGAACAGCCACATGAAGACGGTGGGGCGAGCCCCACCGTACAGACTGCTGCTACCGCTGCCGTTGCTGTCGCTCCTTCAAACAACGGCCTTGTACGCGGTATAGTCTACAGCGCCGATTCCGGCTCAGCCCTGATCGACGATACGATAGTCCAGGCAGGAGACACTATCGACGGTGTCAAGGTCGTCACAATTCACGCCGACGGAGTCAACTTCGAAAAGAACGGCCAGCGCTGGACCCAGGAAGTAAGCGAAAAACCGAACCCGCAATGGCAATAAGTTCTAGCCCGACTCATTGCACGTTACCGATTACTTGTGGGTTCGGGCAAGAATGTAAGGGGGCCTTGGCCCGCCGATCAGCAATGGTGCGGCAAGGCCCACCCTACCAACTCGCGGCATGAGCGTTTTCCTGATTTCATTAATATTTGCCTGACAGCTTCATTCAATATAGACCCGAAAACAGTGAAATCCGTTACACAAATTTGCGGAAAAAGCCGCCCCTTTTGGCCCATCATCAAAAAATCCCTTGAATCGGAGGCAGCAAACGAGTTTAATATGGGCTGAGGTGGTTTTCTTTGATTGGTTTTGGGAGTTCGACGATGGCTCTTAAGGAGTTATGGTCCAGTACGGGTAGATGGCTCAAGAAGAACAATCCGCTTGCGCCGGTGGCTCGTCGGCCGGAGATAGGTGACGACGGCCTCATCAGCCGTGACGACGAGGTCGACGAGCGGGCGGATGAGGAGTCGTCGCACGCCGAGATTCGCAATAGTGAGATGGCGATCAGATCCGCGGCGCAGGGGGAGAGACAGGAACAACTACAGAAGCTCCAGAAAGGCTTCGAGCAGCTCGTCGAGCAATTAAAGGGGATTAACGAGCATCTGGACCGCCAGGCCGGCCAGCACGAGGAGCTGATGGGCCGAATCGAGCAACTGCCCAGAATACTCGAGAGCTTTCCTCAAGTCGTTGAAAACCAAAAACACACGACCGAGGCATTGCTCGAGCAGTTGAAAACCGCCGCGGCCAAGAACGAGCGGTTCATCGATGCCGTCGAGAAGATTCCCAATGAAACCGCAAAGCAGACCGACGCTCTGGTCAATATCGACCATCAACTTGCCGCTGCTGCTGATCTCGACGTCCAAAGGACCGAGAGCTTCAACAATTTCAACGACTCGCTGGATAAACTGAACCAAAGCACCATGAGTCAGACCGACGGCATAATCCAGATGAGCAAGACTTTCGCCGCCAGCGACAGATATCTCAAGTACATCATCTCCCGGCAGAATAAGCGCTTTATGTGGATTTTTATCGCTGCTATCAGCGTTTGTGTGACTGCTATCCTGATACTGACTGGCGTCGTTGTCTACCTGAGCTATTGACGTTACCGAGAAATCGCCGCAATCCGCCTCCAAGAGTCGCCTCACTTCTCTGTTTCAGGAATAAAAATTTACGCTAAATCCAGCAATAGACGATAAATACAGTTGAAAAACGTTTCTATTTGAGTAAACTACGCGGAATTTATGCGCGATTATTGCGAATGAGAATTGTCTCGAACCGGAAAGGAGTAAAGAAGTGAAGATTCTTAAAAGTGTAGTTGTACTCTTTGTCCTTGCACTCGGCTTGGCCGCAACGGCGACGGCAGCCGAAAGCTCGCCGCCGCAAGCAGCGGATGGCGGCGGCACGTGGTTGTGGTGGATCGCGCCGCTTGGGTCTCTGCTGGCGCTCGGCTTTGCATTCTACTTCTATAAGAAGGTGATGGAAGCCTCCGAAGGCAACGAGAAAATGATTGAGATTGCCAGGCACGTCCGCGAGGGCGCTTATGCATATCTGTTCCGTCAGTACAGCGTGGTTACGTTGGTATTTATCATCCTCCTGGCGATTTTCGCCTTCCTCGCTTACAAGGGCGTTCAGAATCCATTCGTGCCGGTTGCCTTTCTGACGGGCGGTTTCTTCAGCGGTTTGTGCGGATTTTTAGGGATGAAGACGGCGACGAACGCCTCGGCAAGGACCGCCCAGGGCGCCAGCAAGAGTCTCAACAGCGGCCTCCAGGTCGCGTTCCGTTCCGGGGCTGTGATGGGACTGGTTGTTGTGGGATTCGGGCTCTTCGATATCAGCATGTGGTATCTGATCCTGGATAAGGTTGTCTATACCACCGCGAATATGGCCGAAGGGCTTACTTTCCTGGGCCTGCAACTTGTTAAGCCCGGGATGGACTCCGACCACAAGCTCGTGGAAATCACCACGACCATGCTCACCTTCGGCATGGGAGCTTCAACCCAGGCGTTATTCGCGCGTGTCGGCGGCGGCATTTATACCAAGGCCGCCGATGTTGGGGCGGACCTGGTCGGTAAGGTCGAAGCGGGGATTCCCGAAGACGATCCGCGAAACCCGGCCACCATTGCCGACAACGTCGGCGATAACGTCGGAGACGTCGCCGGCATGGGCGCGGACCTTTACGAAAGCTACTGCGGCTCGATACTGGCAACCGCCGCTCTTGGTGCGGCACTGACTCTCGGTACTCTGCCGGAAGGCGTAACGCCGCTGAAGGCTGTCCTGGCGCCGATGATTGTCGCCGGCATTGGCATTTTGCTTTCGATTACCGGCATATTCATGGTCCGCTGCAAAGAGGACGCCAGCCAGAAGAATCTCCTGAGAGCACTGCTGACAGGCACGCTCGGCAGTTCCGTTTTCATCATTGCCGCCGTTGCCATTCTGGCCGCCCTTGACTGGATCACCTGGGGCGTGTTCGGCTCGGTCGTCTCCGGTCTGGTAGCCGGCGTTCTGATCGGACAATTCACCGAATACTATACCTCCGACGAATACAAGCCGACCAGGGGCATTGCCGATCAGGCGGAAATGGGACCCGCCACAACGATTATCGATGGTCTTGCCACAGGCATGTACTCGGCGGGTCTTCCGGTTGTTACGATAGTAATCGGCATTCTCTGTGCATTCGGTTTCGCCGGCGGTTTCTCGAACATCGCAATGGGTCTTTACGGCATCGGCTTTGCCGCGGTTGGAATGCTTTCCACACTGGGGATTACTCTGGCGACCGACGCTTACGGGCCGATCGCAGATAATGCCGGCGGCAACGCCGAAATGAGCGGCCTGGGCCCGGAGGTCAGGAACCGAACGGACGCATTGGACGCTCTCGGCAACACCACCGCAGCGACCGGCAAAGGCTTTGCCATCGGCTCGGCGGCATTGACGGCTATGGCCCTTCTCGCGGCCTACGTCGAAGAGGTCCGGATATGGATTGGCCGACTGGCAAATGAAAGCGCCGATGGAATCTATCAGGTCGGAACCGTCGTGTTCTCCGGCAAGGAAGGCATTGAAAATGCCGTTAACGTCAAGACGGCCGGGATGCCGCATTTCGTGGAGGCATATAACCTGACGATTATGAGCCCGAAGCTTATCGGCGGTATTTTCATCGGCGCGATGATGGCATTTGTCTTCAGTGCGATGACTATGAAGGCGGTGGGCCGGGCGGCCGGTGCGATGGTGAACGAAGTTCGCCGGCAGTTCAAGGAAATCGCCGGGATTATGGAGGGAACCGGCAAGCCGGACTATGCCCGCTGTGTCGCTATTTCCACCAAGGGTGCTCAAAAGGAAATGCTGCTGCCGTCTCTATTGGCGATTATTGTGCCGGTTGCGACCGGCCTGCTGCTGGGCGTAGCCGGTGTTATGGGCCTGCTTGTTGGTGGCCTGACTACCGGGTTTGTACTCGCTATCACACTGAACAACTCCGGCGGGGCATGGGACAACGCCAAGAAGTTCATCGAAAAAGGCGCGCACGGCGGGAAAGGCTCCGAAGCCCACAAGGCCGCGGTTGTTGGCGATACTGTTGGCGACCCATGCAAGGACACCTCCGGCCCCAGCCTGAACATCCTCATCAAGCTGATGACGATGGTCAGCGTGGTCTTCTCAGGCGTGGTCGTCAAATTCGCCCCCATGGTCAGCGAATGGCTCCACCTCGGCGGCCAGTGATCGCCCACCCTGCGGCACGGCTGACGCAGCGGCACAAGCAAGTTAATCTATCGGGGCAGTCAATTCGGCTGCCCTGTTTTTTACGCGCAAGGAGAATTGAGCGAGAATCGAAAAAGTTTTCAAAAAAGCAAAAATATCGTTGACATGTTGTATATCATAGGCTATACTTCAAGTAAAGGTCAAAAAATGGTCTGGCATACGCGATAATTGAGCCATCGTAGGTTTGAGTTGTTGCGCCAAGGTTAGTATTTGAACGTTTTATTCATAAGGAACCTACGATGGCGCTGAAAGTTGATTTTGAAGAAGTATTAGAGTTATTCGAGTCGCACGGCTGGGAATTATATGGTTTCTGGTTGCCCTATCGTGTTTTTAGAGGCCCGAATGACCCGGATGTACTACCTTGGTTTGTCGAGGTAAAAGACAGAAAAGTTTCAAAAGAAGATTTTGATAAAATCAAAAAATTCTTTAGCTAAGGGAGAACCAGAATGGAACCCAAAGACCTTAAGAAAACCTTAAGGCCCGCCACTTTACGTAAAGCACGTAAGATCGTAGCCGGATATACTATATCAATCAATCCAGCGACGCAGTCCGGGTTTGTGGGCAGTGCGTATGAATTTCCGACGGCTTTCGGCAGAGGCAAGACAAGAGAAGAATGCCTCAAGGCGACACAAGAAGTCCTGGCAGTGGCTGTAGCTACGATGCTGCATGCAGGCGGGACTCCTCCGGAACCAGCCTCACAAAAGAGAACAGTGCAGGTGAACGTCCGGCTCACCCAAAGGGAAAAGGCTATTCTGTCTAAAGTAGCTGCTAATTCCGGATTCACGGGCTTGTCTCAATTCATGCGTGCTTCTGCTTTGAATAATGCCCCAAAAGTCATTCTCTGAGCATTGTCCTGTCTCGGCTTCAAGGGCATTTCCGACTTTCCACGCAACACAGCACTCAACACCGTCCTCTCCAGCCGCTGATAGACTATATCGAAATCACTATAGGGATCGTCATTGCGAGCGCAGCGAAGCAATCTCAACTACTGCGACCCAAGAGATTACCCCGTTTTGGTTCGGCATGCACTTTCGGCGTTGAATTCATTGACGATAGCGTCTATTATATGTAATCTGTCCGGGTGGCCTAATCGGCTGCCTTTTTTGTTGAGAATGGGGATTCGCGTTTGACTAAGAAGCAAAAGACAAAGGCAAAGCAGTTCGCCCTGGCGGCCGCTAAGTTAGCGGATGAGCGGCACTGCACGGATATCGTGGTAATGGACCTGGCGGGGGTATCGCCCGCTACGGACTATTTCGTGATCGCGACAGGCACGAGCGACCGGCAGATACGCGCAGTCGCCGATGAAATATGCCAGGAGGCGAAAGAGCAGAAAGTGCAGCGCTTCGGCAGAGCCGGCTACGAACAGGCACGATGGATCCTGCTCGATTTCGTCGACGTCGTAGTCCACCTGTTCGATACCGAATACCGGGACTACTACGACCTCGAGTTGCTCTGGGGAGACGCCGAGAGATTGAATATTGACGATTGATTATTGACTATTGAAACATAGAGGTAGCTGTGCCCCTCTTTGTCATTCCTGCGAAGGCAGGAATCCATAAGCTATGAAAGAGTACTTTGTCTACATCCTCGCAAGTAAAAGAAACGGAACGCTCTACATCGGAGTAACAAACAATCTGCTTAAAAGAGTCCACCAGCATAAAGATAACATCGTCGAAGGATTTACTCAGAAATACAGAGTCCATAACCTTGTCTACTATGAAGTATTCGGCAGAATCGAAGATGCGTTAATCAGAGAAAAGCGATTGAAGAAGTGGAAACGAGCGTGGAAAATTAGATTGATTGAACAGTCCAATCCAAATTGGGAGGATTTGTTTGAGACTTTGAGTGACCAAATATACTTGTGAACATACTGGATTCCTGCCTCCGCAGGAATGACAAACGGGCCTTGTACGACTGAGGCAAAGGTTATTGGAATACTAAATGAAATCGGTGATTGAAATACTCGAAGAACGAATCACGACGGCGATGGTAGCTGTCTCCGGAGGGCAGGATTGTGCGGCGATAGTCAAACCTGCCAAAGACCCGAAGTTCGGGGACTACCAGGCTAACGGTGTGATGGGCCTGGCCAAAAAGCTCAAGACCAACCCGCGCAAGCTCGCCGAGCACGTCGTAGAGAGACTGGACCTGAGCGACATCTGCGAGCCACCCGAAGTAGCCGGGCCGGGATTTATCAATCTGCGGCTAAAGCCCGATTTCCTGGCCGACAGCCTGCTTGAAATCAACAAAGCCTCAGCCGATCTCGGCATCCAGAAAACAGACGAGCCCAAGACTATCGTCGTCGATTTTTCAAGCCCCAACATCGCCAAGCAAATGCACGTGGGCCACCTGCGCAGCACAATCATCGGCGACAGCATCTGCCGAACCCTCGAAGCCCTCGGCCACAACGTAATCCGCCAAAACCACATCGGCGACTGGGGTACTCAGTTTGGGATGCTCTGTGCGCTTTTTGACGAAAGATTGCTGTGGATGAGTGGCGGAATTCAAAAGATGAAACTCGTCTCTTCAGAAGAGATATTAGGAGAACTCGAAGCTTTCTACAGAGAAGCGAAGGAAAAATTTGATTCAGATGAGCAGTTCTCTAATACAGCTCGTCATGCCATAGCCGGCCTGCACTCTGGACAAGGTATATGGCGTAAACATTGGGAAAGTATAGTAAATTACTCCAAAAGACATTACGAAGAAATCTATAGACAACTCTCTGTAACCTTAAGAGATGAAGATGTCCGAGGCGAAAGTTCATATCAAAATGATTTGCCAAATATAGTAAAGGAGTTGAAAATAGCGGGTTTGGCCAAGGAATCTGATGGGGCTGTCTGTGTTTTTCCGCCGGGCTTCAAGAATAAGCAGGGTGATCCGCTGCCGTTTATTATTCAGAAGTCGGATGGGGCGTATTTGTATGCGACTACGGATCTGGCGGCGATTCGGTATCGGGTTGATGAATTGAAGGCTGATGCTATTGTTTACGTCACCGACTCGCGGCAGAAGCTGCATTTTGAGATGTTGTTTGCCGTGGCGCGGATGGCCGGGTGGGCGCCGGATAATGTTGAGCTTTCGCATGTTATGTTCGGCAGCGTTTTAGGCGAGGATGGCGCGCCGTTGAAGACGCGCTCGGGTGAGAACATCAAGTTAAAGGACCTGCTCAATGAAGCCGTCGAGCGGGCGAAAGCTGTGGTCGAAGAGAAGAATCCTGATCTGCCGGCCGAGAAGAAAGCTCAGATCGCTAAAGCGGTCGGCGTCGGGGCGGTTAAGTACGCGGATTATTCCAACAATCGAACGAGCGACTACATATTCAGCTTCGACAAGATGCTCGCGATGGACGGCAACACCGCGCCGTATATGCAGTATGCATACGCGCGGATAAAGTCCATCGAGCGAAAGGCTCAGAGCAAAGACATGGACATAGAGTCCGAGCTTGCCGGCGTGACCAGTGCAAATCTCGTCGAGCAGTCGGAAATCGACCTGGCGAAGCATTTAATTCGCTACGGCGAGGCAATACAAGCCGCGGCAGCAGACTACAGGCCCAATTATCTGACCATGTATCTCTACGAGCTTGCGCAGAAGTTCAGCGCGTTCTATACTAACTGCCCGGTGTTGGGAGCCGGCCCTGACCAGAGGCCCACCAGACTGCTGCTTTGCGATCTGACCGCCAGGACAATAAAACACGGCCTTCAAGAGCTGCTGGGCATCGAGGTCGTCGAGCAGATGTGATGTTTCTCCTTGCAATAACGCCAAGATATGCTACCTTAATCTCGGTTATCATGGGAGAATAGAGTAATGCCTTATTCACTCGAACAGAAGATCCCAAGAGATGAGCTGATTGAGTTCTGCAAGAAGAATTACATTAAGAAACTGTCTCTTTTTGGTTCCGCTTTCCAAGGGTCGTTGCAACCTGACAGCGACGTTGACCTTTTGGTGGAATTCGAGGAAGGTCGTACTCCGGGGCTGTTTTCGATTGTGAAGATGGAAATGGAGCTCGGAGAAGCACTCGGCAGGAAAGTCGATCTGCGGACGCCCGAAGACCTGAGCAGGTACTTTCGCGATGAGGTAATCCGAAATGCCAAACTTGAGTATCAGTCCTGAAGTATGGAGTACTTCGACAGAGGATGTTCCTTTACTCATAACCGAATTGAGAAAGCTAATCGATTTAGAATGAGAGAAAACGACAAATGAAAATCGTCAAGGAAGACTTTCGCGTCAGCACCAAGAGCCGTAATCAAATGATTGACATTACGAGTCAGGTTCACTCACTAATCAGCGAATCCGGCATTGATAGCGGCGACGCTATCATCTATTGTCCGCACACCACCGCCGGGATCACTATCAATGAGAACGCCGATCCGTCTGTGCCGCACGATATCCTGCTGACTCTTGAGGAACTGGTGCCGCAACGCCGGCGGGGCTACCGGCACGGCGAGGGCAACTCGGATTCGCACTGCAAGAGTTCTATGGTCGGCTGCAGCGAGCAGATTCTGATAAGCAACGGATCGCCCGATTTGGGGACATGGCAGGGGATATACTTCTGCGAATTCGACGGTCCTCGCAACCGCAAGGTGACAGTCCAGATCCGCGGAGAGTGAAAACTCCACTTGCCGGACCACCGAGCGCACAAAAAAGGCGAGGTGGTGGAACCGGCTGGGGGGGAGACCGGTGAACCACACTGCCTCGCCGAGGTTTGTCAGCCGCCCGAAGACGGCATTATTTCCTCACTCGGGCCTACGTTCAACTGAGAAAAATATCACACACGAAATACCCAGTCAAACAAAAAAAGAAGAACGGAAAAAAAACGCAAGGGCAAATACAACGCCACCCGCACAGCATCTATTATTTGTTAGTATACACCTTTACGGCCCAAAAAGCAAGCATTAAATGGGTATTTTCCTATTTTTTTGCAAATATCGCTATATTCGGCCGAGCCGGCCCGGATTGCTGAAGACAGGGTGTTTTCGGGCTCAAAAGGGAAAAAGTCGAAATTCGGCTGCGAGGAGTTTTTTGCTGGCCAGAAGGCTCTTGGATTGATATTTTGAGCACTTTACCGAATTGTGGTTAATGGTTCTGATTTCCTGCAGTTTATTTATGACAAAGATTGCTACAAAACTCAAAAATGTCGCAGATGCAGTCGATGCCGCCTGCGCACGTGCCGGCAGAGAACCGGACAAGGTCAAGCTAATCGTTGTCACCAAGTCGGCCGATATCGAGGCTATTAAAGAAGTTATTCAACTGGGATACACCGACCTTGGCGAGAATCGCGTCCAGCAGTTGAAAAAAGTCTCCGCCCAGGTGACTGAATTTCTGCAGCAGTCCAAAGGCAACAAGGGCCTGCCGGAGAAGGTCAATTGGCATCTTATCGGTCATCTTCAGCGGAACAAAGTAAGGCAGGCGCTGCCGATAACCTCTCTCGTGCATTCGGTGGACACGCTTCGGCTGGCCGAAGAAATCAGCACCGCCGGAGCAAAACTGAATTTACATCCCCGAGTGCTGCTTCAGGTCAATGCATCTAACGAGCCGCAGAAATACGGCGTCCCGGTAGGCGCAGCGACGCACCTGGCCGAGCAGATAGAAAGCCTGCCGAATCTGGATCTGGTCGGTCTGATGACGATGGCGCCGCTGACACACAACAAGGACATCGTCCGGGCGTGCTTTGTCCGGGCCAGAGAACTTTTTATCGAGATGCGCGGAGAGAAGATCGTTGGGCCACAGTTCACCGAGCTGAGCATGGGTATGAGCAGCGACTACGAAATAGCAGTAGAGGAAGGGGCAACGATATTGCGAATAGGCTCGGCAGTTTTCGCCGGATGACGCAGCAGTAATTCGGTTCACACCGCACCGCCGCCGCCCCCGCAGTGATTCACAATTAGCCCGAGACGGTTATTGCGGCCGGAGACGAGGCCAAATTATTCCGGGTCAATGGGCAGTTCCGGCAAGCAGTATTTTCCCATCGTATATCGGACGTTTTTCAGGCATACTTCACGTCATAAGACCGTTCTGTCCGCATATCTCCCGTAAGGGACATCTTAGGCGGAAAAAGTACCCCAAAAACGAAAAGTGGCGTTAATAAAAAGCCGATTGGAATCGAATATGGACTATTGACTGTTGATGGGTGCCAAAAATGGGCAAAACGGAATCTTTGGACGACATTCAGATTCGCATAGGCTTCACGGACGTCTTGTATATGTCCGGCGACAGCTCCATACCATCGGAAATTAAGCGTTTCTTCAGACAAAAAAAGTTATCCTTTCGCGTCCTGGGCACAGGCAAATTCAGCCAGGTGCGCGAGAGCCTCGATCAGATAGGGACGGTCGTTGTCGACACGAGAGATTCGGAGACTTCCGAGCAGCAGTTGGTTCGGATAATCGAGCGCCTGGAGAGGGAGCGCATAGGCGTGATATTGCTTACCGGTCCGATGAAGGTTCCGGTGAAAAGCTTCTCGCTGTCGCCCACGAAGACCAGCTTTTGTATGAGCAGCACGATCGACGGGATCTCGACAGAAGAGTTATGGTCGCGGATCAGTATAAACCTCGCGTGCCGAAAAGGTGTATCTTCGGCGGCCGTCAAGCCGGTGCTTGGTGCCAGAGCGGTGCACACAATTTTCAAGAACAGACTTGCGGAGCAACTTAACATGACCAAAGCCCTCGCGGAAAGCCTTACCGAGCAGCTTCGTCTGGCCGGTCTGGTCCAGCAGGATTTCCTTCCGGGCAAGCTGCCCGATACCGATCAGTTGCAGTGGGCTTCGTTCTTTAAGCCTGCTGAGTGGGTATCCGGCGATATTTACGACGCGGTGCGCGTCGACGAGCAGCACATAGGCTTTTATGTGGCGGATGTAGTCGGCCACGGCATGCCCGCGGCACTGCTGACGATCTTTCTCAAGCAGGCCCTGGTCATGAGAGAGACGATCGGGAGCAATTATCGCGTTTTCTCACCCGCCGAGGTGGTGAAGAATCTCAATCTGCGAATGACCGCTCAGAAACTGTCGGGTTATCAGTTCGCGACCGCCTGCTATTGTCTGCTGAACACAAGAACGCTGCAGTTGACATTTGCTCGTGCGGGGCATCCCTACCCGCTTCTCATCAGAGGCGGCGAACAGCCGAAACAACTGGAGGTGCGGGGCTCCCTACTCGGAATCTTCGAACAGGCCGAGTATTTACAGGAAACCGTGCAACTCCAGCCGGGCGACAAGCTGCTGCTGTACTCCGACGGCGCCGAGCCGTTCATCGGCCAATTTGACGACCAAAGCAGTTTCGTTTTCAACGAGGATTTCTGCAAGGCGGCACAACAGCCGATTGGTGAGTGCCTCGACTCTTTAAATGTACTGATAAAGAGTCGCCAAATAGAGGTTTCCGAGATTGACGACATCACGATGTTGGGGCTCGAAATCATCTCCAGTTTCGGGTAAGCAATGCAAAACCCGCACACCTTGCCCTGTTGTTTTGCTCAGAAGAAATTGTTTTGGCAGTCACCTATTGTAGGCAGGGCCTGCGTTGGTCCGGCCTTTTCTGCATTTGGAGTTTTAATCTAACGCTAAAAATCATGCCGGAGAAAGAAGACCCGGCGAGACGTTCCAGCGATGCCCTTTATCGGTGAGGATTGAGATGGTTTTCTTGTTGAGCTTTTGAACGGTGCCGTTTTTCCATTCGCCGCTCGGCGACTGGAATCCGACCTTGTCTCCGATATTGAACTGGGACATGAGCGCCGTGCTCCTCGCCTGGGAAATCAGTTTCAGGCGCTCGATAATCAGGCGATTGAGAAAACGCAGGTCATCCTCGCCCATCTGCCGAATCGCTTCGGCAGCGGTATTTCTGTCCTTTAATATGTAATGTCCATTCGCCATGAGTTAACCTGCCACTAATTCGGCGACCAGATCGCCGACTTCACTCGTGGAGTAGCCCATGCGGCCGGCTTGCACGGATTCCAGTTTTTCAGCGGTGACATACTTGACCGACTCTTCGACTTTTATCGCGGCTTCTTCCTCGCCTAATGTTTCGAGCATCATCTGGGCGGCACAAATCGCAGCTAAGGGATTGATGATGTTCTTACCGGTGTACTTCGGCGCGCTTCCGCCGATTGGCTCGAACATGCTGACGCCCCCAGGATTGATGTTGCCGCCGGCTGCGATTCCCATGCCGCCCTGGATCATCGCGCCGAGGTCGGTGATGATGTCGCCGAACATATTGCCGGTAACGATGACGTCGAACCACTCGGGATTCTTGACCATCCACATGCAGGTTGCGTCAACGTGGTAATAATCTCTCCTTATATCCGTATACTCAGCCTCGCCCATCTCATGGAAGGCTCGCTCCCACAGATCGTAGATATACGTCAGCACGTTGGTCTTGCCGCACAGGCCGAGGGTGTTGTCCTCGCCTTTGCCTCGTGCCTTCTTGCCGTGCTTTTTCGCGTACTCGAATGCGTACTTCAGACAGCGGTCCACCTGGAAGCGGTTGTACACCGCCGACTGAACGGCGATCTCGTGCGGCGTTCCCTTCATCGAAAATCCGCCTGTGCCGGTG
This sequence comes from uncultured Pirellulales bacterium, assembly GCA_964598225.1. Taxonomy (GTDB): domain Bacteria; phylum Planctomycetota; class Phycisphaerae; order Sedimentisphaerales; family Anaerobacaceae; genus SG8-4. The sequence goes on from CAZRBG010000026.1 coordinate 39,839, forward strand.
TAAAGATCGCCGGTATTCTCACGCACGACGACAAAGTCGATATCCTCCGGGCCCTTGTCCCTTACCGGCGTTTCCACGCCGGGATAGAGCCTGACGGGGCGCAGATTGATGTACTGATCCAGCTCGAAGCGGGCCTTGAGCAGAATGCCCTTCTCAAGGATTCCCGGCGCCACGTCGGGATGGCCGATCGCGCCCAGGAAAATCGCATGGAATTTGCGCAGCTCCTCGACCGCTATGTCGGGAAGAGTCTCGCCGGTTTTCTTATATCTTTCTCCGCCGAAATTAAACTCGGTCAACTCCATCTTGAATCCGAATTTCTCCGCGGCGGCTTTCAGCACTTTCACTGCTTCATCCGTAACTTCCGGCCCCGTTCCGTCGCCCGGAATCACCGCAATCTTGTATGTCGCCATTTGGTCCTTTCTGATTGTTTTGAATAACAAGCCGCTCTTCGAGAGCAGATTTTCGATATTGGCGTAAGGTTATACCCGATCCAAGTAGATTTGTGAAGCGCGGCCCGGAGTGGGGGCTAAATTTTCTGGCATGCGATATTTTGTCATTCCGACCGAAAAAAGTCGTAGCCCTGAGCGAAACCGAAGGGGATGTGCAGCATCACGTAGTGGAGGAATCTGGCTTCGATCCGAAAAGCCCTTATGATTGCCAGCCAGATTCCTCGGCTGCGCTCCGCCTTAGGTGTGCCATAGGCAGGAATGACAAAGAGTGCAATACTCTGTAAAAGGCAAGTTCATGCATTGCCGGAGCAATTAGTCACACTCCTCGGAGATTACTTGCGGTTCTTAAAGGCCTTTAGCTGCTCCGGCGTCGGCACTGTTGCCTTAGTTTGCCTGAGCCATCGGTGCAGCATCCGTTGAAGTTCGGCGGCCTTTTCAGGCATCTTCGCGGCCAGATCGTTCTTTTCGCCTATGTCGTTTTTGAGATTGTACAGCTCGACGCTGTTGTCCTCGTACCATTCGATGAGCTTGTAATCGCCGGCGCGGACGGCCCCGCTGGGTTTGCTGCCGCTGCCGTGATAGTGGGGGTAATGCCAGTAGATCGCTTCGCGTTCGAGCTTTCCCTTTTGCTCGAGCAGCGGCACGAGACTGACGCCGTCAACGTGCTGCTCGGGCTTTAACGGCAGCCCGGCCATTTCCAGCATCGTCGGGTAGAAATCAGTGCTCGTTACCGGCTCGCCGCACGTGCTGCCGGCCTTTACCACACCGGGCCATTTGACTATCATCGGCTCGCGGATACCGCCTTCGTAGAGCCAGCCCTTACCCGCACGCAGCGGCAGATTACACGTGGGCCCCTCCCACCGGACGGTCGAGAGACCGCCGTTGTCGGACATGAAGATGACGATGGTGTTATCGGCGACGCCCATCTCGTCGAGCTTGGCCATCACGCGGCCGACGCTGTCGTCCACGCTCTCGACCATCCCGGCAAAGGCGGGATTGTCCTGAACCATTCTGGTCTTGTACCGGCCGTATACCGGCACGAATCGAGGCCCTTCGTGCTCGGGCATCTTTTCGAGCTTTTCCTCGTACTTCTCCTTCAATTCCGGCTTGGACTGGATCGGGGTATGAACCGCATAATGCGATAGATAGAGCAGGAAGGGCTTATCCTTATTGGCTTCGAGGAACTCGATCGACTCATCCGTCAGGCGGTCCGTCAGGTACTCGCCTTCTTGTCCGCCCGGCGGAAGCTCGTCCAGGCTCCGATTTCTCCTCTTATAGGGCCAGAAATAGCTCGGCGGAGCGCCCGAGGAGTCGCCGCCGATATTGATGTCGAAACCCTGATGCTGCGGATAATAATCCTCGCTCCCCAGATGCCACTTGCCCACGAAGGCGGTCGCATAGCCGCCCTTCTTCAGCGCCTCGGCTATAGTCACCTCTCCGAGCGGCAGATAATGCAGATACGGTGTCGGCTTATTGTTGCCGCCTATCCATTGTGTAATCCCCAGTCTCGCCGGGTACTTTCCCGCCACAATACTGCCTCGGGTAGGCGAGCAAACCGGACACGCCGCATAAGCATCCGTAAACCGCATCCCCTGACTCGCGAGCCGGTTAATATTCGGCGTCTCATAAAACCCGCTGCCGTAACAGCCCAGATCCTTCCAGCCCATATCGTCGATCAGAAAGAACACAAAGTTCGGCCTGCTTCTGCTCGCTGTCGATGCCTGACGAGCCAGTACGCCTCCACCCGGTACAGCCATAGCCGCCGCACCAAAACCAAGCCCCTTCAAAAATCCACGTCTATTCATCTAATGTTTCTCCTATATTTGCTTCCAGTTGAGAGTACCATCCACTTCGCTCACTACGTTTGCTCAGTGGCTGCCACCCATCGTTGATACTATACTCTCCTCCAACTTCTTTATCAAGAATAGCCATGAGGGGCACCGATTGGTCCCGACTTTCGATTTATTTGTGCAGGTGCCTCCAGACAAAAATAAAAAAGCTGAAAAATTCTCTTATTCCTGATATTTCAAGGGTTTACAGCCAAAATTGCGTCTATATTTTTGTAGATTTCCAAGTGAAATGTGCCGTTAGCTCCAATTATGGTGAGCCGTGTTTCGGCTAATTGCAAAACACGGAAACTCGAAGCACAAATGTCAAAATTCCAAACAATACCAAAACACCAGGTCTCGGATGATCAAAACATCTTGAATTCCGGATTCCCATCATTCATCCTTGTTTCTGATTCAGTGGTTTGGATTCCAGATTTGTCTCGCCCGGTCACGGAGGGTGGTCGTTATCACTTTCAATTTCTCCATCACGATTGCAGACAGGCTGACGTGGCCCGTTGTAGTTCTGACGCTTTGCTATCGGCGCCTCCGCTACGGCTATGCCTTTCGCCGGATACCCCTTACCCAGGGCCAATATGCTGTCGTCGATCCTGACGATTTCAAGCATCTGAACGAGTACAAATGGCAGGCCAATAAGACCAGGAACACGTGTTACGCAGACAGGACGGTGCGTGTCGGCAAGCGCACACGGAAGCATGTTTTGATGCACCGCGAGATTCTCGATCTGCCCGATCACTTGTACGTCGATCACATCAACCATAATGGCCTCGACAATCGAAAAGCTAACCTGCGAACGGCAACACACAGGCAGAACTGCTACAACCGCGTACACTTCAAAAAGAACCCATCCTCGAAGTACAAAGGCGTGAGCTTCAACAAGAAAACGGAGAAATGGGACGTCCAAATACGCCGCTACGGCAAGTGCAGGCACCTCGGATGCTTCGACGACGAAGTGGAGGCCGCAAAGGCATACGACAAAGCTGCCAAAGAGCACCAGGGCGAATTCGCCGCCCTAAATTTCCCGGATTCACCACGAAGAAAAAACAAACAATAGTCAGTAGAATGGAAAACTCGCTTGCCCATATTGTTGATATAGCATAATTTCAAACCCAAAACCGCATGGGCAGGAAACCTGCCCATCCTACATGCTGCCCCCAAACCAAGCCCCGTCAAAAAATCACGTCCATTCGTAATAAAACACTCCTTCAGCATTCCCGATCTATCATTCACATCCGTTACGCGCAATGTTCATGTCTGTATCAATCATTCTGCGAGCAAACTCAAGAAAAGACACACACCTATTTTTGGGTATCTGGCTCCCTATCCAATCTTTACCTTTGCCCTTCTTCCTTGTCCCTTCCTTCTTGAGCGGATTATTCAATTTCAATGGCTCATCAAGAAAAAAATACGTGAAGACTCGCTCTGCATCATTTGACCAATTTATGGATTTAACTCCCCTCATCCATCTGTTCGTTAGTTCTTCATTGTTGTCACTAAAGTCACACAAATCATCTCTGAAATTCTCTATGCTATGTGGTTTAAGAGATAGAATACCCAGAATCTTCGACAGATAGAAAATTCCTTCACCCTCTTGTTGGTTAGCCTTTCGTGTGAAATATGGAGAAAAGTACAGTGGACTTCCAAAGACAACATCTCTTCTATAGATTTGGAATTCCCGGAATCTTCTTATTTCTCTGTCATTACCGACATCTTGTATCAAGATTTCCTTCTGCTCTCGCATATTGAATCCCTTTCTCATGAAGTCAAGAAAATTACGAATGAGGTTAATATCTTTGAACTTAGGCTTATCAAATAGGCCAAGGATTTCAAGCCAGCCTAAATTGTGTATTTCAATGTCATCATAAATCTCTTTATTGAAATCATTCACACCCGTAATGAAACAGAGAACCTTTTTGCTTTTATCGTCAAATGATCTGAGGTATTGAGTACGCTGTTGCCTTACTTTGTTGCTTTTTACTTTGCATTCAATGATCACATGGAACTTTCCTGGCTGTTTTATCTCAATATCGGTTCGTCCTTCTTCTCTGACTCGTTCAATTTCAATGGACGTTGCTCTGAAATTTTTTCTAGTATTCTGAGTCTTGATGCCCAAAATGTGTAAAAACGAGTACAAAGCTACAGGTTCTCTCGCTAAAACATAAGCAAAGGTTTTTGATAGACCGACCTCATCTTTGCTCAGCAAATCAAATGGATTCAGAATTGATATGTTAATGCCTGCTTCTTTGATCTTCATGTTGTAAAAATAAATAAGATATAGCTTAAAGTGTGAAACTCATTGGCCACAGGAGCATTTATATAACTGTAATTATCCTTTTTGCCCACTCCTCGGCTCGTTCGGGTTCTCCTTCTTTTAGCGGGCCTTCGGTTCCTTCTACGAAGAAGCCTTCGGGAGAAGCTGTCAGGTTGCCGCCCTTTTTGACGAGTCTGTCGGCGATGGGTTTGGCGGCGTAGCCGAATATTTTTACCATCTTGCGCAATATCCAGGGTGCTGATGCTAATTCCTGGTCTGTGACCCTGGTATCAAAGGCCGCGACTCTCGTTTGGTTCAGGGCGTTTCCGGGTATGCTTTTTAGCAACTTTGTTATCGCTGGTGTCGGTCTGAATGCCCGCGTGGGGGAGCCTACGATCAGCAGGTCCAATCCGGCAAGCTGCTCCGGCTTCACGTCGGCCACTCTAAGCGTCTCGGCAGAGATCGCACCGCCGATTGCCAGGGCTATCTGCTCGGTGTTGCCGAAGAAAGAGTCGTAAACTACCAGTTTTTTCATAACGATACAAAATGGTGCGAAGCATCACACCCAGCCGATCGATCCGTGGTGTCTGTTATGGTTCCGGAGCGGTCAGGCCTTCCTGGATGGCATACTTTGTTAGCTGGGCCACGTTGTCGATTTCGAGCTTGTCCATGATCCTCAGTCGGTGGGCCTCGACGGTCTTGGGGCTGATGTGCAGACGCCTGCCGATCTGCTTTGTCGCGTTGCCCTCGGCCATAAGTTGAAGGACCTCTCGTTCTCGCGGCGTCAAAACCGAAAACGCCGAGGATTGACTTTCCGGCGAGGCCTTGACGAAGTTATCCACCACCACGCCGGTGATCGCCGGGCTCAGGTAGGTCTTGCCGTCCATCACGGCGTTAATCGCCTCGACCAGCTCGTCGAACTCAGAGTCCTTGGGCAGATAACCTTTGGCTCCGGCCTTGAACATCTCGGTAACGAATCTTTTTCCCGAGTGCATGGACAGGCCGATGATCTTGACGTCCGGAGAATCCCGAAGTATCTGCCGGGTGGCCTCTATGCCGTTAAGGTCGGGCATCCCGATATCCATAACGATCACGTGCGGGGATAATTCCTTAGCCATTTCAACGGTCTCCATGCCGTTGTCGGCCTGTCCGACGACTTCCATATCTTCTCTCTTTTGCAGAGAGCTGTTCAAGCCTTCTCGAAGTATGGTGTGGTCGTCGGCTAATATTATTCTGATACTCATGTCGTAGTCTCCTGTATATTGGTAACTTCCAGAGGCGCGGTCATCATGACTTTGGATCCCGCGCCTTTGCTGGATTGTATGCTGAACTGCCCGCCGAGGCGTTTGAGGCGCTCATTTATACTGGTGAGCCCGAATCTCTTCGAATTCGCGGCCGATTCGAGCATAGCCGGATCGAAGCCCTCGCCGTCGTCGGCAACCATGATCTCGACATCCGTATCCGCTCGCTTTATGTGAATATGCACGTTTTTCGCTTTGGCGTGCTTAGCGATATTCGTAAGAAGCTCCCGGGCGCATCGGTATAACAGCACCTTCAACTGCTCGGTCATTGGTTTGTCCTCGTCGTCGCTGTGAAAATAACAGTTCGGGCCGTGCTCTTCGGAGAACTTCTCGACCAGTTCCTCCAGCGCCGCCTCAAGCCCAAAGGTATATAACGTCTGCGGGCTCAGCTCGAAAGTCAGGTCGCGGGTCTGCTTTATGGCTTTGCTGATTTGATTTTTAACTTTTAACAGGTTTTGCGATACTTCAGCCGGCGCCGTCTTCTGGGCCATGCCGATCTCCCGCTTCGAGAAGGCAAGAATCTGGCCAATAGTATCGTGCAGGTCCACGGCAATTCGTCGCCGCTCTCTCTCTTCGGTCATCAGGAGTTCCTCGGTCAGCGACGCGATCCGTTCCTGGTCCTCGCGGATGCGCTGTTGCTGGAGCCTTAGCGGCGTTATGTCCTGCATCGACAGCAGGATGAGCTGCGTTTTGCTGCTGCGACGGTACAGCCGCCGCGCGTTCAGAAGCATTGTTCGCTGTCCGATGTTCTCGAATTCGCGTTCGACCTCGAAATCCTCGAAACTCGTATTCTTCGGCAGAATTTCCTGCAACATCACTCGCAAATCCGGGATATCCCACTGGCCGCTGCCCAGATCGAAGATGGACCTGCCTTCGGTCTGCTGCGGAGTTGTGCAGAAGGTCTCGTAGAAAGTTTTATTCGCCGATTGGACTTTCAGTTCCGGAGAGAGGACCAGCAGAGCGACCTGAACGGTCTCGACGATGCTCTCGGCATACCGGCGGGCTTCTATCATTCTCAGTTCCGCCTGCTTTCTCTGGGTTATATCTCGGTCTATCTCCAAAATGGCGATTGGCTTGCCTTGTTCACTCTTGCGCAAGGCCCAGCGGCTCTCGACCACGATCCGCCCTCCCTGTTTGGTTGTATGGGCCAGTTCGCCCTCCCAACGGCCCGTGCCGAGCAAATCGCCGGTAACCTTTACAATAGAATGAGGATACACGGTTTTGAGGACTTCATGGCTGATCTTGCCGACGACTTCATCTCTCGAATAGCCGTAAGTGATTTCGGCGCCGCGGTTCCAGTATATGATTCTGCCTTCCATATCGTGTACGAAAATGGCGTCGTGGGCCAATTCGAGCAGTTGGGCCTGATCCTCAAGGTCTTGCGCCAGGTCGCTCAGCAGTTGTTTTTGCTGCACGCCTTCCGTCACGTCCTGAGTGGTTCCGAATACCTGCACGGGTTTGCCGTCCGCATCGTGTATGGCTCTGCCGCGTGAGCGGAATATGCGTTCTTCTTTATTTGGCAGCGAGACGCGATAGTGTATGTCGTAAACTTCGCCTGTCTGCAGGGTGCTGTCGATCGCCTTTTTGAGCAGGTCCCGGTCCTCCGGATGCACTAATGACAGGAAACGCTCGTAGGTCGGCTCGAACGTTTCGGGACTGGCATGGAAAATTCCGTACATCCCCTCCGACCACTGGATTTTGTTCTGTGCGAGATCCCATTGCCAACTGCCCGATCGTGCAATTTTTTGCGCTTCCGAAAGAGAGTCCCGGGTTTTTTCGAGCGTCCTGTTGGCGGCCTTAAGTTGTTCGGTTGTTTCTTTGAGCCTGATTTGCCGCCGGCGAGACAGTACGGTCGATCGAACTACGGAAACGAACTCCAGCGGGTTAAGAGGTCTCTGGAGCACCTCGACGCTCCATCTCTTGGCCAGCTCTTCGACGCAGTCGGCCCGGGGCCGGTGTCCTCGAAGGATCAAAACGGGCAGTTCGGACCATTCGGGTTGAGCTTCAAGGATCGCCAGTAGTTCCTTGCTTTGGCTGTTGTGGGCCAGGACCTCGTCGGCCATGACCGCCGGGCCTTTGCCCTCGGCAGCCAGCTTGTTGAGGTCATTGAGCGAATCGCAGCAAATGAACGCCAGGCCAGCCTTTTCCAGGAGTCGGCAGACCAGTTGAGCGTCCCTGCCGGTCGGCGTCAGTACGAGTACGGCCGGATCGTCCTGAGGCTGTTGTTGTGTATTCAGATCAGTCACTTTACATCTACTTTTCTCGTTCGTTCAAGAGTTTTTCGCGAGCGCCTTCGTATCGCGGCGTGCCGGTTAGTACGCCGGTAAAATCACTCAGGGGCGGACCCAACCGAATGCCTCCGGTTCCGATTTCGACCTCGCGAATGGTCATCTCGTGTCGTCCGTAGCGCTTCTTGACTACCGAGATGCACCGCCGCATCTTGCCCATAGCCTCGAAGTGTCGCATCAATACGACGGTGTCGGAAAGGTAACTGGCGTCGATCTCCGTCTCGGTCGTGCCGAATACTCCGTGGGTGGCGACGACCATGAGCGTCAGCACGCCGGCACCGCCGAGGTAGTTGAGCAATTCGTGCAGTTGTGGAATTATCTGCTCTTCCTCGGCCATCGCGGCAAGAAAACCGTTCAGGCTGTCGATAACCACGACCCGAATATCCTTTTGCTCCACGGCCTGGCGGATGGTCTCGACAAACTGCCCGGGCGAGCATTCGCCGATGTTCATCTGTCTCAGGTCAACAAGCCCTTCGTCGACGTATTGCGGTATTTTCATGCCCAGGCCTCTGGATCGGTTGAGAAACGTCTGCTTGTGCTCTTCGAAGCAGAGCACCATGGCAGAGTTTTTGCGTTTCGCTGCGGCCTCGACATACAGGCCGGCCAGCGTACTCTTTCCCGCGCCGGTGGTGCCGACGATCAGGCATGAGGTCCCTTCTTCGAGACCTCCACCCAAAAGGGCGTCGAGTTCTTCGTTGCCGCTGGCGATCTTTCGAGGTTTGCGTTTCGGCGGCTCGGTCAGCATCCTGACGCGGGGGTAGACGTGCAGCCCTCCGGTGTGAATGCGAAAGTCGTGATACCCGCCGATGTACACCATTCCTCGCATCTTTGTTACCAGCAGGCGCCGACGGGGCGGACCGTAGGCCGGGGCGTGCTGATGGAGCATTATAACTCCGTGAACGATGGTCTGTATGGACTTGTTGTCCTGCTCTCTGGCCTCGCCGGCGGTGAGGATCGACGTGCACTTATGCTTACTCAGCGCGCGCTTGAGCTTTAGCAATTGACGCCGCAACTGATAGAAGCTGTCCACAAGCACCGACAGCTCGCTAACCGAGTCCAGCACCAGGCGCTGGGGTTTATATTCTTCGACGGCTTTTATAATGCTGTCTGTGACTTCATCCAGCTCGATGTCGGCCGGGCTGAAAACTGTCTGCTCGGACGTAGCGATCTCCTGCAGGTTCTCGGGTAATTCCAGCATGTCGATGCCTTCGAGCGACCAGCCGTGGGATTTGAGGATGTCGCTGATCTCGTCTCTGGTCTGAAGCAGAGATACGTAGAGCACTCTTTCGCCGGCCGCAGCTCCGGCTCGCAGAAAATGAAAGCTCGTCGTCGTTTTCCCGGTGCCCGGACCGCCCTGAACGAGGAATACGCGGCCTTCGGACAGTCCGCCGTTGAGGATGGTATCGAGTCCGCGGATACCCGTTGACGTTCGGGCATGTTTGTTCTCCGGTTTGACCATGCCGGTTCCTTTCTAATAGCAGGAGTTTTGCAAATGAACATTCCTTTACTTTATTGGACGCTGCCGTCAACTGTCAAGGATAAACGACGCGTGGCTGCGTGACTATTGCAAAACTTGAGATTGCTTCCGTCGCTGCGCTTCTTCGCAATGACAAAAGGTGGAATCGCCGTTCAGTATCGGCTTCTAAGTTTTTTACCCATAGCAGATGAAGGAATTCCCCGATTTCGGTCGTTCGACCAGTTTGGTAGGTTTCTACGTAGTTTGCTTTTAACTCGAATGATAATTGGACGAAAGGAGTACAAAAATGGTAGAAAAAGTTAAAACAAGAATGACTTTACTTAGTGTGTTCGCAGTGGTTTTAATCGGCTTTCTGCCCCAGCCTGCGTACGCTCAGAAGCAGGAGGATATCGCCATTCTTGAGCGTTTGGGTGAGACTTTCGCCTCGATTGCCGAGGATGCATCGCCCGCCGTTGTGGGGATAAAAGCCAGAATGCCGGCCCCTGAGCAAGGCTTCTCGATGGATCAATCGCCTTTTGGAAGGCCTTTCGATCCGTTCGGCGAGGATTTCTTCGATTTCTTCTTCCGTCGTCGTTCCCCGCAAGGCCGGCGGCAGCAGAATCCGCGCGGACGAACCGCCCAGGGCTCGGGATTCATTATCTCGGAAAAAGGTTACGTCCTGACCAACAGTCACGTTGTCACCGACGCTGAAGAGATAAGCGTGGAATTGCAGGACGGCCGGTCGTTTACCGCCGAAGTGGTTGGTACCGATCCGGAATCTGACGTTGGCGTTATCAAAATAGACGGCGAGGACCTGCCGTTGCTTGAAATGGCAGACTCGGATGAAGTAGAGGTTGGCAAGTGGGTGCTGGCTATCGGCAACCCGCTCGGTTTGAGCCACACCGTCACCGCGGGTATAGTCAGCGCCAAGGGAAGAAGCGGCCTTCAGCTTGCCGCTTACGAGGATTTTATCCAGACCGACGCGGCGATTAATTTCGGCAACTCGGGCGGACCGCTGATTAACCTGCAGGGCAAAGCCGTGGGCATCAACACCGCAATCGCCGGACCGGGAGGCAATATTGGGATCGGATTCGCCATTCCCTCCAACATGGCAAAGAAGATTTCCGACCAGCTCATCGAAGACGGCGAGGTAGTCAGAGGTTACCTCGGCGTGCTGCCTCAGGATATGACCGCCCAGATGGCGCAGGCTCTCGATCTGGAAGGTACCAAGGGAGTTCTGATTCCGCAGGTGACCGAAGGATCCGCCGCGGACAAAGCGGGCATCGAGCAAGGCGACGTAATAGTCGAAGTCGAAGGCAAGCCCATTGAGTCGGCGAGCGGACTGCGCAACCGAATAGCCGAGTTCAAACCCGGCACGAGAGTGGATATTACAATCCTGAGAGACGGCAGTCGCAAGGCGCTCACCGTTAAACTGGAAAAACGCCCGTCGCCGGAGGAATTGGCCGGCCGACAGCAGCGGCAGCCTCAGCAGGACGACACAGTCACAATCGTAGGATTTTCGGTTCGTAATCTGACCGATAGACTGGCTCAGCGTTTCGGATTCGAGGGAGAAAGCGGAGTTATCGTGGACCGTGTTGCCTCCGGCTCTATGGCGGCGCGAAAAGGGATCGCTCCCGGTATGTTGATCAAAAAGGTCAATCAGGAAAAGGTCGAGAACGTCAGGCAGTTCAAGTCGGCTATGAACGAGGCTGCTGAAAAAGGGCAGGCCCTGCTGTTAGTCGATAGCGGACAGGCCAGTCAGTATGTCCTGCTGGAATTAGGCAACGATTAGGCCCTGAGACAAGAATGCCGGCGAGAAATGACTTTGTAAAAGTTAATTGTAATTGAAATGAGAAAGGAAGATTACCATGACAGTTAGAGTAACAGATAGATTAAAGGAAAGGATATTGGCCTTTGTAAGCTGTCTGGCGCTCCTAACGCTTACAGCATCGTCGGGACGGCTTTTGGCGCAAAACCGCGATATGAAAGACAAGGACGTCACCGCGGCTATAGAGGCGGAATTCTGGGCGGACCAGGCTGTTCCGTCTAATCAGATTAACGTCGAAACCACCGATGGAATAGTGACGCTGAGCGGCACCGCCGGCAATATCCTGGCGAAAGAAAGAGCGGCAAGGATAGCCGAAGCCGTAGTCGGAGTGCGGGCGGTTATCAATCGCATAGAGGTCAGGCCGACAGTTTCTCGAACGGACTCGGAATTGCGCACCGCTATATGGAAAGCCCTGATCGCCGACGCGGCAACGGAGTCTTATCAGGTTGAGGTTAAGGTCGATGACGGCGTTGTAACGCTCACCGGCTCCGTGGATTCATGGCAGGAGAAACAGCTCAGCGCAACGGTCGTCAAAGGCGTGGCCGGCGTCCGGGGCGTCAACAACAGGACCGACATCGATTACAAAGTAAACAGAAGCGACTACGAGATCGAACAGGAAGTCAAACAGCGTCTGGCCAATGACGTCAGAGTTGACGACGCACTGATCGAGGTCGACGTCGAGAATCAGAAAGTGATGCTCTCAGGCACGGTTGGCAGCGCTCAGGAGAAGAGGCAAGCTCGTATCGACGGCTGGGTAGGAGGCGTCGACGACGTGAGCGCAGAGGGCCTGAAAGTCGAGTGGTGGGCGCGCGATAAAATGCGGCGCGCCAACCGGTTCACTTCCCGGACCGACAGCCAGATCGAAGAAGCCGTGAAGGATGCCTTTGTCTACGATCCGCGTCTGGTATCTTTCAATGTGGACGTTGAAGTGAACGAAGGCGGGACTATTCTCAGCGGCGTAGTTAATAACCTTGAGGCCAAGAAGGCGGCCGAAAAAGATGCGAAAAACACTGTCGGCGTCACATACGTAGACAACAACATCAAAGTCAGGCCAAAGGTCATTCCCACGAACGAGGAACTCAAGAGTCGCGTGGAAACGGCCTTGCTTCAAGATCCGTACGTTGAGAGGTTCGACCTGACCGTATCGGCGTCTTCCGGGACGGTATATCTCTCCGGCGACGTTGACACCTCCTGGGAAAAGACTCAGGCCGCAAGAATAGCAGCGGGAGTCAAAGGTGCGACCAGAGTGGTCAGTAACATAGCCTACGAATACGAGTGGGTCTGGAAGCCGGATCCGCAAATTCGCGAGGATGTGCAGGACCAGCTCTGGTGGAGCCCGTTCGTGGATTCGGATGACGTTAACCTGGAGGTTGATGATGGTGTTGTGACCCTGACCGGCACAGTCGCCACCTACGGCGAAAGACAAGCCGCCGAGGATAACGCTTACGAAGGCGGTGCAAAAGACGTCGTGAACGACCTGATGGTTACATACCCCTATCAAAGCCCGTACGATCACGAAACGTTCGACTGGCCGTATTATAGCGCGCCTTAGGAATATCGGGGCAATTTATGCCGTGACGGTAAGCACGCGAGGTTGAGCTTCTCTTAGGTGACAGGAAAGAAATTAGCAAGAGTTGCCACATTTTTGAGAAAGGATGGTTGCTATGGTAGTTGGAGTAAGAGATACATTTAAGAAGAGTATGTTGGCCCTTGTAAGCTGTGTGATGCTTTTGGTGTTTACAACAGCATCGGGACAGCTTTGGGCCCAGGGTCAGGATATCGAAGACAGCGAGATCAGCGGCGCCATTGAAGGCGAATTCTGGAAAGATCAGGCTGTTTCCTCGAATCAAATCGACGTCGATACCGAAGACGGCGTAGTGACGCTGAGCGGCTCGGTCGGCAATATTCGCGCGAAAGAGCGAGCGGAAAAGGTCGCCGAAGCGGTTGTCGGAGTACGTGCGGTTGTGAATCGAATCGATGTTGACCCGGCCGTTTCTAAAACGGATGTGCAATTGCGAAGCGACGTGAGAGGAGCATTGCTCGACGATCCTGCGACCGAGGCTTACGAGGTTCAGGTAAAAGTAGACGACGGCGTTGTTACGCTCACGGGCGCCGTGGATTCATGGCAGGAAAAAGAACTCTGCGCGACGGTTGCCAAAGGCGTGACCGGCGTGCGCGATATAAAGAACATGATCACGGTGGAATACAAGGCTGAGAGGCCCGATTACGAAATCCGGACGGAAGTCGAGAAACGCCTTGCCAACGACGTTAAGGTGGACGACGCGCTGATCGAAGTCGAGGTCGAGGACGGAGAGGTTATTCTCTCGGGCTCGGTAGGAAGCGCTCAGGAAAAGACCCAGGCACGCATGGACGCGTGGGTAGGCGGCGTCGATGACGTCACCACCGAGGATCTTGAAGTTCAGTGGTGGGCGCGGGATGAAATGCGACGCACGAGGATGTACACTTCGCGAAGCGACCAAGAGATCGAAGAAGCCGTAAAAGATTCCTTCGTGTACGATCCGCGCGTTTACTCTTTTAATATTGACGTGGATTCGACAGAGGGCGTTGTTGTTTTAAGCGGCGTAGTCAATAACCTGGAAGCGAAGAAGGCCGCCGAACGCGATGCGAAAAACACTGCCGGCGTGAAATATGTCCGGAACAATATCAAGGTGCGTCCTGATGTCATTCCGGAAAACGAAAACCTCGAGAGCCGGGTGAGCACGGCACTGCTCAAAGATGCCTACGTCGAACGATTCGATATAAACGTATCGGCGTCTTCCGGCATCGTTTATCTCTCCGGCAAGGTTAACACCTCATGGGAAAAGACTCAGGCCGAGAGAGTGGCCGAAGGAGTCCAGGGCGTCGTAGACGTGGTCAATAACATCAGTTACGAGCACGAGTGGACCTGGAAACCGGATCAGCAAATCCGCGAGGATGTGAAAAATCAGATCTGGTGGAGTCCGTTCGTGGATAAAGATGATGTAACCGTAGATGTCGATAACGGAATTGTGACACTCACCGGAACCGTAGATACCTACGGCGAACGCCAGGCGGCCGAGGATAACGCTTACGAAGGCGGCGCCAAAGAAGTGGTCAACAACCTGGCGGTCAGTTATCCCTACCAGAGTCCGTACGACTACGACACGTTCAATTGGCCGTATTATAGCGCGCCATAGACAGAGTTCGCCGATTGGATATACACATATAGTTTATTGATTGGAAAATGTGAGTTTTGTTTTGAAAGGAGTATTATCATGGCACTACCGAGCTTAAGAAGACCGAGAGGACTGCGAAGACGAGGTGAATCGTTTACGCCGTTCGAAAGAGAATTGGGCCGTTTGTTCGACGACTTCTGGCTGAGTCCCTTCCGCGAAATGGAGCGGGTGAGGGGTGCTTACCTGCCCCCTGTGAATGTGAAAGAAGATGACGGGTCGGTGATCGCCGAGGCCGAGCTGCCGGGAATGTCGGAAAAGGACATCAACGTCACTGTAAACCGGGACAATCTGCGAATTTCCGGCGAGAAGAAGCAGGAAGAAGAGACCAAGGAAGAGGACTACTATTGTATGGAAAGCTCTTACGGCAGCTTCGACCGTCTCGTCGATCTGCCGGCTGAGGTGGACGAAGAAAAGGCGGAAGCGGAATTCAACAACGGCGTCCTGACGGTGAAAATGCCGAAAAGCCAGGAAGCCAGGACTAAATCCAAGAAGGTTCCCGTCAAGACCGGATAATTGTTCTTCAGCAGTTAACTGACGGGAATCAAGGCCATGCGCTGCGATAAAAAACCTTTCTACGAATAAATATTCGCGGCGCATGGTATATATTTGAGAGAAATAGACATGTTTCTTGCTGAGTTGTTATTTGCTCTGTTAATGGCGTTTTTGTTTACGCTGATTTTTGCGATCGGCCTGCGAAAGACCGGTCCCTGGGCCAGCATGTGGGTGTTCTTCCTCGTGGTTTTCCTGGCCGCGTGGGCGGGTGGCTTGTGGATTAGTCCTTTCGGGCCGGCGTTTCTGGGCATCTATTGGGTGCCGATTTTGTTCTTTTCGTTCATATTCGCCATTCTCCTGGCTTCGGCAACTCCGCCCCGACGGCCGGAGCCGAAAGTGGAGACGATCTCCGAGGTCAAAGAAGAAGAGGCTGCCGAAAAAGCCTTCAACGCCCTCTTTTGGATACTGCTGGTAACCCTTGTGGCGGTTATTCTCTTAGGTTATCTGGCGCGAAGAGCAGATACGATATAGCAAAACGGGGGGCTTCATAGTGGAAACCGAAGAAACCAGAAAGCTTGCGGCGAAAAGAGCCGTAGAAGAGATACCGGACAACTCCATAATCGGACTGGGTACGGGCTCTACAATTGAATATTTCATCAAGTATTTCGGACAGCGCATACAGGACGAAGGTCTTGAAATTTCCGCCGTCACCACTTCGTTCCAGGGACAGCTACTGGCCGGAAGATACGGCATTACAACTCTGGATCCCATGAACGTATCTCATCTGGATGTTGCAGTCGATGGGGCTGATGAGGTGGACCCGAAGGGCAATCTTCTCAAGGGCAAGGGGGCGGCCCTGACCAAAGAGAAGATCGTTGCCGCTATGGCCGAGCGGTATATAATTGTCGTTTGTGAGGCGAAAATGGTATCTCAGCTCGGCGAGAAAAATCCCGTTCCCGTGGAAGTAATCCCGCAGGCAGTGACACTGGTCGAGCATCTTTTCAAGGAACTCGGGAGACAGACAACGCTGCGGCCGGACCGAAGTAAAGCCGGGCCCGTCGTTACAGACCTCGGAAATCTCATCATTGATGTCGAATTCGGACTAATCGACGATGCAAAATTGCTTTCCAAGCATATAAACAACCTGCCCGGAGTCGTGGAAAATGGCCTATTCCTCGACATGACCGATGAAGTCATCGTAGGCTCGATAAAAAACGGCAAGCCTCATGCTGAGAAACAGAGCTTCAAAACGAACAACCCACACCAGAACTCAAGGCAACCCGGCAAACAAAAATTCCAAACCTCAGGCGACAAAAACTCCAGAAAGATGAGCAATTTTCTCCTCGATTCCCCATTGAGAGGAAAATGAGGTCAGACATATTTTTCAAGGCGGATTGACCGCTGTTTGTTGAGATGGGCGATTGCGACGAAGATAGCGAGCATGGTTGTCAGGGCGATCAAGAGGCTCCAGGCGGGCGGCAGGGCGAGGGCGCTGGGGACGTAGGCGCATAGCAGGGCGATGGCGGCGACGAAGAGGCTGTAGGGAAGTTGGGTGCGGACGTGGTCGATCAAGTTGCAGGAGCTTGCGATGGAACTCATGATCGTGGTGTCGGAGATCGGCGAGCAGTGGTCGCCGAAGATCGAGCCGTCGAGTACGGCGCCGAGGCTGATCATGGTCGTCAGGCCGTAAGTGCCCCCGTCGATGGCGTAGGCGATGGGGATGGCGGTCGGCATCAGGATCGCCATCGTGCCGTAGCTCGTTCCCGTGGCGAACGACGTCAGCGAGGCGACGAGAAACAGAAGCGGCGGGAACAGATAGGACGGAATCCGGCCGGCGAGAATGTTTGCGAGGAACTCGCCCGTTCGCAGGTCGTCGCAGGAGTTTTTGAGCGACCATGCGAGAATCAGGATCACGAACGGGATCATCGCCCGCCGAACGCCGCGTTTGAAACACTGAATTATCACGGCCCGGCTGATCTTTCCGAACAGTTGCGAGAAGATCAGAGCCAGCGTCAGGCCGAACAAGGATGCACAGGCGAGCACTAGCGGCGTGTTCTCGGCGTGGCCGATGACCTCGCGCCAGTAGGTCAGGCTCGCCGGTGAGAGAGTTTCGATATCAACGGGCTTTTCCGGCATCTGCTCTGCGGGGGTAGTCCGGCTTTGAGCCTGCCACTGCTGCATATCCTCTTTGAGTTTCGTTGTGCCGTCGAGCCAGAGGCCCGTAAAGTGGAACAGCAGCAGGCCGGCGAGCGGAACCAGGGCGTTGATCGCGCGGCCTTTCTCGATGCTAGATGAGGGCTGCGTCGAGTTTTCCTCTCGTTCGGTGGTTTGTGCTCGCTCTTCGGCGGCTTTCATCGGGCCGAAGTCGCGTCTCATGATGATGTGTGTGAATACGAAGGCGATCATGAGCATGCAATAGAAGCGAAAGCTCAACGCGTCGAAGAACATGGCGTAGCCGCTCTTGCCGATGCCGAGCGAGCCGCCTATCTGGCCTAGCAGGCCCACTTCGTATGCGATCCAGGTGCTGATTACGGCAAGGCCGGCGATCGGGGCGCTGGTGGCGTCGACGAGAAAGGCGAGCTTCTCCCGGCTGATGCGGAAGCGGTCGGTGATAGGCTGCATCATCGAGCCGACTACGATGGCGTTCGTGTAGTCGTCGATGAAGCAGAGGATACCCATAAGAGCGGTTGCGGCCTGGGCGGACTTTCGGCCCTTTATCCACCGCAGGAGCCAGATGATGATCCCGCGAAAGCCGCCCGAGGCGATGAGTATCTCGATCATTACGAAGATCGGCGGGATAAACGCGAGGATTTGCAGATAGGTAGGATCCGTAATAGTTGCCGTAACGTGATCAGTCGAGGTCGCGAAGCCTTCGAACCATGCCGCGGCGCTCAGCGGGGCCTGCGGAACCCCGCTGAGCAAGCCGCCGGCGACGATGGCGATTCCCAGGCTCGGCAGCACGTGGCGCGTAAGAAAAGCCAGCACAATAGCCAGCAGCGGGGGGATGACGCTGTACCACACGGCAGCGTCGGGCCCTTGTGCCCCGGCCGGCGCGAGCCATGCGGCTAAAACGCACAAGACGGCAAAGACAGCAGTTGCTACAATTACTCTTGTGATAGCTTTCGTCATAGCTCATCAGACTGGGTGGAGTAAATATGTGTTTAGCCAAGGCTGCCGGTTTCACCGCTAAGGACCTGCCGGGGCAAGCTCCACCCTACAGTATTCGTTTTGTCAGACCTGCTTAAGCCACCTGCCGACTTCTCGCAGGCCGGGGCGTTTGCCGTACATCAGAATGCCGGTCCTGAAGACCCTTGCAGCTATCCACACAGCACCGAGCACACAGGCCGCCAGTAGTATTATCGACAGAAGTGTCTCGACAATCCAGATTTTCGTGCCGGAGGACAGTCGCAGTATCATGAAGATGAACGTCTTGGTCTTGACGGTCTCGATGTACTCGCGCTGGGCTACCTTAAGAATTTTCCGCATCGCTCTTTCCAACCAAGTCCACGAATATTTCGTGCAGCGAGGGCACCTTCAACTCGAACGCCCGAACGCGCGCCCGCTCCATCAGCGACCGCAGAAGCTGCTGGCAGTCGGCGCCCTCTTTCAAAGTTATCTCCAGCCGGCTGCCGTCGGATTCCACATTCTCGACATCAGCAAGATCGCCGACAAAATGGGTGTCGCCGTCGAGTTCGACAGAGACTGTGCGGGAGCTTTTCTGCGCGCGAACATTTGCCAGCTTGTCGTCTAGGATTGCTCTTCCCTTGTTTATCAACAAGATGGAATCGCAGAGTTTCTCGGCCTCGTGCATTACGTGCGTGGAGAAAATGACGGTTTTGCCCTCTTTACGCATTTCTAAGATTATACCCTTGAGCAGGTCGGTATTGATTGGATCCAGCCCTGAAAACGGCTCGTCGAGTATTAGCAGCTCCGGCTCATTGACTGCGGTGACTGCGAATTGCAGCTTTTGATGCATCCCTCGCGACAGCTCTTCGACTTTCTTGTCCGCCCACTCTCCAAGGTTGAGTCGCTCCAGCCACTGAGGCACGCGCCGAGACAAATCGGCCTTCGATACGTCTTTGATTGCCCCGAAGTAGGTGAGTACCTTGCGAACGGTCATTTTGCGGTAGAGCCCGCGTTCTTCGGGCATATAGCCGATTCGGCTTTTGGCCTGCTCAGTGGAGTTATCATCAAGCAGCGAGATATGCCCGCTGTCGGGGCGCAGGATGTTCATTATCATACGAATAGTCGTGATCTTGCCGGCGCCGTTGGGGCCCAGGAAGCCGTAAATACTTCCGGCCGGAACAGTCACGTTAAGGTTATCGACGGCACGGACTTCGCCGAAAGACTTGGAAGCATCCTTGAGAGTTACTGCGTTCATATCTGAGTTATGCGTTGGTTGTTCATAGACTACGAACTACCAACCATCAACCGCCAACTAAGTTATGTCGAAGACCCTGGTCAATTGCGTGATCTCGAACACTCTGCGGAGATTCGAGTCCAGATTGGAAAGTTGCATCGTACCACCCATCTCCGCGACCTTCTTGTGGATTCTGACCAGAAGGCCCAGAACTGCCGAAGTCATGAACCTTACATTGGTGAAATTCAAAATCAGCTTATGATTGCCGTTTCTTTCTATGATCGGCTCGAAGGCCTCCCGGAGCCTGGTGATCTGCCCTTCGTCGAGAATCTTCTCGTCCTCGAAAGTGACGAAAGTGACGTCCATTCCGTATTCCACGTCGAGTTTTACCTGCGCTCGTTCCATAAATATCTCCTTACACCATTAGCCTGTGTAACCTGCTTTCTTACGGGGTCCTGCTCGGTTATAATATGAGGACATATTACTTAATGGTTTGGAAAAACGCCAGAAGTACCTCGGGCCGAGACGATTTTTGCCTCGAGTAAAAATGGTGCGAAAACCCTGCAATAATTCCGCAGGAGAGTTCGAGCCGGTGCGTTCAACAAGTAGAGCAGTTGTCGAAGTGTTGTTTTGACTACTAAAAATGCGTGGAGTTTCCAGGGAGAAACGAGTATGGCTGGCGATACGAAGCAATCATTCAATCTGCCGGCATTTACTTCCGTTTTGGCAGGGCTTTCATTCATTTTGATGGTTGTTACCGGGCTTGTTTTGTTTATTGCGCCTTCCTGCAGGATTGCCGAGGAAACTTCCTGGACTGTATTGGGTCACGACAAGGACCAGTGGGTCGCCGTGCACATCTGGCTGAGCCTTGCATTCGTGGTCGCCTCTGTCATACACATCTATCTCAACTGGAAGGTGCTCTTGAGTTATTTCAAGAGCAAAGTCCGCAAGACCTGGGCTTTTCGAGCCGAATGGCTTGCCGCTCTTGTAATATGTGCGGTTCTATACACCGGCTCGGCCGCTGAGGTGCCGCCTTTCTCCTCTCTCATTGCCTGGAAGGAAACGTTCAAACATCCGGAAGGAGAGGGCTCCGGGAGAGGCGCAGGCTTACGCAGAGGTCAGGGGACCGGGCAGCAATTACTGAATGACGCCGGCCATAACCAACCTGACAGTGCAGGCGAGCAGCAGAATAACACCGAACAGCACCAGAGACCAGAGCACGGTCCGGGTCGGACCGGCGGAGGGATGGGGCGGATGACCTTAAGACAGTTTTGCAGCGACGAGGCAATTGAACTGTCCCGGGCAATATCTCAACTGAAAAAACAGGGCGCCAAAGCGCGGGAAACGATGACCATGCGTGAGATTGCCGATTCTCTCGGCGTGCATCCCCGCGAACTGCGCACCATTCTGCAGCCTCAGTGAAGACTGTCATTCCTGCGGAGGCAGGAATCCATTTGTTTACAAGCTTCTGGGTTCTATGTTTCTCCGGCACAGTCCGATCAACCACTTTTGCTGCTCGCCTGTCAAATAGGGTCGCAGCACGAGTACGTGCCTGACAACACGGCGTTCGATAGCGCTGTGCGCCGCTAGAAGCCTTTCGATCTGCCGCAATAACTGATCGCCGCTGGTGTCGGAATCCTCGAACATTGACAAAAGCCTGGCCCTTTCGTCGAGCAGGTTATCGCGCAATTCGGCGGTTTCTGTTGCGAAGTCAGTATTCTCCCGGTTCAGCAGGCGGACTTGTCTCTCGTTAAGCTCCAGGCTGTTCGCCAGTCTTTGGCGTATTGCACGGCGCATGCCGAGTCGCCCACCTGCTCCTCCGCGGCCGCGTCCCTGACGGCCGTAACCGTAGCCCCGGCCGGTGCCGTTTCGCCGGCCGCGTCCGCCGCCGCGCCCTTTCAACCGACGTACCGGCCCTCTCACGGCTTCAGCACAGAGGCGCATTAGCTTTTCCCGATTGCCTGCGGATAGCCTGCCGCGAAGTCTGACTATGTGCTCGCCCGCTCGCATCATCAGGCGCTCGTGAGCGTCGATGACTTTCTCGGCCTGTTCCATGACAGCCTCATCGGGTGTGCAGGGATCCTCAAGCGTCGATCCGAGAGATTCCTGTTCGGCCACGAGCTTTGCTACCAGCCCGTCCATCTCTTTGTCGAATTTTTCTTCCAGGGCCAGGGCCGAGCTCGATGCATCGCTTAGCCATTGTTCCGACTCTCCGCCGCTTAGAGCGGTTGAGCGGGCATGAAAGAATGCGATTACACCGCAGATGAACGCAAGTATAGCAACTATGGCCGTTCTCTTGCGGCTCATTGTTCGCCCTCCGTTTCGGCCGGGGGTTCTTCGAGCACCAGCCTGGTCAGGCCACTGGACCATTCAAGGCCGAGAGCGGCCAGATATTCGGGTTTCTCGGCCGAGTATGGGATTTGGGATTCTCCGCCCTCTACGCTGTATTCGCCGAGCTTGTGGCCGAGGCCTATGGCGATGATTATCGAGGCTGCAAGGCGCAATAGCTGCGGCATGAACCTTACTATATGCTCCCGTACTGCCGCAGTCTCACTGTCCTTCGCTTCTTGCGCCAGAGCGGGGACCTGATCGGCCACTCCGTGCCCCGCGGTCTCGATTTCCCACGCCCCCAGCGTATCCGAGAGCTTCTGCATCTGCTCAACGCGCTGAGAACAGTGCGCGCATGCTGCTATATGCTCTCGAATCTCTGCGTTGCGGGCCTCGGCTAAATTGCCCGCTACATACTCGATGAATTCGATTTCAGACAAATGTTTCATTGTAAAACCTGTCAATTAAACGATTGCCGGCCGCGAAAACTGCGGACTATTCGGCCAGATATTGCATTTTGCTCAACTTTTTTCGCAGATTTGCATAAGCCCGGACCAACAGCGATTCCACCGCCGAGCCGGACCAGCCTGTGATTTCTGCGATCGTGCCGTGGCTCAGTCCCTCGTATCGATGCAAGACCAGAGCGATCCTTTGCCTTTCGGGCAGACTATCGACCGCTGCTTTGACTAATTGTACGATCTCTTTCCTCTCGGCAATGTTGTGATCCGACTCCCCCGGTGCGTCGAAAGCGGCATTCTCAAGAGACATCCCGTTTCGGGCTCGTCTGCGTTTTTCATCGAGACAGAGATTGACAACGATACGGTACAGCCATGTCGTAAATTTGGCCTTCGGTTTGTATCTGCGAGCAGCTCTGTGGACGCGAAGGAATGTCTCCTGAGCGACATCCTCGGCCAGATCCCATTTGCCAAGCGTCCGGTAGGCAATCTTCAAAACTCGGCCCTGATGTCGTCGCACCAACTCACCCAGAGCCGACATATCCCCCCGGCCCAGCCTCGCCATCATTTCTTCGTCAGTAGCCTGATTATCCATCATCAGTTCAAGGAACCAAAAGGGGCCAGATAAAAGAGGTTATGATTCCGGCCTTTCTGGCATGCTCAAAGGCTACGCCGGGAAGATACAAATGTCAACACCAATATCCAAAGCCCCAGCCTTACGTTTACCCGTTCTCCAAAAGCAAGACAGGCTTTATCTGAACAATTCCGAATGAGAGCCGGTTCGTTCAAGGATCAGAGTCAAGCTCCTCGAAAAGTTGATCCACATTTGATACCCTGTGCAGGTCTATTCCTTCCTCAGATTCTTTCAGAGTCCTGTCTGTGAGGTCATTTGGTATCTTGATTTCAAAGGGTATGCCTCTCTGCAGGGCAACCTGGCGGAGGAACAGCTTGATAGCTTCGGACATAGAAATATCAAGCGTCCTGAACCCCTTCTGTGCCTGTTCCTTCGTCTGTCTATCCAGACGGACTTGTATAGTTGTTGCTTCCACGATTGACCTCTGAACTATTAAGCCCATACTGCTTGATATTTTCACTACACTATCACTACAATTAACATGTAAAGAAGACAAACGAGTGTCGAAGAAAATTTACGAAGAACAGTATGTTACGGTTTTATTCCACTTTTCATAGAATTTCTCCGGTTTTTACAAGGGCGGGACGCCCTCGCTACGGGGTGCGTTCTAAAGCTGGGTTATTTCGGAGAGGCTTTCTATTTGCAGTTCGGTTATTTTTCGGATTCGGCTCTCGAATTCGTCTTGCAGGGGTGTTGTTTCCTGGCGCAGTTTTTCTTCGAGTTGGGAGCGGAATGCTTCGCGGGCTTTAAGGATTTTGGATTGAGTCAGTGCGCGTTTGATTACCCAGGCGGGAGCGTCCCAGTTTTCGGCCAGCTTGGCGGCCTTTTCTTTGCCGTGCCGGACCGTCAGGTAGGCGATTACCAGAGCAAGTATGGCGCCGCCGATTAGTCCGACGGGGCCTGAGACAAGAATCGCGGTACCCGTGCCGCCGCAGAGCATGGCGCCGATGCTCGCTGCGATCCCGACCACAAACCAGCCGACCGTGTCCATGATCCCGCCGTAAAGGTCGGGCGCCCCGGAGCCGATGGCGTCGCTGCCGAGCGAGATTTGCCTGCCTTGCTCTATTTGAGTATCTCCTATGCTCAGGCCGTGAGATTCGATCCAGCCGGTGAGCAGGTCCCGGACCTGCTCGGGCAATCCCAGCCTCAGCGTTTGCATTCTGTCGTCGAGAATTTTTTTCAGTTCCGGCTCGAAGGCTTTTGCCGTCGAGGACACTTGCTTCTTGAGCGAGGCGACAGAACCGCCGCTGTTTCTATATTCCTGAAGGACGGGCTGGATTCTCTTGTCGAACAACTCCAGCGTGATGTCAGTTGCGACGTCCGAGACGTAAGCCTCGGTCGTCTCCCTAACGAGCGGTCTGACCTTGGTTCGGCAGAAGTTTGGAAGTTCTTGTCTCAATTGCTCCCGCGTTTTCTCGAATTGCCGCTTAAGCGGCGACAGGATGGCCAGACCTTCTGATATGACGGCGTATGGCCGGTCGCTCCGCATGAGCTTCGACTGCTCGAGTCCCAGCGTCTCCGAAACGACGTCGTAAACGAAAGGCCACTGGCTGCTGCCTCCCGCCAGTATGACGCGGCAGATGTCGTCAGTTTTGAACTTTTTCTCGCCCAATCCCTGCTTCAGCGATCGCCGGAACCATTCTATCAGGTCTATCGGCTCGGCAGGGCGGAGAAGCCTGTCGGAATCGACACCGAGTCTTTTCAAATGATCGGCGAACGCCGGACTTGGTTTGTAAGATTTGGCCCTGCCGAGAAACCCCTTCCAGGTCATATCCCTTATGCTGCCGTAGCGTCCTACGGATTTGTTGACACTTTCGCCGCGGTCTCGCGCCATTGTCAGGGAGAAGAATTCCTTCACCTCCCGGCACAAATACGAGTGGACATAATAAGTGTCTCCCGAGTCTTCGATTTGCCTCAATGCCCCGGTGTTCTGGTCCAACAGCCACTGGAAAAACAGGTCGTCGAATAGACGTCCTCCAAGTTCCATATTGCCCCACGAGTGGATTTCCTCCAAGCTGCGCAGAAACGCGAAGTCGCATGTGCCGCCGCCGAAATCGACAATCAGCACGCCTCTCAGAGCCTCGTCCGGTGAGAAGTCCTTATGCCAAAGATGGGAAAGCAACGCGCCCTTGGGTTCGTCCAGGAGCTTTACATCGCCATATCCGGCGGCATTGGCGATTTCTTTGAGCTTCGTCCGGAATATCTCCTCGGCTTCGGCGGGAACGCCGATGATTACTTCGTGTTTTTCCGGATCGAGGGCGATGTGCTGCTTTTGCGATTGCTCCACAACGGTTCGCAGAAAGTCCTCTGCGTTTTTAGCCGCTTCTTTGCTCGTCGTCACATCGGGTTTGAATTGCGTGCAAAGGCGGTATCGCTCGCGCTGCTCGTTCGAGGATTCGCCGTACTCGTGCAGTGCGGGATTGCCTACCAGCGGCTCTTTGTCCTTGCGATAGAGGATCGCGGTCGGGATACCGTCGCGTCCGGAGCCGAAATCGACACCGACCGGCGATATCTGGCCCGCCGGACACTTACAGAAGTAAGAGTTCGTCGTGCCGAAATCTATCGCCAGGATGCTCGAATCGCTCATATCGCTACTTATCTCGAAGCTTCCTTACCAATCCGCGTTCCATCACGTTGCCGTCAAAAACGACGGGCTTTCGCTCGATTTTGACCTTGTCGCCCTCGGCCACGTCGCCGAAAGCCTCGTATTTTGTCACCAGGTCTTTTGTCCATTCTATCACGTCCTGCTCACCTTTTGCAGCCGACAGGAACGCGGGCGAGCCTTTGAGTCCTTCGAAACCGCAGTTTCGTGCCTCCTGGATCAATTCATCAGCCGCCACCGGCAGGGAGTCGGGTGCGGTTCGATGCAGAGAGTAGATGTGCCCTCCGATCCGCCGGAACGCTGCTTCCTTGTCGGCAAGGCCGCTCTCCTCCGGCTGCGATTTGTAAATGCAGAGCAACGCCAGCAGGGCAACGGCCGAGTTCAGCCACTGCTCGATAACTGTCCGCACGACCTGCTCGTGGTTTTGACGGTCATATCGGGTCTTTCTTCGCCGCCGCAGCAACCTTCGTATAATGCGGCTGCGGCCGACCCTTTGTACGATCGGAACCGCTATGAACGCGCCGAGAGGCCCGCCAAGGACTGTGCCAAGATCAGACATCTCAAATGCCAGTTGAAACAGCGGAGTGAGTACAAGCATCCCCAGTACCGCGCCGACCACCGCGCTAAGAGCCAGGCCGAACGCTCCCGGCCCGGATTGAACGGAAGGTTCGGGAATTTGCAGCGACCTGACAACCGAATCAAATGTCAGCGCGACAGCCGCCGTCGAGCGTTCGTCAGTGACGTTTCCGCCGCTAACGGCGGAAACCGAAGCGGAGCTTAGCAACTCCTTTTTGAGTAGCGACTGAGCCGCCGTGCGAGCGATGTCGAGTTGAGCCGGATCGGCGGAACCCGCGGAGTCCAGTGCGGCAAAATATTTATCCGCTGCGTCGTCGGTCAACTCACGACGCAATTTCTCCGTCCCCGAATACGCCTCATGAATTCTCTCTTTCACGTCGAGCATTTGTAGGGTGGGGCTTGCCCCACCAGATCGGACCCTGCGTAGCGTTAAAGGTGGGGCAAGCCCCACCCTACAGGTTATCGACGAATTGCCACGCAGCGGCTCGGCACTTACGTGCAAATATTCAACAATCAATAGTCAATTGTATTATTGTGATTCCTCGTCGAGAATCTCAAGCAACTCAACCTCAAAGATCAGGGTCGAATTGCCCGGCAGGCCGGGTCTATCCTGCGTGCCGTAAGCCAACTCCGGCGGTATGTACAATTCCCATTTGGCGCCTTCTTTCATAAGCTGTAACGCCTCGGTCCATCCCTTGATTACACCGGTGACGGGGAACTCGGCGGGCTCACCGCGCTTATAAGAGCTGTCGAATTCCTGGCCGTTGATCAGCCTGCCGCGGTAATGGACTCTGACTTTGTCGCTTGCTGTGGGAGATTCGCCCGTTCCTTCTTCGATTACCTTGTATTGCAGACCGCTGTCTGTGACCTTCACACCTTCTTTGGCCTTATTTGCTTCCAGGAATGCCTTGCCTTTGGCCAGGTTTTCTGCGGCTCTTTTAGCCTTCATCTTCTGCTGCCACGCGCCGTAAACCGTCTTCATCTCAGTCTGGCTAAGCGCCAGCTCGCCGCCTGCGAGGGCGTCCTTGATCCCCTGAGCCAGCGAATCTACGTTGACGTCGATGTTCTGTGACTTAATGCTGCGGGCGATCTGAGTGCCGATTATGTAGCTGACTTTTTGCATTTCCGTTTCGAGCGGAACAGTTTTAGCGGCTTCCTCCGGGGCCGGCACTGCGCCCGACTCGGCCGATTCCGCGGCTGTTTCTGTGGTTCCTTCTTCGGCTGCGTAGACTGACATCGCGATCAGACAACCCAGCACCAACATCAGAATGCTGATTCTCGTTTTCACAATTTTCTCCTTATTGTCGCGTTCTCGTAAAAAATCCGCAGTGTGCCGGATCGACTCCCAACCCTGCATAACACACAACTTTGATATAAGGATCGACTATAACAGAAAACCACAGTCATGACAAAGGCTTTTTCGCCCTTTGACTGAGAGTGAGTTTTTTCTTGCCTCAGGGCGGGTTGTTTGTTACATTATGAGACGTAAAGCTGGTATATCCGGCGGTTTCCACTGGATGGAAATGTTGCTTTCTGGTGGATCGGGTTGAAAGTTCGGACGATAATGTGATAGAGGCGAAAGTCGCCGGAATTGCATGCTTCTTGAACGTGAATACCGCAATAAACAGGTAGGCAGGTGTTGAGAACAGGAGCCGAGTCAAATCACGATAATGCCAAATCAACCAAATGGGATAAAACCCCGTACATTATCAACCCTTTATTGAAAGGAGGACTCCCATGTCCAGGAAAGTGATTCTTCCCATGCTACTTTTGTCGGCGGTCGTTTACACGTCCGCTTATGCTGATGAGCTTGTTGGCTTGGCCGATATAACGGTGGCCGACGATGCGCTGGTCAGCCTTCGATTTGAGGGAACCGAATATATTGTTGCCGATGGAGACCTTGCTCTGGGTACGACGACGCGCTGGTACGTCGTTGACGGTGTTGAGACTATGTGGCCGGAAGGGGATCCCGCTCCGCCTGCGACGGTCAATGGTACGTCGAACCCGAAGTCCGGCGATGTAGGCTCGAAAGCCGACAACTTTCTGTTCAGAGTGGGCGGAGGTAATGACATATCGTCGATCGACGGTATCGACTTCCAGGAGACGATTTTCCCATTCCTGACCGATACGATCTTCGTGTTAGAGCGAAACGGCAATGACGACGGCACCGTTGAGGCCATCGCGGCCGATGGTTCGCTGCGAGAGGCGCTCACACTGACGAGCGGCGGCGAGCCTTATGCCAGCACAGGAGTTAACGTTGGCGGGCAGACGGCATACGGCTATGTAGTAAAGACAGACGTGCCGGTACAAGGCGTTCGTATCACCGCATCGGGGCACGATACGCTTACGATCTGCACGCCGGCGCAGATACCTCTTTGGGCTAACAAGCCGAGTCCCGCCGACGGTGCGATACACGAGCAAACATGGGTCACACTCGGTTGGTCGCCGGGCGCTAAAGCGGCCTCGCACGACGTGTACGTGGGAGACAACTTTGCTGATGTTAATGACGCTAACAACGCCGGCGCCACATTTCGGGGCAACCAGACCGAAGAGCTTATAATTGCCGGCTTTGTCGGATATCCTTTCCCCGACGGCCTCGTTCCGGGAACGACTTACTATTGGCGGATCGATGAAGTCAACGATTCCGAGCCCAACAGCCCTTGGAGAGGTGATGTGTGGAGCTTCTCGATTCCCCCCACGAGCGCCTACCAGCCGAGCCCGTCCGACGGCGCCAGCTTTATCGATCCTGAAGTGACGCTCAGTTGGTCGCCGGGACTTAATTCAAAACTGCACACGGTTTACTTCGGCGAGAGTTTTGAAGACGTCAACAACGCTGCCGTGGGTACGCCTTCGGCTACTACGAGCTTCGAGCCGGGTACGCTCGAATTGAACAAGACCTACTACTGGCGTGTCGATGAGTCCGATCCACCCACGACGGTTAAGGGTGATGTCTGGAGTTTCACGACCACTCTGCCCGACTTGGGCACGGCCGTAATGGACAGATGGGAGAATATCCCAACCACCGATTTGAACGCCCTGAAGAACGATGTGAGATTCCCGAACAACCCCACTGTAACGGAAACCGTAGAGAGCTTCTCATGGAACGGCGACGACCTCGACGAGTACGGAGCAAGAATCGAAGCCTGGCTCTACGTCCCGACCACGGGCGCTTACACGTTCTGGCTTAACACCGACGATCAGGGTGAGTTGTGGCTCAGCACCGACGATGACCCGAGTAACGCGGCGTTGATAGCCCAGGAGAGCAGTTGGTCCGGCTTCGGCGCCTGGGGCTCCGGTGAAGAGCAGTCGGATCCGATACCGCTGGTTGGCGGCGAGAAGTACTACATTATGGCGCTGTGGAAAGAAGGCGGCGGCGGCGACCACTGCCAGGTGGCCTGGCAAGGCCCCGACGTCCCCGAGCGGACCGTCATTCCCGGCACGAACCTGTCGCCGTTCGAGCCTATGAAGGCATTCGGCGCCAAGCCGGCCAATCGTGCCCTGGATGTAACCCAGACGCCTTTGCTTCAGTGGAGTCCGGGTCTCGCGGCCGCTTCTCACGAGGTTTACTTCGGCAGCGACGCCGATGCAGTGGCCAATGCCACAAAGGCCTCGCCCGAGTACGTAGGCAGCAGACAGCTTGGAGACGAGACCTATGATCCCGGAATGCTTGAGTGGAATAGCACTTATTACTGGCGTGTCGACGAAGTCAACGCCGTCAATCCCGACAGTCCGTGGATCGGCAGCGCCTGGAGCTTCACCACGGCCGATTTCGGCATCGTTGAGAATTTCGAGTCTTACAACGACATTCCCGCCGGTGAGCCCGGCAGCAATCTGGTCTATGTAGCGTGGACAGACGGGTTCGACAATCCGAATGCAAACGGCTCAACGATAGGTTACGTCACCGGAGCTTCTATGGAGAGCGACACAGTGCATGGCGGCCGCCTCTCGGCGCCGATGGCGTACAATAATACGACGGCGGGTATCTCGGAAATTGTCCGCAGCTTCGCGCCGGCGCAGGACTGGACCGCCAACGATGTTGCCGTTCTATCTCTGTGGTTCTATGGTGATCCGGCCAATACGCCCGGCCAACTGTACGTCAAGATCAACGGCGTGCAGGTCAATTACAACGGAGCTGCGAGCGATCTGGCCGACCCGCAGTGGCATCGCTGGCCTGTCGATCTGGCGACGGTCGGCACGAATCTGCGGACCGTCAGCAGTCTGGCGATCGGTGTCCAGGGGGCCGGCGCCACCGGCAACCTGCTGCTTGACGATATCGAGCTGCACCGTGCGGCTGCTAATTGACCATTGACAATTGACTATTGAAGATTAGCCCGCTGTCGTCGGGCCAAAAGCGTCTGTGTTCTTTAATATTCAATAGTCAATCATAAAAGAAGGGGCCTGTACTGAATGGCACTTCCATAAGTATTAACTTCCGTTGAGCAAACGTTTTCTGGCAATG